>JAPOVP010000167.1:0-24577 GCA_026708085.1 Caldilineaceae bacterium
GCGGAGCCCCCGCACAAGGGAGGGCCGAATAGGCCCGACCGCACAACTGCAGTGGTCAGTGGTCAGTAGTCAGTGGTCAGTAGGTGATGCGGGGAGAGCGAAGCGACGTAGGAATGGGCGAGGAGATTGGGGATGGGCGAGGGGCGCTTTTTTGAGGATTTCAGTGTGGGGGATGTTTTTGAGCACAGGCTGGGGCGCACTGTGCTGGCGGCGGACAATGTTTGGTTTACGCTGCTGACGGTGAACCCGAATCCGATTCACTTCGATGCTCACTATGCGAGCCAGACGGAGTGGGGGCGGCCGCTGGTGGACTCGACGTTTACGCTGGCGCTGGTTACGGGGCTGTCGGTGGCGGATATTTCGCAGAATGCGGTCAATTTGGGCTGGGACGAGGTGCGGCTTCCGGCGCCGGTGTTTGAGGGCGACACGATTTACGCACAGAGTGAGGTGTTGCATCTGCGGGCTTCGAAGAGCCGCCCGCATCAGGGGATTGTCACCGTTCGTACAATCGGGTTCAATCAAGATGGGGTGGTCGTAATCGAGTTCAAACGTACGTTGCTTGTCTATAGGCACGGTCATGGTCCGAAATCTAGTCGACCGGTTGTTCAGGATTCTGAATGAGGGGCAGCGGAAAGGGAGGCCGGGACATCCCGGCAACAGCAGATTGTCCACGATCAGTGCCGACTTCAGGTCCAGTTCACCCGACCCAACGATGAATCGCCTGGACACGCCGCGTCTGACGCTGATGGCACTGACGGTGCAGCAGATGCGCTGGCAGCGTGACAGTTTCGCGCGGTTGGAGCAGGCGCTGGGCCTGGCGGCGAGCGGGCAGCGGCTGGAGGACGAACTGCGGCCGATCGTTTCGCGGGCGATCAGCCACATACGCCGCAGGCCGCACCATGCGCACTGGCATTGCCAGTGGGCGGCGGTGTTGAAGGAGGAGCGGCGCATCGTTGGCAGCCTGGCGTTCAAAGGTCCGCCGAATCGCGATGACGAGGTGGAGATCGGCTACGGATTCGATCCGTCTTACCACAACCGCGGGCTGGCGACGGAGGCGGTTGGGGAGATGGTGCGGTGGGCGCTGGGTGAGGATGGAGTGAAGGCGGTGATTGCGGAGACGGCGAATATGAACGTGGCGTCGATGCGGGTGTTGCAGAAGGTGGGATTTGTGATCACGTCGGCGACGCAGCGGTATTTGTATTGGAAGATCAGTTTTTAGTTTTGAGTTTCTAGTTTTTAGTGAACACCAGTCTTGCCAGTCCTTTGAGGTTTGGGTGAACTGAGAAATGCGAGGGCAAGACCCGGACTATCCAAGAAAGGGCACGAAGGGAGGTGGTTAGTTTTTTTGGACGATGTAGATGAGTTCGGAGGGGTAGGTGAGGGAGTCGGCTTGCCAGCCGGCTTTTTTGATCCGGGAAAGGAAGCTGGTTGTGTAGTGTTGGGCCATGCCTTGTTTGCGGCCGCCGAGGGTTTGGTTGGGGAAGGAGACGATGAGGGTTGGGGCGTCGATTTGGTGGAGGAGGCGTTCGGATGAGCCGGTCTGGATCTGTTCTAGGCAGGGCAGTGTTTTGAGGAGGAAGGCGACGTCTGCGGCCGGTGTGCTCATGTCGTCGAGGGCGTTGCGCTGTGCGGCGGCGCCGGCGTAGCCCAAGACGTTGAAAAAGCGGTTGAGGAAGTCGATCTGATCGGAATAGATGTCGATGGCGAAGTAGGGCACGTCGGCAGGGAGGGGCATCCAGGGGCGGGCCAGTGGGTGCAGTCCGCAGGCGATATCGAGGACTGATCTGACGGGCGTAAGCCGTTGGAAGAGCTGCGGATAGAGGGTGTCGAGGATGGGAAGCCTCTCGTGGGTTGAGGCGTGGGCGGACATGAGGCGGCGCAGGAGCGTGCGCACGGATGGGTCGGCACTTGGGTTGCTGCCGGGTCCGCGTTCGGCGGCGGTGACGGTCGTTTGCAGCCGGCGGAGGGCGTCGTCGTAGTCGAGGTTGCGGCGGATGTAGGCGGCGGCGCTCTGATGGAGCTGGCTTTTGGCGGCTTTGACGGCCTCTTTGATGGAACGGCCCTTGGCGAGTTCGGCGGCGGCGATGTCGCGTATCAGGCCGGGATGTACGGAGCGGTACTTGCGGGCGGTCAGGATGGAAGCCAACGCCTGGTCCAGCTGGTCGTCGGGCGGCGGCGGGTCGGCGTTCATTGTGGTTGGGGCGACTGGATTGCCGGGGGGCCGAGAGTGCGGCGGTGCAGGCCGTTTGCCGCGCAACTGTTATGTGACCGGCTAGGCCCGGCCGTTGCCGCCGGTGTAACGCTGTTTTAGGGCACGGTTGACGTCGCGCTCGGCGTCGCGTCTGGCGATGGACTGGCGTTTGTCGTACTGCCGTTTGCCGCGTACGAGGGCGATCTGGACCTTGGCGAGGCCTGCGTCGTTGATATACATGCGCAGGGGGACGATGGTCCAATTGCGCTGGGTTGCGCGCGCGTGCAGGTGATCGATCTGGCGCCGGTGCAGGAGCAGCTTGCGCGAGCGGGTTTCCTCGTGGTTGGAGCGATTGCCGTGCCGGTACTGGGCGATGTGGACGCCCATGAGCCAGGCCTCGCCGTTGCGGACGAGAACGAAACCTTCACGCAGGTTCACGGAGCCGGCGCGCACAGACTTGATTTCGGTGCCGGTAAGAGCGATTCCGGCTTCGAAGGTCTCCTCGATGAAGTAGTCGTGACGGGCTTTGCGATTTGTGGCGACGGTGCGGGGCCCGGTCGGCACCGTCTTCGTTTGCTGCTTTTTTTTAGCCAATGTCTGTATTCGTGGTCAGTGGGAACGTATCGTTACTCCCCGGTCCTAAGTAGCTCGAGGGCGCGATCAAGTTGTGGGTCTTCCTTGTTTTCTCTCTGCTCTACGGTCCTTTCGACGACGATGTCTGGTTCCAGTCCGGTGTCGTCGATAGATCGATCGGACGGCGTGTACCAGAGGGCGATCGTCACGCGCAGCAGGCTATCGTCGCTGAGGGTATGGGGCAGTTGGACGCTGCCTTTGCCGAAGGTCGTCACGCCGAGCAGGCGTGCGCGTTCGACGTCCTGGAGGGCGCCGGCGACGATTTCACTGGCGCTGGCACTGCCTTCGTTGACGAGCACGATCATGGGCAGGTCATTGGGAACGAGGGCGCTTCCTTCGGTATTGTAGATTTCTTCGGTGCCGTCACTGAAGCGTTCGATAAGCACGCGCTCGTCTTCGAGGAATACGCTGGCCACTCGGATTGCCTCGCGCAGGAGGCCGCCCGGATTGCTGCGAAGATCGAAGATCAGGCCCTGCGTGTCGTCGGTCAGTAGAGTCTCGAGCTCGTCGCGCAGCTTCTTGCTGGCATCGACGGAAAACCGTTTGAGGGCGACGTAAGCGTATTCGTCGTTGTCCCCGTAGATCTCGCTCTCGACAACAGGGACATCGATCCGAGCGCGGGTAACGGGAAACTCCAGAGGTTCGTCCAATCCTTCGCGGCGGACGGTCAAGTGTACTTCGGTACCCTTAGGCCCCTTAATCCTGTTGATGGCTTCGTTGAGGCCGGTCAGTTCGGCCACATTCTGGCCGTTGATGGCGATGATCAGATCGCCTGGGCGAATGCCGGCATTCCAGGCGGGTTGATCCTCAAACGGTTCGATGATGCGAACTGCGCCCTCGTCTTCGGCCCATTCGACCATAGCGCCGATGCCTTCGAAGCTGCCTTCGATGCTTTCCATGAAGCTGGTAGCTTCATCGGGGGTCAGGAAGCCGGTGTTCGTATCGTCGAGCGTTTTGAGCACGCCGCGGATGGCGCCGTAACTGCGGTCATTGGGCGAGGGCAACTCTCCGTAGAAGTCCTCTTCAACCAGCTCCATCGCTTCCCAGAAGATGTCCAGGTCATCGGGGGCAAGGGCGCGGTCGGTCTCGGCTGCGATCACGGTGGAGCCGGCGGTCTCGCCGTCGCTGCTCAACCGGCCGATAATGAAGCCAAGGCCGGATCCCGCCGAGAAGATCACTGCGGCGGCCAGGAGTACGGCGCAGCCGGTGAGATGCAGCTTTTGACGGGAGGAGATCTGTTTTCCCAGACTGAGTCTGGTCAGTGCAGTCTGTTCAACGTCGTTACCCATTGGGAGAATCCTGAGCCGATGCAAGTCGGACGAACTGCCGCGTTTGGTCGACCCGCTGGTCTTTAAGACGAAACGAGTCTGACAGGAATTCGTTTTCGAACGGATGAATTTCCAGAGATTCTACCATACGGGGAGTTAGCGGGAAAGCAATCCTGCATCCAAAGGGCCACTATCAGTTTTTAGTTTTCAGTCACTCAGCCCGCACAAGGTGCCGGGAACTGGGTGGGAGAGGAGCGAGGAGTGAGGGCCGCGTTTCCTGGACGACTGAATTAGGATTCTTTGGCGGGTGAGGAAAAGGCTATAATTGGGGCGGCGCAGGTGCTTGGGTAGGTGAATCGGAGCACTTTTGGATGGAGCCCGTGGACGAGAGTAACAACTGCAAATGCCGGAGGGGGAAGAGATGACGATCAGGACGGAGGACATTCAGCGACCACCGCGGGCGCTGGTTGAGGGGCTGGCGGAGATTGGGTCGGCGACAGCCAGCGGAGAGCTGAGCAGGATGGGCATCAGCGACCCGCAGATTCGGGGGCCGCGGCCGTGGACGCCCGGGAAGGTCGCGGCAGGGCCGGCGCTGACGCTCCAGTTCATGCCAAAGCGGGAGGACCAGTACAGCGTAGACGAATACAACGACCCGGAGAAGCAGCTTCACCGCCATGTCCTGTACCATACGCAGCCAGGCGATATGGTGGTTGTTGACGCGAGGGCGAATATGGCAAGCGGGGTCTTCGGCGAGATGATGCTGACCTTCTTCCAGGGGCGAGGCGGGGTGGGTGTGGTCATTGACGGCTGCATCCGCGACTATCCGAAGGCTAAGGAACTGGAGCTGGGGTTGTGGCTTCGGGGCGTAACGCCGAACTTCCACACGCAGACGAGCATTTTCCCGTTTGCGGTCAATGTGCCGGTGGCCTGCGGCGATGCGCTGGTGATGCCGGGCGACATCATAGTTGCAGACGACGACGGGGCGGTTGTCGTGCCGATTGCACTGGCTCCTGAGTTGCTGGAAAAGGCCGGCGAGCACGCGGAGTGGGAGGAGTTTTCGCGCATGCGGCTGGCCGAGGGCGGAGATTTGCGCAAGTACTATCCGTTGCGGGAGGACGCGCAGGCGGAGTACGAGGCGTGGAAGGAGAACTGCAGTGGTTAGTGGTTAGTGGTCGGTGGCCGAAGCGGGGCTGAAGTGAACGGCTTGTGATGTGGTATTATCGGGGTGTCGCCGCAGGTTTCAGAGAGGGATAGGTAGCTTTACGGTGTCTTCGTTTGCCGAGTCCAAGAGAATGCCTGGCAGTGAGTGGTTCAAGAACCGGCCGCGGTTGTTGGAAGGCGTTTACGCGGGCTCGAAGGCGGCCTTGCAGCTGCTTTATCCGGTTTTGAAGCGGATACTGCCGGCGGGGTTCAGAGAGCGCGTCTTTGTTTGGAGCGAAGAGATATCGAAAGGCTATCTGTTCAACTGCCAGATGTGCGGGCAGTGTATCTTACACAGCACGGGTATGACCTGCCCGATGAACTGCCCGAAGAATCTGCGCAACGGGCCCTGCGGCGGTGTGCGTCAGAACGGGCACTGTGAGGTGATCCCGGAGATGCCGTGCGTGTGGGTGCAGGCGTGGCAGCGGGACGCGCAGATGGGACGCTACGCGGGCGAGATTCAGCTTGTGCAGCCGCCTGTAAACCGGGCATTGCAGAACAGCAGCGCGTGGCTGAATCTTCTGGAGGGCGCCGACGCGCAGCGGCCTTCCGGCTGGTCAGCGATTGAGTTGGAGTAGGTCTACGACGAGGCGATCTGTTCCTGGCGTTTTCTACGAGTCGAGACGAGCCCTACTTTCCCCGAATTCAGCGAGAGCACACCTCCTTTTTTCTATCCATGGCAATGCCAGACCAGACTTCTGCGGCCGGTGAGTGGGAATTGCATGGCGGCGAATCCCGACTGCGGCAGGTTTTGGAGGCCGGTCACTTTGCGGTGACGGCTGAGTTGAACGCGCCGGATTCGGCGGACCCGAAGGACGTTTACGCCAACCTCGCGGAGCTGGGCGACGTTTGCGACGGCATCAATGCGACGGACGGTTCGGGCGCAAACTGCCACATGAGCAGCGTGGCCTGCTGTGCGCTGATGGCGCGGGCGGGCTATGAGCCGGTCCTGCAGATGGGATGCCGGGACCGCAACCGCATTGCGATTCAGGGGGATCTGCTGGGCGCGGCGGCGCTGGGCGTGCGCAACGTGCTCTGCCTGACGGGCGACGACGTGAGCGCGGGCGACCAACCGGAGGCGCGGCGCGTGTTCGATTTTGACGCGCTGCATCTGCTGCGCACAGCCCAGATCATGCGGGACCAGGGCGTCTTGCTGAGCGGGCGGAAGTTGACGACGCCGCCCGAATTCTACCTGGGCGCGGCGGCGAACCCATTTGTGCCGCCGCAGGATCTGCGGCACCTGCGCCTGGCGAAGAAGATCGAGGCGGGCGCGCAGTTCATCCAGACACAGTACTGCTACGACGTGCCGGTTTTCGAGGCGTTCATGCGGCGGGCGCGGGACATGGGGCTGCATGAGAAGGTCTATCTGCTGGTTGGCGTGGGGCCGCTGCGCTCGGAGCGGGCGGCGGAGTTCATGCGCAGCCGGGTGCCGGGTGTACATATCCCGGATGCGGTCGTGGACAGGCTGGCGAAGACGCCGCGGAAGGGCAAGCGGGAGGAGGGCATCCGGATCTGCGTGGAGATCATCGAAGAGGTGAAGCAGATCGAAGGTGTGCACGGGGTGCATATCATGGCGTACCGGCAGGAGGAGGCGGTGCCTGAGATTGTGGAGCGGGCGGGAATATTACGGGAGAAGCCGAAGGAATAGCGCTGCGACCTCGTTCCAAAGACTAAGAGCTGCCGGTTTCGGCAGCTCTTTTTTTGCGCTTCATTGCGGGGCTGTCAGCACACAGTTGGAACGAGAAGGAATTCTCCTCCCGACCTCCTTTTGATGCGGCGTCCTTCCTCCCAGGCGCGCTGGCCGCGGCAGTGCGACCCCTGCACAGCACCGCGGCTTAAGGCGAAACTGACCTTGCCTCCAACTCAGTAATTCCTACGCTCCTAACCCATTCGCGTCCTCGACATACCGGTTCCTTCGGCGGTTTCCGGCCTGCAGAAAGGGTGAAAAAACCTGTTTGTCAGGCGCCCAGCCGCCGAGTATACTTTGTATAGATTTTGAAGTTTCGCCTCCAGTCTGGTTCTCCTTTGATTCCTTTAGCCAAGCGTAGCGCGTTACTCAAGCCAACATAGAAAAAGGGAGCGAACCATGAAGAAGCATGTGATTTCTCGACGCCAGTTCATTCGCGTGTCCAGCATGACCGTCCTCGGAAGCGCGCTGGTGGCGTGTGGTGCGCCGGCGGCGCCGGCCGAGGAAGCGGCGGAAGCACCGGCAGAGACCGAAACAACCTCGGAGCTGCCGCCTGCTACATCGGGTCAGTACACGGAGAGCCCAACCAGTGCCGAGCTTGTCAGTGCCGGTGAACTGCCTCCTGTCGATGAACGGCTGCCTG
The DNA here is from genome assembly GCA_026708085.1 of Caldilineaceae bacterium. Classification (GTDB taxonomy): domain Bacteria; phylum Chloroflexota; class Anaerolineae; order Caldilineales; family Caldilineaceae; genus Bin5. The sequence goes on from JAPOVP010000167.1 coordinate 7,623, forward strand.
CGAATCCGCTTGTGTGGACGGACTACGACGTGGTGGCGATGGAGAAGGAGCAGGGCCAATACGGCGGCACTGTCCGCATCGGCAATGCCGGCGGCATCAACGGCCTGGCCACCTTCGGCCTGGCGCGCTACACGGCTGACGATACCCGCACTTTCGTAGCCGACATGGCGGAGAGCTGGGAAGTCTCAGACGACGCCACCAGCTTCACGTTCCACCTGCGCGAAGGACACAAGTGGTCCGACGGTACGCCTCTCACCGCCCACGACATGCAGTGGTACTACGACAATGTCATCCACTCAGAATATCTCGATTCGCCGATGGGCTGGGCAGGGATGGAGACCACGACCGACAGGATCGTGGCCGTGGACGACTTCACCGTCCGTTTTGAGTTTGCGAAGCCAAACTCGCTCTTCCTCGAGCTGAGTCGCGGCGTTGCCGGCGGCGAAGCCGGTCTGTGGAGCCAGTCAGCGCCCCACTACGTGCAGAAGTACCATCCCGACTATAACCGGATGGACGAGTACGACGATCCCAAGGAGCAGTTCCAGAAGGAGGTGCAGGACCGGCTGCCTTTCCAGATGACGATTCAGGACCCTGAGCGTCCCGTACTCTGGGGTTGGAAGCCGTTCGAGTACGCAGAGGGGCAGATCGCGCGCCTCGACCGCAACCACTATTTCCACTGCGTAGACCGTTGGGGTCAGCAGATGCCATATGTCGAGGTGATGGAGAATCTCCTGCTTGGCTCACGCGACAAGGATGTCATCTTGCTGAAGCTGGTCGCGGGGGAGACCCACTGGGAGCGCCGCCTCGGCTCGGTTACCGACGTACCCTTCCTCAATGAACAGGCCGGTGACACGCTTGATTTCATCTACACGATCAAGCCGGAAGGCGCGCAGCAGGGCATCTACTTCAGCGCCCACGCGGATGACGAAAACATGGACGCCCTCCTGAAGCAGGCCGACTTCCGGCGCGCGCTCTCGATCGCTATCGATCGGGCCACCATCAACGAGACGGCCTACTTCGGTCTGGGCAAGATCGGGCACGGATTCAGCCTGCCCGGCGTCTTTGATCCCGAGATCGATGGGAAGTGGGTTGAATACAATCCCGAGGCCGCCTCGCAGATGCTTGACGATCTGGGCATAACGGAGAGAGACGACGAAGGGTTCCGCACGTACGAAAACGGCGAGACCATGACCTTCATTCTCGGCTCCGCGCCCGGCTGGCATCCCGGCGCACAGGAGTCGGCGGAGATCGCGGCGGAGGGCTGGAACGCGATTGGGCTGCGTACTGTCGTCACCGTTGCCTCGCCCGGCGATATGATCGCAGAGTGGAGAGAGGGTATTTCGCACGCCTATGTCCGGTCCAGCATTGGCGGCGACGTGATGTTCGACCTCAAGCACAGCACGGGTCTGCGCTGGGGCGCGCCCTCCTACCGCTGGTGGGTGACAAGGGATTTGCCTGCTGACGAGGTCCAGGGCGTTGAGCCGCCCGACGACCTGAAGTACTTCCTCGAACTGGGCGACAAGATTCTGAGCGTCATCAGCGAGGAAGAACGGGAAGAGCTGATCCATGAGCGCCGCGTGTGGATGGCCGATACCTGCTGGTTCATCGGCATGGTGCAGACGGTGCCGCACGTGCTGGTCGCCAACAAGAAGCTGCGCGGAATCTGGGGCAGGGAAGAGGAGATTCCCTGGAAACTGGGCGCGGGAGACGAGGAGTTCTGGCCGCGTTCCTGGTTCTGGACTGAATAGCGGTTGCTGTAAGTTCGCGGGCGAGACGTTCGCCGTCAATCGACGACTTTGCCCCGTGTGATATGAGGAGCCCTTCACTGATCTTCACCTGTTGAACAGGCTTGGCGATCTGTGAAGGGCTCTCCTTTACTCTTCCGGACAGCTTAGCCGTTATGACGTCTTGGGAAACCGGCTGGCAGGAGTGAGGCTCAGCACATTGGGACGCAGAACGCGTTTTGAGGGCTACTCAGCGTAGGTTATCTTGATTCACGGCAGCGCCAACCACAGGTCGCACTTCCTTGGCATTCCATGAAAACCTACATCTTGCAGCGTTTCATCCAGATGATCATCGTCATGGTCGTGGTCATGCTGGTCAGCTTCATCATCGTGGAACTCCCGCCCGGCGACTTCCTCACCACGCTGCGCGAGCAACTGACCGACCAGAACGTCGACCCCAAGGTGATCGACTCGACCGTGGAGATGTACCGGGCGCGCTACGGCCTTGGCGAAAACTGGTTCATCCGCTTTGGCAAATGGGCCTGGTCGCTGATGAAGGGCGACATGGGCTACTCGATGCAGCACAACCGCCCCGCCAGCGAGCTGATGGGTGAGCGACTCAGCCTGACTATCTGGATCAGCATAGCCACCCTCATCTTCATGTTCATAGTGGCGGTGCCGATAGGCATGCTCTCTGCCATCAAACAGTATTCGGCCTGGGACCACTCTTTCACCTTCCTCGCGCTATTGGGGGTCTCTGTGCCCAGTTTCATTACAGCGCTCGTCTTTCTGCTGTTATCGGTCACTTTGCTCGGGGCGACCACGGTTGCCGGTCTTTTCTCCCCCGAATATGTGACGGCGGAATGGTCCTGGGCCAAGTTCGTGGATATGCTCAAGCATGTTTGGATTATCCTGTTCATCGTCGGGCTTGGCGACACGGCGAGCACGATCCGCGTCATGCGCGCACGCATGCTCGACACGCTGGGCGAGCCGTATATCGACACCGCGCGTATGAAAGGGCTGTCCGGCGCCAAAATCTACTTTCGCCACGCCCTGCGCGTCGCCATCAATCCCATAATTTCCAGCATCGGCCTGCGCTTCCCGCAGATCATCAGCGGCTCAACAATCGTCGCCATCGTCCTGACGCTGCCCCTGATCGGCCCGTTGCTTCTGGAGGCCTTGCTGGGCGAGGACGTCTATCTCGCCTGCAGCATTCTGGTGGTCCTGACGCTGGCCCTCGTCATCGGCAACTTTCTGGCGGACCTCGCCCTGGCCTGGCTTGACCCGCGGATTCGATTCGAGAGTTAGAAGGAGCGCTAAGTGGAGCAAAACGCGGCGGGAAACGGCCCGCACCCTCAGAACGAAAATGGGACGGAGGCGCGTTTCGACGTAACCAAACAGGTCTCCTACGGACGTCTCATTTACCTGCGTTTTCTGAGAAACCATGCTGCCGTGGTTGCCGCCTTCGCGCTCGTATTCATCTACCTGATAACACTGGTGTGTCCTTTCTTTGCTCCATATGATCCGAACACACGCTTTCTGGAGAAGGTCGCGCATCCTCCGCTCCTGCCCACGTTCATCGACGCCGAAGGTCAGTTCCACCTGCGGCCGTTCGTTTACGCGACAGTGCAGTCTCGCGACCCGAAAACGATGGAGCGCATGTACACGAAGGATACGACCCAGCGCTTTCCTCTGCGGCTCTTCGTGCGCGGAGACGAGTACAATTTCCTGTTCTGGGACAGCGACCTGCATCTGTTCGGCGCGCAGGATTCGCCGGTCTTTCTCCTGGGCACAGACACGCAGGGCCGTGATCTCTTCTCCCGCATCCTGTTCGGCGGCCGCATCTCAACCACTGTCGGCCTGATCGGCGTGGCCATCAGCCTGCTTCTGGGAATTGTCATCGGCATGGCATCGGGCTACCTCGGCGGCGCGGTCGATTCCGTGATCCAGCGCGGCATCGAAGTGCTGCTTTCCTTTCCCAGTCTGCCGCTGTGGATGGCGCTTTCTCTGTCTCTGCCGCGGCACTGGAGTTCGATTCGCATCTTCCTGCTCATAACGATCCTGCTTTCGATAGTCGGCTGGGGCGGCCTGGCGCGCGTTGTCCGCGGCATGACGCTCGCAGTTAAGTCGGAGGAGTTCGTACTCGCGTCGCGGATGGGCGGCGGCGGCACCTGGTGGATTCTGATTCGCCACATACTGCCCACCAATCTAAGCTATGTTATCGTGGCAGCGACGCTGGCCGTGCCCGGCATTATTCTCGGCGAAACTGCATTGAGCTTTCTGGGCCTCGGCATCCAGCCCCCGATGATCAGCTGGGGCGTGCTGCTACAGGACGCGCAGAAGGTCTCTTTTCTCTCACAGATGCCTTGGCTGATCGCGCCGGCCTTCTTTATCATGGCGACCGTCCTCGCCTTCAATTTCATCGGCGACGGGCTGCGCGACGCCCTTGACCCATATTCCAACTTCTGATCCATTTCTATTTTGTATCTGCCCTGACCGCCCGATCTCAACCCGATGAACTCGGTTCCAGATTCCGACAAAGTACTGGATATCCGTGATCTCCAAGTGAGCTTTCGCTCGATTGCCGGCACAACGCGGGCGGTCAACGGCGTCAGCCTCGACGTGCGCAGCGGCGAGATCGTGGGGCTGGTGGGCGAAAGCGGTTGTGGGAAAAGCGTCACGATTCGCAGCATTGTCGGCCTCGTTCCGTCGCCGCCGGCACTGTTCGAAGGTGGGGAAATCTGGCTGCGCACGCGCCGCGGCATGACAGAGACGCTTTCGCTGCACAAGAACATGAAGGCGTTGCGACAGATTCGCGGACGCGATGTCTCGATGATCTTCCAGGAACCGATGCGCTCGGTTCACCCCATGATGACCATAGGAAAGCAGATCACCGAGGGAATTCTTGAACACGAGGTGGTTGACCCCGCTGAAGCCTACGACCGCACCGTCGAAATGCTTGACCTTGTCGGCCTGCCGAACCCCGCCGCCCAGATGAACCGGTATGCGCACGAGCTTTCCGGCGGCATGCGGCAGCGCGCCCTGATTGCCCTCGCGCTCGTTTGCCATCCTCAGCTCCTGCTGGCGGACGAGCCGACCACTGCATTGGACGTAACGATCCAAGCCCAGATCCTCGAGTTGATCCGGGACCTGCGCGAGCGCATGAGCATGTCGGTGCTGCTCATCACGCACAACATGGGCGTCGTCGCCAACCTGGCCGACCGCATTTCCGTGATGTACCTGGGCAAAATCATGGAGACGGGCACGGTTGAAGAGATTTTCAAGGAGCCGGCCCACCCCTACACGCAGGGCCTTCTGGCGTCGATGCCGAGTCTCTTCAGCCAGCCCAAGACGCACCTGCAGTCCTTGCGCGGCGTCGTCCCGGAACTTGCGATGGTGCCCAAGGGCTGCGTCTTCGCCGACCGCTGCCCCTACGTCATGCCCAAGTGCGACGAAACGCCGCCCGTGGTCGAACTGCGAGCCGACCATAGCGTAGCCTGCTGGCTCTATGCTGACGGCGGTGAGTTGCAGGGCTCCGAAGTCGCAGCGACAGCCGAGCCGTTTCTTTCAACGGAGGATACGTCGGGGGATATCCAGAGAGCTGTCGGAGTGATCCCAGTGCTCGGGTCTGAACCGGGTTCAGACGCTTCCCAGGAGCAACCTGCTGACGGCGACACTGCCCAATTGCAAATTGAGAACGTCGCGCTCCACTATCCGATTCTGAGGGGACTATTGCGGCGTCAGGTCGGCACGGTCCGTGCGGTAGACGGCGTTGATTTGACGATCCACCGGGGTGAGACGCTTGGCCTTGTCGGCGAGTCCGGCTGCGGCAAGACATCGGTTGGGCGTCTCGTTGCCCGCCTGGTCGAGCCGACCGCGGGTCGAATCCGCTTTGGCGCGGACGGGGGGCTAGAGGAGATCACACACATTTCGCAAAAGGAGATGAAACGGGTCCGCCGTTCGATGGGAATGGTCTTTCAGGATCCGCTCTCATCTCTGAACGCGCGCATGAATATTCGCAACATCGTCGGCGAGCCACTCATGCTTCACCAGGTGGCCAAGGGCAGGGCTGTCGACGACCGTGTGGGCGAACTGCTGGAGATGGTAGGGCTGAGAGCGGCGCACCAGAGCCGCTTTCCCCATGCTTTCAGCGGGGGGCAGCGCCAGCGGATTGCCATCGCGCGTGCGCTGGCAACCGAACCAAGTTTCCTGGTGGCTGACGAGCCGGTCTCTGCGCTCGATGTTTCCGTCCAGGCCCAGATTCTCAATCTTTTGCTTACACTCCAGCAGCAGCTCAGTCTCTCCATGCTTTTCATCGCGCATGACATCGCGGTCGTTCGCCATGTCAGTGACCGCATCGCGGTGATGTACCTGGGGAAAATCGTCGAACTGGGGGAAGCCCGCGAGATCTGCGTCCGGCCCGTTCATCCGTATACTGAAGCGCTCCTGGCCTCGATCCCTCTGCCGATGCCCGGGCTGGAAACGCTGCGCGAAATGCCCAAAGGCGATCTGCCCGACCCCGCCAATCCGCCCACCGGCTGCCGCTTTCACACTCGCTGTCCCTATCGTCAACCGATCTGCGAGCAGGAGGAGCCCCCTCTGCGACAGATTGCTGGCGACGCAGACCATTTCGGCGCCTGCCACTTCCAGGATGAACTGCACCTTGAGGGGGTTGAGGAGATAGACGAAATACACGCCCCTACGGCGGCGGTCGCAGAGGGAAAGTAGTTGCCAAGGCGGCCAAATGGAGGCAATTGCGGTTTCAATCTGATGGTGCGATGCAGCAATTGTATGTTCTCCAATTCCTACCGATAAGGAGTTGCCATGCCTGTCCAGATGGCGCAGTACGGGACAAAGCACTCGCACGCCGCAGGCAAAATCATTGCCATGCAGGAGAATCCAGGTGTTGAACTGGTCGGCGTCTTTGAGCCTGACATTGAGCACCGAAAGCAGCTCGCAGATTCCGATACCTGCTTTGCGAACGTGCATTGGTTCGAGTCAGCGCAGGAGATGCTCGCCGATCCTGCCATCGCGGCGGTGGCGTCCGAAGGGTTGAACGTCGAGAGTCTCGACCAGACCGAGGAGATCGTGGCTGCTGGAAAGCACGTCTGGTACGACAAGGCCCCTGGAGACAACTGGCCGCAGTGGCAGCGCGTCGACGCCGCTGCCCGCGAGAAGAAGCTGCTCATTCAGATGGGCTACATGCTGCGCTACCACGACGGTTTCCACCAGATCGCCGAATGGGCCAGGAGCGGCCTCCTCGGCCACGTCTTCTCAATCCGCGCGCATATGTCGACCAACATTCCCGCGGACCGCCGCAAGCAGATCAGCGCCCATCGGGGCGGTATTTTCTATGAGCTGGCGGGGCACATGCTCGATCAGATCGTCTGGATTCTCGGCAAACCGACCAAATCAGCCTGCTATCTGCGCACGGATGACTACGGGACAGGCGAGCGCGTTGATGGGTTCGCCGACAACACATTGGGCGTTTTCGAGTTTGACGGGGCCATGGCAATGGTGGACATTGCGGCGATGGAAACGGAGCCGATGGCCCGCCGTTACGAAGTCTACGGCACTGCGGGCAGTGCCATCATCGTGGAGCCCTTCGAACCGGGTTCGCGCATTCGTCTCTGCCTGGCAGATGCTGCTGAAGGATATACTGCCGGTGTGCAGACGGTCCCATTCCAGAGCCGCTCGCGCCAGGAACTCTACGACCAGGAACTGAAGGCTTTCCTGCGCACAATCGCCGGCCAACAGGAGCCGGACCGGTTGCCTGAACACGATCTTCTCGTACAGGAGACCCTGCTGCGTACGGTGGGAGCATTCACGGACTGACGGCAATTCAGTGACTTGATTGGGGTGGAGCTATGAGATGTATCGGTATTGAGTTTCCGAAACTGGGAGAGGCCAGGCTGTTCGATCTGCCAGACCCGCCCCAACCGGGACCCACCGAGATCGTTACGCGAACGCTTTTTTCGGGCGTCACCAATGGCACCGAACGACACTCGTTGATGGCCGATTTCGGCAGCCGCTTCCCGGCGCGCTCGGGCTACCAGCATGTAAGCATAGTCGAGAAAGTGGGAAGTCGCGTCGACCAGTTTTCAGAGGGGGAGACGGTTTTTCTGGGCAATCATGGCGGCCACCGGGGCTGGCACCTCGTTGATCTGGCCGCCGCCAACCCGCGCGAGCGCCTCTGCATCGGGCTGCCGCCAGATCTCGAGCATGAGTTTTGCGCCCTCTTCGGCATCGCGGGTGTAGGCTTCAGGCATTCGCGGCGGATCCGCGTCGCGGCGCCGATGCGGGTGTGGGTTGCGGGCCTGGGATTGATCGGTCAGTCGGTGGCGCAAGCGTCGCGGGCGCTCGGGGCTCACGTCACTGTCACTGACCTCGACCCGCGCCGCCTGGAGATTGCAGAACAGCTCGGGGCCCACCGCGTAGTTGACATCAGCGACGACAGCGACGTCGAGTCACTCTCTGAAGGTGGACCGTTCGACCGGATCGTCGACGCCTGCGGCGCGCCCGACCTCTTCGACTTCATCTACGAGCACAAGCTGTTAGCACTCTACGGTGCGATCGGTGCGCTGGCCGGCCGGCAGCCGACCGTTTTTCATCAGACGATGCTGCACGCATTGCGGGCGTCGATCGAGTCGTCGTCCCACTTTACGTTGGAAGATCTGGGGATACTGCGCCACTACTGCCAGCTCGGTACTGTTAGAATTGAGCCGTTGGTGACACACCGTGTCCCTGTGGAGGAAGCTCCCGCCATTTACGCCACCATGCACGACGAGCCGTCTGAACTGCTCGGTGTTATATTTGACTGGCGAACTTGAGTGGAGACAGGACGGAAGGGGACAGGTTAAGGAAACAGTATTTCTGTGCGCAGTTGAGTGCGCAGGGCGCCGGGTTGATGTCCTATCCGGAAAGGGTTGCCGGTATCCCTGAATTGCCAATGGGGATCAGGCGGGGTACTCGATTTGAATCGTGTCGAATTCGATGACCCCGCTGGGGAGGTACGCGTAGTCCGGCTCGTAGTCGCGGTGTGTGCGCAGGTGATCTTTCATTTCCAGGGGAGCGTCGAGGGGAACTACGTTCAATGGGAAGATCACCAGGATCAGATCACAGTTCACATCTCTAAGCGCGTCACGAATGTCACCATAGCCGTAAAGATCCTGCTTATCGTGACGCCCCCCCACACAGGTCCATTGGGAAGGATCATCAGACAGTAGAAGCGTCTGCTCGCTCCAGTCTTGAGTGACTGTAAGGGACTGGCCTGTGAGGGCGAAGTTCGGTCGCGTATCACCCACATCTGCCTGCACCCACAGCGTCAGATACGCCCCTTTCAGATCCACATGGCCACGCAGACGAACGGTCATGCGCGCGTTGGTCAGATTGCGGTCCTTGCCCTCCGCCAGAAAGCGATTGACGCCGACCTGGGCTGCGAACTCATCAGTGTAATAGTCGGCGTGCGTGTGGAGGTAGGCAAGCAGATGCAGATAGCCTGCTCCGGGGGCGCTGTGATTGGGGTCTACACGCCAGGGGCTGCGAGTAACGAATGCGCCGTCTTTCAGTTCGGGAAGATGTGATCCTGTCCCCCATGCGCACCAACCGCCGGAGCCGTTGTCGAATGTCTCGATATATTTTGTGCGATCCATTGCCATGTCCTCGCGGTTGTCCAGTGGTGAACTGACGCGGTCTGTGACGGTATCTTGTTCTGCCCAGTCCTATCTGTTGGGCAGGACAAAGTAGAAACGGGCGCCGCCTTCGGCGCGGTTTTCGACGCCGATGACGCCTCTGTGGGATTCGACGACGGCTTTGGCGATGGTAAGGCCGAGGCCGGAGCCGCCGCCGCGGGCGCGACTGCGGGACTGCTCGACGCGGTAGAACTGTTCGAAGACCTTGGAGAGGCTTTCGTCGGGGATGCCGGGACCGGAGTCGAAGACATCGACGCGCACGCCGCCCATGACTCCCTGTGCGCTGACGGCGACAGAGCCTCCGGGCGGCGTGTGGCGCAGGGCATTGCCGATCAGGTTGGTGAGGACGCGGCCGATAAGGCCGGCGTCGAGCATGACGGGGTCGACGCGCGGGTCGGCGCTGCCGGAAAGCCCGATGCCCAGCTCTTCGGCCTGGACGGCGAAGCTCTCGAGCGTATCTGAGATCAGATCTGAGAGGGAGATGGGTTGCCGATCGAGTTGGAGGCCGCCGGCCTCGATCTCGGCCATTTCGAAGAGTTCGTCGATCAGGACGGAAAGGGCGGCTGCGTCGAGCTGGATAGTGCGCAGATAGCGCTGTATTTCGTTGGGGTCGGTGATGTAGCCATCGGTCAGGGCTTCCACCAGAGCCTGGATAGAGGCCAGGGGTGTGCGGAGGTCGTGGCCGATCCAAGCCAGCAGATTGCGGCGCATCTGCTCGGTCTCGCGGTGACGGCTTTCGGCCGCTTCCAGCCGGGCGGCCATCTGATTGAATGTTTTCCCAAGGTGGGCCAGCTCGTCATTGCCTACAACGTCGACGCGCACGTCGCGCCTGCCTTCGGCGATGGCGTCGGCAGCCCGGCCTACCCATTGGATTTTTTCTGACAAGGTGGTCGAGAGAAAGTAGCCCAGCGCAGTTGCGATGCCACCGGCAAAGATGAGGAGCACGGCGGCCAGGCGCAGGTCGTGATCACTGGCAAACATAAGCCGGGCGGTTACGAACACATTGATAAAGGTCAAGAGACTGGCGAAACCGTAACCCCCGAGCAGAGTCCAGCTGAGGCGGGGGGAGTAGTGCAGCCAGCCCAAGCGGTAGACCAAGTAAACGGCGACGACGGACAGGAGCGCGGTGGCTGTCAGGAACTGTGCCATCGCCCAGATCTCTTCCGTCGGCGGATTGAGGACCGCGAGGAACAGGAGCAGGCCGCCCAGAACAGTTACAATAACGCCGAGGAGAAAGCGAATTGAAGGCGAAGAAGGCGACGGGGAAAGGGTCGTGGTATTCATAGATTCCTCTCTGCGGCGTCCGGATCATGGTGTTCAGCCGGACGTTACTTCGTGCTCTCCCGGTTCAAAGCGATAGCCAACACCCCATACGGTTATGATATGGCGCGGATTCGAAGGGTCCTGCTCTATTTTTTCGCGCAGGCGGCGCACGTGGACGGTGACAGTACTGGCGTCGATAAACTCTGACACGCCCCAGACTTGATCGAGCAGCTGGTCCCGGTTAAAGACCTGATTAGGATTGCTGGTAAACATCCACAGCAGGTCGAACTCTTTTACCGTCAGAGGGATTCCATTGCCAGCGACGGTGACCTGACGCGTGCGCGGGTCAATGTGAATATTGCCGGAGGTGATGGGCTTGTCGCCGCCGGGCGGCGCCGGCGCCTGCTGCGTGCGCCGCAGGACGGCCTTTACCCTGCTGACAAGCTCACGGGTGCTGAACGGTTTGACGACATAGTCGTCGGCACCGAGCTCCAGGCCGAGGACGCGGTCGATCTCGTCTTTGCGTGCGGTCAGTAGAATAATTGGAATCGAGCTTGTTGCCCGCACCTGGCGTGTGATTTCATAGCCGTCGACGCCAGGCAGCATTACATCGAGGATGAGCAGGTCCGGAGGGTCGGATTCCAGCAGATCCAAGGCGGACCGTCCGTCGTCCACTACAGTTGCGTCGAATCCTTCCCGCACCAGATAAAGTTTGACTACTTCACTGATGCTGGGTTCGTCGTCAACGACAAGGATTTTGACGCCTGCCATGGTGGGTGGACTTCCTTACAAATATACCTGGGGGGAGGCGCTGACAGCGCCAGCAGTTAAGATTCCCATAATCTTTACCCACTGGCAGGGCAACTTCAATCTGCTATACTATAGGTTGCGGACTATTGCCGTTTCAATTGTTGCATAACATGTTGTTTTGACCAACCCTCAAGGAGGAGGATAGACCATGCAACTCAAAAAACTGCTTTCGTTGATGCTTATCGCGATGCTGTTACTCTCCACTTCCGTTGTCTTGTTTCCGGCTGAAATTGCCATTGCGAGCAACGGAACGACATTCGAGTCGGGTCATGGCGGAGATGACAAAGACGAGATGGGCGATGCGGTCACCTTTGTTGTACGCATAGAGAACATCTCCGGAGACAGCGACCTATCCACACCGTTTGCTCCGGGCGTCTGGGTTTTGCACAGCGATCCCGGCCCTCTCTTCACCGAAGGTGAAGAGGACAAAGGCTACGGGCTGGAGGCGCTGGCTGAAGACGGTGATCCGTCCGCGTTGGCTGAAGCACTGAACAGCATGGACTTGCATGCGGGTGTCTTCAATACGCCGGCCGGGGCCGATGGTCCAGGTGTGATACTTCCCGGCCAAGCCTACGAGTTTGAGGTAAAGGTCACGTCCGACGCACCGTACCTTTCGTTTGCCACCATGTTTGTGCAGTCGAATGACCTTTTCGTCGGTCCTGGCGAGGGGGGAATCGCTCTCATCGATATGGACGGCATGGCAATGGAGGGGATGCAGGACGTAACTGCGGAACTGCAGTTGTGGGACGCAGGTACCGAGGCCAATGAGGAGCCAGGCGTTGGCGGCGATCAGGCACCTCGCCAGTCCGGCCCCAACATGGGTCTCCCCGAGATTGAGGGGACAGTACGCGTGGTGGATGACGGCTATTCCTATCCCGATGTATCTGCTCTCGTCAAGGTCACCATCGATAAAGCGATGATGATGGAAGCGGGTATGGAGAAGGATGACGAGATGATGTCGGACAAGGATGACAGTATGATGTCCGACAAGGACGACAAGATGATGTCCGACAAGGACGGTATGATGGGCGGCGAGATCATGTTGATGGATGAAGGGGACACGCCCTATACTGTCGCGGCAGGGGACACGCTGGGTTCAATCTCCCGGCGCGCCTATGGTGCCAGCAAATACTGGAAGGCCATCTGCAGCGCCAATGGATTGGCGAACTGCAATCTCATCCACATCGGCGATGAATTGATGCTTCCATCGCATGCCGACGCAATGGCCAAGATGGATATGATGATGATGGGTGAGAAGGACAGTATGATGTCGGACAAGGACGACAGTATGATGTCCGACAAAGACGACAAGATGATGTCCGACAAGGATGACAAGATGATGTCGGACAAAGACGGCATGATGAAGGACGACAGCATGATGATGGGCGACATCATGCTGATGGAGGACGGGGACACGCCCTATACCGTTGTGGCGGGCGACACGCTCGGCGCCATTGCCAAACGAGCCTACGGTAGTATCGGCTACTACAAGGCCATCTGCAGTGCGAACGAGATTGACAACTGCGATGTCATCGATATCGGCGACGAGTTGCTGCTTCCCACGCAAGCCGAGGCCGAAGAGATGATGGACAGCATGATGATGGACGACGGAATGGATTCGATGGACAAGAAGGACGACATGTAGGAACCGGGGGCTGCGAAGCCCAATGCGGCGTATGGAGGCGCGCTCTGCGCGCCTCCATTTGCATAGACAGAATGTTGAGATGATCGTGAAAACTCTTACGAAGGCATGGACCGACGATGGAGTCGGACGGCGTGATCGTCCCGGCCTCGGTCACAGTTGCGCCGTTCGATTGAGTTGTAGGCGACATCAGGGTGGAAGGCGCTATCGATACGCTTTACTGACGTTGATCTGTGGGTTGCTACTGGCCGGCTGCGTTATGCCGGCAGCGATGCCGACCCAGAGCAGTTCGGGCAGTCAGGTCGGTCAGAGCGATCAGGACGCGAAAGTAGAGGCAATTCAGACTCGAGTCGCGGAGGAACGGGCCGAGCAGGCTTCGAACAAGGAAGATGCGATGGCCGAATCCGGCGATGGGGCGCAGGGCCAGACTGCCACTGTAGAAGAGTCGGGTGAGTCACTGTTTTCCGGCCCGACGGCGGCGCAGCTTGAGCTTCTGGCCAAGTTGCGGCCGCAGGGAGAGGCGCCGGAGCTTCTTAACGAGGTATGGCTGAATTCGGAACCGCTGAAGTTGGCCGACCTTCGAGGCAATGTCGTGCTGGTCGAATTCTGGACCTATGGGTGATACAACTGCGTCAACGTAATTCCCTCGTTGAGGGAATGGCACGAGAAGTACAAGGACGACGGTTTTGTAATCATCGGCGTTCACACTCCTGAATTCAGGCACGAACGGGATGTGAAGAACGTGGAGAACTCCCTTCTGCGGCTAAATATCGATTTCGCAGTTGCGATCGATAATGATTGGAAGACATGGCGCTCCTATAACAACCGCTACTGGCCGGCGATGTATTTCATTGACAAGACCGGACAGATCCGCTATCTGAAGATTGGCGAAGGTCAGTACGCATACTCGGAGTCGGTGATTCAGGCGCTGCTGGCCGAACAGTACACTGCCAACTAAGGTTGAGGCAGTCGCTATGCGCGGATGCTGGGGTTGATGCCCCAGTGCGCGCGCGTTTTGGGTCGTATTCGCTGCATTTTCCACATGGGCATCCGAGGCGTGTCCGTCAAGCAAGCCGGACGCCGACCCAGCCCCTCCTCGACGACAACACAGTCCAAACAGAATGAAAGACCTAGCGGCTTCTCCGCAAAGGACCGGATTCGAGACGGACGAATCGATACTCCTGTCCAAAACTCTGTTTTTGAGCGGGCCGTTTGGCGCCGGAAAGAGTTCGGCTGCGATTGAGCGCGTCCTCTGGCTTCTGCGCCAGGAGCGTGTGCGAGGCGATCAGATACTGGTTCTGGTGCCACAGCGCACTCTTGGACAGCCCTATCGGGAGGCGCTTCGCGGTGCGGACGTACCTGCGGGGTCGCTGGTGCAGGTGACGACGGCAGCGGCTCTGGCTCGTTCGAGTGTGGCGCTGTACTGGCCGCTGGCTGCCGGCGCTGCCGGATTTGCGGACCCGCGCAGGGAGCCGACCTTTCTCAATTTGGAGACGACGCAGTACCACATGGCCGGCCTGGTGGAGAGGGCGGTGCAGCAGGGGGAATTCGATGCGATTCGCCTGCAGAGGAGCCGCATCGTAAGCCAGGTTCTGGACAACCTCAACAAGTCGGCACTTCACGGCTTCACGTTGGAGGAGGCATACGGCCGTCTGGAGAGTACGGTACCGCCTGGTGAGAAGATGGTGGCGCGCCTGAATGTCCTGCGAACGGCCCACCGCATCAGTCGGGAGTTCCGGCAGCTGTGCCTGGCGGAGTCGCTGGTCGATTACAGCCTGCAGATACAGATCTTTTTGCAGGTGATACTTGAGAACGAGTGGAGCAAGACCCATCTGTTTCGCAAGTTTCACCATCTGATCATGGACAACGCCGAGGAGGAGACATACGCGGCGCAGGAGCTGGTACGCCGCTGGCTTCCCCACCTGGAGAGCGCCCTGATCGTGGTGGATGAGGATGGCGGATACAGGGCCTTTTTGGGGGCGGACGCAGAAAACGCCGGGCGTTTAGCTAACTTCACCGAGAAACGCATCAGGCTGCAAGGTTCACTTGTCGCGGCGTCCGGGTCCTCGGCGCTGATCGACCGAATCAACCGAGCATCCGGCCAGCAGGATGATGATGGCAATAGAGAGGCGAACGCGGACGGGTCCGTTGAACAGGCCGGCGAGAGTCCGATCGTATTTCCCGAGCATTTACACCGGTTCTATCCCCAGATGATCGAGTGGGCCGTGGACGGGATCGAGCGGTTGGTCAAGGACGAGGGAGTGGCTCCGGGGGAGATCGTGGTCCTGGCGCCATTTGTCAGCGATGCCCTTCGATTCAGTTTGCTGTCTCGCCTGGAGGAGAGAGGCGTACCGGCTACCAGTCACCGACCCAGCCGGGCCCTGAACGCTGAGCCGGCGGTGCGGACGCTGTTGACCCTGGCCGCGCTCGCACATCCGCTCTGGCAGCGGCGGCCACCGCGGGCGGATGTGGCGCTGGCTCTTGAGAGCGCCATCGCCCCGCTGGATCCTGTGCGGGCAAGCGTGCTGGCGCAGGCGACCTACAGTGACCGTGACGGCACGGGCGTGACGTTGCGGGACTTTGAAGGTCTGCGGGGAGATGTGCAGAGGCGGGTCTCATTTGCCAGTGGGGAGCTCTACGAGCGGTTGCGAAAATGGTTGGCCGGTTACAGGGCGGAGAGTGAGTTCTCACCCTTGGACCGGTTCTTCGCCCGTCTCTTTGGCGAACTGCTGAGCCAGCCCGGGTTTGGATTCCACGACCAGCCTGATGCGGCCCGGATGACAGACCGGCTGGCGCGGTCGGCGCGAGAATTCCGATGGGCGATCGGGGGACAGGAAGGAAGCCTCGAGATGGAAGAGGCAACTCACGTTGCCGCCGGTTCTCCGCGCGAAGGGGTCTCGCGAAAGCTTGAGATTGGCGGCGCCTACATTGACCTGGTGGAGAGCGGAGCGCTGGGAGCGCTCTATGTGCCGGAATGGACGGTCGAGGACAGTGCCGTGTTCATCGCACCGGCATACACTTTTCTGTTGCGGAACCGTGCGGTGGATGTGCAGTTCTGGCTCGACATCGGGGCGGAAGGCTGGTGGCAGCGAATTCACCAACCGCTGACCCATCCTTATGTGCTTTCGAGGAACTGGCCGCGAGACAAGATTTGGGGTGACCTGGACGAGTTGCAGCGTCGCCAGGAGAGTCTGCGGCGCCTGACGATCGGACTCCTGCGACGCGCGCGGCGCAGAGTGTATCTGGGTTTGAGCGAGTATGGAGAGAGTGGGATGGAACAGCGCGGTCCTCTCCTACGATTGCTCAATCGGATTCAGGCACAGGAATGAGAGCAGTTCGGCCGCGGTGCAGGCGGCACCGGATTGGGCGCGTGAAGAGGACTCAGCCTGGAACCGGCGCGGCAGGTTGCGGATCACAGAAGCTTGCGGCGAAGAGTCTTGTCCCCGGCCGTAAACTGAATTGCAGGAGGGAAAGGCGGCCTTGGGCCAGATGCGGGCGTCTTGCCGACCGGATGGCCCGACGGCGAATGCTGCAGATACGGATGGAGGCCCTCTTAGAACGGCCAATTATTTGGGCGCGTCCCGGGTTTGGGGGGGAACAGTCCGGCAGGGAATCCATGCCAGCGGTGGCTGAAATTTCTCAGCGGCTCTTGGAGAGACGCAGGGCGGGCGCTAGGCCGGGTCTTATCGTGGGATGCGTAGATTGGAGGGTGTGCGAGGGCAGGCACAAGGCCTGCCCCTACAGAAAACTGTTGGGACCGCCCAGAACTGCAGTGGTCAGTGGTCAGTGGTCAGTGGTCAGTAGTCAGTAGTCAGTGGTCAGTGG
>JAPOVP010000167.1:24646-97637 GCA_026708085.1 Caldilineaceae bacterium
GTCAGTGGTCAGTGGTCAGTGGTCAGTGGTCAGTGGTCAGTGGTCAGTAGTCAGTGGTCAGTAGTCAGTGGTTAGTGGTTTGTGGTTTGTGGTTTGTGGTTTGTGGTTTGTGGTTTGTGGTTTGTGGTTTGTGGTCAGAGACGGGGCTATCTCTGTATCAGAGTTGATCGCGGAGTGGCTATGGTCCGGTTGCTGCCATAGGTGTAGGAGAGCTTGTTCCTGTTCATGGATGCAGCTGATTTTTTGCGGTTGTTTGCTGAAACAATTTCCCTGTATTACAATGTTTTGACCTTCGTACTGCGCCCAACCTTCCCCGTTTGCACGAGGCATCAGTTGGTCTACGCGAATACCGACGAAGCATGACGGAGCGGTAGCGGGTGTTTCGACCGCAGAACCTAATTCCACGAATAGATCGGGCCGACGGCCTCCGCCCATTTGGAACCTGACAACCTCTGCGAACCGTGAGTAGCGAATACATCTTTGGCATCCACGATTTTGGCGGCGAAGAGCATATGCGCGCGGCCAGAAAACAGGGCTGGATTGTCTTCAGCGAAGTGGTGGGCCATGATCCGAACGATCTCACGGGCAAGGATTACAGCTCACTCAGCCGTCAGGGCTTGGGCATCATTGTTTGCCTGAACAATGGAAGCTTTCCCTTAGGCACTCTGCCCCTGAGCAGCGAATACGCCAACTTCGCCCGCCGCTGCGCCAGTTTTGTTGCCGCCAGCAGGGGATGCAGCCGCTGGGTAATCGGCAACGAGATGAACAATGCGGTCGGACGCCCCAGTACGGCGCCGGCGCTCGACACGCGCAAGCACTTTGGCGACGCGCCCGCAGGTGATCCGACGTTGCGCAGCTTGCCTGAACGGTTCAGCGCGCTGCTTAGCGCAACCGACCGGGAGGCGGCAAAAGAGGTAAAGGAAGATGAGGAGTTGATCACGCCCCAACTCTATGCCAATTGCTACAGTATGTGCCGGGAGGCGATTCACGGCCTGGAGGGCCATGAGAAAGACCAGGTGTTGGTGGGTGCGGTTGCGCCGTGGAATACGCAGACGGCGTATCCCGGCAATCCCAGCGGCGACTGGATAAAGTATTTTCAGGACATTTTGCTGCAGTGCGGCGCAAGCGGCTGCGACGGTATCACGTTGCATACATATACGCACGGGGCGAATCCCACACTGATACTTGATAACAGCAAACTGCCTGACTTTCCCCAGCACCATGTTCATTTCCAGGCATACCGGGACTTCATGCAAGCGATTCCGGTCAACATGCGCCACCTGCCCGTATACTTAACGGAAACTGACCAGGGGGGACCTTGGGAAAACGCAAACCGGGGGTGGATACAGGCAGCCTACGCCGAAATCGATCGCTGGAACCGGCAGAACGCACAGAAGATTCAGGCGATGGTGTTGTACCGCTGGCCGCAGCTGGACCGCTGGTACATCAAGGGGAAAGAGGGCGTCATCGAGGATTTCCGCGCTGCGCTGCGGCACGACTATCGTTGGAATGTAGAGTCCGATCAGGACCGGCCGGAGCGGCGGATCAGGGAGAGTTTCAGACGCCAGCCGGAACCCCAGCCGGAGCTACGGGCAACGCACAGGCCCATCGAGACTGTAGAGGAGCGGCAAGAGGTCGAAGCAATCGAAGGGATGCGGATGGGCCGCGGGATGGTGTACAGGGTGCAGTGGCTGAGAGGGAAGCCCCCCAGCCCGCTTTACCCGGGCCAGCGTGTCAGTTTCCCGGTGACGGTCCGAAACGTGGGCACGATCGCCTGGCCTGCGCGGGGCCCGCAGCCGGTTGCCCTCGGTTATCACTTTTTCCAGAATCGGCAAGAGCTTCCGTTCCCCGATGGCCGGCCCGTATTGACGGCACTGCCCGAAGACGTAGCCCCGGGCGAGACGGTCACCATTGACGCGCAGATGGTTATCCCCGACCGTCCTGGCAACTATACGCTTGTCCTGGATCTGATCAGCGGCGGTGAGAACTGGTTTCAGGCTATGCAGTCGGACATTCTCACACGCTGGCTGAGTGTGAGCCCGGCGGCTCAGACAGCTGACGTCGGAGAGGATGCCGAGCCCGCGGCCGCTGACACCGCGGGGCAGGAAAGCGTAACGGTTGAACCGGCGCCGCAACCGGAACCTACACCTGAACTGCATGTTCGGGAGGAAGCGCGTTCGTCTTCTGCGCCCCACGGGCCGCCGGTGGTTGATGTTGCTTCTGCGCTGCCGCGCGGTGAGAATCCGTTCGCGCTACGTACCCTGGACCAGATACGGAGGCTGGTAGTTTGTCACACGGCCGCGCCATCGGGCCTTCCGATTCAGACGGTTGCACAGGCCCATATTTCGCAGGGCTACCCTGGAATCGCCTATCACTACTTCGTGCTGGAATCGGGAGAGATTCTGCAGGTGGCCGAGGTTGAGGCGGTGGTAAATGATGAGGCGGAGTGGAGCCTGACCGGCGTGAACATCTGCCTTGAAGGAAATTTCGACGATTCTGTGCCGCCAGCGGCGCAACTAACGGCAGCGGCGCAGCTGTGCGCCTGGATGCTGCCTCGATTCCAGCTGACAGCGGAGAGCGTGGTTGGCATGTGCGAGCTGTTGAACACGTCCAGCCCTGGGAAAACCTTCGACAGCGGTCCTACCTGGAAGAGGGCGCTGAACGAGAAGATCGTCCAGATTCTCACCGATTCACCGCTCTCGCCGGCGGCCGAAGGCGTAGATGAAGGGGGTCACGGACCGACAGACGGCAGCGCGGCGGCGACCGGCCAGGAGAGGGCTCCGGCGCCGCGGCCCCCGATCGAAGATGTGGTCGAACGTCTGCCGCGTGATTCGCAGCGCATTGTCCGGCGCGAGGCTGACGATGTCGAGTTTATCGTGATCAACCATACGGCTGCGCCGCCGATCACCCCGCTGCAAACGATTGCTGCGGCGTTCCATCGCCGTCTTCCCGGGATTCTCTATCAGTTTTTCATTGCCTCCAACGGCGCGATTTACCAGACTCAGCCGATGCTGGAGGCAGTCGACGGCAAGGTTCCTTATATTGCAAGAGCGATCAACATCGGCTTTGCCGGGGAGTTCAACGATGACATACCGACCCCGGCACAGATCGAGTCGGGGCGTCAGTTGATCGCGTGGCTGATGGAGAAGTACCCGCAGCTGACGCTGGCCAGTATTCGCGGGGTGAACGAATTCATCAACCACACATCTCCTGGGGAGCAGTGGCTGCAGGGGCGACGCTGGAAGGACGTTCTGATCAACGCGGTGCGGACGGGAGAGGCGGTAACCGGAGACGCGACGGTGCCCGGCGCGCATGGACAACGTTCGGCGGGCGTCCAGATGGAAGCGCCGGGCGGCGAAGATGAACGGCTGCGGCAGGGGGTGCCGGATGCACGAGAGCAGCCGGGCCGGGGGGAACGGGTAGCCCGGCCTCAGATTCGGGACATCAGCTATGCTTTGCCGCGGCACCCCACGTTGCAATACCGGCGGCGCCAACTGGCTGCCATCACCCACATCGCAGTCCATCATACTGCATTGCCGCCGCATGTCGGGCCAGAGCACATCGCCCAAACGCACGTCGACGAAGATCTCGACAGAGGGAAGAGTGCCTGGTCGGGAATCGGTTACCATTACTTCATCCCTCCGGATGGTGAGATTCTGCAGACTCAGCCGGTGGAGTTGCGAACGCACCACGTGGACAGGCACAACTCCTACGCGATCGGCGTCGCTTTCGCCGGCAGCTTCATGAACGGGTCCACGCCGACGCCGCAGCAGATACATTCGGGCGCGCGGCTGATTGCATGGTTGGTGCAGGAATTCGAGCTGCAACTTACCGATGTCCTGGGCCATCATGAGTTTTCCTACAATGCCACGCCGTGCCCGGGAAGCGAATGGCTGGAGGGCGAGAGATGGCGCGACACGCTCATCGGAGAGATCGAGCGCGTCCAGAGCGGGATCCCTCAGTATCACTACGTCCTATTTCCATCTGAGGAGTCGATGGCCAAGACAATGGCCGAGGCCGGCAGCTATTTTGACGAGTTCAGGCCGGACGCGGGCACTTTGCTGGAAGATGCGCTGCAGGCACGGTACGTGACCCTGGTCGGAGCAGGTACGATTTCCTCGGCAGAAGCCGAACGACGCTTAGCAGACGCCGGGGTCGAGATCGATCACCTGGATGACTCTGACGCGATTCCGGCCGCGCAGAGACTTCTGCAGCTGGCCCACGATGGGCGGCGTTTCCGGTCGTTGCTCGAGTCGTAGCCGGCATGGAGACAGACCTCAATCCTCTCGGCGCCGGCTACCCGGTCAGCCTTCCGATCTTCGACGGCCCGATCGGGCTCCTACTCCACCTGATTGAACGTGAGGAACTGGATATAACGGAAGTTTCGCTGGTGACGATAACGGACCAGTACCTGCGCGCGATCGAAGCGATGCAGGAGGTCGAGCCGGATGCGCTGGCCGACTTCCTGGTGGTGGCGGCCCGACTTATTTACATCAAGAGCCGCGGCCTTTTGCCGCAGCCGGAAGGTGAGGAGGAAGAGGAGGCGGGGCAGAGCGAGGGGTTGATCCAGCAGTTGCTGGACTATCGCCGCTTCAGAGCTGCGGCCGGCGAACTTCGGCTGCGCGCGTCGATCGGGCTCCGCACCAGTGCGCGTTCAGCTCCGGCGCAGTTGGAACGCAGGTTGGATCTGTCAGCGTTAACGATAGAAAAGCTGGCGGCGGCCGCGGAGAATGCGTTACGCAACCTGCCCAGCGACCCGTCGCCCCCGACAGTTCGAGCCTATTCTGTCACCGTTGCCCAACGGATTGAGACGATTCGCGAACGTTTCAGGGGCATAGCGGGCGAGGCCGGCAAGTCCGGGAAAAAGCTGTTCTTCTCCTCGCTACTGTCCGAGGGCGGGAGCAGACAGGAGATCGTGGTCACTTTTCTGGCGATACTGGAAATGATCAAGCAGAGGGAGATTACGGCGGAACAGGAAGAGACATTCGGTGAGATTGTGCTGAGCAGCGGTCTATAGGAACGGGCAGGTAGTTCGCTAAGCGTAATGGGAGAACTCAGCCTGCAAATCGGCAAACAAAGGGGGCCGGCGTCGGATTGAAGCGATGCCGGCCCCCGATTCGGTTTAGTCTGCCAGTGTACTTACGTCGCCGATAGGCAGGCCCTGGACCTGGGCTTTGAGCAGCCGGCGCATGATCTTACCGGAGCGCGTCTTGGGCAGTCCATCGACGATATTCAGCTCGGCGGGCACGGCAATCGGCCCGACTTCATGACGCACATGAAGTTTAAGAGCGTCGACCAGATCGGAGCTGCCGCTAACGCCGTCGTTGAGGATACAGAAGGCGTGGATCACGTTACCGCGCAGCTCGTGGGGAATGCCGACACAAGCAGCTTCGGCCACGTCGGGATGGCTGACGAGTGCACTTTCGATTTCGGCTGTACCGAGCCGGTAGCCGCTGACCTTGATGACGTCGTCCATGCGGCCGATGATCCAGAAGTAGCCGTCGTCGTCGCGGCGGGCGCTGTCGCCGGTGAAATACCAGCCCTGCTGGGCAAATTCGGACCAGTACTGTTCGACAAAGCGGTCGGGGTCTCCCCAGACTGTACGGGCCATGCCCGGCCAGGGCCGCTTAACGACGAGATAGCCGTCCTCATTGGGCTCGCAGGTGGAGCCATCTTCGCGCACCACTTCGGCGTCGATACCGGTGAAGGGCAGCGTGGCGCTGCCCGGCTTTAGAGCGACAACCGGTGTGGGCGTGATCATGAAGCCGCCGGTTTCGGTCTGCCACCAGGTGTCCATTATTGGACAGTTCTCGCGGCCGATGACACGGTGGTACCAGCGCCATGCTTCGGGGTTGATCGGTTCGCCGACGCTGCCGAGGAGGCGCAGGCTGGACAGGTCGTGCTGTTCGGCCCAGGCATCGCCGAAGCGCATCAGGCCGCGAATGGCGGTGGGCGCGGTGTAGAGGATGGTTATGCCGTAGTCCTCGACGAGCTTCCAGTAGCGATTGGGGTGGGGATAGTCGGGCGCGCCTTCGTACATGAAGCCGGTTGAGCCAAGGATCAAGGGCGCGTATACGATGTAGCTGTGACCTGTGATCCAGCCGGGGTCGGCGGCGCACCACCAGAGGTCGTCCTCCTTGAGGTCGAAGACGTACTTCAGTGTGGTGGCGGTGTAGACCTGATAGCCGCCGCAGGTATGCAGGACACCTTTCGGTCGACCGGTTGTGCCTGACGTATAGAGGATGAAGAGGGGATCTTCGGCGTCCATCGGCTCCGCCTCGCAGATGGGGCTGGCGATGGGGAGGGCCATCTCCTCGTGCCACCAGTGATCGCGGCCGGGCGTCATCTCCACATCCTGCATGGTACGCTGGAAGACGATTACCGTATCTACAATCGAGCTACGCTTGACGGCCTCGTCGGAGATGTCCTTGAGGTTGACGGTTTTGCCGCGCAACCAGGCGCCGTCGGAGGTGATCAGTACCCTGGACTGGGCGTCGTCGATGCGGCTGGCGAGGGCCTGCTCGCTGAACCCGCCATAGACGACGGAGTGCACGGCGCCGATCTTGGTGACGGCCAGCATCGCGATCATCAGTTCAGGGGTCCGTCCCATGTAGATGGTTACGGTGTCGCCCTTGCCGACGCCCTTGCCCTTGAGCACGTTGGCGAACTTGTTGACTTCCTGCCAGAGCTGATAGTAGCTGTAGTTCTGTTTGTCGCCTTCTTCGCCTTCAAAGATCAGGGCAAGTTTGTGTCTGCGCCAGGAGTTTACGTGCCGGTCCAATGCGTTGTAAGCGATATTGGTTTTGCCGCCGACAAACCATTTGAAGAACGGCGCGCCGCTGTCGTCGAGCACCTTCTCGTACGGTTCAAACCAGTCGATCATTTCGCGTGCACGGGCATCCCAGTAGGCCTCCGTATCTGCGAGCGCCTCGTCGCGCATTTCGAAATAGTTGGGCACGTTGGCGCTGGCGACTGCCTCAGACGGCGGCTCGTACAGTTCGCTGTCGGCGGCCGGGACCTCAATGGCCTGGCCGTTTGAACTCTGTTCCGACATACTAACCTCCTTCATTCGATGTCTATTGGTCCGCTGCGGGATTCGCAACTATGATAGCACAGTTTCGGACGTTGGTTCAGATATTCTGGGCGGCCAGTTCAGCGATCTCCTCCGGGTGACGGGCGATGGCGACGCCGGCTTCCTGGAGCGCTTCTATCTTCTCGGCGGCGGTACCTTCGCCGCCGGATATGATGGCGCCGGCGTGGCCCATTCGCTTGCCTGGCGGGGCGGTCTGACCGGCGATGAAAGCGGTGACCGGTTTGGTCATTTCGGTTCTGATGTAGTCGGCGGCGACCTGTTCATCGGTGCCGCCAATCTCCCCGATCAGGACGACCTGCTCGGTAGCGGAGTCCTGTTCAAACATCTGCAATACATCCAGAAAGTTGAGCCCCTTGATGGGGTCACCGCCGATGCCGACTGCGGAGCTCTGGCCGATGCCGCGCGCGGTCAGGGCATAGATGACCTCGTATGTGAGCGTGCCGGAGCGGCTGACGATGCCGACGTTGCCGGGTGTGTGGATGTGGCCGGCCATGATGCCGACTTTGGCGGAACCCGGTGAGATGAGGCCGGGACAGTTGGGCCCGATCAGCAGGGATTTGGTTGAATCCAGGTAGGCGCGGGCGCGGGCCATGTCAAGGGCAGGGATGTTTTCGGTGATGCAGACGATGAGTGCGACGCCGGCGTCGGCTGCCTCGAGGAGGGCGTCGACGGCGAAGGCGGCGGGGACGAAGATGATGCTGGTATTGGCGTCGGTTGTGGCGACGGCCTCGTGGACGGTATCGAATACGGGTGTGTTGCCGACGGCCCATTGACCGCCGCGACCGGGTACGGCGCCAGCCACGACGTTGGTGCCGTACTGAATCATCTGCTCTGCGTGGAAGGCACCCTGGCTGCCGGTGATGCCCTGTACAAGCAGTCGGGTATCGTTGTCAACGAGGATGCTCATGCATCTTCTCCTTTGGCGGCGGCGACGGCCAACTGGACGGCTTCTGAGAGCTGGTTGGCGGAGGGGAGGTTGGAGTCGGCCAGAATCTGGCGGCCCTCGTCCTCGTTTACGCCGACCATGCGAACGACTATCGGCACCTTTACGTTGAGGCTGTTGATGGCCTCCACGATGCCGTTTGCCACTTCATCGCAGCGGGTAATGCCGCCGAAGATGTTGATGAGCACCGCCTTCACGCGCGCGTCGCGGAGAATGATTCGGAGTGCAGCCAGTACCTTGTCTGCGCCGGCGCCGCCGCCGATGTCGAGGAAGTTGGCCGGGCTGCCGCCATAGAGTTTGATAATGTCCATTGTGGCCATGGCGAGGCCGGCGCCGTTCACCATACAGCCGATCTCGCCATCGAGATCGATATAGCTGATTCCGACCTCGCGGGCTTCGGTCTCGGTGGGACTGTCTTCATCGGGGTCGCGCATCGCGGCCAGCTCTTTTTGCCGGGGCAGGGCACTGTCGTCTAGGAGAATCTTGCCGTCGACGGCCTGCAGCTGGTTGTCGCCATTGATGACGAGGGGATTGATCTCGGCGAGGCTGGCGTCGCTCTCGACAAAGGCGCGGTAGAGGCTCTGGGCGATCCTGGTGAAGGCGGAGACGTGCTCTTTGGGCAGTCCGATGCCGTAGGCCAGCTGGCGGGCCTGGTATCCCTGCATGCCGAGGAGAGGGTGGACATGTACGGTGATGATCTTTTCGGGCGATTGGGCAGCGACCTCCTCGATTTCGACGCCACCCTCGCTGCTGGCCATGATGGCTACTCTACGCGCGCCGCGGTCAAGAACGGCGCCCAGATAGATTTCGGAACGGATGTCCGCCGCCTCATCCACCAGGACTTTCTTCACCGTAAGGCCCTTGATGTCCATGCCAAGAATCTGTGCAGCCACCTCCTCGGCCTCATCCGGTGTGCCTGCCAGCTTGATGCCGCCGGCCTTTCCGCGCCCGCCGACCAGCACCTGGCTCTTGATGACGACCGGCTTGCCGACTTTTTCGGCGATGGCGCGCGCTTCGGCCGCTGTGGTTGCGACTTCCCCGTTGGGGATGGGCACACCATATTGGGCGAGAACCCGCTTCGACTGGTATTCGTGTAACTTCAAGAGAGGACTCCTCTTCGATATGAACTGTGTTATGTGCGCCAGGATGTCGCACTATAATTGCTACGCCCGCCGGGGCGTTGTTGGGCCTTCCGAATGTTTCAAGCCATCTGCGGGCTCAGCCTTTCAGTCCAGTAAGAGCGATCCCCTGGATAATCTGGCGCTGGAAGACCAGAAAGACGATGAGCAGAGGGATACTGGCAAGGCTGGCCGCGGTCATGATCTTCTCCCAGTGGGTAGTGGATTCCCCGCGGAAGAAACTGAGGCCTACGGGCAAAGTGTAGAACGCGCGACTGTTGGCCAGGATCAGCGGCCACAGGTAGGCGTTCCAGTTGCCGATAAAATTGAAGATCGCCAGGGCGGCTATGGCCGGTTTGACCAGCGGCGCGGCAATGCGCCACCAGATGCCGAACTCGTTCATACCGTCGATACGGGCGGCATCCAGGAGCTCGTTGGGGACGCCGTCGAAGAACTGGCGCATGAGAAAGATGCCGGCGGCGGTGATGACACCGGGGAAGGCGATACCCCAATACTGGGCGTAGCCGATGTGCCAATTCCAATTTACGCTCATCGTAAACCAGGGGATGATCAGCATCTCCGTCGGGATCATGAGCGTACCGAGCATACCGATGAAGATGATATTCTTGCCTGGAAAGTCGAATTTGTTGAGAGTATAACCGACCAAGGTGTCGAAAAAGACTACGCTTGTGGTGCTGATGATGGCGACAATAATGCTGTTGAGATACCAGCGTTCGAAACTACTGGTGTTTAGCACATTCAGATAGTTTTGCAGGGTTGGATTTTCGGGGAAGAAGGAGAAGTCCACCAGTTCGGGCGCCGGCTTCACGCTCGTCAGAATCATCCAGAAGAAGGGCGTGACCATGCAGACGCCGCCGATTGCAAGCAGGAGATAGGCGATTAAAAGCGTCCAGCCGAAGCGGCGCCTGCTCCCACCCTGGGCAGGCTTGAAGTGTTCTGCTATCTGAAGTGTGCCTTCTGTGCTGATTTCTGCCGAAGAAGCCATTATTGCTTTGCGCGGGCGCCTCTGTCTAATACTCTACGCGCCGCGAAAAGAAGCGCAGTTGGATGATCGTAATGAGCAGGATGAGAAAGAAAAGAAGCACGGTTAGCGCGCCGGCATAGCCCATCTTGTAGCTGGAAAACCCCTCCCGATAGACCTCCAGCACGACGGTTGTCGTACTCTTCAGCGGGCCGCCGGTACCCTGCGGGCTCATATTCTGTACGAGTGCGAACAGCCGAAGATAGGAGATGGTTCCCAGGACTGTCAGGTAGACGATGATCGGATTGAGAAGGGGCAGGGTGATACGCCAGAATAGCTGCCAGGCGTTGGCGCCGTCGATGCGGGCGGCTTCATAGTAGTGGCTGGGAATCTGCTGGATTCCGGCCAGAAAGATTATGACTGCAAAGCCGAGGTTTTGCCAGACGGCAACGGCGGTGATCGACGGCAGCGCCTGCGCGGGACTCTTGGTGAAGGGTTGTTGGGGCAGGCCGACCAGGTCCAGCCCCTGGTTAATCAGGCCGGTTTCCGGCTGATATAGCCAGTTCCAGACGAAGGCGACGGCGACGGCTGAGGTGACGTAAGGCGCGAAATAGGCGACGCGGAAGACCGCAGAAAGGCGGCGGATCTGGGCGAGGAGCAGAGCGATAGCCAGCGCCAGGACCAGCTGTGAGGGCACACCAAACAGGACGTAGCGGACAGTATTGGAGAAGGCAGCAGTCACGGAGCTGCGCGGCTTGCCGGCGTCCTCCCAGATCTCCTGATAGTTCTCCAGCCCTACCCAGGGGCCGGAGCCTTCGAAGACATTCCAGTCGCGAAAGCTAACATTAAATGCGAGGATGGTTGGGTACCAGCGGATGATGACAAAGAAGACCAGGGCCACGCTCATAAAGATGTAGGCCCAGATAATCTGCCGCTGGCGCAGGGTAAAGCGCATGGAGTTAGTCCGACTTATCTGCAGCGAGTTTCAGGTGACCAGGAAGGCTTCTTCCCGTCACCAAAGAGAGAGAACGGGAGGCGAGAGGATAGCCTGACGGACAGGAACCCTCTCGCTTCCGGTCATTCACAATATGGTTTAGCGGCTGGACCAGAAGTCGTCCAGGACCTCCTGGTCTGTATCGGCAGCGATCTGCAGTGCGGTGGTGGGGTCTTCGTCGGTCAGGACCACCATATCGAAGGAGTCGATGATGGCCTGCCGTTGCTGGCTCTCGTCGGCGAAGAAGGTAGCGTGGGAGTATTCGAGCCCTGCAGCGAATGCGCCCAGCTTTTCATCGGCGAGAAGCTCCGGATTGCTGCCGGCTTCGAGCTGTGCGGGCAGTTCGCCAACGATGTCGACCCACAAGGCGCCGGCGTCTGCGCTGGTGACGAATTGCAGGAACTTGACGGCGGCGTCAAAGCGAGCCTGGTCGGCGGCGGCCTTCTTGGTCAGGCCATGGGTCCAGTAGGAGCCGAAGGTGCTCTTGATGCCGTTATGCGAGGGCAGTTCGGCGACGCCGAAGTTCATATCCGGATTGTTCTTGGCGATGGTGCCGAGGCGGAAGGAGCCGTCGACGTGGAAGCAGACGTGACCGCCGACGAAGGCGTTGGTGCTGCCGTCAAACAGGTCGCGGTCGCCGGTGGCAAGATCGGTGTGGAAGGCGAGCAAGTAGTTCCAGGCCTGCAGGCCGGCCTCGTCGTTGTAGAGGACCTCGGTATAGTCGTCGGTGTAGGGCACACCGCCGAACTGGCGTACCAGGACCTCGCGGAACCAGTGATGGTCCTGGGCGGCGGGGTCGGCGACAAAGCCCTGAACGACGAGCGTGCCGTCGTCATCACGCTGGGTGCAGGCGGCGGCCTGATCGGCCAGCTCGTCCAGGGTCGAGGGCGGGCTTTCGGGATCGAGGCCGGCGTCCGCCACCAGGTCCTTATTGTAGAAAAGGGCCAGGGCGCGCACTGCTGTGGGCAGCGTGTAGAGCGTGCCTTCGACAAAGCTTGCCTGGACCATGGGGCTGAACTTCTCAGCGACCATAGCCGGCGGGAAGGCGTCCTCGGGCAGGGGCACCAGGTATCCGGAATCGATCCAGACGGACTGCCAGCCATAGAAGAGAGTGGCGACATCGGGGCCGACCCCGGCGGGCACGCTGGCGGCGATCTTGTCGCGGAATTCAGCGTAGGGGATGTCGGCGTTGTGGACGACCTTGATGTTCGGGTTTGCCTCTTCGAACTGGGCAATCAACTGGTCCATAGCATCGACTCTGGCGGCAAAGTTGTATTGCCAGTACTCGATTTCGACAACCTCGTCAGCCGGGGCCTCCTCTGCGGCGGCGGACTCGGGGGCCGCTTCCTCGGCGGGCGCAGCAGCCGGTGCGGGGCAGGCGGCCAGGAGCATTGCGGCCACCAGGAGTGTGCCTATCAACACATACAGTTTGGCGCGTTTCATCGTTGGTATCCTCCTTGGGATAGAGTACATGGGGTCCCCAGTCCGGACCTCATTGCGGATGTCGTAGTACGCGGTATCGAGAACGTCCGGCGGTCTGAAAGATGTGCTGGATAGTAGTAATGCGTCATGTTCTGAAAGCGGAAAAGATATCTGTACACAGGGTTATATCTCAATAGCACCATAGCGCCAGGGCCTACTCTTTACAGGTCAATCTTCAACAGGCGGGCGGCGTTGCCGGCAAAAATCTGCTGGATGTCCCTCTCCGGGAAATTCAAGTCCAGGCAGCTTCGCATCTGGTCCTGAAGGTATTCAATAGTGAAGCCGCGCGGGAACCAGCTGCTGTCGGTGCCGAAGATGATGCGGCCGGGGCCGATGGTCTCGTAATATTTGCGGAACAGGTATTTGACGGTCACGTCACCGGGCACCCAGCGGATCCACTGCAGGCTGCCGCTGGTGTCAACGCAGACGTTGGGGCAGGCCCAGCAGAGTTGGAGTGTTTCGCGTTCCCAGGCGCAGCCGAAGTGGGGGATGACAAAGGTCACGTCGGGGAAGGCCTTGGCGATGTTGTGCAGCTTGAAGGGGCTGATGTTCTCGTGCCAGGCGATGCCGCCGGCGCTGCCCTGGATGCCGAAGTGAATGAGGACGGGGATATCCAGTTCGGCGCATTTTTCCCAGACCGGCCAGATCGACTCGTCCTCGATCGGCTGTTCGATCATGGGTGCGAGCAGTTTGTAGCCGCGCAGGCCAAGCTCGTTTACGGCGCGATCCAGCTGGGCGACGGCGTCGGGTTCGAATGGATTGTGATGGGCGAAGCCGATGAATTTGTCGGGGTACCAGCTGACGATTTCGGCCAGGTGATCGTTGCCGCCGCCGGTCACGAAAACGACGGCACGCACGCCGTGTTCGTCCAGCTCCGCGGCCCAACGCCGGGCCTGCTCCTTATCTCCCGGGTGGTCGTCGGGCGACTCCGCTTTCGGGAACCCCCACATCTTGCGCCAGTGTTCGCCATAGGGCCGGCTCATTTCGCGCACTTTGCGGGCGCGTTCCTCACCCACTTTTTCGATGTACTGCTGAATTGTGTTTCCCATATTCGGGAACCACGGTTTGCTGGTGGGGAAGTGCAGGTGGAAGTCGATTATTTCAAAGCCCTGATACATTGAAATTCCTCAAGTCGGGTGCCTCTAGTTGGTCCGCCCGAGTGGCGTTGGCAAGGCCCTGTCAGCGGCGGAACGTAGACGGGCATGACATCTTTCTACCCACATACCTGGAGTGCGTCCTGCGGAACCAGGTCGGCGTTGCCGGCCAGCAGGGCGGCCCCGCGGGCCGGGTCGGAGCGTGCAGGAACGATCTGACAGCCGGGCAGATCTGCGTTGAGTGCGTCGCGAAATGTCTGGCGAAGGCTGGACTGCTGCTGCAAAACGGAGCCGGCGGTGGCGACCTGTGGTTTGGTCAACAGGCCGACTTTACGCAGGACGGAGGCGGCCGTACCGGCAAGCGCTGCGCCGGCTTCATTCAGGATAGAACGTGCTATGGCATCATCGGAAGCGGCTGCCTCAAATACGAACGGGGCGAAGGAACGGAACTGTTGGTGTGCGTAGGAGATACTGGCGTCGAGCCCGGCAATCCAGCCGATCCACTCCTTCTGTGTGCTGCCGGCGATCGCGCGGAACTGCTCTGTAAGGCGGGTCGCAGGGCCGCGTTCGTCGAGGGCGGCCAGTGCGGCGCGCAGGCCGCGGCGGCCAATATCATAGCCGCTGCCGGCGTCGCCCAGCCAGTGGCCGAGACCGTCGGCGCGGGCTGAGCGGCCGTTCTCGCCGACGGCAAAGGCGACAGCCCCGCTGCCGGATGCGATGAGTGCGCCGGGTTCTCCGTGAAAGGCGCCGGCCCAGGCCACGACAGAGTCGTTTAGCGACCGCCACTGGCACTGCAGTCCGCTGGCTTTGAGCGCAGTGGGCAGGATCTGATGCATCTGTTTCTGATCAGATGCGCCATCGAGACCGGCCATGCCGGCGCACGCAGCCTTTACTTCGGTTGGGGAAACGGCAGATCTTGCCAGAGCCTGTGAAATCGCCGCGGACAGGTTGGTGGCGGCCTGTTCAACACCGACGATATGATAGTTGGAGGGGCCGCTCTGGCCTTCGCCGACCGGGCGGCCGGTACCGTTGCACAGAACGATATGGGATTTGGTTGCGCCGCCGTCGATTCCAAGAAAATAGGCCACAGTAGGATTTTAGCCCGAATGGTGCAAATGTCAAACGTAGGTGGTATTGGCAGGACTAGAGTTGTCAGTTTTTCGAGGAGGGGCAGTTTGATTTTCGGTGCGACGCCCCAAAGTGGGGGGAGGGACAAAAGGGGTTAAGGTTTGCCCGGTTGCGCAAAGGGTGGGAGAATTGGCGGAAGGACAGTTGCCAGCTGCAAGAGACGGCGCGGGCTGCATGACACGGGTCGCGGGACGCAAATGCCTCTAGAGCGAGAAGCGCAAAAAGAGGGTTGAGGAAAGAGTGCGGCCCGTGTTCGAATAGTACAGGTTTCAGATCCGGTGACGCAGAGACAGGCTGGATAGAATATGAGACAGGCCAGAATTGAACGGGCGACGAAAGAGACGCAGATCGTGCTGGAGCTGGCGCTGGATGGGAGCGGTGCGGCGGAGGTGGCGACCGGCATCGGGTTCCTGGACCATATGCTGACGCTGTTTGCCGGGCACGGGCTGTTTGACCTGAAGGTGCGGGCCGGAGGCGATCTCGAGATCGACGAGCACCACACGGCTGAGGACGTGTGTATCTGCCTGGGACGGGCGATCGACCAGGCTCTGGGAGACCGCAGCGGCATCGTACGCACGGCGCATACCTATGTGCCGATGGATGAGACGCTGGCGCGGGTCGTGGTCGACCTGAGCGGGCGACCGTACTGCGTGTTTGACGCGGAGTTTACCACGCCGAAGCTGGGGGAGCTCAGCACCGACCTGCTCTTCCACCTGTTCGAGAGCATTGCGATCCACGGGCGGATGAACCTGCATGCGGCCGTGCTGTACGGGCGCAACGATCACCACAAAGCGGAAGGACTGTTCAAAGCGCTGGCGCGTGCGCTGGACGCGGCAACGCAGCTGGACGAGCGGCGAACCGGGGTACCGAGCACGAAGGGGACGCTGAGCGCGTGACCGCGAGCGCGGTAGTTCCTCGGACAGCGGCCGGGCACGCCTCCTCGCTTTTGCCCGGCCACTCCTTTTTTTCCTTTCCCATTTCAAGGCATAGACGATGACCGTTGACAAAATGACCGATCTCGAGATCCCTACACTGCAAGAGATACGCACAACGCGCGCTCAAATTGATCCTTATGTCTTGCGCACTCCAATGTGGCGCTGGCAGAATCAGGCCGTGGAGGAGGCACTTGGGGCGGACACGGAGGTCTGGCTGAAGCTGGAGCTCTTTCAGAGGACGGGAACGTTCAAGCCGCGCGGGGCGGTGAATGACATTCTGCAACTGGACGAGAAGGCGCGGGCCCGCGGCGTGACCGCAGTGAGCGCGGGTAACCACGCGATCGCGGTGGCGTACGCGGCCCAGATTTTCGGTATCAGCGCCAAGGTCGTGATGCCTTCTTCCGCGCCACAGTTCCGGGTGGAGAAATCGCGCAGCTATGGAGCAGAGGTTGTACTTGTGGCCGACGTGTATGAGGCGTTCGCCGAGGTGGAGCGTATTCAGCAGGAGGAGGGGCGGGCGTTCGTGCATCCGTTTGACAGCCGTCCGATTGTCACGGGGCAAGCGACGGTGGGACTGGAGGTGTGCGAGGATGCGCCGCCGCTGGATGTGCTGATCGTGCCGGTGGGGGGTGGCGGCCTGGCCGCGGGTATCAGTGCGGCGGTCAGGCAGCTGCAGCCGGCGTGCGCGGTCTTCGGTGTGGAGCCGGAAGGCGCGGATACGATGCACCGCAGCTTTGCCACAGGCAAGCCGGAGTCGATTGAGCGGGTAGAGACGATCGCCACCAGCCTGGGGGCCCCGTCGACGCAATCGTACAGTCTCGGGCTATGCAGGCACTTTCTGGAAGACTTAGCGCTGGTCAGCGACGAAGAGATGCTGGATGCGATGCGGCTTCTTTTGCATGAGATGAAACTGGCGGTCGAGCCGGCGTGTGCGGCATCGACTGCGGCCCTTTGGGGACCGCTGCGCGAACAGGCGGTGGGGAAACGGGTGGGACTGATTCTTTGCGGCTCGAACATTGGCGTGGACACATTTGTGGAGTTGATCGGCCCGGGCGTTGCGGATGGCTGAAAGCGCTGTCGAACTGGCGCCCGGCCACAAGATCGGTCTGCCGCTGGCAGGCCCGGTGATGCTGGCGGCAGGCAGTATTGGCTACGGGGAGGCAAGGCACCGGGAGTTGGAGACGGCCCGGTTTGGCGGTGTGGTTGTCGGTCCGTTCACGCGGCGCAGCCGTGGAGGCAGCCAGCCGCCGCGTATGGCGGAGACATTGGGCGGGTTTGTGCGCAACGTCGGGTTGCAGAACCGGGGCGTGTCGGCGGCGGTGAGGCGGTACGGCCAGCTGTGGCCGCGGTTGGGCTGTCCGGTCATTGCCCAGGTAGCGGACAGCGAGCACGGCGACGCGGCGGAGACGGTGGAGCGGCTTTCTGCTTTGGATGGCATCGAGGGGTTCGAGCTGCTGTGCGAGCCGGAGGCCAGCGAAAAAGAGATCGGCCGGCTGCTGGAGGTTGTTCTGCTGGAGACAGATTTGCCCTTGTTGGTTAAGCTGCCCCTTTCGAGTGCGGCGGCGCTTGCGCCGGCGGCTGTGGAGGCGGGCGCGGCCGGCGTGGTGGTGGGCAGCCCGCCGCCGGGTGCGGGTGTACGGCCCGACGGACAGGCGGTGAGCGGTGAGATGTTGGGGCCGGGGGCTTTTCCGATGATGCTGGCGGCGCTGCTGGCGGTGAAGGCGCTGGAGTTGCCCGGCTCGCTGGTCGCCGGCGGCGGCGTGCATACACTGCAGCAGGCACGCGACTGCTTGCAGGCAGGCGCGGATGCGCTGCAGCTGGACAGCCTGGTTTGGGTGGAGCCGGCGGCAGCAGTGGCGCTGGCAGCCGGGTTGAGCAGCAGTTGATGGGCGGGCAGATTCTTCACCCCGCGTTCATTCCTTTCTTTTTTCTCTTTCGCCTAATCTACATACCAGCCAGCGTGTTGAGCCATACAGGGCACGGGGCGCCATGGCTGAATGCGGTGCTGGGCTGCGTTGTCACGCTGGGCGCGGAGTGGCTGACGCGGCGCATTGGGGTCGACATCGCGCGGCGCGAGCGGCAGCGTGCGGTTGTGGTGGTGATCATGGCGCTGGTCACGCTCGGTTTCTTTCCGGAGGAGGCGCCGATCGGGTTGATCCTGTGGGCGGGCAGCGGCGCGGCGTGGGGGGCGGCAACGCGCGGGTCCGGGTGGCGGGCGGAATCGACTTCGGTGGCTGTCGGGGCCGGAGCTTTGGGCGTATTGCTGGGCGCGACGGGGTTGTACGGGCCGGGGAGCTGGCTGGGGGCGGTTGTGTTGGGAGTTGGGTTGTGGGTTGGTCGTAGTGGGCACGAAATGGGGGAGCACGGGCATGGATAAGAGAGAGCAGACCGCCGGCGAGAAGGCGGTGCGCGGAAGGAAAAAGAGAAAGTCGGCTTGGCGGAAGTGGCTTAAGGAGAGCGAACGGCTCAATCAGTTGATACTGACCGAAACGAAGGGGGAATTTATGGATATTAATCTGGTACTAGAGGCCACGCGCGCGGACCTGGAGGCGAGGGACGCAAGAACATTAGGAGGTGGAGAATGACAGGAATCTGGACGAACAGAGGGTATGGTTGCCGTTCACTCGAGTAAAGAACGTCAGGGCTTGCAGGAGGATGGAATTGAGGCCGTTTCGCCGAGCTCCTCTTCGATTAGCGCTGCGACGTCAGGATCGTAGTCTTCCAACTTGGGATAGGTCGCGGACAAGGAGGGAGGCAGAGACTCCCACAGCCAGAACTTGACGAGTTCAGCCCAAAATTCACTGGCATTTGTTGACGCGTACAGACCAGTCCACCTGCCTCTGTTCACGGCAGACTGGTACAGAGCGTTGAGCCGCGTGTTGAACTGATGACCGTCTGCCTGGTCCTCGAGCGCGAAGTGAGTCAGGTGAGCAAACTCGTGAATGAAGGTCCCACAGTTCGGGTCCTGGGTTCCCAGAGCGGCTGACCAGTGGCCGGGATTCTTGTTGGCCACGCCACCTTGGTGCCCGCTAATTATGAAGATGACAGTATTGTTGGCGGCCATGGTTGCAAGAAGGTCGGACCGGGTGGTGAGCATGCCGGTAATAATCTCCCTATATTGCACCATCTGCTCATCAGGCACTTCACCGGGGGCGACCACAATTACGCCTTCTACGTTCAGATACTTTTGATATTGAAAATCAAAACCGAGTGATTGGGGGGGAGGGGGAAACTGGGTTGGCACCACGGCCACATAGAGGCGATTGGACCAGGCACTGCGCACTTGAGCGGCGTTGCGGGCACGGACCTGGAAATAGTAGTTCCTGCCATCCGTCCGGACAGCGTGCGTATAGGTCGTCGTGGTCAGATTGCCGCCAGCGGGCCCCCACCTGCGGTCGATGCTGTCCCAGACCTGGAGCTCGTAGCCGACGGCGTTCGCCACGGGATCCCAGTTCAGCGTAACCTCTCCACTGCCGACGGTTGCCGAAAGGTTTTGCGGGACTGATGGCGTCAGCATGGATTCAGCGCCGGTACACGTGGGCAGGTTGAGGCGGTTGAGATGGTCGGCCACAATGGTATTTGAACCGGACAGGGTGAATCCCTGGGGCAGGCATAGCTGATTCCCCGTGAGGCCAACCCACGTCAAGTTGGGGAGAGCACTCAGATCGGGGAATGGCCCTCTGAACTGGTTGTTGCTGAGGTCCAGCGAAGCCAGTTTCGCGATGTGGTTCAAATTGAGGATTGGGCCGCTCAGCTGGTTGTCACGGAGCGACAGGATTCGCAGGTCTGTCAGTGCACTCATATCAGGGAGTGGTCCGGTCAACTGGTTATCACTCAGGTTTAGCGTATGCATAGCGGTAAGGGCGGCCAAATCCGGGATTTCTCCACTCAACCGGTTGGCGCTCAGATCGATACCCCTAATGGCGGTGAGTGAGCTCAGATCCGGAATCTTCCCGCTCAACCTATTGTCTAGGAGAAATATGTTCTGCAGGTTGGTGAGAGTGCCCAGATTCGGGATTGTCCCGCTCAATTCGTTGTGGCTGAGATTCACATTTTGCAGTCTGGTAAGCGCACTCAGATCCGGAATTTCTCCGTTCAGCCTATTGGAACCGAGAAACAGGAACACGAGATTGGTAAGCGCGTCCAAGTCAGGGATTTTTCCGCTTAACTGATTTTGACTCAAGGACAGTGCCCACAGGTAGGTGAAAGAGCTGAGGTCAGGGATTGCCCCGCTCAACCGGTTGTTAGTGAGGTTCAGGCTCGACAGGTGGGTGAGGCCGTCCAAAGTGGGGATTTGCCCGGTCAGATCGTTATAATTCAGGTTCAGGATCCTCAAGTTGGTAAGGGCGCTCAAGTCCGGGATTGCCCCGGTCAAGTCATTGAAACCAAGGTCCAGTTTGGTCAAATTGGTAAGGGCGCTCAGGTCCGGGACTGGCCCGGTCAACTCGTTGCGATTGAGGTCCAGCAGAGTCAGGTTGGTAAGGGAACTCAGACTTGGAATCTGTCCGCTCAGGTCGTTTTGAGAAAGGTCCAGCCTGGTCAGTTTGGTGAGGGCGTTCAGGTTGGGGAGTTGCCCGCTCATCCCGTTGTTTTTGAGAACCAGTTCGGCGACGTGACCGCTGCTGTCGGTGAAGACGCCGTACCAAGTAGAGATCGGCGTCTGCGTCAGCCAGTTGTCATTGTACGTCCAGTTGGCGCCGCCGGTTGCGTTGTAGAGGGCGACGAGCGCGGCTCTCTCGGCAGCAGGGGCAGGCGGCGGCGTGGTCGCGGTGGGGGTGGCAGTAGCCGTAGGTGTCGCAGTAACCGTAGCGGTAGCCGTAGTGGTAGCCGTAGGCGTAGCGGTAACCGCAGGTGTAGCGGTAACTGCAGGTGTAGCGGTAACTGCAGGTGTAGCGGTAACCGTAGGTGTAGGCGTAGGGCTCAGCGTCAAGGACACCGTCGCTTCGGCGTACTGCGACCACGCGCTGGTTGCGCCGTTGGCGCCCACTGCGCGAATTGCGTAATAGTAGATCGTTCCGGGAGATAGCTCTGCGTGCGTGTGGGCCGTGGCTGTCAGGTTGCCGTCGTCCAACTGCTGCCAGCCGGCGGCGTTGTCCCACGCCCACAGCTCGTATCGGACCGCGCCGGTGACGGAGTTCCATCTGAGCTCGACCGAGGCGGCCATCGTGGACTGTGCAGTCAGTGTCGGTGCGGCCAGAGGCTGCGGTGCACTGGGTACGGTCACGAACTTGTGGTCCGACCATGCGCTGGTCGTGCCGTCGGCG
The DNA here is from genome assembly GCA_026708085.1 of Caldilineaceae bacterium. Lineage (GTDB taxonomy): Bacteria > Chloroflexota > Anaerolineae > Caldilineales > Caldilineaceae > Bin5. The sequence goes on from JAPOVP010000167.1 coordinate 45,680, forward strand.
GCCACCGCGCGTACTGTGTAGTAGTAGGTCGTGCCGGGCGTCACGACTTCGTGCCTGTGCGTCGTACCGGTCAGGTCCCCTTCGTCCAGTTGCTGCCAGTCACTTGAACTGTCCCAAGCCCAAAGCTCGTAGCGAATTGCGCCGGTTACAGCCGTCCAGTTGAGTGCGACCGCGTTCGTGCCTGAGGAGGTTGCGGAGAGGGTTGGGGCTGGCAGGGTGCCGGAAGACGTTTGCGTAGGCGTTGCAGTGGCCGAGGGAGAGGGTGTCTGTGTGGGCGTGGGCGTCGGCTGCGCTGTGCCGGGGCAGGTTGACAGGTTCAGGACCTGCAGCGCGGCGTCCACTGCCGCATTCGGATGGGACAGGCTTGCTCCTGCCAGCAGGCATAGCTGGTTGCCTTCGAAACTTGCTCCCTCGAGCTTTGTGAACGGGCGCAGGTCCGGGATCGGCCCGGTTAACTGGTTGCCGTTGAGGTAAAGATTCCTCAAGTTCGTGAGCGCACTCAGGTCCGGGACCGAACCGCTCAACTCGTTATCGTTGAGGTACAGATTTATCAACTCTGTGAGCGCACTCAGGTCCGGAATCGGCCCGCTTATCCGCGTGCCCCAGATGGAAAACTCCCTCAGTTCTGTGAGCGTACGCAGGCTGGGAATCTGCCCACTCAGATTGTTGTTGCCGAGGTTCATCTGTTCCAACCTGGTCAGAGCGCTCAGTGACGGGATTGCGCCGCTCAACTCGTTGTTATGCAGGAATAGAGATACCAGGCTGGTGAGGGCACTGAGGTCGGGAATCGAACCGCTCAACTGGTTGCCGCCAAGGTCCAGGTGTGTAAGCTTTGTGAGCGCACTCAGGTCCGGGATCGAACCACTCAGCCTGTTGCTGCCCATGTGCAGGTATGTAAGGTTGGTGAGCGCACTCAGGTCAGGAATCGGACCGCTAAATTGGTTGATCTCCAGGCGCAGCTCGCTCAGGCTGGTGAGCGCACTCAGGTCAGGAATCGAACCGCTCAGGTCATTGACGAGAAGATCCAGCTTCCTCAGGCTGGTAAGCGCACTCAGGTCCGGGATCGACCCGCTCAGGTTGTTCGACCCGAGGAAAAGCCAGGTTACGTTGCCGTTGGCGTCGGTGGAGACACCGTACCAGGTGGAGAGCGGCTGGTCCGTCAGCCAGTTGTCGCGGCGCGACCAGTTGGGGCCGTCGGTGGCGTTGTAGAGGGCGACAAGCGCGGCTCTCTCCCCCGACGGTGATGAAGGCGTCGGGGTCTGGGTTGCTGTCGGGGTCGGCGTTCGTGTGGCGACGACCGTTGCCGTGGGCGTGGCAGTCGCTGTCGACGGCGCAGAAACGGCGGCCGAAGGAAACGGATCATCCGAGCACGCACCCTGTACGCCGTCAGCGTCCAACACGCAGACCGAGTACCAGTACCTCCGGCCCAACACAGGGTCCCCATGCGTATAGCTGGTCCCCTTCACCCCACCGTCGTCGATGCGCACCCAGTCCACGTCTTCGTCCCACCACGCATGCACCGCATACGCGGATGCGCCTGCCACATCATTCCAGCGCAACTCGATCACTCCTTCGCCGACTTGTACGGTCAGTGTCGGCGCGGTCTCGGATTGGGCATAGGTCGCGCTGTCGGTGAGGAGGAAGAATGGAGCCAGGACCGCCAGGATGGCGAAGAAGAGAAGGAGTATCAGGCGCTTCGCTAACTGGAATCGAGGCTTACTCTTCAAAAGGGACACTGTCCTGTAGGTCGAAAAGAGGGTGAATTGGAGTGGAGCGCAAGTACGGGTCTGCTCGCTGTTGCTGTTCCACGCACCTTTTTTGAATCATGGTTTGCATGCCGCGGGTATTGTCACTTCACCGAGAGTTTCCTCGATCAGTTTGACGATTTCGGGGTCGCGGTCGATAAGGTGCGATTCCCACAACCAGTATTTGACCGTCTCGGCCCAGTATTCCTCGGCATTGGTATTTGCGTAGTATCCCCGCCAGAGACCTGCGTTGACTGCAGCCAGGTACAGGGCGCGGAGCCGTGTGTCAAAGGTTTCAGCGTCTGTCTGCTCCTCCAGCGCGAAATCGATGAGATGCGCGAACTCATGGATAAAGGTGTCGCAGTGCGGGTCCGTAACCGGCGTGTCCGCGACCCACTTAAAAGCAATGCCTGGGTAAAAGTCTTGAATGAAAATCCGAGTGTTGTGGCCAGCCAAGGTAGCAAGCACGTCGGACCGGTTGGAAAGCATCCCGGTGATGACTGCCCGCGAGCGGATCATCTGTTCGTCAGATACCCAATTGGGTGCAAACACGGTCACGCCTTCAACCACCATGTGCTTCTGATAGTACCTTTCGAGTCCCAGCGAGAGGGGCGGAGGCGGAAATTCGGTCGGGACTACGGCCACATAGAGCTGGTCTGACCAGGCGCCTCTCACGTCATTGGCGTCGCGGGCGCGGACCTGGTAGTAGTAGTTGCGGCCGTCGGTTTGGACAATATGAGTGAAGGTCGTTGTATCGGTGAGGACACCGCCTACGTCGCTCCACGTCAGGTCGAAGCCATTCCAAGCACGAAGATTGTAACTGACGGCGTTCTCCACGGCATCCCAGGTAAGTACGACCTTGTCGGCGGCGACGGTTGCGGTCAAGTTTTGCGGTGTGCCCGGTACGGCTGCGAGTTCGGCATTGGTACATTCGGCCAGATTGAGCGAATTCAAATGAAAGGTTACGGCGTTATTGGACCCGGCCAAGTCTACGCCGACCGGTCGACATAGCTGGTTGCCCCGGAGGTTCAAGCGGGACAGACTGGTAAGTCCGCTCAGATCGGGGAACGGTCCGGTCAACTGGTTGAAGCTAAGAGTGAGAGTAGACAGCTTGGCGAGTTGATTCAGATCGAGAATGGGCCCGTTCAGTTGATTGTTATCGAGGCGAAGCCAACTCAGCTCGGCGAGCGTGCTCAGGTCCGGAATTTGCCCGGTCAACTGGTTATCGTTGAGACGGATTGAAGCCAATAGGGTTAGGCCGCTAATCTCCGGCATCCTTCCGTTTAACCCGTTGTTGCTGAGATGGAGGGTCTTCAGCTTTGTGAGCGCGGCCAAAGCCGGAATCTGCCCCGTGAGCTGGTTGTTTGAGAGATCCAGGCTCTTCAGGTCGACGAGGGCGTTCAAGTCTGGGATCTGTCCGGTGAACTGGTTGTCGCTGAGATGCAGGTTCTTCAGTCTGGTGAGTTTGCTCAGGTCGGGAATCTGTCCCGTGAGCTGGTTATTGGAGAGGTACAGGATATTCAGGTTGACGAGCTTGCTCAGATCGGGGATCTGTCCCGTGAGCTGGTTATTGGAGAGGTACAGTTCTTTCAGGTTGGCGAGCTTGCTCAGGTCGGGGATCTGCCCGGTCAATTGGGTCCTGCTGAGATTGAGTTCCCTCAAGTGCGTGAGTTTGCCCAGGTCTGGCAATGAACCCGTGATCTGATTGCCAGCGAGGTTTAGCGAGTCGAGGGCGGTGTTGGCGTTCAGATTCGGGAAATGCCCGCTCAAACGGTTGCCCGAAAGGTGTAGAGTTCTCAGGTTGGCGAGGTTACTCAGATCAGGAATCGGCCCACTCAGGTCGTTCCCCGTGATGTTCACATAGGTGAGGTTGGTGAGGTTACTCAGGTCGGGCAGGGACCCGCTCAGGTCGTTGCCCGGAATGTAGACTGACCTGAGACTGACAAGACTGCTCAAGTCTGGAATCGGACCGCTCAGGTGGTTGGAATCGAGTCTTATGCCCGTGAGATTGGTCAAAGCGCTCAGGTCCGGCAGTGAGCCGCGCAAGCCGTTTCTACCGAGAGCCAGCGCTCTAACGCGTCCCAGTTCGTTTGTAAAGATGCCGTGCCATGTACCGACCGGCTCGTTGCTCAGCCAGTTGTCGTTGCGCGTCCAGTTGGGGCCGTCGGTCGCGTTATAGAGGGCTATCAGTGCCGCTCGCTCGGCAGCCAGGGCTTCAGTCTCAAAGTCTTTGCAGGAAGTCGGATTGAGGCTTTGCAGGTGGGCGGCCACCGCGCTGTTTGGGTGTGACAAGCTGGCACCTGCCGGCAGGCAGAGCCGATTGCCGGAAAGATCCAAGCTTGTGAGGCTTGTTAAGGCGGCGAGTTCTGGAATTGCTCCTTCCAACTGATTGTCCGACAGATCCAGACTAATGAGGCTGGTCAGGCCGGTCAGATCAGGGATCTGGCTGGTCAGGTCATTGCTGCTGAGGTTCAGGTTGGTCAGGCTGGCGAGCGAGGCCAGAGACGGGATCGTTCCTCCCAGATCATTGCCGCTGAGGTCGAGGCTCTTCAAGAGGGCGAGGGCACCTATTGACGGAACTGCTCCGCTCAAATCGTTATCACTGAGGTCCAGGCTGGTCAGGTCGGTGAGGGCGTTTAAGGAGGGGACGGTCCCGCTCATGTTATTGCCAGCCAGGTCCAGACTCGTAACGTAGCTGTGATCGCCTGTGGTTACGCCGGTCCAATTGTCGACCGGCTCGCCGCTCAACCAGTTATCGCGGCGTGTCCAGTTCGGGCCGTCGGTCGCGTTGTAAAGCTCGACCAAAGTGTCCTTCTGCTCCTGCACGATCGCAGAGCAGGAGGACAAGTTCAGGCCCTTCAGGTGGGCATCCACGTCACTGTGTGGATGGGAGAGGGTGACGCCGTCTGGCTTGCAGAACCGGTTGAATTTCAATTCGATGACGATCAGTTTAGAGAGGGCGCTCAGGTCGGGGACCGGCCCGGTGAATTGGTTGGAAGCAAGGTCGAGTCCAATCAACTCGGTCAGGGCGCTCAAGTCGGGGACCGGTCCGCTCAGCAGGTTGATAGCAACGTACAGCCCTCTCAGTTTGGTGAGAGCGCTGAGGTCGGGGAGCGGCCCGTTCAGCATGTTTTCGGTAAGATCCAACTCCTCCAGATTTGTGAAGGCGGTCAGGTCCGGGATGGGCCCACTGAGACTGTTGAAGCCAAGGTACAGCACGCGCAATTCAGTCAAGGCGCTGAGGTCCGGGATGTTCCCTTTCAGCTCGTTTTCATCGAGAGACAGGCGGGTCACACGGCCGCTGGAATCGGTGGTGATGCCGTGCCAAGCGTCGAGCGGTTCGCCGGTCAGCCAGTTGTCGTTGTTTGTCCAGTTGCTGCCGCCGGTTGCGTTGTAGAGCGCCACCAGGGCGGCCTTTTCCCTGGCCTTGGCGATGGCCTCGGTGTCTGAACAGGCAGACAGGTTGAGGCTTCGAAGGTGATCAGCGGCAATTGTGTTTAGCGAAGTAAGGTCGTAACTGTCAGGCAGACAAAGGGTGTTGCCGGACAGATCTACGGCCGCCAGGTCGGCGAGGGCGCTCAGGTCGGGAACCGGCCCGTCCAGCTGGTTGTGATTGAGAGCCAACGTCGTCAGCATGGTGAGAGCACTGAGGTCCGGGATTTCACCGCTCAGAGTGTTGAATCTCAGGACCAGGTCAGTCAGGCTGGAAAGGGCACCCAGGTCCGGGATGTCGCCGCTGAACAGGTTGGCGCTCAGGTCCAGATTCGTCAGATTCGTGAAAGCGTTCAGGGCAGGAATCGACCCGCTCAACTGGTTGGTATTGAGATCCAGGCTGGTCAACTTGGTGAGCGCGTTAAGCACGGGGAGAGTACCGATTAACCCATTTCCAGAGAGGCTCACTTCCGTCACGCGGCCGCCGTCGTCGGTTGTGATGCCGTACCAGGTAGAGAGGGGCTGGTCGGTCAGCCAATTGGTGTTGTCTGTCCAGTTGGCGCCGTCAGCGTCCGCGTAGAGCGCAACCAGGGCAGTCCTATCCGCGAGGACGGCACAGGAAGGCAGGCTCAGGCCGGTAATGTGCGCGGCAACTTCGGTATGTAAGACAGAAAGGTCTGCGCCTTCGGGGAGACAGAGGTTGTTGCCAGCAAGGTCCAAGGTCGTCAAGCCGGTGAGGGAACTAAGCGCTGGAATTTCTCCACTGAGGTGGTTATTGCCGAGATCCAGGCTGGTCAGGCTGGCGAGCGTACTCAGGCTCGGGATCTGGCCCTCCAACTGATTATCGCTGAGGTCCAGGCCGGTCAGGCTGGTGAGGGCGGCCAGTTCAGGGATCGGATCGTCGAGTTGGTTCTCGCTCAGGTCCAGGTTTGTCAGGTTCGTGAGGGCACTGAGGGCAGGAATCCCTCCCGTCAATTGGTTGTCGCTGAGATTCAATGTCGTCAGGTTCGTAAGATAACTCAGTGAAGGTATAGGGCCGGAGAGCTGATTGGCGCCGAGGTCGAGGAGTTCCAGACTGACGAATGCGCTGAGTGCGGGGATCTCGCCATCGAACCGGTTGTTGCTGAGGTCCAGGGTTGTCAGGTTGGTGAGCACGGACAGGTCTGGGAGCGACCCTGTCAGCTGGTTGGAATTGAGTTCCAGGCTGGTAAGCGTTGTGAGGGCGCCAAGTTCAGAGACGTCCCCGCTGAGCTGGTTTCCAGAGAGTTGAAGTGCAGTGACAAGACCGCTTTCATCCGTTGTAACACCGAACCACGAAGCAAGAGGTTGGTCGGTCAGCCAGTTGGCATTTTGGGTCCAATTTGCGCCGCCGGTCGCCTCATAGAGTGCGACGAGGGCGGTCCTGTGCTCGACGACGGTGCAGGAAGGCAGATTGAGACTGCGCAGGTGGGCGGATACATCTGAATGCAGTACGGACAGGTCGGCACTGGCGGGCAGGCACAGCTGATTGGCGGAGACAGACAGCCACGTCAGGCTGGTCAGGGTTCTAAGATCAGGGAGGGGGCCAGCAAGCTGGTTATTCCTGAGATTGAGGGATTCCAGGGCTGTCAGCGAACTAAGGTCCGGGATTTGACCTGCCAAGAGGTTGTTACTCAGGTCCAGAGTGGTCAGGCTGGTAAGAGCGCTCAGGGCCGGGATAGATCCAGCCAACCGGTTGTCATTGAGGGTCAGGTTCGTCAGGTTGACGAGCGCGCTCAGATCGGGGACGGAACCTTCCAGTTGGTTGTTGCTGAGGATCAGCCATGTCAGATTGGTGAGCATGCTCAGATCGGGGATTGTCCCGGTCAGCGCGTTTTCGTTGAGGTCCAGCTCGGTCAGGTTGACGAGCGCGCTCAGATCCGGGATTGAACCTGTTAGCTGGTTGGTGCCGAGGAACAGAGTAGAGAGGCCGGTGAGCGAGTTCAGGCTGGGGATTCCCCCGCTCAACCTGTTCGTACTGAGGTCCAAGGTAGCCAGATTGGTGAGTGCGCTCAGGTCGGGGATCGAGCCTGTTAACTGGTTGGTATCGAGATCCAAGGTTGTGAGCAGAGAGAGAGCGCTCAAGTCGGGGATCGACCCACTCAGTCCGTTGCCCGAGAGGCGTAAGTCGGTCACTCTGCCGTTGGCGTCGGCGGTGACGCCGTACCACGTGTTGAGCGGCTCATCTGTTAGCCAGTTGTCATTGTGTATCCAGTTGGCACCGTCGGATGCGTGGTAAAAGGCGACAAGAGCGGTCCTTTCGTCAGCGAGGTCCTGTGGGATTGTGGTCGCGGTTGCAGTTGGGGTCGCGGTTGCGGTCGGGTTCGCGGTTGCAGTCGGAGTTGCAGTCGCGGTTGCCGTTGCAGTCGGGGTTGCGGTCGGGGTTATGGCTGCAGTGGTTGTAGGCGTTGCAGTTGCCTCGTTCCCAGTCAGAACAGCGGAGGGGAAAGGATTGTCCGTACATCCTCTCTGAAATCCGCGACTGTCCACCAAGCAGATTGCGTACCAGTAAACCCTGCCGGGCATTGGATCACGGTGCACATACGAAGTACCTGTGACATCGCCGTCGTCAATGCGTTGCCAGCCGGGGATCTTTGCCCACCAGACGTAAACTTCATATCGCGCCACTTCGGGTACTCTGTTCCAGCGCAATTCAATCACGCCATCGCCCGCCTGCAAATGAATGTCCGGCACAACAAGTGGCAATACGGTTGGCGTCGGTGTCGCGGTCGAGATGGTCGCCTGCGTCGGCGTCTGTGTTGGTGTCTGTGTTGGAGTCTGTGTGGGTCCCGGTGTAGGTGTCTGTGTCGAAGTATGAGTTGGCGTAGGCGTAAGCGTGGCCGTGCAGGAAGGCAGAGTCAGACTCTGCAGGTGGTCGGCCACTCCAGAGTTCGAATGCGATAAACTCAGGCCTGCGGGCAGGCACAGTTCATTGCCTCTAAGGTTCAAGCGTGTCAGTTGGGTAAGCGCGTGAAGATCCGGGACCGGCCCGGTCAATTCGTTGTCACTTAGGAGGATCTCCGTCAGCTTAGTGAGGTGGCTCAAATCCGGGATCGGCCCGCTCAGCCGGTTGTTACTGAGGTGCAGAACCGTCAGTTCGGTGAGGGTGCGCAGCTCCGGGATCGGCCCGGTCAGCTGGTTTCGAAACAGGTACAACCTCGTCAGCTTTGTGAGTGCACTCAGATCCGGGATCGGCCCGGTCAGCTGGTTGTTGGTTAGGGACAGGTGTTCGAGTTCGATAAGGGCGCTCAGATCCGGGAACGGGCCGGGAAACTGATTGGAGCCGAGGGAAAGCGTTTTAAGGTTGGTGAGGGCGCTCAGGTCCGGAAACTGCCCACTAAACTGGTTGTGATCGAGATATAGCCTCTCGAGTTTGGTCAAGGCGCTCAGATCCGGTACGGGCCCGCTCAACTCGTTATGGCTCAGGGACAGCCTCGCCAGGTTGGTGAGGGCGCTCAGATCCGTCACCGGCCCGCTCAGCTGGTTGAAGTCCAGGTACAGCGAATCCAGATTTGGCAGGGCGCCAAGATCCGGAAACGGTCCTGTCAGCTCATTGTAACTGAGATGCAGCACCGTCAGCTTGGTGAGGGTGCTCAGATCAGGGACAGACCCCGTTAGCTCGTTACGGTAGAGGTACAGGCTCGTCAGTTTGGTGAGGGCGCTCAGGTCGGGAATCGGCCCCGTCAGCTCGTTGTTGCTCAGGGCCAGGCGCGTCAGGTTGGTGAGGGCGCTCAGGTCCGGGAGTTGTCCTTTCAACTCGTTGTTTGTGAGATGCAACCGTGTAACATGACCGTTATGGTCGGTAGAGACGCCTTCCCAGGTGGCGAGCGGTTCGTTGCTCAGCCAGTTGTCGTTATTCGTCCAGTTGGCGCCACCGGTTGCCTGGTAGAGCCCCACCAGGGCGGCTCTCTCTGCAGCCGGGTCCGGGGCCGGCGAAGTCGCTGTCGGGGTGGCGGTAACTCTCGGTGTAGCGGTAACCGTCGGGGTGGCAGTGACCCTTGGTGTGACGGCTATTGTAGGCGTAGTTGTGGTTGTGGTTGTAGTGGTAGATGTAGTTGTAGATGTAGTGGTAGTCGTTAGAATGGGGCTCTGCGGCGAGGACACGGTCGCTTCGGCGAACTGTGACCACGCACTGGTTGCGCCGCTGGCGTCCACTGCGCGAACTGAGTAATAGTAGATCGTGCCGGGAGAAAGCTGTGTGTGCGTGTGCGACGTGTCGGTCAGGTTACCGTCGTCCAGCTGCTGCCAGCCGCCGGCGCTGTCCCACGCCCACAACTCGTACCGCACCGCGCCGGAGACGGGATTCCATCTGAGCTCGACCGCGGCGGCCATTGTGGGCTGTGCAGTCAGTGTCGGCGCGGGCAAAGGCTGCCTTGAACTGGGTACGGTCACGGATTTCTGGTCGGACCAAGGGCCGGCTGTGCCGTCGGCGGCCACGGCGCGTACGGTGTAGTAGTAGGTCGTGCCGGGCGTCACGTTTTCGTGCCTGCGCGACCTGCCGGTCAGGTTGCCGTCGTCGAGTTGCTGCCAGTCACTGGCGCTGTCCCACGCCCACAGCTCGTACCGCACCGCGCCGGTGACCGCTGTCCAACTTAGGTCGACTGCGCCCGTTCCCGTGGAAACTGCGGTCAATACAGGCGGGGAGCTACTTTCGGTTGAGGTTGTCGTCGACGTGGGCGTTGGCGTGATTGCCGCCGTGACTGTAGGGGTCGAAGTCAGCCTGGCAAGTGCGGTATCTTGGGCCTGCTGGGACCAGGGACTCACTCTGCCGTCGGCGTCGATGGCGCGGACGGTAAAGTACAGTGTCGTGCCGGCGCTATACCCAAGGAATCCGTAGGCGGTTTGTGTAATCGGGCTCTGGTAGGTGCGCTGCCAGGCGCCGTCAGCGCCAATCCGCCACCAGACATCGTACTCTACAGCGCCGGCGACCGGCTCCCAATAGAGGTTTATCCAGCCCGGACCCTTTCTCGTCGTCAGCTCAGGCGCGGCCGGACCTCCCGGGTCTCCGCCAGCTCCGGGGACCGGCGTCTCTGATCCGGTTTGAGCGTTCGATACAGTTACCCATGGAATGGAGAAAAGGATCAGCGCGGCAGAGATGGCGGCCAAAAGAAGCACATACGGCGGTCTCAAGGCTTGTGTCCGCGTTCTGTTCTTCATCGGGGCGCCTACCGGAAGGCGTAGATGCAAGCCTATGCATTCAGGCAGGCATTGGAATCTTTTGATGCCGTGGATGGTCTCCAACAATCGAAAATACTACTACAGGAAGGTATTTAAGGGAAAGCCACCTTTTTTGAGAGGTAACGCCGCAGAGTGTGAAACGTAAGGCACGCTGCATCTTGTTTGAATCGAGGATCTCTGTAGTGGGGTCGAACTCTCCAAGTTTGCAGAGCAGGAAGTTTCCGCCCCCTTGGTGTTACTTAGCCGTGGGGCCGTTGTCGCCCGAAGTTGGAGATACTATCCGGGAACTTGGAAGAGCGACATCTGGAACGCGGGCTGGCGGCCGTTGAGGAGGACGTAGGGGGCGGCCTTTTGGGGGGAGGGGACGCCGAGGGCGCGCAGATGTTGGAGGTCGGTGAGGTTGCCCTGGCGGCGGGCGCGTAGGATGCGGTCGGCGCTTTTGGGACCGATACCGGGGACGCGCAGGAGGGTGGGGCGGTCAGCGCGGTTCAGCTCTATGGGTGCGGCGCGCAGGTGGATGTCGGCCCAGGCCTGCTTGGGGTCAACGTCGAGGCGGAGGTTCTGGTCGTCGCCGAAGCCGATGTCCTCGGTGTCCCAGTTGTAGTCGCGCAGGAGGAAGCTGGCCTGGTAGAGGCGGTGCTGCCGTTTCAGGGAGGCGGGCGGCAGGTCGTCAAAGGGGGTGTCGGGAACGGGGTAGAATGAAGAATAGTATACTCGGCTAAGACGGGCCTGGCGGTAGAGTTTCTCGCTGAGCGAAACCAACTCCAGGTCGGTGTCGCCGACGGCGCCGACGACGAACTGGGTGACGGAGGAGGCGCGCACGCGTTCGCGGCTGCGAATCTGTTCGGTCCAGAGGAGGCGCTGCATCAGGTCGTCCCAAAACTCCTTTTGGGGCGCAAGGCTGGCCAGCCTGCCCGCGGTGGCGCCCTCGAGATTGATCGAGACCCGGTCCGCCAGCTGCATGGACCTGCGCACCTGCTCATACTCTGAACCGGGCATAATCTTGAGGTGGATGTAGCCGGGGTAGTTCCGTTTCTTGCGTAGAATCTCGGCTGTATCGATAATTTTGTCCTGGGCCTTGACGCCGCCGCCGATGATGCCGGATGAGAGAAAGAGGCCGTCGACCATGCCGGCCTTCTGCATGCGGGTGAAGCCGTCGGCCAGCTCGTCAGGTTGGAGGGTGAGACGTTCGGCGCTGCTGCGGCCGGCGCGGAAGGGACAGTAGAAGCAGTTGCGCTCGCAGGCGGTGGTCATCATCGTGCGCAGGACAGGCTTGGGGCCGCGCGGTGTCGCCACTTTCATGATGGAGCGGCGCAGGGAGGCGGCATTGCGCTCCTGACGCGTGGGCTTGGGCTGCGCGGGGGTGAAGCAGCCGGGGCGCGTGGGCTCGGCGTGGGGCGCGTCGCCGGCTGCTTCATAGCCGTTGATCTCGCCGATGCGGGCGAGTTTTGCCATCGGTTCGAGTTGGATTCTGAAGTTCATGTTCACAGTATATGAACAAATGTTCGGTTTGTCAAGGGGCAAGGAGAGAAAATGCGCGCGCTTATTCAGCGGGTCAGTCGGGCAAGCGTACAGGTGGACGGCGAGAAGGTCGCGGGCATCGGACTGGGATTTCTGGTGCTGCTTGGAGTGGCTGACGAGGATGGGGAGGCCGAAGCGGCGTGGCTTGCGCGCAAGATTGCCGGTCTGCGGTTGTTTGAGGACGATGCAGGGAAGATGAATCTGGGGCTTGAGGATGTCGGCGGCGCGGTACTGGCGGTGAGTCAGTTCACGTTGTATGGTGATGCTCGCAAGGGCAGGAGGCCGAGCTTTACGCGGGCTGCGCCGCCTGCTCAGGCACAAGAGCTATACGAAATGTTCTGTACAATGCTGGCAGCGGAAGGCGTGGCGGTGGAAAAGGGCGTTTTCCAGGCGCATATGGAGGTCTCGCTGGTGAACGACGGCCCGGTAACGCTTTGGCTGGAGCAGGATAGGGGTTAGGGAGGTAAGAGTATGGCGAGCAGACTGAGTACGGTGATCGCGGCGGCGCCGGAGACCGATCTGGCGGTCGTGGAAGCGATGGCGGCGCAGTTCGAGAGCTACATTATGCGAGGCGAGGTTTACAGAACGGTGGTTGTACCGGCTTCTGCGGACGGCGGTACCGGGGAGCGTCCAATACAGAGCAGCGGCGGGGATGTGCTGGCGCGGCTGCACAAGTTGGCGGCGCAGTCGGACTCTCTGTCGCCGGAGCAGAAGCAGGCGCTTGCGACGGCGAAAACCCAGATTGACACGGCCACCGGGCGGCTCCCCTCCCACTACCAGGCCCTGCTGTTGCGGGAAGCGCGGGCGCGGCTGAACAGTCTGAACTGGTTTCTGGACGATTGCAATGAAAACCGGCGCGAGTGCCGTGTGCAGTACCCGTTCGAGATTCGCAACCGTCAACGGATTGCGGAGATTCACAAGGCCTTGGAGGCGAACAGCGCCGACGCGGTGGCGACTCAAGTGGCATCGATAGACCAGCAGTTGCAGAGTATGCTGACGAGCGGTGACTTCATTTGGGAGTCATCGGTAGCGCACGTCTACCCGCGTAAGGAGTATTGGTATCTTTACGGGTTGCCTGCCGGACCGGATCCGTGACGCCTGGCGTCGTTCGACGATTCTGAGGCTTGGGTCTCACGCCGGTTTTGGCACGAGATGGATGGTCACTTCGTTGCGGTTGTGGAAGAGCTGGCGCATGTGCAGGATGGTGTAGCATTCTCGCAGAATGGTGCAGGCAGGATCGAGTGCCGCGGCGGTTTTGCCGAGTTTGAGCGTCATCAGGGCTTCAGCGTGGGGATAGAGGTGGTTGGAAAAAGCGTTCATCAGGCGCGCTGAAGCGCGCGCATCCATGCGCATGTCGTTGACAAGGAGGTCGAAGGCGTCGGGCCCTTCCTGCAGATAGGCTTCGGCGGTCATACGCTTGTGGCGCACGCCGCGGTCGGCGGCGAGGCGGGGATGCAGTTCGGCAGGGTCGACGGCGGTCACGAACTGCCCCTTCTGGCGCAGGACACGCGTCCATCCTCCCGGCGCGGCGCCGAGATCGAGGGCTACGCCGCCGGCGGGCAGGTCGATACGAAAGGCCTCCAGGGCCTCCAGCATTTTGAACTCAGCGCGGCTGATTTGCTCCTTTTCGCGGCGGAAGCGGCGCACGCCTCCGGCCCAGTCTGATATATTGTGCGAAGCAAGCGAGAGACCCAGGAAGGCCAGTTGCCCATCGCTTGAGGCGGCTGGCTTTCCTGATTCCTGACCCCGGTTGGCGGCTGCGCAGACAACCGACAGAATCTGAAACGGCTGCCGAACGTCCAGGGGGGAGTTGGTGGCGCGGGCAAGCGCGGCGGAGACGGCCCGGTTGACGTCGAACGGCTTATAGGGAAGGTCGAGGAGGATGCGGCTCTGGACGGAGAAGCTGACTTCAGGGTCGAGCAGGTCGGCGTACTCGTCTACGGCGGCTTCGCTGAGGCGGGAGAGGTCTCTGGGCGTGGCGATGAGGGGGTAGGTGATGTCGACGGGGCAGATGTGGCGGGCGAAGACGGGAGGATCGTCGATCCAGGTCTCGGCCAGGCCCCAGAAGCCTTCGTCGCAGTCGACGAGGTAAACACCGGTCGCGAGCTCTTCGAGGGGTTGACCGTTGTGGCTATCGCGGCGGAACTCCTCAAGAGCGAGGTGCATGAAGCCGGGGTCGGCGGAGAGGAGCAGCTGCGGCATCTCAGCCTACCGCGGCGTGGATGGCAGCGGCGATATTTCGGGCGCGTTGGGGCGCATCGCCCACATAGGCGGATGCTTGCAACAAGCTGTGGGCGCGTTCGGGCGGTATCAGATCGGTGATGCGCGGATCGGTCATCAGGTTGTCGACGAGGGGATTGGGGTGTCCTTCTTGCAGAGCCTTCCAGGCAACCAGGCTCTGTTCGCGGATCAGTTCGTGCAGATCCTGGCGGTCGCCGCCGGCTTTGACCGCTTCCATAAGAAGGCGTTCGGTGGCGGCGAAGACGCCGTAGTCGCGCAGGTTGCGGGCGGTGGGGCCGGGCCACACTGTCAAGCCTTCAAAGAGACGCTGGCAGCGGATCAGGACCTCATCGGTCAGGAGGAAGGCCTCCGGCAAGTAGAGGCGCCGGTTGGCGGAGTCGTCGAGCGTGCGCTCGAGAAGATTGAGGGCGCTGTTGTCCCAGGCGATGCGGGGCAGTGCCGCGACCTGGCGGGTGAGGCTGTCAATGTTTTCGGCAGCGATAGGGTTGCGCTTGAAAGGCATGGCGCTGGACCCGACCTGCCTGGAGCCGAAAGGCTCGCTCCATTCGCCGAACGGGGGCGATTGAAGGATGCGGAGGTCGAAGGCGAACTTATGGAGGCTGGCGCACAACCCGGCGAGGGCATTGACGACGAGCCAGTCCTGCTTGCGAGGGTAGGTCTGGGTGGCGGCTTCGTAGGCGGGCAGGTCCAACTTTTTCATCACCCGTTCTTCGAGTTGACGAGGCGTGAACTCGCTTTCGGAGAGCAGTTGGGTGTAGCTGGCGCTGGTCCCGACCGCGCCCTTCATGCCCTTGCCGCGGACGTTGTTGCGCACGCGCTGCAGCTCTTCGAGGTCGGCGAGCAGGTCCTGGCCGTGCTGGGCGAAGCGGTAGCCGACTGTGGTGGGTTCGGCGGGCTGGATGTGGGTGAAGGCGATGGCGGGCGTGTCGGCTTCGTCTGCGATTCGTGCCGCCAGTGTGGCCAGAGAGCGCTTCAGCCTTTCGATGATCTGGTCGAGGCCCGAACGCAGGCGCAGGGCGTCCACGTTGTCGAGTATATCCATCGACGTGGCGCCGAGATGGATGATAGGGCCGCCAACGGGGCACTGCTCGGCATAGGTGCGGATCTCCGCCATGAGGTCGTGACGGATCTCTTCCTCGATCTGCTGGGCGCGTTCAATGTCGATGTGGTCCTGGCGCGCGCGCAGATCGGCCACCTGCATGGCTGTGACCAGCCCGGCCTCGAATTGAGCCTCTGCCAGCGCGACCCAGACGCGGCGCATGAGTCGACGCTTTTCGGCCTCGCTCCAAGTCCGGCGCATGGTCTCGCTGCCGTAGCGCCAGGTCAGCGGAGAGAGGTAGGACTCGTGGGTGAAGGTGGTCATGGGCGGCAGTGGGATGAGAGAGCGGAGAAGAGTGAGGAGTGAGGGGATGAGTGCGCGCTGTTGTCGCTCAATTCCAACTCTCCTGTTCTCACTCAGCTGGCCTCGGAAGGATCCAATTGATCCAAGAATTCAGTTATGTCTCGGTGCAGTAAACTGTGCGCCTGGCGTGAAAGTTGGAGATTAGACTCGAGCAGAACGGGATCAATGGTCGTAGCATAAGCATGACGGAAAAAATAATGGAAACCGCGCAACGCGTCGAGGAGTGCGAAAGTTTCCTTAGTCAGAGGAGCCGGACGCACGCCGGGAATGGGTTGGATCATGCGCAGGAGGAGTGCGGATTTCCAGTGAATTGCATCGCTGATCTGGTACTCAAAGTGGGCAGCGAGCACGCGGAGGAGGGCCTTGATGGCACTGTACGAATTGTGAATTTGATAGGCCACGCTCTCGACCTGTATCGGGCGGGCGTCGTCGGTTTTGAAGCCACGGGCCCGGTCTTCGATCTTGGCGCAAACTTCATCGATCACGGCGAGCTGGACTTCCACATCAGTTTTCAGGACCAGGAATCTCTTTTCGTCCACAGTACTTTCTCTAGACGGATGGGCTCAACAAACCGGGTAAGGGTGCATATACCGAATTCTCTGCCGAACTCATCCAGCGGCGCGATTACTTGCAGGGAAAAACCCGTTCGCCATCCTATAGACCTTTGGAACGCCTGCACGTACCGACATTATCGCTTTTTGAGGGACACTTTCCAAATATCTGCTGAAAGTGGGCAGATGACTCAGGTGCGAGAAAGCAGATATGCATTGCTCCGCGTCGATGCATGTAGTAAGTCGACGCATGGGAAGTCTGAGTGACTGTGTTGAGGACCAGCAAAGATCTCCAGCGCGCGAACCTGACCCAACTCTTCATACAACTAATTCCTGTACCGCCCAGCCTGCATCTCGAAGAGCTCGGCATAGCGACCGCCCAGCGATACCAGTTCGGCGTGGCTACCGGATTCGGTGATGCGGCCCTCTTCGAGCACCAGGATGTGGTCGGCCATACGCACGGTGGAGAAGCGGTGGCTGATAATCAGCGCGGTCTTGCCGGCGACGAGCTGGCGGAAGCGTTCAAACAGACGGTACTCGGCCTCGGCGTCCAGTGCGGCGGTCGGCTCGTCAAGGATGACCAGCGCGGCAGAGCGTACGAAGGCCCGCGCCAGGGCGACCTTTTGCCAGTCCCCTCCGGACAGTTCGACACCTCCCTGAAAACGCCGGGTCAGCAAAGTGTCCAACCTTTGCGGCAGACCACCGGCCACTTCGTCGGCTCCCGACCAGCGCGCCGCTTCTTCTACGCGGAGACCGTCCTCTCCTGGCTCGACCGCTCCCAGCTCGATGTTTTCACGCAAGGTCAACGCGAACTTGGTGAAGTCCTGGTAGAGAACGGCGATCCGCCCCCGCAGCGATTGCAGATCATACATAGAAATTGGGACGCCATCGAAGTGGATTTCGCCAGAATCGGGGTCGTACATGCGGGTCAGCAGCTTGACGAGCGTACTCTTGCCGGCACCGTTTGCCCCAACCAGGGCGGTTACGGCGCCGTGGGGCAAACGGGCGCTGATCTCTTTCAGCACGGGCAGTGTACCCTCGGGGTAGCGAAAGTGGATTGCCTGCAACTCGATGCCTCGACGAATTTCAGTGGGCGCCGGCCTGCCCTGTTGAGGCGGCGGAAGTGCAATGGCCGGTTTCGCTTGATCCAGGAAGGAGAATAGACCGCGCAGGTGCAGAAGAATCTCGTACTGAAAGCCAAACCAGAACACCAGGTCCTGGAGGCGACTTTGCGTCTGAGTCACGACGCCGAGATAGAGCGCGATATCGCCCAGGGTGAGTTGACCGGCGCGGGCCTGGACGGCCACGTACCAGAAGCCTCCTGCCAGCGCCAGCGCATGCAGGCCGGTAAACGCCGCAGAGACGCGCAGATGCGACAGGCGGACCCGGCGCATCTCCTCATATGCTTTAGCGAATCGCGAGCGAAAGCGGCCCAGGAAGAAATCGCCCAAACCGAAGACGCGGATCTCTTTGGCAGCGGCCGGCTCAGTGGTGATGCGCGCGCAGTAGCGCATCTCCCGCGCTGCCCGCGAGCGGTCGACCATCGACTGATACCTCACGTCCTGCTGGCGCTTCTCACCGAAGAAGTGCGGGGCGCTCAGTACCACCAGGATCACGGGCAGGATTGGGTGAAGACGGGCCAGCAGGAGGAGCATGCCTCCCAAGGTAAGTGCCGTGCCAAGACCCATCTGCATGTAAGCGATAAGCCGCGGCAGAAAAAAGATGGCCTCCTGAACCAGGCGTAACCGATCCTGGAATGCGGGGCGCTCTATCTGTATCAGGTCTGTCAGACGCATGCCGGCATCCATCAGGCGCCGGTCCGTCGCGGCCACCGCGCGATCTTCCAGCCAGACATTCAGGGTTCGCTGGATGGGCTCAAGGCCAGCCGGAATGACATAGGTCAAGGCGTAGAGAACGGCAAGCACCAACACCGTGGAGGCGCTGCCCTCGGCGACAGCCGTGGCGACAGCCAGACCGTCAACCAGCAGCCTCAGGAGCCATACCTGCAGAACCGGGACGAGACTGATGACCACCACGAGGGTAAGATAGACTACAACGATGCGGGGCGCGGCCATCACTACCAGCGCCAGACCACGCCTCCATGTGCTCAGGTTGGCTGACATGCCGCGTGCGGCGGCGGTGGCGGACTGCCGCAGGTTTCTCACAGTTTCACCCGATCTCGCGACCAGATTCATAGACTCGCATCCGCTTCATTCTGGTCCAGATACTGGGCGGCCTGAAGGCCGTAGAGCCGGGCGTACTCGCCGTTGCGTTCAATCAGCTGGGTATGGTTGCCGGCTTCCTGAATGCGCCCATCTGCCAGGAACAGGATGCGGTCGGCCATACGGACGGTGGAGAAACGGTGGCTGATCAGGAGCGTAATGCGGTCGCCGGTGAGCTCGTGAAAGCGCGTGTAGATATCGTACTCGGTCTGCACGTCGAGCGAGGCTGTGGGCTCATCGAGGACGAGGAGTTGGGCGTCACGCAGGTATGCTCTGGAGAGGGCCAGCTTCTGCCACTCCCCATCCGAGAGTTCGCGGCCGCCAAATTCACGGCCCAGCTGCGTGTCCAGCCCGTCCGGAAGACGGCACAACAGTTCAGCGGCGCCAGCGCGCCCGGCTGCGGTCGAGAGCCGCTTTGCGTCATCCAGGAGATCGATCTGGCCCATGCCTATGTTTTCGGCAGCGGTCAGTTCATAGCGAACGAAGTCCTGAAAAATCACGCCCATCTGGCGGCGAAGCTCTTCCAAATCGTAGTCCCGCAGGTCGACGCCATTCAGCAGGATGCGGCCGGAGGTCGGTTCGTACAGCCGCAGAAGCAGTTTGACAATCGTGGTCTTGCCGGCGCCGTTGCGTCCGACCAGGGCCACACACTCATCAGGGTCCATAGAAAACGAGAGGTCGCACAGCACCGGATCGGCGCCGCCCGGATAGGTGAAGGAGACTTCTTCGAACGCGATGCTCCGCAACCGATATGGGCTGGCCGCCATTCCGGACCCGGGAGGCAGCGGACCGTCTCGCTCCGCGCCTGTTTTGTCGAATGACGCGCAGCCTTGCTGTAGATCGGGAGGTGCGTCGAGAATCCGAAACAGGCTGGGCAGAAAGCCCAGAACAAGAGGCAGAAGTCCGATCTCGGCGCCCAAGGCGATCAGGTTCACCTGAAGAAAGGTGGCAGCGCCCCCGTATAGCGCCAGATCGCCGACGGTTCGTTCCCCTTGCAGGATCATCCAAACGACATAGACATAAACAGCGGATGAGGCAACGGTGGCCAGAGTTGCGGCCAGCGCTACCTTTACGGCCAGAGGCCTGCGCATCCGGTTAAGCGACTCAGTCGTGCTGGCGAAAATGGAATCGTATCGCCGGCGGAAGAACGGCCCCATCCCGTACAGATGTACATCTTTGGCGGCGTCCGGTGTCAGAAGAACCTCGCGACAGTATTCGAGGCGGCGCGATTCCGGAGTCTGGATATAGAGATGGCTGATGGTACGTTCGCTGTATTCCCATTGCCGCTTCATCTGCGGCAGCGTCGCCAGGATGAGCAGGAATGGAACGATGGGATGCAGTGAGAATAACACCAGTGCCAGGCTGCTTGCGGTGAAGAGTTCGATTGCCGCACGACCCACGTAAAGAGTCAGATCCAACGCGCCGCGCGTGGAACGTTTGCGAGCCCGCTGGAGGTCGTCAGCAAAGTCAGGATCTTCGAAGCGGGCCAGACCTTGCATACGGTTGGCGGCGCGAATGATCTGCTCTGTCACAAATCCGGTGAGCCGGTCGGCGGTCAGGCCCTGAAATGTCGAAGAGAAGGGCTGGATGAGCTGACCCAATGCCAGAACTGCCGCGGTCAGCCCAATCCAGACGAGGAGAGGGAGCAGGGCCGCCGCGGAGTCCAGATTCTCGAGCAGTCCCAGGTCAAAGGCGGCGCGGTCGATGACAACCCGTGTCAGAGCGAGCTGGAGCGGGACCAGAAGCGCCTGCAACAGCATCAGTATGATGAATCCAACCAGGAGGCGGGGACTGGAGCGCCATACAAGACGTACGGCCAGCCTGAGGATGCGCGCGGTCTCCTGGATACCCTGCAAGGTCGGCTTGGATTCAGCAGAGTCCGACATTGAGGCCGCTCCCGGAGCAAGACTGGTGCTTCAGCGTGCTTGGTGCGATGAAAAGAAAATAAGCTCAGTTGTGGCGATGTGATTCGGGGCCCTGGCTGTCCTGGATCGGAGTCTCAAAATCCTCACCCGGCGACCGGCGGCGTCTACACCTCAGGTTGGCTAGCCGCCGCGGCCGAACATGTTGTCGCGTTCGGGACCGACGGAGACGTAGGAGACGGGCACGCCGGCCAGCTCGGAGATGCGGTTTACGTAGTCGCGTGCCTGGACGGGCAGTGCGCCCCAGCTGCCACAGCCGGTTGTGGGGCCATCCCAGCCGGGCATCTCCTCCCAGAGTGGTTTCGCGCGCATGAGCAGGGAGGTGTCGGGGACGGTGTCTGTGAGCACGGTGTCGTCTTCAAGGCGGTAGCCGGTGCAGATTTTAAGCGTTTCAATGCCGTCGAGGACGTCCAGCTTGGTGATGGCGAGGCCGGTCATGCCGTTGAGCCAGGCGGCGTAGCGAATGGCGACGCCATCGAACCAGCCGCAGCGGCGCGGGCGGCCGGTGGTGGCGCCGAACTCCTGTCCGACGTCCTGCATGCGCTTGCCGATGTCGTCGTGCAACTCCACCGGGAAGGGGCCGTCTCCGACGCAGGTACTGTAGGCTTTGCAGACGCCGAAGACCTCATCGAGGGCGCCGGCCGGCAGACCGGCGCCTGAGGGGGCGAAGGCCGCCGTGGGATGGCTGCTGGTGACGTAGGGGTAGATGCCCCAGTCGAGGTCGCGCATGACGCCGAGCTGGCCTTCGAGCAGGATATCGTTGTTGGCCTCCAGGGCCATGCGCAGGATGGGCGCGGTGTCGACGATGCGGGGGGCCAGCTGCAGGCGGTACTCCATCAGGAGGTCGAACATCTCACGACCGTCGACCGGCTGCCCGCCAAGAATCGTCAGTTTCTGGTTGATGGTGCGTAGAGCTCCGTCCAGCCGCCCTTCCAGCCAGTCGGTCTGGAGGAGGTCGCCGATGCGCAGGCCGGAGCGGGTGGCCTTGTCGCTGTAGGCCGGGCCGACCCCGCGCATCGTCGTGCCGATTGTGTCGGCGCCGCGTGCCTGCTCCTCCAACTCGTCGAGTTTGCGGTGGTAGGGCATCACCATCTGGGCGCGGCTGCTGATCCAAAGGCGGTCGCAGCTGACGCCGATTGACTTCAGATGGGCGATCTCTTCCAGCAGCGACTGCGGATTGACGACGCAGCCTGTACCGATGATGTTGTGGACATTCGGATAGAAGATGCCGCAGGGAATGATATGGAGTACTGTCTTGCCGTAGTCGTTGACGACGGTATGGCCGGCGTTGTCGCCGCCCTGGAAGCGTATGACGTAGTTGGCCCGTTTGGCCAGGTAATCGACGATGCGACCTTTTCCCTCATCACCCCACTGGGCGCCGACGACGGCTGT
Organism: Caldilineaceae bacterium; assembly: GCA_026708085.1. Classification (GTDB taxonomy): domain Bacteria; phylum Chloroflexota; class Anaerolineae; order Caldilineales; family Caldilineaceae; genus Bin5. The sequence goes on from JAPOVP010000167.1 coordinate 67,304, forward strand.
TACAGTCATTCTAGTTCCCTGGATTCACTTGGTAGTTTGGCGCTTCTTTTGTAATGACGACGCTGTGCGGATGGCTTTCCTGGTAGCCTGCCGGGCTGATGCGCACGAAGCGGGCCTTGCGCCACAGGTCGGGCAGATTCTGCGCGCCGACGTAGCCCATCCCCGAGCGAAGGCCGCCCAGGAGTTGGAAGACGAACTCGTTAAGGAAACCCTTGTAGGGCACCTGCCCTTCGATGCCTTCGGGGACCGTCTTGCCGCCGATATCGGGTGAAGCGCCGTTGAGAGACTGGGCGCTGGCATAGCGGTCGGCGGCGCGGCCCTTCATGGCGCCGATGCTGCCCATGCCCCGGTACTCCTTGAAGGAACGACCCTCGCGGATAACGATTTCTCCGGGAGATTCGTGCAGACCGGCGAGGAGGCCGCCGAGCATCACGGCGGAGGCGCCGCAAGCGAGGGCTTTGGTGATATCTCCGCTGTAGCGGATGCCGCCGTCGGCGATCAAGGAAACGCCGCACGATTGTGCGGCTTCGGCGCAGGTGGAGATTGCGGTGAGCTGCGGCATGCCGGCGCCGGAGACGATGCGGGTGGTGCAGATGGAGCCTGCGCCGACACCGACTTTGACCACGTTCGCGCCGGCCTCGGTCAGCACCTGCACGCCCTCGGCGGTGACGACGTTGCCGGCGAGGATGGGCAGTTCAGGGTAACGCGCGCGGACCGCTTTCACGGTGTCGATAACGCCCTGTGTATGTCCGTGGGCGGTGTCGACGGCAAGGGAATCCACGCCGGCATTGACGAGGCTTTCGGCGCGCTGCAGACCCGGTGCACCGACGCCTATGGCGCCGGCGACGAGCAGGCGGCCGCGGTCGTCTTTGGCGGAGTGGGGGAAGTCCTGCCGTTTGAGAATATCCTTATAGGTGATCAGCCCCTTCAGGTAGCCGCCTGCGTCGACAAGCGGCAGTTTCTCGATGCGGTAGCGATGCAGGATCTCCTGCGCCTCGTCCAGGGTCGTGCCAAGCTGGGCGGTGATCAGGTTCTCCGAAACCATGTACTCGGAGATGGGGCGCTGGTGATCGGTGGCGAAGCGGACATCGCGGTTGGTGAGAATGCCAAGCAACAGGTTGTCGTCGTCGGTGATGGGCACGCCGCTGATATGATAGCGGCTCATGACGGCTTCGGCGTCGGCCAGGGAGTTTTCGGCTCGCAGGGTGATCGGATCGACGATCATGCCGCTCTCGCTTCGTTTCACCTTGTCGACCTCTTCGGCCTGCTGCGTCACTGTCAGATTACGATGAATGACACCCAGTCCGCCTTGCCGGGCGAGGGCGATTGCCAGGTCCGCCTCAGTAACCGTATCCATGGCGGCGCTGATGAGCGGGATATTAAGTGCGAGCTTGGGATGGAGTTGTGTGCTGATGTCGACTTCGGAGGGCAGCACTTCGGCGAAGCCGGGTACGAGCAGAACGTCGTCGAACGTCATCGCATTCCGGGTGAACATGGCGTCGGTCAGGGAGAGGCCTGCAGCGGACAGGATGTCTCCGTCTTGGCGCGCATCTTCCGAGTCGGACCTTGGGGCGTAGGGAGAACCGTTGCGTGTACTTGTCATTACAGGAACAGTCATCAGATTTCCTCCCGGAGCTTTATGGATTCTGCTAGCGTTTCGTCTGATGTCGCGATAGTCTTCCGCTCCTGCCAAAAGTAAAAACAGCTTGAATCACCGTGGTCCATTTTACCACCGGCCGGGAAAGGGGCGCGAATTGGAAGGGGTTGGGGGTCGGGGGTCAGAGGCAGTTTAACGGCTGAAGTCTGAGAATAGGAATGGGAGCGAGAAACGGCTTGTGCAGCCTGACTCAGAGCCGTGTCTTGACTGAGGCAGGGTCGATGCGAATGACGCTCATTTGAAGCGGCGGGCCAGCTCGGCTTCCACGTCCGGCCAGGAGAGCCCGCGCTGTTCGAGGAGTACAAGGCTGTGGTAGAAGAGATCGGCCAATTCCGAGATGAGGCGCTCGTCGCTTTCTTCGAGGGCGGCGACGACGACTTCGACCGCCTCTTCGCCGACCTTCTGCGCGATTTTGCCGGTCCCACCTTCAATAAGACGTGCAGTATAGGATTCCGGCGTGGGATTGGCCTTGCGGTGGGCGATTGTGGCGGAGAGGGAGTTGATCAGTTCGGACATCTGGCGATCCATTTCGTTCTTTTCGGGCGTCTTCAGGGTCGTGCAGAGGGGGGAGCGGAAGCTCCGGGGGCGGGATCAATGTGAAGGAGCCGGATCCGCGATCGGCTGACCTCGCAGGTCTTTCAAGATGATCTCTTCGGCCAAGGCTCGCCGGATCTCTTCGCAGGGCTCTTCGTCGGCGATCAGGAGCAGATGTTCCCTCGCGCGTGTCATGGCTACGTAGAGTCGGTCCAGTTCCAATTGACGCGATTCCAGGTCTTGATCGGGGTCAGGATTCCGCCCCTCGCCGTCGGCGTCACCATTGCTGTCTGGAAACTGCGTTGCGCCTAAGCGAGGAAGGAAGACTGCTCGAAACTCCAGTCCCCGGGCACGGTCGTACGTGCCCACTCGGATTCCATCACCCGTAAGCCCGTCACGAGTAAGTTGAACGCAATGTATGCCTTCACGTTGCAGGAATCCGATAGTAGCTTCGACCTGGATGTTGTGTTTCAGGAAGACTGCAATCTCATTTGCACTGTACTTATCGGCCGCAGTGAATTCGCGAATCCTCTCGCACAGATAGGGTAGTTCGCCGTTGCCATCTACAAGGACTAGGTTCGGTCTATCTTCCTCGCGTTCGTGAAAGCCCAGTTCGGCGTCGAGGATGTATTTGTCGTCTTCATGGTCCAATGCAACCAGTTCGCTGCCCCGAACCCGCTTGGCGGCACGATAGACGGCGGGCGCATTGCGGTAATTCTTTTTGAGCACCTGCGCACGGCCGGTAATATCCAGGCTTGCCCAGCCGAGCCGGTAGCCTCCGGCATAGATTCGCTGTGCAGGGTCATCCAATATGAGGATTCCATCTTTGGGCACGGGGTTTACGGGGTCGCCTGCAACGAGGGCACGGATGAGCTGCAGCTCGACCAGAGTCACGTCTTGCGCTTCGTCCACGACGACGCAGCGGTAGGGGGCTTGTGCGAGACTTTGGACAGCGTCTCTGACCCGAATCCTTTTGTCAGCGAACGTAACTGCGTTGCGTTCACGCAGCTTTCCTGCCCAGCGTTCAAACAACTCCCATACCAGCTTGCGCAGGTTCTGAGAAAAAGATCGCTTGCGTCCAATGCGTTCGACGGAAAGATAGTGATCAAGGCTCTGCAAATCGTTCCCCTTGATCACTCTCTCAATCTCTTCTTTCAGGTAGTCCGGGCTTATCCTCTCCAGAGGGGAACCGGCAATGAGCTCCTTGCAAGCAGCTTCGAATGTCTGGTCAACCAGATAGAAATGTGCCGGCGTCCAGCTGTCGTATTTGTAGACAATTCTGTCGATGTTGGCGAATTCGACATTCGAGGGGGCCATGGGGAGGTTGCGAAAGCGCCTTTCGAGCAGTTCGGCCAGCGATCTGCTGTTCGAGGTGAAAAGCACTGTGTCATCGGGATACCGGCGGGCCAGCTCCGCCAGTCGATGCAGCCCGATCACTGTCTTCCCTGTGCCGGCTGCGCCGCGAATCCGGGCGGCTCCCGACCAGTGGCGGCCGACAAGAGGCTTTTGGTCCGGGTGGAGGAAGAGCTGCCATTCCTCAAAGTCGCCGCGGATGACGCGCCGAATCAGGTCCTCGATGAGGAGGGAGCCGGTCGGGACGGATTCTGATGCCTGAGGCGATTGTGGCGGGGTGTCCGGCTCTTGCTCAGGTATGTCAGGCAGCGAAGGTTGATGCGGCTTTCTTGTGGAATCGCGCTTCAGGGATAGCGGAATGTCAGGAACCGAAACCTGCAAATCGGCCAGTTCTTCAGAAGCCAGATCGACATAGTGGTCTCGTCTTTCGGCCCAGGCATACATAGCATCATGGTGCCCTGCGTTGACGAGGACGAACTGGCCGTCATCTGCTGCCACGAGGATGCGCAGTTCGAGTGAAGCCCTTAATGACCAGAGGTTGCTCTTGGGCCCGCCGCCCAGTTTTTCGAAATTGAGCCCCGGGTTTGCCGGGTCCTGGTTGAACTGGGAAACGGCGGTAACGAAACGCGCCTGATCCTGCGGGGTCAGCCGCCTGGTGCGGCGAATCTGCTGATCGAATGATCGGGTCATGGCCAGCTTAACACTGTCCATCTCAACTCCACATTCTCCTCAGACACGCCGGAATTCTGGTCCTGACAGAAGTCCATGGCGGCAGGCCATCTCACCTACAAGCCATTGCCAGGCCGGGGATTGCCCTAACGGAAAGTGTACACGTCAGGTGATAGCGTCTTCGGGCAGGCGCACGGGCACGCCGCGTTCGATCAGGTGCCGCTTGACGTCCATCACCTGGAGCTGGCGAAAGTGGAAAAGGCTGGCCGCCAGAGCCGCTTCGGCGCCCCCCTCGGTGAGAGCGGCTTCGAAATCCTCCGGCCGGCCGGCGCCGCCGCTGGCGATGACCGGAATGCTGACGGCGTCGGAGATGGCGCGGGTCAGGGATACGTCATAGCCTTCCTGCGTGCCGTCGCCGTCCATGGATGTGAGCAGAATTTCGCCGGCGCCGAGCTCTTCGACTTTTTTGGCCCATTCAACGGCATCGATGCCGGTGTTAATGCGGCCTCCACTTATGAATACGTCCCACCCTTCGGCGGCGTCGCGGCGGCGGGCGTCGATGGCGACGACGATGCACTGGCTGCCGAAACGCCGGGCGCCCTCGCTGACGATCTCGGGGTTGCGCACGGCCGCGCTGTTCACGCTGACCTTGTCGGCGCCGGCCAGCAGAATGGCGCGCATGTCGTCGACGTTGCGAATGCCGCCGCCGACGGTAAACGGGATAAAAACGGTGTCGGCGACGCGGCGCACCATTTCAGCGACGATATCGCGCGCCTCGTGAGTGGCCGTGATATCGAGGAAGACCAGTTCATCGGCGCCTTCCCGATCATAGACGTGCGCCTGCTCCACCGGATCGCCGGCGTCGACCAGGTCTACAAAGTTGATGCCTTTGACGACGCGCCCATCCTTGACGTCGAGACAGGGTATGATTCGTTTGGCCAGCAATACTTCCTCCAGTGGCGGCAAGTGCGGCGTTGCAGGAACAGAAGGCCGCAGCCGGTTCAACAGCTCGTAGAGTTCACCCGTTTTTCTCTGTCCCTGGTTTGCCGGCTTCGAGCAGGCGGGCCGCGGCGCGCCAGGCGGGAATCTGCTCGGGCGAAGTTTCGAGCAGAAGGGCACGCGCCTCCTCCAGGTTGCACCAGCGGCATTCGCTGTGGTTGTGATGGCCCAGCCGCACGTCCCCGTCTCCGATCTCGGCCAGAAAATAGGTTACTGTGCGCTGGACATCGTAACCGCGAATATGGACTGTGAAGTCAAGGGCCGTCGGGCAGCTCTCGTACAGCTTGCGTATCGGCAGCCCGGTCTCGATGGCGAACTCCCGGCGGGCGCATTCGAGGTCGTTTTCGTCCGGCTCGACGCCCCCGCGGGGGAACTGCCACTCCTCAAAAAAGTGGTTATAGAGGAGCAGGAGCTGTGCTTCGTCCCGGCCGGCCGGCGACTTTGCAGGGCAGCGACGGATGGGGATTATGCCGGCGCTGCGGCGCAGACGCGGGGCGTTTCCGATTTCAATAGCGTCCGGCAGCGCCAGGGCGTTGGTGTAGAGGGCCTGCCCGATGATCACGCCATCGATGCCGTAGTGTTCATGGCGCTTGAGCGCACGGATGTCGTCGAGGCCGGCGACGCCGCCGCTGGCAATGACCTGCAGACCTGTAAGGTCGGCCAGTGTCGCCGTAGACTGCACGTTTACTCCGCTGAGCAGGCCATCGCGACTGATATCGGTGAACAGCGCCAGCTCCACGCCCAATGCGGCCATGCGGTGGCCCAACTCGACCGCACTCACTTTGCTGACCTTCTGCCAGCCATGGGTGGCGACCATCCCGTCCTTTGCATCGAGCCCAACGACGATCCGGCATACCCCCCAGCGCTCGAGGGCAACGCGCACCAGCTCCGGATTGCGTACAGCCGCGGTCCCCAATATGATACGGTTGGCACCCAGGGAAAAGGCCAGTTCGATGTCCTCGACGCTGCGCAGCCCGCCGGTGAACTGAATCGGGATATCGACCGCCTGCCTGATCTGGATGAGGCGCTGCAGGTTTATGGGCAGATTCCTGTCGGGGCTGGATTCATCCGGCCTATTGTGAGGTTCAAGACCCGGGTCGGATTCGCCAGTGGACTCTCCACCCTCGAGCGCGTCGGGGGAAAGGCGCTGGACTTTGGGATGGAAGTCCGATGAGCCGCCAAAGGCACCGTCGAGGTTGACGACGTGCAGCCACTCGGCGCCGAGGCTTTCCCAGTGGCGTGCCATCTGGGCCGGGTTGTCGCTGAAGACGGTCTCAGCGTTCGGATCGCCCCGCTGCAGGCGAACGCAGCGTCCTTTTCTCAGGTCGATTGCGGGATAGATGCGCATAGTTCTGTCTGTGACAATATGTAGTTAATCTCAGGCATGCTGCTCCTGGGATACACTATCATAGATGGCTTCATCAAGTTCGGCCTGGAGTTCGATCAGCGCCTCCTCGCCCAGGATTCCTTCGCGTGACAGGTCGTCAAGCGCGGTCCGCTCGGCGCGCAGGGCCTCCGTTCGCGCCAGTGAGACGATCTGATCGCGCAGGTCCGGCTGACTGTCCAGCAGCTCATCGATCTGACCGCTCACGTGTTCTTCGCGTGCGGTCAGCTCCGCCTTAACGGTTGTATAAGCTGTGGGGATGAGCGCGCCGTCGCGGTAGAGCCGGTCGATGTAGCCGATGGCTGAGCGAATGGCCAGAAGCTGGCCCTGGATACGTTCATACTCGGTAGGCTGCTTGGCATCCTGCGTCAGCCCGAGCCGGGATAGCAGCCCTGAAATGGAGATCGCCTGCACCAGGATCGTGAAGAGGACGACAGCGAATGTCATTGCCAGAAGCTGGGGGCGGTTGGCGATGCCGGCGGGCAGGCTCAGCGCCAGCGCCACGCTGATCGCGCCGCGCAGACCCCCCCATGACATCACCAGGAGGAAGGGGGCCGGCACGTTATGACCGATCAGGCGGACAGCCCCGCCCAGCAGATAGACAACAAGGAAGCGGCCCCCCAACACGGCAACGACCGCGATCAGCGAGGGAACCAGATAGGTGAGCAGCTCCTCCCATTCAACGCTGATTCCGAGCAGTATGAAGATGAAGGAGTTGGCGAGAAAAGCGATGTATTCCCAGACGGTGAAGAGCACCATCTTGGTGGAAGGGGTCATGCCGCGAGGGCCGATGTTGCCGTTGACCAGGCCTGCCACGACGACGGCCAGGACGCCGCTGAAGTGGTAATGTTCGGCCAGGATGAAGCTGCCGTAGGCGAGTATGGTCGTCAGCGTTACCTCGATCAGATAGTCGTCGATATGTTCGATCAGCCTGGCGACGGCGTAGCCGAGAACGCCGCCGATGACGAGGCCGCCGACCGACACTCTCAGGAAATCGACCACGCCCTCCAGCGGATTGAGCGTGCCCTCCAGGGCCAGGGCCAGCATGATGTGGAAAATGACAACGGCGGTGCCGTCGTTGAAGAGGCTCTCGCCCTCGACAAGGGTCATCAACCGTTTTGGCGCGCCCACGGAGCGGAAGGTGGCGACGACTGCCACAGGGTCGGTGGCGGAGATCAGTGCCCCGAAGATGAGGGCGGCCGGCAGTGGCAGCACGCCGGCGATAACCAGAACGGCGGCGATGATGCCGGTGCTCAACAGAACACCCGGCACGGCCATGGCCACGATCGGTTTCAGGTCGGCTTTAAGATTTTTCAGTTGCAGATGGAACGCGGCTTCGAAGATAAGGGGCGGGACGAAGAGACCGAGCACCAGTCCCGGCGTAAGCTCCAGGTGCATGCCGCCCCGGACGGCCAGGACCAGCCCGGCGCCGACCAGTGCCACTGTGTAGGGCAGTCGAATGCGGCGCACGGCCAGGGCCACGAGCAGGACGACTGCCAGTACCTGGACGATTTCAAATTCCAGCTCAAAGAAGGTTTCCACGTCTTACTCCAACGTAGCAGAGGGGCAGCCTGGTTCCTTCAGCCCGCTGTCAAGTTGCTCGTCCGCTGGATCTACAACAGGGGAAGCCGCCCCCCTTGGAATGTGCGGCACACCGGGAGGGACGACGAAATCTTCGACAATCTGCCCGTCCTGCACGCAAGCGACGGCGGCAAATGAGAGCTGCTGCCAGTCTGTCAGCACCACGGTGGACAGGCCAAGCACGTGGGCCCGGTAGAGGCTGAAGGTAAGGCCGTGGCCGACGAGCGCCATAGTCTCCTGCGGATGGCGGGCTGCCCAGTCATCGATCCCTTCGCAAAATCGGTCGAGTGCAGCTGCAGCCGGTTCCCAACCGGCGACCGATTCGCTCGGGCGGCGGAAGACCTCAGCGACGCGGGCGGAATAGTCGTCGGTCCACTCAGGGGTGCGGTGCAGCTCATTAAAACGGTCATCCTGCTCCACCGGCAGGTCTCTTCCCTGCAGAAGCGGCGCAACTGTCAGGCGTGTTTTCTGTTCGCAGCTCAACAGCAGCCGGTCGACTTCGTCCCAGAATGGCTGACGGGCGAGCGCGGCGGCCTGCTTGCGACCAAGCCCGTTCAACTGCCAGAGAGCGGCGTCGGTGTCCGGAACCTGCCGCGTGCACGCGTGGGCGATGAGATAGAGTTTCCGTGGCCTACTGATTCCAGTCACAGTCAAAGCAGCTCCTGAATATGCCAGGGTAACATTTGGCACAGATGCCCGCGGTCTGCATTCGGGGGCACTTCGCACGGTGAAAGGCGAAGGAGTTCAGATTCCGGCCGCAGATCAAAAGCTTTCAACATCCGGCTGACTCTCCACAGTCTGTATGAAATTACGCAGGATATGCAGGCCAACCGTGTGGCTCTTCTCCGGATGGCATTGGATACCCCAGGCGTTGCGGTGGCGGACGATGGAGGGATAGTCGACGCCGTAATCGGTGAGGGTGAGAACGGCGTCCTGCTCAGCGGCATCGCAGAAATAGCTGTGGGCAAAGTAGCCGTAGGCGCCGTCCGGGACGCCTTCCAGGAGCGGGTCGGGGCGCTGCTGGTGCAACTGGTTCCAGCCAATTTGAGGAATGCGCAGGCTGCGGCCGCTGCGGTGCGGGTCCGGCATCTTGTCGGGGAAGCGGCGAACGCGGCCGGGGATGAGGTGGAGGCCCTCGTGAACGCCCATCTCCTCACTCTCGTCAAAGAGCATCTGCATGCCGACGCAGATGCCCAACAGGGGCAGACCAGCGGCTACGCTGTCCAGCAGAGGGGCTTCGAATCCCTGGCGGCGCAGATTGTTGACGCTATCGCCGAAAGCGCCCTGCCCCGGCAGGACAAGCGCCCGCCAGCGGCTGAAATCGACCGGGTGGTCGACTATATCGACCTGGATCCCAAGGGGTGCGGCTACGGTCTCAAAGGATTTGAAGACACTGCGCAGGTTGCCAACGCCGTAGTCAACAATAGCGATCATTGCGAACGGGACAGACTCTTTTCCATAGCGATGGCAAAGTTGCGCACCAGCGGTGGTGGAAACTCCTCACGAAAGATTGCTGCGGTCAGCTCACGAATCCGGGCCTCGGCGCGTTCAGCCTCCTGGCTGCTGAGCTGCTGGGCGCGCACCACTTCATCGAACTCCTCCTCGCGCAGGACGAAGACCCGTTTGTCGGCATTATACCAAATCGCCAGGATCAGGTCCGAAGTTCGGTAGGCTTTGTCCTGGCGCTGCAGGGGCCTGCAGACAGGAAGGTAGAGACCAATGGCAGTGCCTTCGGCGTCAAAGTACTTTTCGACCATCTGATCCAGGTCGGGGAGCCAGAAGCGGAACCAGACGAAGCCCGGTGCGCCGATTACAGTGTCGAGCAGCTTGAGGGTGGGCGCCTGTTCAGTCCAGGCGGCCCTCTCGACCAGAAGGGAGTTGAACCACTCGGCGCGATAGTCGGTCATGGCGGACTGGCGATTCCAGTCCCCACTGGTAAACGATTTGAATAAACGCTGGGATGACTGCGCTGCCTCGGTCATCATTTCACTTTCGGCATCGGTCCGAATCAAGGACAGCCGGTAATGTTGCGTCAGTACTTCCTGACGATAGTGCGGTAGGCGTTGGGCTCGCGAAACTGAATCAGTTGGCGCTCTTCGCGGATGGTCCGTACGCGGTCCAGATCGATGGTGGCGACGGCATAGCCTTCCATGGGCTCTTCCAGGACCGTGTAGAGCTCTCCGTCCGGCCCTGCCAGGATGGAGTCGCCCGCGAATTGCATCGTGGGCTCCTCACCGACACGGTTGGCCGCGGCGACAAAGAGTGCATTCTCTGTGGCGCGACTGACGATATGCGCGCGCCACTGCTCGTGGTGACCGATTTCCCAGTTGGCGGGGAGGACGATCAGTTCAGCGCCGTCCAGGGTCAGGCTGCGCGCCGCTTCGGGAAAGATCAGGTCGGCTCCGACCATAAGGCCGAAGCGCCCCCAGTCGGCGTCGACGTTGATGAAGCGGAAACCGGAACGGTAGACCTGGCGCTCCTCACCCAGGAGGTGCACCTTGTGATAAGAGGACATGATCTCGCCGTCCGGGCCCAGACAGGCCAGGCCGTTATAGAGGATGCTCTCGACCTTTTCCTTGATGACCAGACCGAAGACGATGTGCGTGCTGAAATCATCGGCTCGTTTGGCCAGGTAGTTTGTGGCGTGGCCGGGCACGCGTTCTGCCAGCGTCGTGGCACGCAGTCCCAGTTCGGTACCGGTATAGCTGAGCTCCGGGAAGACGATCAGATCGGTCTGCTGTGTCGTGCAGATGCGCTCGACAAATTCGCCCATTTTGCGCAGGTTTTCCTCGGCGCTGGTCAGCGCGGGGGCCATCTGCACGAGAGCAACGGTGATTTCACGGGCCATTCAGGCTCTCCGAAAAGCATGAGACAGGTCTCAGGGGATGAAAGTCAAGCAAGTATAGCACGGTTGACTCCTTTCCCCATCTTTCGCGTGCTGTGTTAGAATTTCAGCGCAAGTCAAAAAGGAGATCGTCAATGCCCGAAAACGAATCGATGTTCAAGAAAGTGGCGGGACGCACGTGGATCATTGTGCTGGTGGCGGCGATCATAATTCCGCTGGACCAGTGGACGAAGGAGCTGGTGCGCCAGAACATCGCCAAGTTCGACTATATCATTCCCATACCTGCCCTGGGCGAGTACTTTGTCTTCGAGCATGTGGACAATTACGGCGCGGCCTTCGGCATTTTGCAGGGGGCCGGCAGCGTCTTCATCGTCATAGCTGCCGTGGTGACGGTTGGTGTCTTCTATTACGCAATCCTCCATCTGCCGGACAATCAGCGACTGATACGGATTCTGCTGGGGTTTCAGGTTGGCGGCGCGCTGGGCAACGTAATCGACCGCATCATGCAGGGCTACGTAACCGATTTTGTCAAAATCGGTGTGCCCGGCGTCTACTACTGGCCGAACTTCAACATCGCCGATTCCTCCATCGTATGCAGCGTAATTGCCTTGGCGGCCGTCATCCTCTACCAGGACATTCAGGCCTCCAGGCAGGCGAAGGAGGAGTCCATTGAGATCGGCGCAGCCGGGTCATCGGAAGCGTAGTCAAGGGAGCGGGTGGACAACGAGAGTCAAGATGTGCACCAGTTTACCGTTCCCCCGTCTGCAGCCGGCCAGCGCCTGGATCGCTGGCTGACGGACCAGTTCGAGGAGGAAAGCCGCAGCGCAATCCAGCGCTGGATTGCGGAAGGGCTGGTCACCGTCGATGGAGGGCGCGCCGGCAAGGCCGGATTGCCCCTGGAAGCCGAAGCTGAGATCGAGGTCGCGGCACCGCCAATTCCGGTGGAATCTTCACTGCGGCCTGAAAACATTCCTCTTGACATCATCTTCGAAAACGACAACCTCCTCGTCATAAACAAGCCGGCCGGACTGGTCGTCCATCCGGGGCCGGGCCACACAGCAGGTACCCTCGCAAACGCAGTTCTTCACCATTGCCCGCAATTGGAAGGGATCGGCGGGGAGAAGCGGCCGGGCATCGTCCACAGGCTGGACAAAGGCACGTCCGGCGTGATTGTCGTGGCCAAAAACGATACGACGATGCGCTCTCTGCAGGAACAGTTCGCCGGCCGCACCGTGTATAAGGAGTACCTGGCGCTGTTGGAAGGCAGGGTCGAGCCGCCGCGGGGCCGCATCGACGCGCCCATCGGCCGCCATCCGACACGGCGGCAGCGCATGGCGGTGTTGCCGGCTCGTGCGGGACTGGAAGATACGTCGCAGCCGACGGCATCAGGGCGAGAAGCCGTAACCGAGTACGAGTGCCTACAGGTCTACGAGGACCAGACGAGCGGGCAGACGGCCCGCTTTTCGCTGGTACGCGCCGTTCTGCTCACGGGGCGCACACACCAGGTACGGGTCCATTTTGGCTGGCGCAAACATCCCGTGGCCGGCGACACGGAGTACGGATATAAGCGGAGACGCCTGTCGCTGACGCGCCCATTTTTACACGCCCACAAGCTGGGCATCCGACTGCCAGGAGAGGCAGAGCAGCGTGTGTTCGAGTCGCCGCTGCCCGCCGAGCTGCAGCGCATACTGGACCGGTTGGGGGAGTGACCAAATATGATCGACAAGCTCTACAAGATCGCCGAGGGGCTGAACAACCGCTTCCAGGACGGGGACGATCCTTTCTATATCGTCACGCGGCTGGCCGAGAAGTGCGGCGAAGTGGCCAGCCAGGTCAACCATTTCGAGCGCAAGGGTGTAAAGGCGCTGAAGCTGGGACCGCCTGACCGGGCCGCGTTCGCGAAGGAGCTGCAGGACGTGATGCGCGCCGTGGTGCAGCTGGCGATTCACTACGAGCTGGAGGCGGAGTTGGAAGCGTCGGTCGATAAATCCTATCGGGAGATTGTCATCGAGGGTATAGTCGATCCTCTGCCTGAGGAGTAGAAAGACCGAAACGGTTGAAGAACATCTCTTGAACACATGGCACTGTGTCTAGCCGACTCTTCACCCTAATGCGACGGAATCGCGAAACTCCCTGTTCTTTCCCACCCAAGTAAAGCCCGCTCAGTTCAGCCAGTCTGCAACAGCCTCTCTTTCCTTGAGAAGCTCCTGCCCACTGGCCGTAATAGCAGCACGGTCAAAGTCGGTCAGCGGCAGCCCCTCGACGATCTGGTAGACACCATCCTCAACTGTCACGGGATAGCTGAATATCACGCCGGCGGGAAAGTCGTACGCGCCGGTGCCGGGGATCCCCATGCTTGCCCAGTCCTCCTCGGTCGCGCCTCCGTACCAGCTCTGCACGTGGTTGACGCAGGCGTTGGCCGCGCTGGCCGCGCTGCTGGCGCCCCTGGCCGCGATCACCGCCGCACCGCGCTGCTGTACGGCGGGGATAAACGTCTTTCTGATCCAGGAAAAGTCGCTGATGACAGCTGCAGCCGGCTGGCCGTCGATGCTGGCATGGAAGAGGTCGGGATACTGGGTCGCGCTGTGATTGCCCCAGATGGCCACGTTCTTGACCGTGTGGACTGGCCTGCCGGCCTTCTTGGCGAGCATGCTCTGCGCACGATTGTGATCGAGGCGGGTCATGGCGGTGAAGCGTTCCTGGGGCACGTCGGGGGCGTTGTGCATGGCGATCAGGCAGTTGGTATTGGCCGGATTGCCGACGACGACGACGCGGACGTCGGGTGCGGCGTTGTCGTTGATGGCCCTGCCCTGGGTGACGAAGATGGGGCCATTGGCGCTGAGCAGGTCCTTGCGCTCCATACCGGCGGTGCGGGGGCGGGCGCCGACCAGCAGGGACCAGTTGGCTCCGGCAAAGGCAACGTCCGGATCGTCGGTCAGTACCGTATCGGAGAGCAGAGGGAAGGCACAGTCGTCCAGCTCCATGGCGACGCCTTCGAGTGCGCCCATCGCGGGCGGAATCTCCAGCAGCTGGAGGATTACAGGCTGATCAGGGCCGAACAGGTCGCCATTGGCGATGCGAAAGATGAGGGCATAGCCGATATTGCCGGCGGCGCCGGTTACGGCTACACGAATCGGGTCATTCATCACTCGTGGGTCTCCTGGTGCAGCAGGGGGCGATAACCCCCTGCCTTCAGTGATCTGTATCGGGTGGACTCTCGGCAAGATCCACCGCCATTTCATACTGGCGGTCGAAAACGCGAAAGCCGAGCGAGGCGAATACCGGATTCAGACGGCTGTCTGCCGGCTGGTCCATGAGCGTCAACCTGGCATCGACGTAGCGAAGCTGGAGAGCTTGCAGCAGCGGGCGGGCGGCGTCCTGAAGGTTGGCCTCCGGATCGACGGCGATGTCGAGGATCCGAAGGCGGGCTGCCGGCTGGCCCCCGGCCGGTACGCCGGACGATGACGACGGAGAAACCAGCACATAGGCGACCGGCGCGCCGTCCCTGGCCGGGATGGTGAGGCCGACACAGCCATGCTGCTCCACGTAGTTGAGCAAGCTGCGGGCGCGGCGCTGCCAGATCGTAGGCAACTCGTGCCAGTGGTAGAATTCGCGCAGAATCCGGGCCGGTTCGGTCTCTTCCAGCCGCTCGTAGGGAAGCGGTAGGGGGCCCTGGCGGGGATCCCGTTCCCACAGCAACAGTTCACGTAAGCGCTTGAAACCGACCTGGCGATACACCGAGCGGGCGTGGTCGTTGGTGACCAGCACCTCCAGCAGGATGCGGCGAACACCGCGCTCGACGGCGCGGCGCTTGAGATGCTCCATAAGCCGCCTGCCCCAGCCGCCGCCGCGATACGCCGCGTCAACGCTGAGGCCGCCGCACCAACCTTCGTCTCCGCGCACGGCCAGCAGGGCAGCACCGACGCCCTGCAGCCGCCCCTCCTCCTCCGCCACCAGGACTGCACAGTCTTCAGGGTCGATATTGGAGCGGTGCAGATGCCCGAGCATGCCGGACGGGTCCATCTGCATATTGTACCGGTAGTCGGCGAAACCGCGGTTGAAGCCCTGGCGCAGGGCCTCGACCTCAACCGCGGCGCCGGTTACCATCGTGGGCTCTTGCTGCGCTGGCAAGTCGGAAGGGCCTCCTAAGATCAATAGTCAGCTGAAGGTACGGATGGCTGGACAACTGTTTGCAAATCTACTGGGCACGGGCCACGAAGTCGAACTCCACAATGAACTCTTCGCCGACGTTGGCGACACTTGGGACTTCAGGAATCGTGAGTTCAAAGTCGTCCAGGACAAGGATTGTGGCGGCGCTGCCCCGCAGTTCAGATTCTGAGATAACCTGCAGGGTCACGATGAAGAGCACTGGATTTGTCACTTCGCGAACGGTCAGGTCTCCCGTGACTTCAAACTCGACTTCATCACCGACGGCGACGGACTCCGGCATTCCTGTGAGCTCGGTCGAGCTGAAGGTGATGAACTGGTAGCGGTTTGACTGCAGGATGAAGCGACGGATGGCGCCGTTGCGGCGGTCGTTATCGGTGACGAACGTTCCGGCCTCGATCTGGATTGGTCCGATGACGCTGGCGTTGGGGTTGGCCGCGTCAACTGTTATTTCCCCCGTAATCGCGTTGGTTGTGCCGATCACGGTCTTGGGCTGGCCGAACAACTCTTCATCAATGCTGAAGCGCGCCTCCGACTCTTCGGGCACGATTACAAATGTCTGGCCCGTGCCGGGCATTTCTGCGCTCTCGGCTGCCGATTCCTCCTGCGGTGCGGCAGTGGGCGAGGGTTCTGGTTCTGGTTCAGGCGTTCTGGTCGGCTCCGGCTCCGGCACGGGCGTATCCGTGGGCTCCGGCATCGGTGTGTCGGTCGGTACCGGTACGGGCGTGTCCGTTGGATCGGGCTCGGGCACCGGCGTTGCCGTATCGGCGGCGGCCGGGGCTTCTTCCGCGTCCGAGGCAGGCGCGTCGGAACCGCCGCATGCAGCCAACAGGAGCGCCGCGAGCAGTACAAGGATTATCAGCCTCAGGTGGGGGATGGACGGTTGGGACGTGACTGGGCGCTGTTTTGCCGAAGTGGGGCACGGTTTCGCTGAAGGTCTTTCCTGTTCCATGGATGACTCCCCCCATCCCAGACGGATGACTGTTGCCGCGGCCGCGCACTTCGACCGCACTGGCTGCGATGACCTTTCCTTCCATTGTGAACCGCATTGGGAAGTTTGGCAAGACTGGGGCACTACTGTCAGCTATCGCTGGAATCCGCCTTCCCCATAGCCGGTCAACTCCACGTAGCCGCGACCGGCGACGGGCGCGCCGTTCATTGTGCCGCGCACGACGGTGGCGCCTTCATAGTAGGAGAAGGTTACGTCCATCTCCTGATCGTCGATCAGCGGGTCTATCGACAGGTCGATTCCATGCTCGGGAAAGATGACGCGCCAGCCGCTGGGGTAGACGGTGCCGCTGTCCGGGCTGGTCCACTGCCCTGTTGGCGTGAGAGTAAAATCGTCCGGATGGATGGGGACCTGGCGGCCATCGGGGAAACTGAGCGTGCCTTCGAAGATATCCTGGGACGCGCCGGACTCTGTGCGGATTTCTGCGAACATCAGGACGACTTCGTTGTCCAATGTGACCGCGAACCAGTCCCAGCCGACCGCGTCCCCGCTGAGGGCGGAGGTGCCGAACTCATGGTCCATCCAGCTGAGACCTTTGACGGAAACTTGTGCGCGCTCGAAGACGAGAGTGCCGGCAGTCTCCATGCGCACGAGGCTGTAGTAATGGTTGGCGTTGCCGGGCTCCGGCCCTTTGCGGCTGTAACCGGCTTCACCATGAAACAGGGGAGGACGCGTTTCGGTAAGGATGAGATCGATCGAGACGGGACCGCTGTCTGCCTCGGCCGCGGCCTGTAGGCGGAACCGTCCCGGGCCTGCCTCCCGCGCACGCCAGTCGTCCAGCCAGACTTCGAAACGGGGTGAACCGGTCGCGCCGGCGACGCCGCCGGCACCGCGGCTGAAACGGTCGAAACTGACATGACGGCCTGCGGGGGCACTGGTGACGGCGAAGTGGGCCATGTAAATCTGCTGTGCGGCGAAGTCAGACGGACGGCTGGATTCGCCCGGCGCCAGCGCACTGCGGAAAAAGGTGAGCTGGAAGCCGTATTCGCCGCCGTCCTCACCGGTCAGGTTGCCGGTGTAGTACCACCACTCGGTGGCGTAGTCGCTGTGGGGACCATGATCACGTGGAAATTGGAAATCCAGCGGCCCGAGGGCGCGGGCGAAGCTGTCATCGACGGGCCGGCTGAGGACATCGACGACGTCGGCCGAGGCCAGGGAGGGCTGGGCGCGTGCGCAGGCGCTGATCAAAAAAAGACAGATTAAGAGAATTCGTACCCGCGGCACTGCTTCCGGAAAATCTGGTCGGTTGAAATGCATTCGTTGCGACGTCGGAAAGGCTCCGGCCTGTTCGTAGAGGCCTGAGAGTCTACATTTTGGCCAGCGCCTGTTCGAAGTCCGCCAGCAGATCGTCGGTATCCTCGATACCAACGCTCAGGCGCACCAGTTCGTCGGTTATGCCCAATGACCGCCGGTATTCCGGGTCTTGATCGAAATAGCTGACGATGGCCGGTTGCTCGATGAGGCTCTCGACGCCGCCAAGGCTGGGGCCGATGCGCGGGATGCTGCAGGCGTCGATAAAGCAACTCGTCGCCGGCCCGTCGGCTTCGACTTCAAAGCTGATGACGCCGCCGAAACCGGTCATTGTGCGTGTGGCGACCTCGTGATCGGGGTGGCTATCTAGACCGGGATACCAGACGCGGCGGATCCTGGGATGGTCTTCCAGGTAGCGGGCGATACGCAGCGCGCTCTCGTTGTGCTGGCGCATGCGCAGACCGAGAGTTTTGATGCCGCGCAAAATCAGATAGGCACAGTGGGGGTCGACGACCGCACCCAGAATGCCCTGGGACTGGCGCAACGCGGTGGTGATGTCGAAACTTCCGGTGACACAGCCCGCGAGCAGGTCATTGTGGCCGGCCAGATATTTGGTCACACTGTGGATTGCGAGATCGATGCCGTACTCCAGGGGCCGGACGTTACAGGGCGTGGCGAAGGTGGTGTCGATGATGGTGCGCAGACCGTGGCGCTTGGCGATGTCGACGAGGCGGGCATAGTCCACGCAACGCAGAAAGGGATTGGTGGGCGATTCGGAAAAGATCAGCCTTGTTTCGGGCTGTATGGCAGCCTCGATAGCATCGTAGTCGCCGGGGGCGACGGTGGTACAGGTGATGCCGAAGCGGGTGAGAAAGGTGTTGCAGAAACCGCGCGTGCGGCGGTAACAGTCTTCGGTCATGACGAAGTGGTCGCCCTGACTGAGCAGAATGAAAAGCGTGGTGGTAATGGCGGCCATGCCGCTGGAGAGCAGGAGGGCGTCTTCGGCGGCGTCGAGCGCGGCCAGTTTTGCCTCAGCCGCGCGTACGGTCGGGTTCCCGTAGCGTCCGTACTCCTCCCTTTCCGGCACATCCCAGAACATGTGCTCTTCCATGTAGTTGATCAGGCTGGCCGTGTCCTCGAAGGTATAGGTGCTGGTCTGTACGATGGGCACAGTCAGGCTGTCGTGGGACAGGTAGCGCTTTTCGCCGGCGTGGACGGCCTGCGTCTGGCTGGACTGGCCGGGAGCCGCCGCTTCGGGGCCCTGCCCATTGGCAGCAGGCAGTCGTGTGGCGCTGTCAGAGTTCTGGGTTATGGTCGTACCGGATGTAGCCATGTTGTCTCCTTCACAACGCATTGCAGCGTCTCGAATGCGTCGTCACCGCCCTTCGGGCTGGTCTGAATATAAAAAACCTCTTCCTGCGGATACACGGAAGAGGGCTGCGCAAAGCTGTCCAGAGCATCTCATCTGCCGGTGCATCCACACCGCCGGAATTGGCACCTGGCACGCTGCAGGTCTTGACCTTATCAGCGCCGGTTGCCGAGGCTTCACAGGGCCGGCCCCTCCACCTCTCTTGATAAGAGTTTCGACTGGATTCCGATCAACTGAAGCTGCAGTTGGAACGAAAACGGGAAATCCTGTCAAAAGGCTCAATTCAGTTGTTGGCGCCCATGGTAATCCACGAATCGGTCCGGTGTCAAATCGGAGAACCAATTGGGTGCATCCCGGAATTGGGGTGGACACAGTGTGCGAGGGCAGGCACAAGGCCGGCACCTGCAGGAAATTGATGGGACTGGCGGGGGCTGGTGTGAGGAAACTCGCTCGATTGGGCACCTGTCACGAATATCAGCGCCATGTCGGCGAGGCATGTTGTAGGACCGGGGGCGTTGCGGGGGCGGAGCCCCCGCACAAGGGAGGCCGCCTGCGGCCGACCGCCCATAAGAACGAGGAGAGAGTGAAGAGGAGTGAGGAGAGAGAACTGCAGTTTCCTCGGACTCAGAGTTGAGCGCGAGATGGCTGCGGCCCTGCTGCTTCCGGAGGCATGGGAAAGTCCGCCCCCCTTATTGGGAGGCAAATAACCATTCGGGACGCTCCGGAGGGCTCGATAGAGGCTTACAGGAGGGCAGGCGGAGTTCAGGAGCCCGGCTGACAGATTTATACCACGCTTTATCTGTATTTTGTCCGGGTGATGTCAGCAACTAAAGGGGAGAGAGTGTTAAAGTATGGTAAGGTATAGCCAGTAACGGAACGCCTGTGTCGGGCGGCCGCTCTAACAGGGAGCGCGCCGAGACTTCCCTCGAAAGGAGAGGCAGATGAACAGTTTAGGTAATGTCCCCAGAGTTCCCAGAAGGTTGCCGAGCGGGTCACCATTCGTCATGGTGATCGTAATCGTCGTGGTTATCCTCTTTCTGATGCTCTTTGCCCGCAACTTCTTCTACGCGTTCGAGCGCGTAGACGAACAGGAGGTGGGTGTTCAGTTCCAGGGAGGGAGGATCAAGAACGTGGTTGGCCCGGGTGTCTATACCGACGTCGGCCTCTTCGTCCAGCTTGTACGCGTCTCCAGCCAGGCGATTCCGTTCAACGTACAGGACCAGGAGATCATCACCAAGGACAAGCAACGGATCGGCCTGATGGTCAGCGGCGATATATTCCGCCCGAACATCAGCCAGGCGGACACGATCCAGGCGCTGTGGGCCCAATACAGGAGCATCTATCTGCAGGATGACCTGGCCCGCAGCCGCATGCAGGACCAGGCGCGCCAGGCGATGAAGGTATGTGTCGGTGACCGCACCTTTGACGACAACGTCGTCGGCACGGCCAGGGATGTGTTGCGGCAGTGCATCGACGATGAACTGAACGAACGCGCGAAGAATTTCGGTCTCCGCGTGGAGAACCTGGTGGTGCCGGATGTAATCCTGTCGGGCGCGGTGCAGTCTGCGCTGGACGCCATCGTGCAGAGCCGTCTGGAGACGGAGAAGGCGGCGCAGGACAAGCTGCGGGCCGATGCCCAGGCCGACGCCGAGCAGGCGCGCCAGGAGGGTGAAATCCGCATCGAGCAGAGCCGGATCCAGGAGCAGGCCCGCCAGCAGACGGCCCTGGCCCAGCTGGAGGAGCAGAAGGTAGCCGCACAAAGGGCCGTAATCGAAGCCGAGCGCGCCAACGAGCTCGCCCGCGTCGAAGCCGAGCGCGCGGTCATCGAAGCACAGAAGCAGAATGAGCTGCTGGCTGCGCAGCGGGACATCGAGATCGCGCAGGCACTGGCAATCGCCGCCGAAGAGCAGGCCAAGGCCCAGATCGCGGTCGAGACCGCTCTGGCCACGCTGTACGCGGGACGGCCGGAATATGTGCAGCTGCTGATCGCCCAGGCCAATGCGAGCGCGCTCAAGAGCACCGACAAGGTGATCTTTACGCCTGAAGGCGTGACGCCGACGCTGGTCCTGCCGGGCCCCGGCATCGTACCGACGGTGGACACAACGCCCAACTAGCGCAGCGGCAGAGGAGTCAGACTGCGTGAATGATGGGCGTCGATCACTGGGCACACAGGGCGAACTGATTGCAGTACGCGCTCTCGAGAAAGCCGGCCTGCGCATCGTCGAACGCAACTGGCGCTGCCGGGCCGGCGAACTGGATATCATCGCGGAGGAATGCGCCCCGGACTTCAGCCGGGGCGCGTCCGATTCTCGCTGGCTGGTCGTGGTCGAGGTGCGCACCCGGCGGGGACAGGCTTTCGGTTCAGCCCTGCAATCGTTTACGCCTAATAAACAGGAGAAGCTGCGGGAACTGGCGACGATATACGTGCAGGAATCGAAGTGGCCGGGCCCCTGGCGCATCGACGCCGTGGCGGTGCAGATGGACAGGTCCGGAAAGTTGATCAGCGTGGAGCATATCCGCCATGCCGTCACCGGATGAGCAGGCCCAGGAGAAGGCGCGGCCGCCCCTGGTCGTAATCCTGGGTCCCACTGCAGTTGGCAAGACCTCCCTCAGCCTCGAGCTGGCGGCGCGCTTTGACGGCGAGATCGTCGGCGCCGACAGCCGGCAGATCTACCACGGCATGGACATCGGCACCGCCAAGCCGAGTGCAGCAGAGCAGGCACGCGTTCCCCACCACCTTGTCGACATCCAGCCTCCCGACAGGCAGATGGCGCTGGCGACCTATCAGCAGATGGCGTTCAGCGTCATCGACGCCATCCACAACCGGGGGCGCGTACCCTTCCTCGTAGGCGGCTCGGCCCTCTACCTTCGTGCTGTTACTGAAGGGCTGCAGATTCCGGAGGTCCCGCCCAATCCGGTGCTGCGGGCCGAACTGGAAGCGTTCGCACAGGAAAACGGACGCGCCGCGCTTCACGCCCGGCTGCAGTCGTCCGACCCCGATGCGGCCGCGCAGATCCACCCCAACAACATGCGCCGGGTCATCCGTGCGCTGGAGATCGTGCAGACGACCGGCCGCAGAAAGAGCGAACTGGAATCGGCCGCACCGCCGCCCTATCGCATTCTCAAGATCGGCCTCGACCTGCCGCGACCTATCTTGCACGAACGCATCGACCGCCGCGTTCACGAAATGGTGGCTGCCGGCCTGGTGGAGGAGATGGCGTCTCTGCTGGCTGCCGGCTACTCCCCCGACCTGCCCTCCCTTAGCAGCCTGGGGTACCAGGAGGTCGCCGCCCATCTACGCGGCGAGATGACGCTGGCAGTGGCAGTCGAACGAATTCAGATTGAAACCCACCGCTTCGTCCGCCACCAGTACACCTGGTTCAGGCGGATTCCCGACATCCACTGGTTTGACATCTCCCAAGCACCGCCGCCCGACATCCGAAATCTGGTGGAGAGTTTTCTATACCGGGACCGCTTCCACAACGATGGATCGGCCCGGGAAGAAGCTTGCCAGGAGACCGCGACTCGTTAACGATAAAAGCTGTTCACGACGGCTGGAACCTGCCGGTCTCGAGTTGCGCAACAGTTCATTGGCGGGTCGTAGGCGAATTGAACAGGCTTCGTTACAGATCCACGTCCCGGGTATGCGATCGCCTAAGAGCGGTCTCAGTCAGGGCCCGACCACCTGTTTTCCAGTGTAACTAACCCAAATTGGTCACAAATTTCCCCTCTAGCGCCCCGTTTTGGTCCCTAAATCGCGGCATTGCAGGGCGGACCTATTCCCTGCTATAATTTGGGCCGAGTTCTGAAAGGGAACACCGGAGAAGCCAGAACCGTCATGACTCGCATGAAAGGATTTAACGAGAAGAGATAACGATGGCTGGCACGGAACTGGCGCCGGACCTCACCGCTGCGGACCCCAGCGACCAGCCAGACCTAGCATACTCAGAGCAGAACGGTCTGCCTACGGACAGTCCGCTTCTACGAAGCATTCCTCTTGAGGCCATACCCCCGGTTAGCGGCGGCAAGCTGTTTCTTCAGCCGCTCCTGAACCTGCACGAAATCAAAGCGCTCGAAGAACTGTACAAGAAGCTGCCTGACTATTTCAGCGCCGACGAAAGGTTGTCGATTCTGCGCGCCTACCTGGTCGCCAGCGATGCCCACCGCGAACAGACGCGCATGACGGGCGAACCCTACATCCTGCATCCGATCGACGTAACGAATATTCTGGCGGAGTTGCAGCTGGACGCGGACACGCTGGCGGCAGCCCTTTTGCACGATGTGGTGGAGGACTCGGTCTATACAATCCCCTATCTGGAAGAGAACTTCAACCGGGAGATAGCCGAGCTGGTCGACGGCGTCACCAAGCTCAACCGCATCAAAGAGTTGAGCAATATGCGCCACAGCGTCGCCGACGAAAAGGCCGAAAGCCTGCGCAAGATGTTCCTGGCCATGGTCGAGGACATCCGCGTCGTCCTTATCAAACTGGCCGATCGCGTCCACAACATGCGCACGTTGGAGGGCCACCAGGAACACAAGCGCCGCCGCATCGCCCGCGAGACGCTGGAGATCTTCGCCCCCCTCGCCAACCGGCTCGGGATCTGGCAGATAAAGTGGGAACTGGAGGACCTCAGTTTCCGCTACCTTGAACCGGTGACCTACCGGAATCTGTCGCGGGCGATGGACCAGAAGCGGGTTGAGCGGGTCAGCTGGATGGATGAGACCCGGGAAACCCTGGCGAAGGCGCTGAATGAGGCCGGCATCAAGGCGGAAATCAACGGGCGCCCCAAGCATATCTACGGTATCTATCGAAAGATGCGGCGCAAGGAGGTGCCGTTCGACCAGATCTACGATCTACACGGCTTCCGCATCATCGTCGAATCGGTTGCCGACTGCTATGCGACACTGGGCGTCGTCCACAGCCACTGGCGCCCCATCCCCGGCGAATTTGACGACTACATCGCCAGCCCCAAGGACAATATGTACCGCAGCCTGCACACCGCGGTGGTCGGCTCAAACGGTAAGCCCATGGAGGTGCAGATCCGCACGCATGAGATGCACCAGGTGGCCGAATTCGGTATCGCCGCGCACTGGCGCTACAAGGAGGGCAGGCAGGCTAACCAATACCTGGACAATAAGATCGCCTGGATTCGCCAGCTGATGGAATGGCGCCAGGACGTGACCGATGCCCAGGAGTTCGTCAGCGGCATGAAGACGGACGTATTTCAGGACCGGGTCTACGTCTTTACCCCGCGCGGGGACGTGATCGACCTGCCCCACAGCTCCACACCGATCGACTTCGCCTACCGGGTCCACACGGAGTTGGGCCACCGTTGCCGCGGCGCCAAGGTCAACGGCCGCCTCGTCCCGTTGGACTGCCAGTTGCATAACGGCGACCAGGTCGAGGTGATCTCGGCCAAGCGGGGAGGACCCAGCCGCGACTGGATCAACCCCAATATGGGCTATGTGGCGACGACGCGTGCGCGCGGCAAAATCCGCACCTGGTTCCGCAAACAGGCCCGCGAAGAGAACATCGCACAGGGCCGCCAGATCCTGGAAAAGGATCTGAAGCGGCTGAGCGTTGACCAGCCCTACGAGCTTGTCGCCCGCATCTGCGGCTTTGAGCAACTGGACGACTTTCTGGCTGCTATCGGCTACGGCGACGTGACCAGCCAGACGATCGCCCAACGGGTGATCGAATATGAGCGCAGCCAGCAGAGCGAAGAAGAGCCGGAGCAGCTTCTCAAGCCGTCACCCCATCGCACCGTCTCGATAGACGGCGTGCAGGTGGCGGGACTGGACGGCGTGCTCGCGCATCCGGCGCGCTGTTGCAACCCGGTACCCGGCGACCCGATCGTCGGCTACGTGACCAAGGGGCGCGGCGTTTCGATCCACAAGACCAACTGTCCCAACATCGCCTCCCTGATCCAGCGGGCGGACCACGCACGGCTGGTCGAGGTGCAGTGGGGGGCCAAGAGCGAGGAGATGTACCCGGTCAGCATCCAGGTCAAGGCCTACGACCGCGCCGGGCTGCTGCGCGACGTAACCGGTCTAGTGGCCGATGAGAAGATAAACATGCGCTCGGCAGAAGCGGTGACCGGAATGAAGAACAACATGGCGCTGATAAACGCCACCTTGGAGCTCTCAAATATATCGCAGCTGACCCGCATTATGACGCGAATAGAGCGTCTGCCGAACGTGTTGGAGGTCCGGCGGTTGGTGGGGTGAACGAGGAGTGAGTGAAGAGGAGTGAGGAGAGAGTAGCTCGACCTGACTTCAGGGCCTTTTGGACAGATCGGACAGAAAGTAACAGGCGAGTTGATCTCGGCCCGTTCCGTATTGGGGGAGGTTACTGGGGACATCGGGAGTTTGCATTCAGCAAAAATGTGGATGAGAAGACAGAGGCGCCCTCAAGCTTTGAGGGCGCCTAGTTTTTTCATGTAACTTTCGCCGAACTCTCCCGGTTTCAGAGGGCTCCCTCACGAAACCGTCATCGCCTCCAGCTCGTCGATCATGTCCCGGATCACGTCGAAGCCTGCCTGCCAGAAGTCGGGATCGGTCATATCGATGCCGGCCTCTTCCAGGATCTCCTGCGGCCGCGCCGACCCGCCGCGCGCCAGCAATCGCATATAGCCCGGCTTGAAGGCGTCGCCCTCCTGCTGGTAGCGCCGGAAGAGGGAGAGCACGAGCAGCTGGCCGAAACTGTAGGCGTAGCAGTAGAAAGGCACCTGGTAGATGTGGGGGATGCTGACCCATTCAAATTTGAACTCTTCCGACAACGCTACGCTGTCGCCGAACTGTTCTTGCAGATTTTCGTAATAGAGACGTTCCAAATCCTGGGGTGAGGCGTTCTCCTGTATGGCCTTATGGGCGTCCTCTTCGAAAATCGTAAAGAATGCCTGGCGCATCACTGTAGCGTAGATGTCGTCGACGCTCGAAGCCAATATCTCGCGCCGCACCAGCGGGTCCTTTTCCTCCGCCAGCAGCTGTTCGTTCATCACCATTTCGGCGAATACCGACGCCGTTTCTGCCAGCGGCAGCGAAGAGTGCTGCGTAAGAATGGAGTGGTCCTCGGCCATCATGCTGTGGACGGCGTGGCCCAGTTCGTGGGCGATGGTGGCGACGTCACGCACCTTGTTGGTGTAGTTCAAGAGTACATAGGGTGTGATGCTCGGCATCACCGTGGCGCAGAAGGCGCCGGCCCGCTTCCCTTTGCGCAATTCGCTATCGACGTGGTTGTCGTCGAAGACGCGCTGGGCCTTGCCGGCAAAATCAAGATCAAAGTTAGTGAAAGTTTCCAGGACAAGCTCGACCGCATCGTCATAGGGAACGTCGCGTGACGACTCCATCAGAGGCGCGTATATATCGTAGCGGCGCAGCTTGTCCACGCCAAGCCACTTGGCCTTGAGCGTGAAATAACGCTGGAAAAGAGGGGCGTTGCGGCGGGCAACCTCCAACAGGGCCTGGACGGCTGCGTAGGGAATGTCGTTGTTCAGATTGCGCACGGCGATTGGCGACTCGTAGCTGCGCAGCGTGACGTTCTCGTTGTACCAGTCCCGCACCAGATTGATATAGATCTGCGCCAGAATCGACGCCTCTTCTTCGTACACTTTGTATAGAGACTGGTAGGCGGCGGCGCGCATCTCAGGATCGGCAGAGTAGGCGTGTGCCATCACCTCTTCGCGGGACATGCGCTTCAGCTCGCCATCCACTTCCAGCTCAAACTCAAGCCTGTTCGTCAGCATCGAATAGATGGTTGTGAGCGCGCTGGAACCATTGGTGTTCTTCAAGTTGATGATGCGTTCCGAACTCTCTTCCAACATGTGCGGCTTGGTGAGACGCATATCCTGCAGGAAGTGCCGGAAGTCCGCGTAGGTACCGGAATCAGGTAGCAGGGCTTCGGCCTCTTCATCGTCCAGCCCCTTCCACCAGAGGCTGAAGAAAAGCATTCGATTCTCAATCTCCGCATGAAGCTGATTCATGCGATTGGTATAGGTGAGCGCGTCCGGCGACTGGGTATCCGACGAGAACCAGAGGCTGCCGTAAGCGAAGAGCCGGTAGGCTTGCGTATTGATCTCTTCGTACTGTTGCATCACATCAATCAGCTTTGCCGGATCCATCTGCGCGGAGAGCGCCTCGCGCAGCGCCTCGAACGAAGCGACACTCTCTTCAAGCTGCCCCAGCAACTCTTCCACTGCAGCTGTGGAGGGCGCAATCGGCCCGGACCCGTTTGTATCGG
Source organism: Caldilineaceae bacterium (assembly GCA_026708085.1). Lineage (GTDB taxonomy): Bacteria > Chloroflexota > Anaerolineae > Caldilineales > Caldilineaceae > Bin5. The sequence continues at coordinate 94,361 of JAPOVP010000167.1, forward strand.
GATCGGCCGGTAAGAGTCTGGAAAGATCCCATCCCGACATCTGGTAGCGTTCCCGTTTTCCTTCCGTACGTACAGCCATAAGGCGTTATTCCCTTTTCATTCTTCCTTGACGAGACGCCGCAGTACAGTGTGCAGAATCCCGCCATTCTTGTAGTAGTTCACCTCGACAGGCGTGTCCAGCCGGCTGGTGACGCCGAACTCACCGACAACTCCGTTTTCACGCGTCACGCGCACGGTATACGCCTGGTTGGGTCTCATTTCTTCGGTCAAGCCGACTATGTCATAGGTCTCAAAGCCGCTCAGATCGAGCGACTGCATGTTCTGACCTTCCATGAACTGCAGGGGCAGGATGCCCATGCCGACCAGGTTGGAGCGGTGGATGCGCTCAAAGCTCTCCGCGATCACCGCCTTGACGCCCTGCAGCCAGGGCCCTTTCGCGGCCCAGTCGCGGCTGGAGCCGGTGCCGTACTCCTTGCCGGCGAGAACGATCAGCGGCGTGCCGTCCTGCTCATACCTGGCTGCCGCATCCCAGATCGCCAACTCTTCAAGACCTGCTGCCGCTTCCGTCACCTGCCCGGCGGCGGGGATGTAGGCCGTGTACCCGCCTTCGACACCGTCCAGCATCTGGTTCTTGATGCGGATGTTGGCGAAGGTGCCCCGCATCATCACTTCATGGTTGCCTCGCCGGCTGCCGTAGCTGTTCCACTCGGAGCGGGGGACGCCTTTCTCGGTCAGATAGCGGCCGGCCGGGCTGTCCGGAGCGATGGCGCCGGCCGGGCTGATGTGATCGGTCGTCGTGCTGTCCGGCATGACGGCCAGTACGCGCGCGCCCACGATCGGCTGGACCGGCGGCAACTCGGTGCCCACCTCCTGGAAGAAGGTAGGCTCCTGAATGTAGGTGCTGTCGGGACTCCAGGCGTAGAGCTCGCCGCCGGAGATCGGCACCTCGTTCCACTGCTCGTTGCCGGTGAAGACGTTTGCGTACTGCTGCCGGAACAGGTCCGGCTTGAGACTGCGATGGATCTCGGCCTGGATCTCCTCCTGGCTCGGCCAGACGTCGCGCAGGAAGACCGGCTCTCCCGTGGGATCGTAGCCGAGGGGGTCGTTGTCCAGGTCGATGTTCACCGTGCCCGCGATCGCGTAGGCCACCACCAGCGGCGGCGAGGCCAGGAAGTTGGCGCGCACGTCGGGGCCGATGCGTCCTTCAAAGTTGCGGTTGCCGCTCAACACCGAGGCCGCCACCAGGTCGGCGTCGTGGATGGCGTCGCGGATCGGTTGCGGCAGGGGGCCGCTGTTGCCGATGCAGGTCGTGCAGCCGTAGCCGACCGTGTGGAAGTTGAGGGCTTGCAGATAGGGGATCAGCCCGCTCGCCTCCAGGTAGCTGGTGACCACCTTCGACCCGGGCGCCAGGCTGGTCTTCACCCATGGCTTCACGTCCAGACCCCGTTCCACGGCCTTCTTGGCCAGCAGACCGGCGCCGATCATCACGGAGGGGTTGCTGGTATTGGTGCAGGAGGTGATGGCCGCGATCACGACGTCGCCGTGCTCCAGCGAAAAGTCGGTGCCCTTGAAACTGACTTCGGCGCTGTTCTCCAGCTCTGCGCTTTCCAGGCCGAAACCCTGCGGACCCACGGGAGCCGAAAGCATCCCGCCCCACTTTTCCTTCATGTCGGAGAGGGCGATACGGTCCTGGGGACGTTTCGGTCCGGCCAGGCTGGGCCGCACAGTATCCATGTCCAGTTCGATGGTTTCGCTGAAAATGGGGTCGGGCGTGTCCTCAGTGTGGAAGAGGCCCTGCTCCTTGCAGTAGCGCTCGACGAGATCGATCGTTTCCGCGTCGCGCCCGGTGTCGGCCAGGTAGCGCAGCGTCTCCTGATCGACCGGGAAGAAGCCCATGGTTGCGCCGTATTCGGGCGACATATTGGCGAGCGTGGCCCGGTCGGGCAGGCTGAGCCGGCCCAGCCCCGGTCCGAAATACTCGACGAACTTGCCGACGACGCCCTGCTGGCGCAGCATCTCGGTCGCCCGCAACACGAGGTCGGTGGCTGTCGCACCCTCGGGCAGGGCGCCGGTCAGCTTGAATCCGACGACGTCGGGCATAAGCATGTAGATCGGCTGGCCCAGCATCACGGCCTCGGCTTCGATGCCGCCCACGCCCCAGCCGAGCACGCCGAGACCGTTGATCATCGTCGTATGGCTGTCGGTCCCGACGAGTGAGTCGGGGTACGCCTCCAGCGCATCGGAGTCCTCCGCGGCGGAGGTCTGCACAACGCTGGCCAGATACTCCAGGTTCACCTGGTGGACGATGCCGGTAGCCGGCGGGACGACGCGGAAGTTGTCGAATGCCCGCTGGCCCCATTTGAGAAACTCGTAGCGCTCGCGGTTGCGCTCGAACTCGCGCTCGGCATTGAAGAAGAGCGCCGCCGCCGAGCCGAACCGGTCCACCTGCACCGAATGGTCGATGACCAGGTCGACCGGGACGACCGGATTGATCTTGTTGGCATCTCCTCCCATGCGCGCCATGGCGCTGCGCAGCGCGGCCAGGTCGACGACGCTGGGCACACCGGTGAAATCCTGGAGGATGACGCGCGCCGGCTTGAACGGGATCTCAACTTTGCCGGCAGTATCCGGCCCCCAGCCGGCGATGGTCTCGATCGCGTCTTGCGTGATCTCGAAGCCTTCAGCCTGGCGCAGTGCGGCCTCCAGCAGCACCTTGATGGAAAATGGCAGCCGGTTCACGTTGGCCGAAGGTAGGTTTTCGAGAGCGTCCAACCGGTAGATGGCAACCGGCCCGCGGCGCGTGTTGAGGGTATCGCGTGCGTTGAAATAGTCCTGTCGAGCCATTTCACCCCCTTGTAAATTGGTCTGACGGTGTCGCCGGGCGTTAAGCGGGACGGAGAATCCGCGTCTCGCCAGCCTGGTCTACTTCCTGACGGGAAGCCATATGATATGCCGCCATATGATAACTGTATTGATTACAGAAGGCATAATTTCGGGGTCTCTCCAGAAAACAAACGCGCCCTCCCCGACTGCCGGTAGGGGCACCTCCTGCGGGTGTCCTCTCCCACCATCCATTTTGGACCGAACCCGGTAATTTGGTGTGCATCCCAGAATGGGGGCGAACTTTCGCATGCCTTAAGTGAAGACTGGGCCATGTCCAGCCCTTACATCCGTCCCCAATGCATTGCCCAAACACTGATCACTAACCACTAACCACTGACCTCTGCAGTTCTGGGCGGTCGGGCCTATTCGGCCCTCCCTTGTGCGGGGGCTCCGC
>JAPOVP010000015.1 GCA_026708085.1 Caldilineaceae bacterium
CGATGGCATGAAATCCCTATCTGACCATCTTCGCCCCATATCTGGGATGCACCCCTCTGATCTGTGGAAGCCATTTCATACTTCGCAATCCGCCAAAGTGATTCTTCGTCGAGAAAAGTCATCTCCAGAAGCTCATTCCGCACCGTTTCCGGGGCGCCATGTACGTCAGGCAGGCCGACCGCCAATGCCCCAACCAATACCTCTTCTAAGGGGCGCTCCAGCGCCTGGGCTGTTTCGCGAGCGCGTGTGAGGAGAGAATCGGAGACCTCTAATGTTAGAGTCGCCATACTTACCTTTTCTTGTTGCTGAAGCGTAGTCCCTACAGAGTGAATCTAAAACCGGTCTCTGCGCTCATCAATTCCCATCGCATTCACCTACTCCACCAACTGCAACCGCTGCGGACTGCGCCCATCTACCCGCTCCAACACACCCCGCGCCTCCAGATCAAGTTTGACCGAAACAACATACCAACTCACAGAACCCTCAAAGACATCACCGATCCGCCGCCCCACTTCCTCCGTCAACGCACTGAACGTAATCCCCGGCTGCGCCCGCAGCGTCTCCTCTATCGCCTCTCGCACCGTGTCATATTTGCCCTTATCGATATTCACGCCCTGCTTTCCAGCCGGGTGAAGCGTCAAGATCTTTCCTTTCACCTGTTCCTCCCAAATGGCGGCGTCATCCAACCCGCGGCTTCAATCCATACAAAAAGAGAAGAGAGGCAAATCGCCTCTCTTCCCAACACTCTCGCCGCTTTGCAGAGTGTTCTACTCTCCCTCGAACAGCTTCTCGTTCCTGTGCAGCCGGCGCGCAATGCCAAATGTCTGGCCCTGCGCCCGCATCGTCGGCGCATGTGCCGCCAGGTACCGGGCCGCAGCCACCAGCACCAACACAGCCTCCTCCTGCGAATCCGGGTCGGCGGACAGAAGATCATGCTGGTGGAAAGCCGCTTCGACACACTGAATCGTATGGAAGTTGCGGTCTTCCCGCAGCAGCAGCGCACCCAACTCCGCCCGCAGCGCTTCCGCGCCGCCTCCTTCGAAAAGGTACCTGCCGACCGCGTTGCCCGCCTCGTTCACCTGTTGCTGCTGGTCCAGCAAGTCATCGAGCGCCGGCAGCGAAGGGGCTGCCCCGTTCGTGCCGTTAGCCGCCGGCAGCCTCGCCGCCGGAATGTTCAGGAAACGGTCCAGATAGATGCTCATCGCCGCATCGAAAACACCCCGCAGCAACAGCTGATACTCGTCCGGCGGCGCATACCCCTCCAGACGCCTCAGACCCTGATGGACCGCGTTGGCGAACGTGAACGTATGCAGAGCCGTGTCCCAATCGCCAAACTCGTTACTCGTGTGGAATCGCGCAATGCGCAGCGCCGCCGCATAGGTGACCGCGCCCGCCAGTTCAACCTCGCTGGCCCCGCTCCGTAGCGCCGCCAACAGCGCCTCGGCAATCGCGTGCGGATCATCCCGTAGCAACACCTCCACCAGTTCGGCGCGCCCTGCCCAGCTGCCCCGCTGCCCCTGTCCCGCGGCCAGAGCGGCTGGAATCTGCGCCCGCGCGTCGCCCAACACGTCGATCAGATCGATCGGATTGCGCCACGCGTTCGACTCCTCCATCCGCCGCGCCGAGGCGTAACCGGGCACCAGGCTGGTCAGAACCGCTTCCGCCTGTTCCCAGCCGACGATATCCAGCGCTTCAAAGGCCTTATTGGTAAAGTCCAGCGGATGCCCCACGTCGATGTAGCGGAAATCAGTCGCCGCGCTGAACAGAATATCTGCCATCTCTTGCGGCCCCGCGCCCGACCTCAGCGCCGTGATGATGCACCGCTCCGCGCCCTCCGCATCCCGCACCAGAATGAAGCGGCGGAACCACTGCTTCAACGTTTTCAGGTCCGGGCTGCCGTCCGGCAGAGGCGTAACCAAAAAGCGCGGCGAACTGCCTGCCGAATCAGCCGCGACCGCGGCCAGCCCGTGGGCCAGTGCTCTCGCCCTGTCCTCACGTCCCAGGCTGGGCAGGAGATTCTGGAAGGACGTCAGCATCGTCAAGCCCTGCCCCCAACCCTCCATGCGGTACCGGGCCCCGAACTCCAGGCCGGCCGCAAACGGAGACAGCGTGTCCCCGGCTTCGTCCACCATCGTGATCGCAGCCTTGGCCACAACCAGCGATAGATTGCGCTCCAGCCCGACCCCCAGACGGTGGCGCTGGTGCTCCACCGGATCGTGCCGCGGCGTTACATCAACAAAGACATCACCGTTCCGCACCTCCACCGGGAAACTCGGCGTGTCGTCCGCCCACAGATCGAATGAACCTCCCGTGCACAGATCAAATCGGGCGTGATGCCAGTGACACGTCAGGATCCCATCGTGCACGCTGCCCCTGTCCAGAGGAAAACCCATATGCGGGCAGCGGTTGTCGAGCGCGTAGATTTCGTCCTCGTGATCGACCAGCACGATCACGTGCCCGTTCACTTGGACCGTATGCAGACCGGTCTCTTTGACTTCGGCGACACTTGCTATGCGCTGAAAAGCGCCGGCAGCAACTTCGGTTGTCATGCTTTGCCTCCTCATCTCCTATTGCCCAATCCATACACAAGGCATCAATCCGCACTTTGAATCATCAAGTACCACTACCAATAATCTTTCAGCTCAGCCACAGTCAAACCGCAACTCCAACTAAGACGAGCAAAGCTGTTTCCCTCTCCTCACTCCTCTTCACTCTCCCCTCGCCGTTCCCCTATCCTCGCGCACAGCCGTCAGCGCCGCAAAGCCTACCACCGCCAGCGCGGTCCAGAACAGAAAGGGCACCCCAGGACCAACCGTTTCCAGTCCGTTTCCAAGTGGGGGCGCGACGACAGATCCAATCCGAGAGATAGCCATGATCAGACCGGTGGCCGTCCCGGCAAGAGCAGGGCCGACCCCCCGTAGCTCAATGATCAGCGTCATCATCGTCGCCATGTAGCCGTCCCGCGTAATACCCGCGAAAAGAACGGCCAGCCACACAACGATCCCCTGCACGAACGAGAGCAGGCCGAAGCCAACCACTAACATCAGCGCTGACGCCAGCAGCAGCGGGCGGCGCACCCCCATCCGGTCGGACAGCAGAGTAAACGGAACCGTGAACAGCAGGCTAGCGAAATGGAAGCTGGCCAGGGCGCTGTCCGCCGTGCTCGGCTCCCAACCCCCATTACGCAGATAGAGCGGCAGGTAGCCAAGCGATCCCTGTATCGCGCCGCCGATGCCAAACATCGCTACCGCCAGCAGCCACACGTTGCGCAGACGGACCACCTGCAGCATCGAGTCGCGCAGCGAAGGACGGCCCCCTTGTACTGTAGCCCTTCCGTCGCCATCCGGCCCCGGCCTTGTAAACGCCCATAAAATACCGACGATGACCGCCAGCACACCGTAGAACAGGAGAACATTGCGCCAGCCGCCCAGCAGAGGCGAAAGCAACGTCGCACTGATGAGCGAGCCAAGCAGAAATCCCAACGCCATGCCCGCCGACACCACACCGTTCGCCATCCCCAGCCGCTTTCCCGAAAACCAGACGCCGCACGTCTTATGCACATTCATCGGCGCCGCCATCGGAAAGAGCCCTGCCACCAATACCGTGGCGGTCAAACTGGCGTAGTCGCTGGCTAACGCCCGCGTCGCCCCCGTAACGCCGGCAAGCAGACAGGCGATCACCAGCATCCGCCTCGCGCCAATGCGGTCGCCAACTACGCCGCCCGTCAGGCTCATCGCTACGCCCAACAGCGAGGACGCGCCCCAGACGTATCCGATCTGCACCAGGTTCAGCGAAAGCTCAGTGCCGATCTCATCGAACAGGACCGGCAGCGACATCATCGGCATGCCCACCACGAGCGTGTGGGTCAGTGCTGCCAGCACCAGAACATACCATCGGTACGCGCCTTCGGCAGAAGCGGGATCCGCGGTTGGCGGGGCCGCAACGCGCAGCGGATCAGACACTCGCCGTCGCTCCCCCGTCGATGAGGACCTCTGCGCCCGTAATGCTCGCCGCCCGGTCCGAGACCAGGAACAGGGCCATGTCCGCAATCTCGTCCGCCTCCGCCATGCGGCTCAGCGGCACCGACGCGATGCGGCGGGCGCTGGCCTCCTCCACCGAAATCCCCTGCGCTTCCGCCTCCTGGCGGGCGAGTTGCCTTGCCCGTTCCGTGTTCACGGGGCCGGGAGAGATGGCGTTGATACGCACGCCGTATGGGGCAAGATCCTGCGAGATCCCCTTCGTAAAGTTGATGATCGCAGCATTGGCCGTGCCGCCGGCGACAAATGACGGCGTGGGATTGTGGGCGGCAGCGCCCACAATGTTGACGATCCGTCCTTCCCGCCGCGCCTTCATCTGCGGCGCCAGTGCTCGCACCATCCGTATATATCCGAGCAGTTTCAGCTCCCACGCACCCTGATAAGCGTCGTCGCTCAGGCTGTAAAAGTCACCGCTCGGCGCCGACCCGGCGTTGTTGATCAGGATGTCCACCTGACCCCAGGTTGAAAGAGCCCGTTCGACGGCCCGTTCGACCCCTTCCGCCGTACTCACGTCCGCGCTCACAGAGAGCGCCCTGGCGTTGCTTTCGGGCGCATGGTCCGCGATCGCAGTGAGACCTTGGGCCAGCCGGATTTCGTCGCGTGCCGCGATCAGCACGCTGACTCCCTCCGCGTAAAGGGCCTGCGCGCAGGCCAACCCGATGCCCGCGCTGCCGCCCGTGACAATGGCTGTCTTGCCCGAAAGATTGAGTTGCAAGGTCCGCCTTCTCCTTCAAGAGTGTTGTCCTGCAAGGTCCACCTGCGCAACGATGGTTTGCGTAGAGGCCGCCCTCATCCGCTTCTATCCCCCGCGTCCCCGTAGATCTCGCAGTTCGGAAAGGTCAGTGAGAAGCCGTACCAGCGCGCAAAGAGGTGCAGCGGCTGTTCGGCCGGCAACTCGTCTCCGGAGGGATCGTAAAGCCTGCCGTTGCGCACAATCGCACCGTCTTCCAGGCGCAGGTCGCTTCCATCCCATTCGGCATCCTGCCCATCGACGAAAAGCGGCGTCGGCGTGCCCGATACCGGGTCCAGGTAGATCAGCACATTTCTGTTGTCGATAACGTCGAACAACACGCCGTCCCCCGCCTTGAGAACCTCCAGCGGATAGTACCGGCTGACCCTCTCCGTCCACACACCCAGCCCCATCTCCAGGCGCGGCCGCCGCGGGTCTTCTTCACCCATCGAACCCGCAAACCTCGGCGGCAAAAATCGTCCCCTGGTCAATCGCACCAGGACCTTCATCAGGCCCGCCGCCAGACCAAAAGGCAGCGGCAGCCGCGACCGCGCTATACGCGCGTCCGGGTACTGCGCCAGCGCCTGGTCCGCCCGCATATGCCGCAGCGGCTCCAGTTCGAGACGCCTACCCTTGAGCGGACCGTGCAGGCACTCGCCCGTGACGTGGTCCCAATACGACCCCGTCTGGTGGTCCCCCATCAGCGACATGCCGTTATGCAGGCCCCGCGTCGCAAAACTGTATGTCTCCCCGTCGAGTACCGGCGTCAGACCGACGCCGCTGTTGCACGGCGCTCAGAACGTGGCCAGAAACGGTGTCCCGTTCCACTCGCCCTGCGCCACATGGTGAAAGATCATCTCGCTGGTGAGCAGAGCCAGCGCCTCGCCCTCCCGCTCCAGCACCAGCACCGGCGTCTCCCCCCGCACCTTCTTGCCGCCCAACGCGTCGGCCAGCCTCTCCGTGCGCCCCACGGCCAGCGGCCGGAACATGTCCCGCTTGCTCAGGATCGCCCGTTTCGCGTCAAAAGTCGCTGCCGCAGTCAGTTCGCTTGGGTACCCGTCCATCTTCAGCCCCTTCCCCAGTCGAACACGGAAAACCGGCCCTGTACTGGGACGCTTCGCCCCGGAGCCGGTTCTACTGTTCGATCGAAAAGCGGAATACGGTCGTCTGCGTATACGCTTCGCCGGGCCGCAGAACGATTGACGGAAAGTGCGGTTGGTTCGGCGCATCCGGAAAATGCTGCGTCTCCAGGCAGAACCCGCCGCGGTGCGGATAGAACTGCCCGCCTTTGCCTGGGTTCGCCGCCTCCATCTGGTTTCCCGTATAGAATTGCACGCCCGGCTCGGTCGTCAGCACCTCAAGTACCCGTCCGCTGACCGGTTCCGTCACACGCGCCGCCAGCCGCAGCGTGCCCGGCTCCCCGTTGAGAACGAAGTTATGATCGTAGCCGCCGCCAAACCGGATCTGCTCGTCGTCCGCGTTGATGCGCGTACCGATGGCAGTGGGCTGGCGGAAATCGAACGGTGTGCCGGTCACGTCCCGCACCTCGCCTGTCACGATCAGCGCGTCGTCCATCGGCGTGAACGCGTCGGCATCGATCATGGCGACGTGGTCGTGGATATTGCCCTCCCCGGCCAGGTTGAAGTAGCTGTGATTGGTCAGGTTCACGATCGTCGGCGCATCGCAGGTCGCATGGTAGTCGAGACGCACCTCGTTGTCATCGTTCAGGCTCAGCCTCACCGTCGTGTCCAGCGCCCCCGGATACAGGTCTTCTCCGTCCGGGCTGTCGTGTGAGAGCTGCAGCCCGACCTCCCGCTCGTTCTGAAAAGGCTGCGCATGCCACACTACATTGCCAAAGCCGACCTCCCCGCCGTGAAGATGGTCGTCGTTGACGTTGCGCGCCAACTGGTAAGTCACACCATCCAGCTCGAACCTTCCCCCGCGGATGCGGTTCGCACAGCGGCCCACCAGCACGCCGTAATAGGGGTGCCCGGCCAGGTATTCCTCAAGCGTATCGAATCCCAGCACCACGTCCCCCGCCTCGCCGTCGCGGTCTGGCGTCGACAACGTGCGGATCAGCCCGCCGTAGTCGAGTACATCGACCTCTACGCCCCTGTTGTTGGCCAGCGAATATTGCCTAACCCCGTGACCCCTCTCCGTCCTGCCGAATGCCTGGCTGCTTAGTCTCATTCGTCGCCATCCATTGCTTTTTCCGTATACGACTATCCATAATTCTTCTGCCGGTACTCCGCCAGAATCTGGTCCATCACCCACGATGTGCGCGCACCGCTGACGCCCGTGCTGGGACACTGCCCGCTTCCGTTCAACTCGTCAACAATCGTCTGGATCAGCGGCTGATGCACGTGGTCCGGCTGCGTAACCGGGATCTCCTCGGTCCCCGCGCTCGTCGTCAGCGCGATCGGGCTGGCATCAAAACAGACATAACCGATGCGCCCCTTCGTGCCTTCGATCTCCGTCCAGTCAAGATTTTCGAAGCCGGTGAACATCCACGTGCCCGTCCCCTGCACGCCCGATTCGAACGTGAAGCTGCCGCACACGACGTCCTCGGCGTCGTAAAGCCCTGCCTGGTTCCCCGCGTATCCCTGCACACGACTGATCGGCCCCAGCAGATAGTCGAGAATGTCCAGCATGTGCGAGCCCAAATCCAGGAATAGACCCGCCCCTGCAATCTCAGGATCAACCCGCCAGCCTCTCTGGTCCGGAAACGCATCACTCGGCCTTGGCCGCTGATAATAGCGAATCAGCACAGACCGCACCTCGCCGATCGCGCCCTGCTCGATGAGCTCTTGTACTTTCAGAAACTTCGGCAGCCGCCGCCGGTAATAGCCCACCCACAGAGGTACGCCCGCACTCTCACAGGCGTCAATCATCGTCTGGCACTCTTCGTAAGTGCGCGCCATCGGCTTCTCCACGTAGACCGGCTTGCCCGCCTCCGCCGCCTTGCACGTGTACGACATGTGCGTGTCCGGCGGCGTGGCCACATAGACCGCGTCCACCTCCGGGTCGTTGATCAGCCTGTCGCCGTCATCGTACCAGCGCGCCACGCCATGGCGCCGTGCAAAGTCCTCCGCCAGTGCCCCGTTGCGCCGCATCACCGCCGTCAGCGCCGAGTTCTCGGCCTTGTACAGCCCCGGCCCGCTCTTCACCTCGCACACATCCCCGCACCCGACGATTCCCCAGCGAATCTTTGCCATATCTCCTTCCCCTACCCGGCTCACCGTCTATTGCCCAATACGTACCAAAGATCACCCATAAGAGCCGTCACTAACCACTGACCACTGACTACTGACTACTGACCACTGTCGTCCTCGTGTCCATGCACCGGTGTATGCCTGTGGAAAACGCCGTGCGCGTGCATGCGCTGGTGCAGCCGGTTGTGCGCCGCTTCCAGCACCGCCCTCATCTCCCGAAAACGCTTGGCGTTCGGCCGGGGGGCAATCGTGTCCACATAGGCAATCGCGCCCTCGATCTGCTCCAACACCGCCGACGAGTCCGGCTCGTTAAACAGCGGGCTGTCCTCCACCAACGTCTGCACCGCGCTCGTATGCGCCGCGATCTCGCCCGCCTCGCCAATATAACTTCCGCGCACGCGCAACGCTATCCACGATGAATCCGTTACCGTAACCTGCAAGCTGCCCGACGCACTGTATTCGCCTTGTACGTCGACCTGGTCGACCACCAGCCCACCCTGTACGACCTCCACCTGCTCGATCGGCACCTGCACCGACTCGACACGCCACTCGACGCCCACGCTCCCGCCTCCCTCCGGCAGCTGCACCTGCCCGCCCGGCGCAACGCCCTCAACCGTCAGCTCCGCCAGCGGACCGATCGTCATGAACGTATTGCCCGCCTGCACCGCCGCCATCCAGTTCTCGTACGTGAACTCCCGCTCACCCAGATGCGCGTAGGTGCGCACGCCCCCCAGCTGAGACGAGGCCGCCATCTTGTCCGAGCCGCCCACGATCGGCAGCTGATAGCCCAGATTCAGATAACGGTACCAGTCTGCGATTCCGTAGGGGTTGAGCTCCCGTTCACAGGGGTTGAAAGTCATCATCTCAATGGCATGGATCAATCCGAGGACGATATCCGCCGCTCGCTCCAACTGCGGGTTCGGCGCGTGAGGCATCACCACCAGCCCGCCCTGGTCGATACACTTCTGCGCCCACTCGGCCATCACCACCTCCTGCGGATCACCCAGGGCCGACTCCGACGGGCCGCCGCTGCACAGCGGGTGGATCATCTTGCCGTTGTAGCCCAGCAGCGAAATGTGACCCAGGATCTGCATGCGGTTCTCGGTCCCCACCCGCACCAGAAACTCGCCGTCGCCGCCAAACTCGCGCGCGCCCAGCGTGGTCCTGCCGTCAAAATCGCTGACGTTGCTGAACATCTCGCCCCACTGGCTCGCCAGCAGATTGACCACGTGCACGTCCTCAGCCTGGCCCTCCAGCAGCGCCGTCGAAGGGCTCAAAAAGTGAACATGCGTGTCCGCAGTCACCCAACCCTTCTCCCGCCAGGGCAGCACACGCTCCAGCTCGAACACCAGTTCATCCGTGTCGGGCCCGATCGTAACCTGCTTCCGCACCGGCGCCGTCTCATAGCCCTTCGTGATCTCCACGAAGACCTCGCCCAGCGGCATATCCACCTCGCAGTGGCCGTCGATATAGCTGTACTGGTTGCGCCCGTTGACGAATTCGCCATAGTTGTCCTCAAACCAGTGCGGGTTCACCTTGCGATGGCGGCCGCGCGGCGGCAGATACTCGCCGTGCTCTCCGTGGAAATGTATGCGCACCGGAACCAGGTTGTTCGTCCCCTTCTGCACCACGCGCACGTCGACCAGCCGGTGGGCCGGCGCCACCCCGACGATGGTGTCTGATGCTTGGCCGTTTTCAAGTTGCGAAAGGTCATAGACGATCGGCTCGTCACTGTCCACGCCCACGTGCAACCACCCCTGCGGATGCGCGCTGTACTCGATGATCAAGTCCCGCTGCGATACCGCGGGCTGCACGTTCGCCTCATCACCCATCCATCGGCCGCGATCGTAATCGAACGCGGCGCGCGCCGACATCACATAGCCCAGGTCGATAGCTACGTCCTCGTATTCGCCGATGGCATTAAACTCGACGCCTTCCGGCAGCGTCAGTCGCAGCTTGCGGCGCACACCGGGGCGCAGGGGGTGCTCCTCCAGATTCGTGAGGCTGATCGCGTAAACGGTCGACCCCTCGTTGCGCGGCTGCAGAACCATGCGGCGAATCGGCCTGTCCGGATGCGGGTTCTCCAGCGCGTACAGCCACATCTTCTCTTCCATCTGATCGCGGGCGGAACTGGTGCGCGTCTCGCCGCGGCCGTATTCGGTGCTTGGAACACGCCCCAGCTGGATCTCCTCCGTCGCCGAGTTGAAGACAGTCGCCTTCGCCGCCGGCACCGTTTCGAAGGGGCTGCCACCCCACACGACGCGGCTCTGCTGAATCGCAAATCGGCGCCGTACCGGCGTCTCGTGGCTGCTGCCGTCCTCGTACTCAAATGTATAGGAGGACACGTGATCGCCCAGCTCGTTGCCGTCCTGCGCGAAGTCGGCAAACCCGTCCAGATAATTGGTGACTCGGTCCGCTACGGCATGCAGAAAAACCGCGTAGGTGGCGCGCTCCCCTTCCAGTTCGACCGTCACCGGTTCCTTGTCAAGCAAAATGACCGCAGGGCCTTCGAATCCACCGAGCAGGAACGGGACGCCGTTGAAGGCGGTCGAACCCGACCTGTCCTCAACCAAGGAGGGCACGCGCAACGATTCTGGAAGCTCGGCGCGTCCGGCATTGAAGAATTTCGACAGATCAACGGGTGTGAAATGTGGGGAGACTGGATTCATGGGGCTCTCCGTTTCTGCCGCGACTCGCGGCGGTTGAAGCAACTTTCTCGTCTGTATACTTTTCCAACTCCAGGTGTGTCAGGACTCCGCCAGCCAGCGGTCGAACCAGTCGAACGCATCCTCCTGCATCGCAATGTCGAATTTGTGCTCGCCGGCATAAAATGAGCAACTGTAGCGGTCGCCTGCGTCCGCCTTCTCGTACACCTGTCTCAGCATCACGTCGGCCCGCCTCATCTCCGCCAGCGTGAACAGCGGGTCCTCCGTATTGTTCTGTACCAAAGTCGGCAACGGCGCCCGCATCCCCAGGATGTCCGGGTAGTCCATCTCCGTCGCCAGATGAGGCACGTAGATCATCCACGTGTGCGTATGGCTCTTGTTCAGCAGAAAGTCCCGCCACGTCGTCATCATGCCCACACAGACCGCGCAGCGCACGCGGTCATCCAACCCGGCAAGGTAGACCGTTCGCAATCCCCCGCCTGATAGCCCGCCGATGCCTACCCGTTCAGCGTCCACATCATCGCGCCCGCACAGCACGCCCAGCGCATGCACATCCTCGGCCAGCCACACGCCCGCCCACGTCGTCCCCGCACTGAGCAAAGACTTCGCCAGGGTCGACTCGTGACCCCCAGCCCAGCGGTTGTAGGCCGTGATGTAATCCGGATCCTCAGACTCCGCCTCGTCCATGCCGTCGCGAATCGCCGCTGGCAGGTCCGCAATGCGAACGCGGCGGCTGCCGAAAGCAAAAGCATCCGGCACCAGCACCGCATACCCGCGCTGGGCCAGTCGATTGGCCCAAGGCGCACCGCCGTACGCGCGCGCCTGGTGGTCAATGTTGACCGCGTTCTGCGCATCGTCTGTACGCGTGATCTTCTGCCAGCCGTGGAACTTATGGCCGCCGTGATCGTGCAGCGCCAGCACACCCGGCAAGGGGCCACTCGCATTCGCCGGCTTCAGCAGCACCGCCTCCGTGCGCGGGCCGTACGGCAGCTGCCACGAGAGCTCTTCCACTTGCAACCCGTCATACTCGTACCGGCTCTCGATCCGGCAATCCCCCGCGCCCTCCGTGTCCGGCATCGCCACCCGCTCGCGAAATCGCTGCCGCGCAGCCGGCCGCCAAGCTTCCGGATCGATCCAGTGAGTATGGCGAAAAGAGAGAAAGTTGGGGCCTTCATTGGCCAGAGCAGCTGCCCACGAACCGTAGGCGCCGAGCATCGATTGGGAGGACATTCCGTCTGTTTCCTGGTGCATGGTATGACAGGGTCTTCAGAGTGGTCGCGCGGCCGCGCGAAGCGGTTTGCGCTGTCCGGGATACTATAGCAGGGATTGGAAAGAGGGGAAAAGCCGCGCTAACTTGGCGCGTAACCACTGAAACACAGAAAGGGGACCGCCACAACCGTGCAGTCCCCCTTGCCACCGTGCTGGAATTTCGGCAGGACGTGTGGCCTACTCTCGTTTGTCAGGCGGCGACGCAAAGCGCCCCCAGCGCGCTTAGGCCCTGTTCAGTCTGGTTACCCTGCCCCCTATGAGCCATTCGGCCACATACAGGTTACCGCTGGCGTCCGCAGCCAAACCGTGAGGGCTGTTGAACTTGCCCGTCTCCAGGTGGCTCGTGCGTACTGACTGCCCCGATTCGTTCAAATTGTTGGGCCAGCCCGCAACGTCGCACACCTGCTTGTTGCCGCCGAGGTACGTGAGCAGTTCATCGTTTATGTCGGTGACCACGAGGCGGGCGCGAAGCTCGGCAATGATCATCAGATCGCCATGTGTCGCGAAACAACTGGGCGTGTTCAGAAAACCGTCACCAAACATCCGCCTGAATCCACCCTCCATGTCGTAGACCTGTACGCGGTCGTTGGCCCTGTCCGCCACGTAGAGCTCCGGCTCGGACTTGCGATAATCAAAGAAGATGCCGTGCGGGCAGTTATAGGCCCCGGCCCCTTCCTCGCCGTTGATGCTGCTGACGTACTCGCCATCCTTCGTGAACCTGTGGACCTGGTACGCGCCGTACCCGTCGCCAACCCAGATGTCGCCGTTGCCGCCAAAACGCTCCTCGTTCACCGCGACGGCTGTGGGGGCATAGCGTGTGTCTTTGTATATGGGAAGGGGAGGCGTCTCCAGCCTCATGACCACTTCACCGCCCAATGTCGTCTTGAATACCTGACCGGGCCCTTCGCCCACGCCCGGAGCGTTCTGATAGCCGTGAAGATAGTGATTCTTGGATCCGTGATCCACAATCCACAGATACTCGACTCCGTCCTCGTTGACGAGGGTTATCCCATGCGCCTCGGCAAAGTCGCCGCGCCACGAGGAAATCAGGTTGCCGTCCCCGTCGAAGGTCATTACTTCCGGGTCGCCGGGGTGGCTGGTCATAACATTTCCCGATTCCGTGACAACGATGCCCGGATGCGCCCATCCCTTGCGTGAGCTTTCACTTTCGGGAAGCTTGGCCCAATTGTCGATCCAGTCGTATGAATGCCCTTCGCTGCCTACCCGCATGACACAACCTCCTGTGCCTGTCAATCTCGTAGTTGAAATCCAAGGGCAGCTGTTTTAGCGTCTGCCTGCGCTTGAAGCGCGCCTGCCGTTCCCGAACATGCAGGGAAAAGCCTTGCAGCACACGTGATCACACGCGGGTCGGGGGACGGCGTGGGTGTGATACCGCACCAACATCCCCTGATTCTTGAAGACGGGCTGCCCGGTAACGAACCGGCGCGTTCCGTTTAAGGTTTCAGGATGACCTTGGTGTACCCGTCGATGCGCTGGTCAAACTTGTGATAGGCGTCGACTGCGTCGTCCAGCGGCACCTCGTGGGACACAACGAAGCTGGGAGTGGCCTTGCCGGATATGATGAGGTCGCGCAAGTAGGCGTTGTACTGCTTCACGTTGCATTGACCCGTCCCCAGCTTCAGACCCTTCTCAAAGAGCTTCCCGAAGTTGATGGCCAGAGAGCCCCTCTTGGCGCCCTCGTCCACTCCACCGGGGTCCGATGGCACATACAGGCCCGGAATGCCCATGATCCCCGTGGGATTGATCAGGTCGATCATCTGATTCAGGACCACGTTGGGAATCTCGGTCTGCTCGCCTCCGGCGGCAGACGATCCTTGCGCAGCGGCCTGATAGCCCACGGCGTCGATCGTCTTGTCCACACCGTCGCCCCCGCGCATGTCCCTGATCTGCTCCACCGGATCGCCGACATCGAAATTGATGGGAATACCGCCAATGTCGCCGGCCATGTCCAGCCGCTCCTGCACGTGATCGATCGTATAGACCTCCGCAGCCCCTCTGATGATGCAGCTATAGGTGGCCATCAGACCGACCGGTCCCGCGCCCCACACGGCGACGCTCTCGCCGGGACTCACGTCGGCAAGCTCAGCGCCGTGATAACCCGTGGGGAATATGTCCGCCAGAAGAGAAAAATCCCACTCAAACGCATCCCCGGACGGAAGAGGCAGACAGTTGAAGTCCGCATAAGGCACCTGAATGTACTCGGCTTGCCCGCCGACCCATGGTCCCATTGCCACGTATCCATACGCGCCGCCGGCAAATCCAGGGTTGACCGTGAGGCAGAAACCCGTAAAACCCCGCTGGCAGTTCTTGCAGAAGCCGCAGCCGACGTTGAACGGCATCACGACCCTGTCGCCTACGGACAATGTTTTCACAGCGGACCCGACATCTTCGATTACACCCATGTTCTCGTGTCCGAAGACTATGCCCGGTTCGGCCGCAGTCCGACCCTCATACATGTGCAGGTCGGAGCCGCAGATGCAACTCGAAGTAATCTTGACGATTACGTCATTCGGATGCTTTATCTCGGGATCGGGAACTTCCTCTACGGCAACGCTGAACGGGCCCTGGTATACGACGGCTCTCATAATGACCTCCTCTTTGCCCTTTTAGACTGCTAAACCTAAATGGTCAATCTCTAGTGGTCAATCTCTTCAGTCGCCGAGTTTATCAGGCCAGGGCAGCTTTGTCAAAACCCGAAAAAAAAAGCAAAGGAGTAGGGTTTAGAGGTCTGGTGAATGCGTGAAAGGGTATTCCCTGAATCCGGGATTTTGGTTCTTGCAAAGCAAGACCAACCCCATAAGAGGGGGCGAAACTGAGGAGGCTTCTTCTGTTGGTCAAAGGGGAGCGCAACAAGCGAAACGTCCGCTTCATCCACGCGGACGCTTACGAGACGTTTCACTTGGCTGACTTCATCTACGAACTGATGCGGGGTTCAATCGCCCTGGACTTCCATTGCAGGGAAGCCAAGCCGGGGAGCGACGGCCTGCGGGATCGTGGCACTAAGTTTCGCATCACCCCAGCAATGATATGCAGGCTGTACCTCAAGAAAGAACGCCTTTAGTGGTGTCAAGTAGATAATTCCCCTCGTACAAGACCGTCCTGCAACCAGCCTTAATCAAAACCAGGGCACACCGCCCTGCCTACGCAATACACAACGCAGTCAATCGCGGTGTCCCTGTTCGCCTTCCTAGTAACCAGGCGGCGGATCGACCGGCCCGTCAAACTGCATCGACGTGAAGACCCCGCCCTGCGGGTCCCCGATCACCGCGAATCGACCGACCGTGCCCGTATCGGTCGGCGGAACATGAATGACGCCGCCTAGCTCACCCGCCTTGGCCGCCGTCGCCTCGATATCCGCCGACATGAAGTAGGGTGCCCAACTGGGCGGAACCTCCCCCCAGGAATCGTCCATCTTCAGCATCCCGGCCTGCATCCGCTCGCCCAACTTGAAGAGGTGGTAACCGTTCGGGTCGCTGTCATGACCCCAGCCGAAAACCTCCGCGTAGAAGCTTCGCGCCGTGTCGACATCCTTCGTCTGAAGCTCATTCCAGACAAGCGCATTGGGCATGTTGACCAGCTGCGCGCCGATGTGCTCCTTCGGCTGCCACAGTCCAACCATCGCGCCCGTCGGGTCCTGGAGCACGATCATGCGTCCTGATTCCATGACATCCATCGCCGGCATCGCCACCGTTCCCCCGGCCGCAACCGCCTTCTCGGCCACGGCATCGACATTATCGTGCTTGATGTAGGATGACCAGACCGGCGGGATCCCCTGATCCATCATCTCCTGCGGCAAAATGCTCAGGCCGGCCACGTTATACCCCTCAATCTGGCACAACGAGTAGTGGAAGCCCATCCCCGTCGGGATATCAAAATACTCCCAACCGAACAGACCGCTGTAAAACGCCTTGGCCGCGGCCGGGTCGGTTGTTGCCAGGTCCACCCAGCAGAACATGTTGTCCGGATAGCGCTGTACTACCTGCATGAAACTCTCCCTTCCTTGACAGTACTCGGTAAGTTTATCGCCTGCTTGACGCAGACCCTTTCCAGCTTAGCACGAATAGATCATGCGTGCTAATTCGGCAACGGTCGCGATCACACAATAGGACGACGTCGGGAGAAAGCAGGTTCCATGCTGCGCGGTTACAGACGCGAAAAAGCCGACCGGGAAGCCGGTCGGCTCTGTACTTGGCTTCGATTTGCAGTCAGGCCTCTTCAAGGTAATGGCGGTTGAGCAATCCTGCGAGAACGCCGCCAACAATCGTCGCTACGATAGAGACCCAAAATGGTGCGCCGCACCATTTTCAGGGTGCTGAGGATAACGAATGCGAAACCTGCTGGAGGATCAGTCGGCGGCTTTGGCCAGTGACCCTTCCGCTACCGACTGTAGCTCCGAATATGCTTCTGCGCTGGTCTTCTCTGCTAATTCAGCCAGAGACAGGTCCGCGAGGGCAGCCACCCGCTCGGAGGCATGGGAAAGGTCCAACTTTCCGGCCACGCCGCAAGCGTAGTCCGGATCGGCTTTGTAGAAATGGACAAGCTGGCGGACCTTGATGTGTTCGGGCACACCATCCATCGCTTCGGCGATATTACTGAACAACTGCTCTTTCTGGTCTTTGTTCATCAGGCGGAACAGATTACCGGGCTGGGTATAGTCGTCGTTGCCGGCGCGATGGTCGTAGCGATCAGCGTCGCCGGACACCTTGAGCGGCGGCTCGAGGTGACGGGAATCTTCGACTGCTCCCCCCATGCTGTTCGGTTCATAGTTGACCGCGCCGCCGAAGTTGCCGTCAAAACGCAGGTTGCCGTCGCGATGATAGTTGTGAACGGGGCACTGAGGTTTGTTGGCAGGAAGAGCGGCATAGTTGACCCCGATGCGGTAGCGGTGGGCATCGGCGTAGGACATAATCCGGGCCTGGAGCATCTTGTCTGGCGAAAAGCTGATGCCGGGCACGATGTTGGAGGGTTCAAACGCGGCCTGCTCAATGTCGGCAAAGTAGTTATCCGGGTTGCGATTGAGTTCCATGATGCCGATCTCGATCAGCGGGTAGTCGCCATGGGGCCACACCTTGGTCAGATCGAAGGGGTTGACGTGGTAGGTCTCGGCATCCTCTTCCGCCATCACCTGGACGCAGACGCGCCATTTCGGAAAGTCTCCCCGGTCAATGGCTTCGAAGAGGTCTCGCTGCGAGCTCTCCCGATCCTGCCCGACGATTTCGGCCGCCTGGGCATTGGTCCACGTCTTGATGCCCTGCATGGTCTTGAAGTGGAACTTGATCCAGAAACGCTCATCGTCGGCATTGATGAAGCTGTAGGTGTGGCTGCTGTAGCCGTTGACAAAGCGATAACCCTGCGGCAGACCGCGAGTACTCATCAGGATGGTGACCTGGTGCAGGCTTTCAGGGGAGAGTGACCAGAAGTCCCACATGGCTGTGCCGGAGCGCATGTTTGTTTTGGGATCGCGCTTCTGCGTATGGATGAAGTCGCCGAATTTGTAGGGATCGCGTACAAAGAAGACCGGCGTGTTGTTGCCGACCATATCCCAGTTTCCGTCTTCGGTGTAAAACTTGACAGCGAAGCCGCGGACGTCGCGTTCAGCGTCTGCGGCGCCGCGTTCACCTGCGACGGTCGAAAAGCGCAGCAGGCAGTCGGTCTGTTTACCTACTGCAGAGAATATTCTGGCCTTGGTGTAGCGCGTAACATCATTGGTAACGGTGAAAGTACCGTAGGCCCCCGACCCCTTGGCATGCACGACCCGCTCCGGGACGCGTTCGCGGTTGAAGGTAGCCATCTTCTCCAGGAGCTGATAGTCCTGCATCAGAAGTGGACCGCGCGGGCCGGCAGTCAATGAGTTCTGGTTGTCGCCGACCGGCGCCCCGTGAGCCGTTGTCAGTTGTTTGCGTTCAGCCATTGATTACCTCCATGGATTCTTGACAGTCAAAGTGAACTACCCCCAAACCGCCTGCTGGCGAGAGCGACGGCTACAACACCTTAAGGACATGCTCCCGGTTGTGACCTGGAGTACGCTCTAGGGCAAGAGAAAATCTGCGAGTTTCGCGTTTGAACGCTTCCCTGTTCGCATGAGCTATGTTCGATATGGCAGGGTCTCACCATAATATTCAGAATCTCGACGACTTTGTCCATTGCGCCATGTCCTGAACTCAAGGCAGTAGTGGCAAGGATACACCTGAAAACGGGCGATTACCAAAGAGTGATCACCCGTTCTTCGCCATCTCTGAGCGCCTGCCGATTCCTGCTGAGCGAGATGGTGACGGCCACATAGGCAATGAGGCCAAAGATTACAAACGGCCAGGGGGTCAGACCGGCGACGGCAAACACGACCGCGCACACCAGCGAGGTCACGCTCACGCTGTAGGTACCGATCGAAGCCATGCGGCTCCACCAAATCAACAGAAGCCCCACCAAGCACACGACCCCACCGATTAACGGCGAAATCGCCAGTATGGTCGCCGCAGTCGTAATGCCCCCTGCCCCTCCCTTGAAGCCCATATAGAGCGACCAGTTGTGTCCCACTACCGCACACGCCCCTGCAAGCGCCGCCGCCGCCGTCACCGTGATCGTACTCACCTCTGGCAAAAACGTCCCCGCAGCATAGCGGACCAGCAGCACGGCCGCCGCACCTTTGAGCGCATCGCCCAACAGCGTCGGAACCGCCGCCTTCAAACCGGCCGCACGCCATGCGTTGGTCGCGCCGGTGCGCCCGCTGCCCACTTTGCGGATATCCACACCGTAAATGCCGGTCGCCAGCAAGCCTACCGGTATCGACCCCAACAAGTAGCCGAGCAGCGCGCCGGCGACAATCAGAAGCAAGTCCATAGCAGTGGTACAGTCACTCTTCGCGCTCTGACGAACGCGGTCCGGGCCAGACCGCCCCCGTCAAAGGTGAGGTCGAGCCATGCCTTCCACAACTCGTCCCGGGCCGGTTGCCGGCATGCGCTACCTGAACTCCGGCTCTTCCTGCGATTGAGCCCCCGGCAGGACAACCCCCGTATCCGTATTCGTGGGCAGGTCCAGCGGCTCCTCCGCGTTCTCGCCCCGCATGTGCAACTCCCCTTCAAGGGTAGCGCCCTCGTCCAGCAGAAAACTGTTCACATGAAGCGCGCCGCGCACGTAACAGCCCGCCAGCAGCTCAACGCGGTCTGCCCGGATGACACCGTCAAAATATCCCCGAATGCTCACGTTGCGGGCCCGAATTTCGCAGTTGACGCGGGCGGCCTCCGTCAGGATGACATTGGCCAGCGTTTCCAGCAGACCGCTCTCTACCACACCGTCAATACGGATGCTGCTGTCGCTGCGTAACGCGCCGTTATAGGTGGCCCTGGGCCCGATGATGACCTCGATCGCGTCCGGCTGCGGCCGTTCGTTTCGTCGAAACACCTGTGATCCTCTCTCGCACGCCGCCAGCTGTCCCGACGGCCGCAAGCAACTGCGGCCCAACCGACAAACGATTTCTCCTCGACCTCACCGCAGTTAGCGCAAAAGCACCCCCTTCAACTGCCTTTCGGGCGAACCAATTGCGGTGCGGTAAGGCATGAATTTCACTGCGCGAAGTCTAGCACAGGCCCATGATCCGGGCAACCCCGACTTCCGTTTTCTAGGCCGGGAAACCCTGTTCATCAGGACTTCTGTAACCAACTTCAGGACATCCTGGCGGACACTTCATATTCGGCGCAATTCCGGCATCCCGGGAACCAGGATCAGTCCTGGGCAGTTACTTTGATCGTCGTCCTCCTCCACCATGTCGGCAGGGGGAAAGTGCAAGGAAAGGAGAAAAATGAAACGGTACCTGTTCCTGGTCTTCTGGACTATCGGCATCTTTATGCCTGTGGCCTGGCTCCTCCGGCCTTCGCCCGTAGCCTACCGCATCTTCAACACCCTGTTCAGTCCCGCCTGGATGCACATACTCATGCACAGCCTGCTCTTCGCCGTTTTGGGCGCCCTCCTGATGCAGAGCCTGTCCGGCACGCTGGCCAGGCGCGTCGGCCTCACCCTGGCCCTCGTGCTCGTCGCCGCCATCCTTCAGGAAGGCTTCCAGCTCCTCAGCAGGCAGAGCGTCCTGCACCCGGACAACCTCTTTGACATCTCCGTCGATATGCTCGGCGGCCTGCTCGGCGTGTTGGCAGTACTGACTGTTAGGATACGAGCGACTGAACGGACCGCATGAACGCTGACGCTGACAAAGTGAAATCAGGGATCGATAGAAGGAGTCCAAACCTACCGCTGTCAGCACTGGAGTTGGCAGTACAGGGCTCATCCTCGAAATCTCGGCCGGTATAGTGCATAAGCCTCGAAATGCCTGCTTGGTCTTTCCTATCAAACCTGCCATATACGCGCAAACCATGTAAAATAAAACTACCAGCGCACAACCCATACACAACCACCACACCATCGCCCTCACCCGCCCTCGCGGAGCCCGCCCATGACGCCGCCACTGCGCTCCCTCCTCTTCATGCCTGCCGACTCACCGCGCAAGATCGCCAAAGGCGCCGAACTTCCCGCCGACGCCATCATCGCTGACCTTGAGGACGCGGTGGCGTCCAGCCGCAAACAGAAAGCCCGCTCGCTTCTCGTCGGGTCCTTCCGCGCACTGCCGCAAAACGGCCCCCTGCGCTCCATTCGCATCAACCCTGTCCACAGCCCCTTCTGGCCCGATGACCTGCTCCAGACCTTCGCCGCCTCGCCCCAGCTCTACGTGATCCCGAAAGTCGAGTCCGCCGCCGACCTGCAACGCGTCGACGAACAGTTGACACCTCTGGAATCCAACGCAGGCATGCCCGTCGGATCTGTGCGGCTGCTCCCGATCGTGGAGAGTGCTGCAGGAGTGGTGAATCTGCCCGAAATTGCCCGCGCAGATCCCAGGACCGTGGCGCTGGCATTCGGCGCCGAGGACTTTGCCGGCGATATCGGGGCGCAGCGCACGCGCGAGGGCTGGGAGGTCTTCTACGCACGCAGCGCTGTCGTCACCGTGGCCGCCGCCTTCGGCCTACAGGCAGTCGACACCGTCTACACCGACCTGGCCGACGATTCCGGTCTCGCTGAGGAATGTGAAACTGTTCAGAAAATGGGCTTCCGCGGCAAACTGGCGATCCATCCTCGCCAGGTGGAAGTCATCAACCGCGCCTTCACGCCGGACCTCGCCGAGGTGGCAGCGGCGCGACGGCTCATCGCCGTTTTTGAAGCCCACCAGCGCGCCGGCCGCGGCGTCTGTGTACTCGACGGCAAAATGGTGGACATGCCGATGTATCGCGCCGCGCAGGATCTGTTGGCGAGGGCAGGAAATGGGACGAAAGGGGACCGCCGTAACTGAACCGTGGAAGGGAGCTCTGCTCTCTCCCCTCGCTCTTCTCTAGTCGCGCACCGGCCGTAGACCAAGATAGACCACGCGCCCGCCCAGCGTCTGCAAAATAGTACGGGCCGGTTTCCACGGAAGGAGCTGGTTCAACTCTGATGGGCTCAACGGCGTATTGTTGTTCGCCAGAAATACGCGGAAGCAGGCCGCCGTGAGCGATAAATGCTCGTTGATGTAGTCCGGATCTTTGGTGCATCGGCTGCGCAAACATTCCCACAGTGCATCGGTACGGTGAACCTCACCCGTCTCCGGGTCGATCCAATCCACATCTTCGGTGTTTCTATGATCCTGAAACCTGTCCCGGCACTCCGTGCACAGTTGATCGCGTAAATATAGGCGGAAATTCCGTCCGCTCTGCTCCCACCAGTTATAGTCGATGTGAAACTTTGTGTTCACGTCCGGTCGGAACCACTTGAGTTTCTGCTTGGATGCTGCCGCTGTCATCTCCTTCGTATCCCTCCTCGATGGTCAAGAGCCGGTGAAATTCGCGCATTTCCGGCTTCGCATCCTCATCTTACTTTGAACAGTCCGTCCCCATAATCCTGGAAACGGGGATTGCTGATCAACGCATGAAATATCGGTCCCGGCGGACAGCGCCAGAGCATGTTGACCGCACTGTATACCGTCTTGACATGCGCCGTGCCCTGCGGGTTCAACTTCGCAATCTCCGGCACCATCCTCTCCACGATCTGCCCCAGCGCATCGTCGTTGCCTTTCAATCCGGCGTTGAACGCTTCCAGCTCCTCCCGGTCGTCACACGAAACAATCAACTCATCATCGTACTCACAGGAAATCTGCACCTTATTCATTTCCAGACCGAACCGCTGCCGTTCCGCATCCACCTTCGCAATCCGGCTCCACTCCCGTCTCATCCGGCGCGGGCGGTAGTCAATGAGGACTTCATCCGGCTCATTGGTCCGCTCCAGCGTGATCTGAGCGCTCACCGGCAGGTTGTGCGCAACCATCCATTCCTTCAGGCCGCACACGTACCGGCCGCTATGAACCACCCAAGCTGTGTACCGGTTGCCCCAGCGGCCGTCGACCACCGTAACCATGGAACGCTCCAGCGCGCTGTGAGGAAAGAGCGCTCGCGTGCGGCTGCTGAGCGGAAGCGTACCGTACAGCCAGTGCGGGAAGGTCAGCGTAAAGCTGATGCTCGGAACGACCGACGAGACCGGCGTGCTTGCACCGCTTTCGCCCCATTCGTCGTCCAGTTCCCACTCCATCTGCAGGAGTTCTACGCTCAAAATAGCCCGGTTGTATCGGCCCAAGTTGGGGCGCAGCAGCGGAGGGATGGTCTGCGCCTCCGGCGGTTCCAGCCGCGCCAGGAACCAGAGGGGGCCGCGGCTGCTCCCAATCTGATCAAAGCGTTCGTCGTTTCCAAGCGCATGGTTCAAGCTGATAACCTGCATCGGCAGCGCAACACCCTCAACCGGCAGATCCAGTTCCGGCAACAGCTCTTCGGACGACATCGGCCGGTTCTGCATCTCGATCAGCGCCTCTGCGATGTTCAGATGACCGACATGAACTTCGGCAAGCATGTCGGCCAGCAGCCAGAATTCGTCAATTGCCACGAAATCTTCGCTTCGGTCCCCATCACTCAGAACGAAGAGCAAACTCTCTTCGATCTCCTCCTGGTACAATGAATGGATCTCTTCGGCCGAAAGCAGAGCTTCCTCATCGCCTGTCGCCTGACCATTGGTTCCGTTGAGCCGGTGGCCCGTCTGAAGGTTGGCCGCAAATTCCCGGCTCTCGCCCGTATCCGCGAAACCGACCCGGATCACGTCGAACGCGCCATGCTCCGGATTCTGGCCGGCGCGCGTCTCCAGGACTTCGCCTACCAGAAAGTCCATGGCGGGAAAGATGAGGGTCTCCCCCACTTCATACGGGTTCATGGGCTGGTAGACCGCGCCCTTCTTCAACTCCGACTCCATCCGCGCTGTCTCGCGGCGCTGGTATTCTTGGATCAAACGTAGCGCCAGCTGGCTCGTCGTCATCGGCGACTCTGCGTCCAGGATCAACTCATGGATAAAATCCAAATCTTCATCCGAAACTCTGAACTGATCGCGCCAAAATGAAGCAGTTTGGGTCCTTCGCAACAGCACGTCTTCCTCCTCCTGGAAACGCAGGCGTCCCGCCTGAATAAGTCGGCTCAGCGCCGCTCTGTTCGTGAGCAACAACGGCGCCGGCTCCGCGCTTTCGCGGTCTGTGTCCAAACCGATAAACTTCCGCGCCAGACCGGAAAAACTGCGCAAACCGTCGGACTGCAGAGAAATTAAAGTTCTCTCGTTCCTTTCCTTCGCCCGCAACCGGCGTCAAGGCGGTTTTGCAGCCCAACAATGAAGTATAGCGGTTCAGGCCCCAAACTTCAAGAACGCGCCAATCTGAGTTCCATCCCAAAATGGGGCGACTTCTCCCACCCCTCTGGCAGCAACGAAATCACAGCCCTCCTCCCATCAACTCCATGACACAGGTTACGCCACCTCTGACCACTGACTACTGCAGTTCCGGGCGGTCGGGCCTATTCGGCCCTCCCTTGTGCGGGGGCTCCGCCCCCGCAACGCCCCCGGCCAACAACATGCCTCGCCGACCTGGTGTCGATATTCGTAACAGGTGCCTAATCCAAGGTGTCCAGCCAGGCCACGTCCCACCAGTCCCAGCAAATCCCCGTAGGGGCAGGCCTTATGCCTGACCACTCTCGCCCCAAAATTGAACTGCACCCCCCAATCTGAACTGTAAGTCACCTCTCATCAACCGCCATCTCCCAGCCGCACCTGTGCCAGCGCAACCTCTGGCTCCCAAACGCCAAGCTCGACGGTTGGGCTCAGCGTCGCCGAGTCGTAGACAATCAACCGCAACGCATAATCGCCCGGCGCCAGATCGGCCGGAATATCAAGGTAGAATACCGTATCAACCGGTTCTTCCTCCGCCCAACGCCCCGTGCGATGGTGCCGCGAATTCAGCAGGACGGCGTCCTTCTGATAGACCCGTCCTCCCTCAGAATCGTGCAGACGCAGCGAAATCGAATAGTCGACTGCCAGCTCCGGGGCCGTCTGCCATCGCAGCGCCAGCCACAAGGCGCGGTCCGCTCCCAGGCTGAGAGGATCCTCCGTCACCAGCTGCTCCGCGCCCTGGCCCAAAGCAAGCCCGTGCAGAGAGATTCCGCCATCATAGTCTACTGTCCGCGGCTCCAAATGCTCGTAAATCGTCCAGGGGCGATCTGAGGCCAATTCGGCAAATGTGTGAATCAGAAAGCTGCCATGCGCCTCCGCGCCCTCATAGCGCCCATACTTGCCAAGAAGAACCACTACGTGTTGCTCGGCAAGCGAATCCCCGCTGACCCGGTCGTTCGCCCAGTCGACAAACTTCACCGTTTCCGGGTTCCCCATTGCCCCAAGCGCCGATTCGAGCTCCTGTGGCAGATAGGGAACGCTCGCTGAGATCACATCCACCGGCGTCGTGCCCTCATACAAATACTGAAAACTGAAGTGCTCGCTGATCGTATAGGGTAGCAGGTAGACAACCTCCGCATCGGGCGGCTGCGCGTTCAGCGTCCGCGCCAGCTCTGCCCACTCCGTCTCGTTCGCCTCGTAGACCACAGGCAGATTCGCCCACGTCTGGAAATAGGTGCGGTATGTAAACACGCCCTGGATCAGAATCAGCCCGCCCAACGCAAGCCCCAACCCGACGGCAGCCCGGTTCCCCATCTGCCCAACGGCCTGCATGGCAGGCAGTCGCAAGCTGTTACGCCGCTCCCACAAGAACTGCAACCCCTCACAAAGTCCCACGGCCGCCAGCAGATAGACGACCGGCGTCGCGCCCATCATGCGCAGGAAGTGAGGCAGAATATCGTCCCTCGAAAGCATGGCCGGCAGCAACAATACCCCCAGCCACAACAGCAGCAGACGGTAGGCGGGCCGCTTCCAGCGCCACAACGCCACCCCCGCGCCCAGCCAGAAAAAGATCGCTTCCCACGGCCTCAGCATCGACTGCCCGGCAAAGTTGTGCCGCCAGTTCGGGTCGCCGCGAATGCCGAAGACCAGCAGATGATCCCAGACATTTCCAAGAAAGGATCCGAAAGCGTCCCCCTGGTCGCCGCGCAGCAGCCACACCTCTCTGCTGCGCATCAAAAAGTGCTCAGGATGTAGCGCAAAGTGGAGTAGAATCGGCGCGGCAACCAGCGCGGTCACGCCGATGAATCCTGCCGCCCACGGCAACTCGCTCCGTACCCTATCCTTGGAGAAAGAGCCAGCAGGTAAGAGAAAACTCAGACCGATGAGCAAGAACAAGAACGGGGTGAAACGCGCCGGGATATAAGTGTACGGCAATAGGCCCGTGCAGATCCCTGCCAGTACAATCCGCCACCAGCTTCTCTCCCTCCACCCCTGCCACAGCAGCGCAAAGGCCAGAACGAGTAGCAAGGGCATGTGCGTGACCTTATTGTACGACGTGCGCCCGATAATCGTCTGGCTGACCGATACAGCCATCATCCCGGCCCCAACGCCGCCGATCAGCAGACCCCGCCACGATGTCGGCCGTCCCCCTTCACCGCGGCCAAAGAGCACCTTCCCCAGCCAGAATACGGCAAAGACCAACCCCGCGCTGCCCAGCGCCGTCGGCAGATGCATGGCCAGCAACGTCCGCCCAAACAGAACTGTCGACAGGGCCAGCGCGTAGATCGCCGAAGGCTCGCGACCCTGGTCCACGGGAAAGAACATCGCGTGCTCGCCCTGCAGAACCTGGAGCGCCAGCGCGCCGTCTATCCCCTCATCCCGATTGAGACCCGGCGGCAGCTCGTCCAAACGCTGCAAACGCAGCACAACGACGGCCAGCGCCAGCGCCAGCAGGACCCCTCCGGTGACCAGCTTCAAGCGGAGGCGATCGCCTTCCGCCGACCCGGCAGCGCCGGTCCGACGCTGCCCCAAGGATGAACTCTTAGTCACGCTCTCTATCCCCTGCTCTTGCCTGACTTGCTTCGAACGCCTTCTTCGCGATGGGCGGTCCTGTCCGGCTCCCTTCGCGGACCGCGCACACTGGCAACACCGATTCGTGCCGTGCCGCCCCTCCTGTCACGGGCGTTCGTCCAAATGCACGCGCGCCAGCGTCAACTCCGGCTCCCACACGCCAATCTCTACAGTCGGTATCTGGGTCTCTGTGCTGTATACGACCAGCCGCAACTCATAAATTCCGGGCAGGAGATCAACCGGGAATTCAAACTGTAGAAGGGTATCGAACGATTCGGATTCCCCTCCGTGACCGGTGAGAGTATGATCCGGCTTCCATAAGACTACATCCCTCTGGTAAGACCTTTCGCCTTCAGTGTTGTAAAGCCGCAGGGAGATCGCATAATTAACATCCAACCCGGCTTCGGTAATCCATTGCAAGGCCATCCACAGAGATCGATCCTTGCCCAGTTCCACAAGCTCCTGCGCCGACAACTGCCTCTCGCCCTGGCCCAACGCGATCCCTTGGAGAGAAATGTCGCCATCATAATGTACTGTCACCGGCTCCAGGTGTTCATAGAAAGTCCAGGGACGATCCAGGGCAATGTCCGTGTAGTCATGGATCTGAAAGCTCCCGTACTCTTCGCTGTCCAGGAAACGACCGTATTTGCCAAATAGAACGGCAAAACGATCGCTTTCATCGCCCGTCCAGGCAGCATTGGTGTCCCAGTCTACAACTTTCACTGTGGAAAGATTCTCTATGGCCGCCAGCGTGGCTTCGATCCTCTGCGCCAAATTGGGCATGGCTGTATGGAAAAGTAGGACTTGCGCCGCGCTTTGATACAGATATTCAAAGCTGGGACTGCGAAATCCCTCCTGCAGTCCCTTATGACGTTGTCCATCGGGGATCACATAGACAACCTCCTCGGCTGGCGGCTGTCGGCTCAATACCTTGATCAGATCCACCCACCCCACCGCATATTCATGATAGACGCCGGACTCGTTCCCCCACGCCTGAAAATAAGTACGATAGGTGGTCACCCCTTGGACCAGAACCGTACCGCTGACCACAGTCGCCAACACGATGGCAGCAACATGGCGACTGTTCCGCAAAAATCGGTCCCTCAAAAATCGGAACGCCTCCCACACGCCAACAGCCGCCAGCAGATATACAGCCGGTGTCGCACCCATCATGCGCAACGTGTTGGGAACGAGGATGTCTCTGGCCAGCATAGCGGGCAAAAAAAGGACCGCTATCCAGAGAAGCAGGAGACGGTAAGCGGGACGTTTCCAGTGCAGAAACGCCATCCCAGCGCCAAGCCAGAAAAAGAACGCTTCCCATGGATTCAACATCGGTTGGCCGGCGAAGTTATGCCGCCAGTTCGGATCGCCGCGAAATCCCAACGCCAACAGATGCACCCACACATTGTCCAGAAGTGCTCCCAGCGGGTCTCCCTGATTCCGTTCAGATTGAAGTATTAACAGCTGGTTGCTGCGGGAAAAGAATGCCTCGGGATGCAGAGTAAAATAAACCAGAATCGGCGCGGCGATCAGCCCGGCCGCGCCCAAAAAGACGCCCGCTCTTTGTAGCTCATCCCGCAAGCGGCCCTTTCTCTTGCCCCAGGGCAGCAGAAAGCTCAAGCCAAATAATATAAGGAGAAAAGGTGTGAAACGCGCCGCAAGATACGTATATGGCAGTAGTCCTGCGCACACCCCCGCCAGCGCGATCCGCCACCATATCTTCTCCTTCCACCCCCACCAGAGCAACGCCAGACACAGGCAAAGAAACAGGGGCAGAAAGTTTGCTCTGAGCGCCGCGCGTCCAATAATCGTCTGGCCCATGGATACCGCCAGCAGCCCTGCCCCCATTCCGCCCACCAGCAGGCCGCGCCATGGTGTCGCCCCGCCGTCCTCACCTTTGCCAAAGAGAAGCCGCCCCAACCAGAAGACGACAAACACCGTGCCGGCGCTGGCCAGGGCTGTGGGCACGCGCAAAGCCAGTACCGTGCGCTCCAGCAAGGAGATGGCCAGCGCTATCGTATAGACAATCAGCCCCTCTCGTCCGGTATTCGCCGGAAAAAATACCGCGTGCTCCCCTTGCAACACACGTAGAGCATCCATGCCATGCGTTGCTTCATCATGATGGAGCCCTGACGGGAGTTCGTCTAAGCGTTGAAGACGTAGCAACAGGACAGCCAGCGCCAGTGCGAGCAAAACTACGAGAGTAACCCAAAGGATACACTGACGCGCGGCTCCCTCTGGCACGGCCGCATCGAACGTTTCTTGTGCGCCAACCGCTGCGCTGCGCCCCTGATCAATGGAGGCGCCCGCCCACTTTTCAGACATGCTTTTCTATTCTGGTGCTGCTTCCAACCCCTGGACATCTGGCATGGAGGTTCACCGAAGTGCCAATCTGCATCTGGATCGGGCAGGCCGCTGGTAGAGATGCCCGGGCTCTGATTCTGTCTACTTGAACCCAAACGTCAAGTATAGAGATTCAGACAGCCAAACCCAAGAACACGCGCAGTTTGACGCGTCGCCGGGACATCTTGGCGCGCGTAGCTTGCTTCTCCATTGTGGACGAGGTGGCGCAATAAGGGTTGATACTGTTACCAGCTTCGAGCAGTCGTTACTGCTGCCGGGTTATCTGCAAGGGCCGTCTCAGCGTCGGGACATCCAGCCGCGTCACTGCGTCCCCTCCAAGTGAACGCGCGCCAACACCAGTTCCGGTTCCCAGACATCGATCTCCACTGTCGGAATTAGGGTCTCGGCATTGTAGACGGTCAACCGCAAGTCGTATAAGCCGGGTGGCATGTCCGGCGGAATGTCAAGGAAAAAGAGAGTCTCAACAGGGTGGCCGGGTATCCAGCCTCTTGTGGCATCCCCGTTCAGATTCCTTAGAAAACCATCATAGCTATACTGGTACGCGCCGGCTGCATCGTAGAGTCGCAGAGATACCTTGAAATCAACCTCTGTTCTGCGGTCTGTCTGCCAGGACAGCCCCACCCAGAGGGGTCGACTTCCATCCATGCCGATCAACGCCTCGGAGCTCATTCGCTCCGCCTCCTGGCCGACGGCGAGACCGAGAAGGCTGATGTCTGCGTCGTACGAAACGTGCAGCGGTTCCAACCGCTCGTAGAATCGCCAAGGTAAATCGACAGACAGATCGGTGAAGGTGTGAATCTGAAAGCTGGAAAACTTTTCGCTGCCCGAATAACGCCCAAATTGCCCCAGCAGATCTAACATTTCTCGTTCCTCTTCGTCATTCCAGCCCAGCTGTTCGTCCCAATCCAGAAAAGCGATAGTGGACAGGTTCTCTTCCGCCGCGACCTTGAACAAAGTCTGACGCGATGTTTTCGCGCCTGCCTCGTAGGGCATTCCTGGGCCGCGATGGTTGACTATATGGACCGGGACGTCCCCCTGATAAATGTAATCGAATCCGTAGTGCGCAAAGCGGTCTTGGCTGAGGATCAGATAGACCTTTCCATCATCTGGCGTTATGGCACTCAACTCCATAGCAGCATCGGACCACTGGCCATGAAAACTCTCTCTGCTCCTGGCATAAGGCTCATAGTCCTTGAAGTAGGTGCGATAGGTGAGTACACCTTGCACGAAAACTGTCGCTGCCAGAAAAAAAATCAGGACAGGAGCGACTACAGGTAACCGCTTCTTGAAGAATTGAAACGTTTCCCATAAAGCTAGGCCGATGAGAAGGTAGACGGCGGGTGTAGCCCCCATCATGCGTAAAGTGTTTGGTACATTCGGATATGGGTTCCGGGCAAGTAGGGCAGGCAGCAGCATAATTCCAAACCATATCAGCAGAAGACGGGAATTAGCGTGCGAGCGCCATCGCCATAGTGACAACGCCAATCCGAGCCAGAATAAGAAGGCTTCCCATGGCTTCAGCATGGCACGGCTCTCATAGTTGTGAATCCAATTTGGGTCGCCTCGAAAACCAAAGACGAGGATATGATCCCACACATTTAGCAAGAGTGTTCCCAGAGGATCGCCATCTGTTCTTGTAGGGGCGAATAACGTAACCTGGTTCATCCTGTCAGCCATGTGATCGGGATGGAGGGCAAAGTAGACGATAATCGGCGCGGCCACGAGAGCGGAAGCGGAGGCGAAAAGGGCAGCCCTGGGCCATCCTTCACGTACTCTGCGAAAGGCCTTGTCGTTTAGAGGAATCAGGAAAGTGAGGCCGAAGAACAGAAGGAGTACAGGGAGCAAGCGGGCAGGAATGTACGTATATTGCAGGACACCGGCGCAAAGGCCGGCCAGAATGATTGTCAACCAACTGCGCCGCCGCCATCCCCGCCACAGCAAAGCGAGGCAGAGGGGCAGCAGTAGCATTAGGAAGTTTGCCCTGAAGGCGATGCGGCCCAACACCACGTGGTTGAGAGAGACTGCCAGCAGGGCCGCACCTACACCGCCAATGAAAATTCCCCGCCACGGCCGGGAAACCTCCGTGTTCTCCTCTGTGCTGAAAAGAATGAAGCCTGTCCAGAACAGTGCAAGAACCGCCGCGGCGCTGGCAAGGGCAGTGGGAAGGCGAAGTGCAATGATGGACGGCCCCAATAGGGAGTGAGCAAGGGCGATGGCATAGACGATAAGTGCTTCGCGTCCACTGTTGTCAGGGAAAAAGACACCGTGCTTTCCCTGTAAGACCTTGACTGCATCCACCCCATGTGCCCCTTCATCGAAAGTGATCCCCGGTGGAATTTCGGCAAGACGATGAAGGCGCAGCAACATAGCGGCAACTATGATTGCAAGCGCAATTGCCCCGGAGGCCAAATGGATGAGGTAGCGACCCCGTCTTATTGTTGCAGCCGCGCCTGAAGTGCGCTGCGCAGCAGAAGACGGTTCGGACATTCGTCTGTGATGCACAGTATGTGGTCTATTTTGCCCCGCCCAGGATCGAAGGGAACTCATGAAGGCCAGGCTGCAGGGGGTTGGTTCGACTGCCGGCCCAAGTGCCCACGATTACGGAACAGGTTCGTGTTGATTCAATCCAACTGCCAAGCACCGGGATTCCGGAGAGAAACTCCAGGCTCCCCCAATCAGAACTGCTCGAGGACTCCATGACCTGTGTGAAGATCACCTGTCGCCAGGGTTTTAAGCCCAGGCCCCTGACCCTGGTGAAGCCTGCCGGCGGCTGCCTCGCAGTTGGGTTTTAGTACCCTTTCAGATATCATATATCTAATCACGAGTTTGAAAGAATGCTTCGCCCCAAAGGTGCTGCTTGGAAACTCCTCTATGAGAACCGTTGCTATGATTCTGGCTGGCGGAGAGGGCACTCGCCTGACCGTCCTGTCCGAAAAACGGGCAAAACCCGCGGTTCCCTTCGCCGGCAAGTTTCGCATTATCGACTTCACAATCAGCAACTGTGTCAATAGCGGCATCTATGCCGTCGGTGTCCTCACCCAGTACCGGCCCCACAGCCTCAACGAACACATCGGCATCGGTAAACCCTGGGACCTCGACCGTCAGTACGGCGGCATCCGCCTTCTGCAACCCTTCCAGGGCCGCGGCGAACAGGACTGGTATGCAGGCACCGCCGACGCAATTCTGCAAAATCTGAACTTCCTCGGCGAATTCAACGCCGACAACGCCCTCATTCTCTCCGGCGACCACATTTACAAGATGGACTACGGCCCAATGCTGGACTTCCACCAGAGCAAGGGTGCCGACCTGACCATCGCCGTAATGCCCGTACCGATCGAGGAAGCACACCGTTTCGGTATCATGGAAACCAACTCGGATAATGAAATCGTCCAGTTCCATGAAAAGCCGCAGCAGCCGGCCAGCAACCTGGCATCGATGGGCATCTATGTCTTTAACACCCGCGTCTTGGAACAACGCCTGCAGGAAAAGGGCGCAGACGGTCCCCGCACCGACTTCGGCCAGCACGTCGTCCCCGCCATGCTCGCCGCCGGCGACCGCGTCCTATCCTACCCCTTCACCGGATACTGGGTCGATGTCGGCACCGTGGACGCCTACTGGAAGACAAGCCTTGAACTGCTCCAGCCCAACCCGGCTCTGGACCTCTATACCGACAACTGGCCCATCTCCACCCGCTCCGAAGAACGTCCTCCCGCTAAATTCGGCCCCCAATCCCGGGTCGTGCAAAGCATGGTGTCGAACGGCTGCGAAGTGCATGGGTCCGTCAAAAACAGCATCTTCAGCCCCGGCGTCTATGTCAGCCCCGGCGCCGTCGTGTACGACAGCATCCTCATGAACGATACCTGGATCGGCCCCGGGGCTCGCGTGGAACGGGTCATCATCGACAAACAGGTCATCGTCGGCTTCGGCGCCAAAGTCGGCTCCACCACTTCGGACGCGCCCCCGCCCAACCAGCAGTTTCCCGACCGGCTGGCCAGCGGCCATACCGTTATCGGCAAAGGCGCATTTGTCCCCGACGGCGCCCACATCGGCACCAACGTTATCGTCAATAGCGACAGGGGCGAAGAGGACTTTCCACCGGACCTCGTCGTGCAGGACGGGCAAACCGTATAGCTTTCACGCTCCGCCACTACTAAATCGGACCGCGAGGATTCCTCCCTATGTCTCCTGCATTCGCTGTGATCATGGCCGGCGCCGACAACGCCGACCTCAGTGTCCTCACCGAGGTCCGCTCCGAACCGGCCGTCCCCTTCGCCGGCAAGTTCCGCCTCATCGACTTCTCTCTCAGCAACTGTGTCAACAGCGGCATCCACAATGTCGCCGTGCTCACCCAATACCGCCCCCGCAGCCTCAACGACCATATCGGCATCGGCAAACCCTGGGATCTGGACCGCTCCAGCGGCGGCGTGCGTCTGCTGCAGCCCTACCGCGGCGGCCCCTACGGTGACTGGCAACGCGGCTCCGCCGACGCCATCCGGCGTAATCTGGATTACGTGATCCAGCAGAAGGAAGAGTGCGTACTGATCCTCTCCGGCAAACATATCTACCTGATGGATTACCGGCCCTTTCTTGAGCACCATCAGCGCACCGGCGCCGCGGTCACCATCGCTGTCCGCCGCGTCAGCCGCCACGAAACCCATCGTTTCGGCATCGTCTCAAAGGATGCCGACGACCGCGTCGTCGAGTTTCAGGAGAAACCGAGGCGCACACAGCAGAATCTCGCCAGCATGGGCGTATATATCTTCAACCGCGACTACCTCGTCGAAGTCCTGAGCAACGGCAGCGGCGATGACATCGGCCGCGATATCCTCCCGGGACTGGTCGCCAAACGCCATGTCAACAGCTACACCTATCCCGGCTACTGGGCCGATGCCAGCACGGTTCAGGCCTACTGGGATGCCAATATGAGCCTGCTGGCCGAGGAGCCGGCGCTCAACCTCTATGCGCCGGAATGGGTCGTGCATACACGCAGCCAGGAGAGGGCCCCGGTCAAGCTGGGGCCGGCTGCAGACGTGGATGGGGCTCTTCTATCTAATGGCTGCCAGATCGAAGGCGCTGTGGAACGCAGCGTCCTTTCCCCTGGTGTGCAGGTGGGCGCGGGCGCCCTCGTCCGCGATAGTGTCATACTCAACGATACCATCATCGAATCGGGCGCAGTCGTCGAGCGCTGTGTCATCGACAAAGAAGTGCGCGTCTGCCAGGACGCGCACATCGGCCATTCCGACAACGACAATCCCAATCCGGAGTTGCCGGCCCGACTCAACACCGGCCTCTCCCTCGTCGGCAAAAGCAGCGTCGTGCCCGCCGCCGCGCGGCTGGGCCGCAACGTCGTAATCCATCCCTACAGCGGCGCCGAAGCATTCAACAACGGCAAGGGCGTGGACAGCGGAACGAGCATCGGTCGTAATCTGCGCTAACCGGAACCGCCGAAGTCGATTTCGGTAACCGCCTTGAAAACTTTTCCTCTAGCCCTGTCTGGCCCGATACCCAAGCCCGTTCAGAAGCGCAACCAACCTCTCTCTCTGGTCGCCCTGGATCTCGATCTCCGCGCCCTTGACCGCGCCGCCGCATCCCAACTTGCCTTTCAGGTGCTTCAGCAAGGCCCGCCTGCCCACATCAGGGCTCTTTACTCCCGTAACAATCGAGACCGTCTTCCCCTTGCGCCCCTTCCGCTCCAGGCGTACCCGCACTGGTTGCGTCCCCTGGACCGCAAAGGGAGCCGCCGGGTTGCGGGGAAGCTCCGGCGGACTCTGTTCAGGCTCAGGTGCCGGGTCCGTCGAGTAAACAAGCCGGGATCCCGCCCCTCTGGAAGCGCTGCGTTCCGACCTCTTTGCCTTGCGCTTGGACATGGTTCGTTATTCTTCCGGTTGGAAAGTGGAAAGGAGTTTCAGCATGCAGTATAGCATCAGCGGTGAGATCGCCCAGTCCGCACGCCTCGTTTTCGCCCCGGGGGAACACGCCTGGGTCAGCAAAGGCGTCCTCATGGCCTATTCCCCCCAGATGGAGTGGAGCCTGCGCCTACCGGGCGGCGCTGGCGGCGCACTCAGGCGCAGCCTCTCCGGCGAAGGCATCGCCCTTACCTATCTGGAATCGAAAGCCGAAGACCAGTACGCCC
Organism: Caldilineaceae bacterium; assembly: GCA_026708085.1. Taxonomy (GTDB): domain Bacteria; phylum Chloroflexota; class Anaerolineae; order Caldilineales; family Caldilineaceae; genus Bin5. Next base: position 34,767 of record JAPOVP010000015.1, read on the forward strand.
TCCTCGCCGCCAACGCCCCGGGCCACCTGGAACTATGGGATCTTGAACGCGACGGCCCTGTGACGACGACGCGCGGCGCCTTCGTCGCCGCTTGGGGAGAAGACATCGATATCACCGTAACCGTCGCCCGCCGCGCCGGGGCAGCCGTTTTCGGCGGCGCCGGCCTCTTCCTGCAGACAGTTTCCGGTTTCGGCTTCGTGCTCGTGCACGGCAGCGGCGACTTCTTTGAGCGTCAGATGGCCGCCGGCGAAGAACTCCTCGTCAGCACCGGCAATCTCGCCGCCTTCTCCTCCGGCATCGACTACGACATCCGCGGCGTCGGCGGCTGCCGCAGAATGTTATTCGGCGGCGAAGGGCTGTTCATGACCAACCTGCGCGGCCCCGGACGCGTCCTGCTCCAGACCCTAAAGCGCAATTATCGTGCCAATTCCTCCGGCTGAAAAACTGCAATTTGGCGTCTGCCTGCACATCGACCACAATGTTGAGCGGGAGCCCTGCAAGTGGAAACACTGACACGCTGCTCCCATTTCAAGGAGGTCGGCCATGGGCACGGAAAATCTGTCCCGCAAACGAACTGTCAGCGGCGAGGTCCGGCTGCCCGATCCCGTTGACGATGCCATTCTGACACTTGGCGTGCGCATGCGCGATCCGCTTTCGTATGATGAAATCGCGGCGGCATTCGGCATCGTTCGCGACGATGTGAGCGACATCTGCGAGCCATTTAAGGAGATGTTGCGCACCACGGGAGAAGATGGCCCTGCCCTTACCTTTACGCGACGGTCATCCCGCAAGGCTGTTCGGCCGCGCGCAATGTGGGAAAATGCCGCCTTCGGCAACAGTGGGAGGGAACTGTTTCAGAAACAGCAGATCGTGAATGGCGCTGACAGGCTCGCCGATCCTGTAGACGATGCCATCCTGACGCTGGGAGTGCGCCTTACCAATCCGCTTTCATACGAGGAAATTGCGTCGCTATTCCAAATCGCTCACAACGACGCCAGCAAAATTTGCGAACCCTACAAGGAGTTTATGCGTAAAGCAGGAGAATATGGGGTCCGCGGGGTCACCAGGACGAATTAGACTGCCGCTTGCACTCGTTCCACAGTTCGATCCAACCCAAAGGCAATCCCCAGTTTGCGCATCGCCCAGCCGCGGCCATCCTCAGCGCGCCGGCGCTGCACTGAAGATCTGCTGTAAGAGATCAGCCCGTTCAACTTCCGTAGTCCAGCGCGGTTGCGCATAATCCTCTAGCACCGCCGTAAGGATCTCAGTGCTGATCACCTTGCCGTCATGGATCGTATGGCGCGCAATCAGTGAAGTGCGCGTCTGCCAGCTCCACATCTGATCGAAGAAAAGGTTACCCAAACCGTAGACGATGATGCCGGGCTCTTCATTCCCATACCCATACGGCTCCATCGCCTGCGGCACGTGGCTCTGCACACCGGTGACAATATCTGCGCCGGCCGCACGCAGCTCTCGGAAATCCTGCACCTGCCGGAAAATCGGCGCCGGGTTATAAATCTCCTCATGCTGCAGCTCAACCGCGATCACATCGACCTCGTCGCGCAACGCCGCGATCCTGGCGAATATGCGCTCCTTGTTTCCGTTATAGTGGCATGCCCCCGGCCCGTCCTCCGTCGCCCAAGCGAAGCTGGGATAGTGGGCCAGCGCAGCGAAAAAGGCGAAGCGGTTGCCGTTGTGCGTGAACAGCAGCGGCGCACACGCCTCCTCCTCATTCAAACCGCTCCCGTAAATGGGAATCCCGTTCTTCCGATACCAGCCAATCGACTCGCGCGCGCCTTCCTGGCCAAAGTCATTGACATGGTTGCCGCTCAGCCCCACGATATCGGTGCCCAGCGCCTCCAGCGCCGCCCAATAGGCCGGGCTGCTGCACAGGATCATGTTGTTCAACGACGGGTCGACGTCACAGCCTGCCAGAAATGGCACCTCATTGCTTATATGAGTGATGTCGGCGGCACGCAGCGTCGGCGAGATCACCTGGGAAGGGTAAACGTACCCCTTCGCCTCCATACGGGCCGCCGTCACCCGCGCCATCGCCGTGACGCCCGTCATGATCAGGGTCGTCAACTCGTCCGGCATGCGATTCGTCGGCTCCGTAATCTGCGGCCGCAGCGCCGCAGCCACCGCCTCTCTGTCCGGACCAAATGCCGAAACAACCGCCGTCAACGGATACCCCGCCTCATCGAAGGTATTGCTGAGTATGTTCGCGCCGTTCAGATTCATTACCTTCAGGACCGGCGTCAGGCCCTCAAAAGGCACGATCCCCAGAGCGCCGGCAGTCACCTCCAACACCGCCGGTAGGGCGCTGCCGCTCGCAGTCTGCACCGAGTCGGCCGCCTCCTCACCGAAGACCGCCTCCAGTTCCGATACGTAATCGGCGTCAATGATCAGCGGGCCGCTGCCCCTGCCTTGCCAGCGCAGCGTCAACTCCGCCATCGATACCTCATCCTGAACTGTCGCAAACGGTGCCACCGGCGCCAGATAGCGTGTGTACAGCACACTTCCCGCCGCCTCCGTCCCGGCTGCCAGGCGAATCTGCACGTCGGCGTTGCGCGGCTGGTCCAGCAAAAAGACCTTCTTGCGAATGCCCCCGGATTCGATCTCTTCCAGACCGAAGGCCGCTGTGAGCAATAGACTGAAATAGCGCTCTGGCAGAGAAGTGTCGAGCGCGACCGTCAGCCAGCCGTCGCGGCTGTCCGCCTGCTGCGCCGCCGGCTGCATCTGCGTCTCAGAGACTGTCCCGGTCTCTCCTATCCCCTGCGTCCCGCTCGCAAAACTCGCTATCGACGTCGCCGCCGCCACGCCCGCGAAGCCCAGCAGCACGGTCACGAGCAGCCGGCTGGGAGACCGCAGGTTCGCTGCCGCCTCCCTGATATCTGCGGCGCGGCTGGCAGCGCACACCCTTCGCACGCCCGCACGCATAACCTGCAATCCAGGTCCCAACTGCTCCTCAATCTGATTTCGGATGGCGCCTAGTCGGTTCAACATTGCCGCTTAACTGCCTGACTTCTCTCGATAGCTGGGCCGCCGAGTTCTCCTGACACAGAGTCCAATTTTAGAGTATATGACCATCACTGGCATTGGTCAACATCCCGTTTCCTTGCCGCACCCTTCGGCGGCCCCCCTTCCACAGCCTGATCCGGTCTGGCAGCCTCTGCCCTGCCGGGCCGCCGCAACCTGTGCGGCTGTCCGGTCTATTGCCGCTGACGCGTCCCACCGCCTCCACCCCCCGGCAGTTCCGACGTTGACAAACGACATGCAATTCGGTACATTTTCGTCTGATTCCACCATTTCGACGATGCACTCTCAACGAGTCGTATGCGCGTGCAGTTCCACGCAAACGCCCTCCCAAGGCGAAGCGCGCAATACCATACTGTGAAGAAGGTGTGATATTGGCTACCGGAACCGTTGCTGAAGTCGTCAAACTGTGCGGAAAACTGGGAATAATCGGCTTCGGCGGACCGGCCAGCCACATCGCCATGCTCGAAGATGAGGCCGTCGCCCGCCGCAAATGGCTGACCCGCGAACACTTCCTCGACCTCGTCGGCGCCACCAATCTGATCCCCGGCCCCAATTCAACCGAAATGATGATCCATATCGGCTATCAGCGCGCCGGCTGGCCCGGCCTGATTGCCGCCGGCATATCTTTCGTACTGCCCGCCGTCCTCCTCTCCACGCTAATCGCCTGGATCTATGTCGAATTCGGCGCACTGCCCGCCGTGCAACCCTTCCTCGCCGGCGTCAAACCCGCTGTCCTCGCAGTCATCCTCGGCGCCCTCTGGCGGCTGGGCCTGACCGCCTCCAAGCCCAGGGAGGCAGTCCAGACCCGCATCGCCCTCGCCGTCATCGGCCTCGCGGTCGCGGTCGCCGTCTACCTCGGCGTGCCGGTAATCTGGTCGCTGATCGCCGGCGGCCTGCTGGGAATGCTCGCCCTGCGCACAATCTCCGGCTGGGACAGTGGTGGTGGCGCCGCCGGGCTTCTGGCACTGCCGGCACTGCCGGATAGCCACTCTATTTTCCCTTGGGCCAATCAGTCCCCGGCTTCAGCCCTCAAGTGGGCCGCGCTGCTCCTGGCCGCAACCGCCCCCGCCCTGACCCTCGGCGCCCTCGGCCTCTTCTTCCTCAAAGTCGGCGCCGTCCTCTACGGCAGCGGCTACGTCCTCGTCGCCTTTCTCGAAGGCGACCTGGTCCACGAGTACGGCTGGCTCACACAGCAGCAGCTGCTCGACGCCATCGCCATCGGCCAGTTCACCCCCGGCCCTGTCCTCTCCACCGCCGCCTTCATCGGCTACGTCCTCGCCGGCATCCCCGGCGCCGCCATAAGCGCCGCCGCCATCTTCGCTCCCTCATTTGTCTTCGTCGCCATCCTCAACCCCATCGTGCCCCGCCTGCGCCGCTCAGCATGGATGGGCGCCTTCCTCGACGCCGTCAACGTCAGCGCCGTCGGCCTCATGGCCGCAGTCCTCGTCCGCCTGACCACTGACATAGTCACGGCCTGGCCTGCAGCAGTGATCGCCCTGCTCGCCACGGCCGCAGTCCTGCGCTGGCGCGTCACCTCCGCCTGGGTCGTCATCGGCGGCGCCCTGCTCGGCTGGCCGCTCTCGCTGCTCGTCTAGGGGGAAGCTGACAATCTAATTCAGCTGGAATGCGTAGGGGCAACCCTTGTGGTTGCCCCCGTCGTTGCATCTGGCTTGCTTTCCCAACCTGCGCTAGTTCCTGCGATCGCCTGAAATCTCCTCCAAATACAGACAGCTAAGACTCAGGCCCTTTTCCCCTACAATTGGCGCTACAGTTCACGATGCCGTAAACTCGCCGTGTCCCGGCGCTGGGCAAGGTCGGCGGACGCACGAAAAATTCCCGGCTAATCCTTCTGCCGCTCGTCTTCCTCCGCCGCGTCTAACGCGTCGTCCAGGACGCTGTCGACCCACTCGTCGCTGTCCAACTGGTCAATGTAGGTCCTCAGCGCCCTGACCGCAATCTTCCTGGCCGCCAGTGCCGATACGTCCGCGCGGTGACCCGCGTGGATTAGGCGCTCGCGCACCACGTCCTCGGCTTTGTCGAGAGAGGCATATTTGGAATGGAATTCACGCAGCAGACCTTCACTTTCCGTCTGCCACAGCGTATGAATATGCCAGACGACAGGATGCGTCTGATCCCCTACAACGCCCACGATGTCGTACGTCTTCTTGATCATCCCTATTCTCGCGTCCAGTCTGAGCTGCCGGCGAACTCGCGCAACAATCCGAATTCCTTATTGAACCTGCATTGTTAGCGCGGGCGTCGAATTTCAATCCCCGCAATAACGAAATGGTTGATTCATAGCCCGAATCAATGGGAGCATCGCCGCGCCATCCACATCCAGCCACCTTCCCCAGCAGCCACTGTCAACAACGCCCTCACTATGGCCCCTGATGACCCGCTCCCAGTGCGCCTCGGAGTGAAAAAGATTCCCCCCCTTGGCGATATCCGTAGCATAGAGGAATCCCAGATAGACCAGAACAACCGGCACCCCCAGCGAGGCCAGCTTCCACGACCACGCAAACCGGTTCGACAACTGGTAATGACTGTCCCGCGAAATACCCCACCTGCCGCCGGTCGCCGTTCCGAGCCCAACGGCAGCCTCCCCGATAGCCTCGCCAATCTTCTCGTGATTCTTCAGCGTGCCTTCTGAAGCAGGCTTCCCCAGCCGTTTCCCCGACGATGACCCCTTGACTTCGTTCCAGTGCGCCTTCGCCTCGACCAGAAGCAACCCCTTCCTGCCCCCAACCGTGCACGTGCTCGCTATATCCCAATTCGGTGTCCTCGGGTCGTTTTCGGAGACTGCCAGCCACCAGCTGCCCAAACGCTCACTTATGCCAAGAGGCAGCAGATCATTAGACTTGTCCAACTCCACTTCCTCCGCAACCGTCGCATCCCACGAGCCGTCTTCCCTCTGCACCGGCTTGCCGCCAGGCATCCATACATCGTCACCTGAAATCGTGACACCATCAACGCCCACCAACCGGGTCAGCCGCGCAGCAACCTCCTCTCCGCCGCCGTCCACCAGCAACACACAGCGCGGCCGGCTCCCACGTTGATCTTTCCCAAGCTGCTTCGCCCAACCCACACCTTACCTCCCTGAAAGCGGCAACCCACGCAAATCCCCTTCGAAACCAGGACGCCTCGCACCGGTCACGCAATGGAATCGCGCCTGTCTTGCTCCCTCTACGCAATACGCATTACGCAATAAACCGGGTTCTCGACTCAAACGCACACCAAAAGCCGAACTATCTCCTCCTCCTGCGACCGCCCCTGCCTCTGCCCTTCCCACTTTTCTCCCGCTCCGCCAGCATCTTCACCGCCTGCTCCAGCGAAACGCTCTGCGGATCCGTCTCCTTCGGAATATTGGCATTCGTACTCCCGTGATTGACGTACGGACCGTAGCGCCCGTCCAGCACGCGTACCGGCTCGCCGTCTTTGGGATGCGCGCCCAGCTCCTTCAGAACCGTGCGCGTCGATCTCCCCCCTCTCCGAGTCGGCGCCTCCTTGATCAACGCCAGCGCACGCGGCAAATCAACCTCCAGCACGTTGTCCGGCGCCTTCAAACTCACAAACTTCCGGTTGTGCACCACATAAGGCCCGTAACGCCCCACGCCGGCGCGCACCTCCTCTCCGTCTTCAGGATGCGTCCCCAGCACCCGCGGCAGACTCAGAAGTTGCAGCGCCGTCTCCAGGTCCATCCCCTCCTTCGTCATGCCCTCAAGCAGGCTGGCCCGCTTCGGTTTCCCATTGGACCCGCTCCGCTGTTCTGCCGCCGCCGCGCCCGCCGCCTTCGGCTTGCCTTTACCCGCCACAACCAGGGGTGTGAGCGTTTCAACCGCCTTGGCGCTAAGCCGGGGCACCCGCTCCAATTCCGCCGCCGATTTATATGGACGGCCTGCTATGATCCCCTTGGCTAATCCGGGACCTATCCCCGGCAGCGTCGCCAGCTCCTTGGCCGTAGCCGTGTTGATATCGACCGGCCCAGTCGGAGTACGTGGCTTCTCCTCTCTCGCCCCGTCCTCGCCCAGTTGCACGTAAGCGCCGAATCGTCCATCCTTCACCAGAACCGGCAGGCCGCTCACCGGGTCCTTCCCCAATTGGACCGGCCCCTCCTGTTTGGCATTCACCAGCGCCTCTGCCGCCGCTGCATCCAAATCCCCCGGCGCCAGATCATCCGGCAGGCTCACCGTCTGCCTGTCCCCGTTCACCTCCCGGGCCAAGAACGGTCCAAACTGCCCAATCCGCACCTCCACCGGCAGATCGGGAAAATCGACCCGGCCCGCATGGCGCGGGTCGATGTCATTCTCCCTTTCCTTGACCTGGCTCTCCAACCCCTGCTCACTCAGGTAAAACTGGTTCAGGTATTCGAGCCAGTCAACCTCCCCCTCGGCAATGTCATCCAGTGTCTGCTCCATCTCCGCCGTGAACTTCAGGTCCACCAGCTCCTCGAAGTTGCTCTCCAGCAGCTGCACCACCGCAAACGCAACGAACGTGGGCACCAGCTCCTGCCGCTGTTTGAATACGTAGCCCCGGTTCTGAACTGTGTCGATGATCGTGGCGTACGTGCTCGGGCGGCCGATCCCTTCCGTCTCCAGCGCTCGAACCAGCGTCGCCTCCGTGTAACGGGCCGGCGGCTTCGTCGCGTGCCCCACCGCCTCCAACTCCCGGCAGTCCACCCCCTCATCCTTGGCCAGCGTAGGCAACGGCGATTCCTGGTTCTCAATCGCGGCATCGGGATCATCGGAGCCTTCTACATAGGCACGGAAGTATCCCGGGAAGAGGATCTCCCGCCCCGACGCGCGGAATAGCGCCTCATCCGCCGCATCCTTATCCAGCTGGCCAGTGGCGCGGATCATCACCGTCGTTGTGCGCAGTCGGGCGTTTGCCATCTGCGTCGCCACCGTCCGCTTCCAGATCATATCGTAAAGCGTCGCCTCATCGCCCGAAAGCGGCAGCGTTTCCAGCGGACGCATCGCGTTGCCCGCCGGCCGGATCGCCTCATGCGCCTCCTGCGCGCCCTTTGACTTCGTCCTGTACCGCCGCGGCTTCTCAGTCAGATACCGTTCGCCGTAGCGCTCCTGCACACGCCGCCGCGCCGCGTTCACAGCCTCGTCGCTCAGATGCACCGAATCGGTGCGCATATACGTGATGTATCCGTTTTCGTATAGCGACTGCGCCACCCGCATCGTGTGCCGCGCCCCCCACCGATTCTTCCGGTTGGCCTCCTGCTGCAAGGTGCTCGTCGTGAACGGCGGCGCCGGCGAACGCGACTGTTCGGAACTCTTAGTCGAATCTACAACCCAACTGCCGTCTTGCAGGCGCTGCTGCAAAGCCCTCGCCTGCTCCTCGTCCAGCAGCAGAACGTCGCCACTGCCTTCGCTTGGGTGCGTCTTGACCCGCTTTCCCGCCGCGATCTTACCAGTCGACTCATCGAAGTCCCGTCCGGTGGCCACCCGCGTCCCGTTCACCGAAACCAGCGTGGCCTCAAAACGGTGCGCCGCACTGTCCGGGCGCTTGTTGAGCTGCGCCTTCAAATCCCAATAGGAGCCGCTCATAAACGCCCGCCGCTCCCGCTCCCGCAGCACCAGCAACCGCACCGCCGCACTCTGCACACGGCCGGCCGACAGCTTCGGTGCAATCTTCTTCCACAACAACGGCGATATCGTATACCCGACCAGGCGGTCCAGAATGCGCCGCGTCTCCTGCGCCCGCACCAGGTCGTTGTCGATCGAACGCGTCGTCTTCAGCGCCTGCTCAATCGCCTCTCTCGTAATCTCGTGAAAAATCATCCGCCTGACCGGAACTTTCGGCTTCAGCACCTCATACAGGTGCCAGCCGATGCTCTCCCCTTCCCGGTCCTCGTCCGTAGCCAGCAGGACCTCATCCGCCCCCTTCAGAGCCGACCTCAGTTCGGAAACCACCTTCTTCTTGTCCGACGGAACCACATACAGCGGCTCGAACGCATCCTCTACCTTCACACCCAGCCGCGCCCACGGCTCACCCTTCACCTTCGCGGGCACCTCGGCAGCCGAGGCCGGCAAATCGCGCACATGCCCCATACTGGCTTTGACTTCATATCCACTTGGCAAAAAGCCGCGAATCGTTCTCGCCTTGGTCGGCGACTCTACAATGACTAATTTCGACATTCTTCTTCTTTTGGCTGATGGTCAGAAAAACACGGACTGAATGCAACAACGCGCCACCAATTATGCCGCCTCCTGCATTTCAGCCGAGATAGAATACACAAGAACATTGAGCCCGGCAAGTAAAATGTCCAGGAAAAAGCGCCCTTCCCCCAACTCCCGCCAACTCGTACAAAGCCCGTACACGTCTCGTCATCCCCCCGTAAGTACGTCCAGCCCTCACTCCTCCGAACATGCCAACACCAGGTTTTTCTCTCTCCTCTCCGCTCTCACCTACCCTCGCCTATCCTCAATCAATCGCCGCAGTCACTGACCACTGACTACTGCAGTTCCGACCAAAATCGGTTCCTAACCCGATCTCGCTATCCGTTGACAGCCGCTGCCCTTCGACATATACTGAACTCACTTCCTTACCCCTCACCTGCAATGCAACAGGGAGACAGATCCGTGAATACATATCGGAATGGGCAATCGGTTTTTCCGATGCTCTCGCTTAACCGGTCTGACCTTGCCGGACGTCACCGGACAGCCGTCAGAATCAAAACAGGCTCCAGGATGCTGCCCGCCGCCGTTCTGTTTACCCTTTTCTGCCTCGTATTCAGCGGCTGTGCGCCGAACTACGATCTTCTCAACCTGACCGTGCCCTCTTCGGTCCAGGTCGAGCAGTTCAGTCCTGAAACCGGCCCCTGTGACGACCAGTTCATCGCCCACGACCTCCCCCACATCACCACCACCGCCGACGGCATCATCCGCATGTACGAGGCCAACGGCGCCGGCGTTGCCATCAACGATCTCGACAATGACGGCGACCTCGACCTCGTCCTCGGCAACTACGACAACCCCAACTCCATCTTCTGGAACGAAGGGGACCTGAACTTCCGCCGCGAGCAGATGCCGGTCGGACGCACCCGCGCCGTGACCGCCGTCGATGTCGATGGCGACGGTTGGACCGACCTCGCACTCACACGCGTCGGCGGCGCTATCAATTTCTGGCGCAACCGCGGCGCCGAACTGCCCGCCGGCGAGCCCGGCCGCTTCGTGCAGGAGTTCGTCAACGGCCTTGACAAACCCGCCTACGCCATCGATTGGGCCGACCTCGACGCCGACGGCGACCTCGACGCCGTCACCGCCTCCTACGACATCGGGCTGCTGACCGAATTGGGCAACGAATACCTGCTCAGAGATGAAGCCGGCGTCTATATCCACTGGAATGAACCCGACCGTTTCCGCGCCCAGCGCCTCGCCGAAGAGGCCCAGGCCCTCGCCATCGCCCTCTGGGACGAGGACGGCGACGGCCGCCTCGACCTTCTCGTCGGCAACGACTTCGCCCTGCCCGATCAGTTCTGGCGCAACCACGCCGACGGCTGGCAGCTGGCCTCAATCTTCCCCGAGACCACCCACAGCACCATGAGCTTCGACCTCGCCGACGTCGATAACTCCGGCCGCACCGCACTCTTTGCCAGCGACATGAAGCCGCCCGACATGAACGCCGAAACAATGCGCGCCTGGGCGCCGCTCATGGAGAAAGAACACCCTCCCCTGCCGGCCGGCGATCCCCAGCGCATGGAAAATATGCTCCTGGTGGCCGGTCCAAGCGGCGACTACCAAAACCTCGGACGTGACCGCCAGCTCGACGCCACCGGCTGGAGTTGGGCCAGCCTCTTCGGCGACCTCGACCAAGACGGCCAACTCGATCTCTACATCGTCAACGGCTTCGCCGAATCCACGACCTTCGCCCACATGGACGACCATGAGCTGGTCGAGCGCAATCAGGCCCTGCGCAACACCGGCGGCCGCTTCGAGCTTATGCCCGGCTGGGGTCTGGACAGCGAACGCGGCGGGCGCGGCGCAGCCCAGGGCGACCTCGACGGTGACGGCGACCTCGATATAGTCGTCAACAACCTGCGCGGCAACGCCCAGCTCTTCGAAAACCGCCTCTGCGGCGGCGCCTCATTACAGGTGCAACTGCGCCAGCCCGGCAGCGCCAACCCCGCAGCCATCGGCGCCACAGCCATTCTCGAAGCGCCCGCAGGCAGCCTGCGACGCGACGTGCGCGTAACCCGCGGCTACCTCTCCAGCGACCCCGGCCAGCTCCACTTCGGCCTTCCCGCCGATACCCAGCCCAGCCTCCTCCTGGTCCGCTGGCCCGATGGTAAGTGGTCCACCGTATCTGGACCGTCTGTGGGGCAACGGCTGACAATTTCCAGATCTGACCTTGGGCAGGAGTAGAGTGTCGCTCTCCTCAAGCGCATACGACGAGTTGACTGCCAAATACAGTGAGAATTGACAAACATGCCAGCATCCAGCGCCCGCAAAGAAGCCATCGAAAAGATCCGCCGCCTGCCCCAGCAGGTCGAAGACCTGGTTGCTGGACTTTCACCCCAGGAACTGACCGCCAAACCACTGCCCAGTGAATGGACGGTCGCCCAGAACGTCCATCACATCGCCGATTCCCACGTCAACAGCTATGTGCGCTGCAAACTGATGGCAACCGAAGACAACCCAACCCTCAAGCCCTACGACGAGGGCGCCTGGGCCCTGCTCTCTGACGGCAGCAGCCCCGACCTCTCCGACTCCTTGACCCTGTTGAAGGCGCTTCACGCCCGTTGGGCCCAGTTCTGGGAAAATCTGCCCGAAGACGCCTGGCAGCGCACTGGCCAGCACCCTGAAAGCGGCCCCGTCACACTGGCCAGACAGCTCGAACTCTACGTCGAACACGGCGAAGCCCACCTGGATCAGATCCGCCGCACGCTGGCCGCAAGCAAAAAGTAGCCGGCCGCACAGGTCAACCTGCCGGTTACCGGAAACGGTCACACGAACTGTGTAAGAATCCGCACAGACCCGACCGCAGCACATGGGATAAAGTTCGACTTGTCAGAGCGATAGGAGAGAACATGGGATCTGCAGAAGCACTGCATGATCTGCAAAAGGAACGGACAGAGCAGACCAAGGATCGTACTGCGTCGGTCAATCCCCTCGCGCCCGATGAAGGACGTCGTGTCTCCCTCGAAGAGTACTGGGAAAAATGGTATGAAAACCCCTACCCGGACATCGACGTCAGCTACGAATGGAACAATGGCATTCTGGAGGCAAAACCATTGGCCAATGCCCCCCAAATCGAACTTGGATTCTGGTTCCTTTTCCTCCTCGGTCAGTACCTCTACTCGCGTGACATCGCACAGCTAATCAATCTGGAGACCGGCTTTGTCCTCACCATGGAGGACGTAACCGAGCCGTCAGGGATCCGCAAAGCCGTCCGCAAGCCGGACATCGGCATCATTCTCAACAGCAACCCTGTCCCCTGGGGACGCGTGGACCAGCGCTCCTTTGCCGGGGTCTGCGACGGCGTCGTCGAATTCATCTCCGATTCAACGCAGGTCGAAGTCCGGCGCGATACCGAAGAGAAAAGGCGTGACTACGCGCTGACCGGCGTGCAGGAGTACTACATTCTCGACCCCACCGGCCAGCACATGCACTTCTTCCGCCTGACATCGGACCGCCAATACGAAGAAATCCAACCCGACGCCGAAGGGGTGATTCGATCCCAACTGCTGCCCGGCTTCCAATTTCGGCACCGCGATCTCTACGAACTGACCGTGCTGGAGGAACTCGCGCTCGACGAGGTGTATCACGGGTTTGTGCTTCCCAAATATCAGGAGTCCGTGACCGCCCGCCAGCAGGCCGAGCAAAGGGCCGAGGCCGAAGCGACCGCCCGCCAGCAGGCCGAGCAAAGGGCCGAGGCCGAAGCGACCGCCCGCCAGCAGGCCGAGCAAAGGGCCGAGGCCGAAGCGACCGCCCGCCAGCAGGCCGAGCAAAGGGCCGAGGCCGAAGCGACCGCCCGCCAGCAGGCCGAGCAACGGGCCGAATCCGAAGCAACCGCCCGCCAGCAGGCCGAGCGACGCATTCACGCCGAAACAGCCGCCCGCCAGCAAGCCGAAGAGCGGCTGCAGTCACTCGAAGCCGAACTGGCCCGCCTGCGCCGCCGGTCGTCTTGAACGCAATTCGCTAACCTGTTTACCCCCGGAGGAAAAACCTCTCCGGCAGGGACCGGATCGTCGCCGCAGACTGCGTTTCCGGCACCATCGGGAGCCCGAAAAATGTTTTTATGCGCTTGATCTGCGGTCCCGAATCCTGTACAATAGTCAAACCGCGAATCACGCGATAGTTCAGCAGTCGACACAACCCCACTGCGTTCCTTTTGAGTAGGAGCGCTCTAGACCACTCACTCGCAGTTTCAGATGTTTTCAGGGAGGAAACTAATGCAATTTCGACCATGGCAGAACCGTTTCAGCTTCACAGCGCTGATGGTCTTGGCGCTGGCCGCCCTGCTTCTCTCTGCCTGCGCCCCCATCGCACCGGCAGCTGATAGTGGCATGGAGATGGCCGACGACGACGGCCCGGTGACCATTACTTGGGCAATGTGGGGCAGCCCCGCAGAGGTCGCCACCCATCAGTCAGTGGCCGATGCCTTTATGGAAGAACAGGACGACATTGTCATCGAGATCCTGGCCGAGCCCTGGGGCGACTACTTCACCAAGATCAAGACCCTCTGGGCCAGCGGTGACTCGTCGGTCGTCCCCGACGTCCTCTTCCTCTCGCCCATCGTGAACTATGCTTCCGAGGGCGTGCTGGAAAACCTTGACCCCTGGATCGAGGCCAGCGGCTACGATGTCGACGACTACTGGCCTTCCCTGCTTGAGTACGCCATGTACGACGGCAGCGTATACGGCTTCCCGCGCGACATCGGCCTCGAAGTCCTTTACTACAACAAGGACATCTTTGACGAGGTCGGCGCCCCTTACCCCGATGACACCTGGACTTGGGACGATCTGGCGGCCATCTCCGAGCTGTTGACCGTTGTCGAGGACAGCGGCCGCGTCTCCCGCTACGCACTCGGCATGGAGGGCGGCAAGTGGATGATCTGGGTTATGCAGAAAGGCGGCATGGCCCTCGATAACATGCGCAACCCCTCGCGCTGCACAATGAACGAGCCCGGAGTCGTCGAAGCCGTTCAGTTCTTCAAGGACATGATCGACAACAACTATTTCATGCCTCCGGCCAATATGAGCCAGGCCGGTGGTGACGCCGCTGTCTTCCAGAGCGGCCAGGTGGCCATGATCATCCAGAACGCCAGCCGCGTCTCTGCCTTCAACGCCGCCGGCATGAACTACGATGTCTCGGTCATTCCCATTCCCGCTGACGGCCACCGCGCCTCCGCCGCCGGCGGCGCCGCCTGGGTCATGAGCGCCCTCAGCGACAACAAGGATGAGGCCTGGACCTTCCTGAGCTGGCTCCAGAGCACCGACGGCGGGCAGCGCATCTATACCGCCTCCGGTGAAATCCTGCCGGCCCTGCAGTCCACCGCCAAGTCCGACGCCTTCCTTAACAGCGGGCAGCCCCCGACCAACCGCCAGGCTTTCATCACCGAAGGTGAGAATGCCCGCATGGGTCGCATCGGCTACTTTGTCGAATGGAGCCAGATTGGCGGATCGTTCATTAACCCGGGTCGCGATCAGATCCTGATCGGTGAAGTCGGCGTCGCCGATGGACTCAACTCCATCTGCGAGCAAGTGGACGCCTTCCTTGCCGAGAACGGATTCCCGAAATAAGCTCTATTGATCGGCAGTCCGCAGCCAGTAGCCGGTTACCAGACCGGCTCCTGGCTGCCTGCCTTGTGCCAATGACGCCATGACCGCGTCCACATCCTCCCATAGCTCTCTGCCGCGCTGGCGGCGCTACCAGCCGGACCAGCAGTGGGAAGCCTACCTGTTCCTGCTGCCCAGTTTCGCCGGGTTCCTGATCTTTGTGGCGATCCCTGTGGTCGCATCCCTGGCCCTCAGCCTTTTTGAGTGGTCTCTGCTCTCCCCGCCGGAATTCGTTGGCTTCAAGAACTACACCCAGCTCCTCTCCAGCGACCTGGTATTTCGCAAAGTCCTTGGCAACACCTTCTACTTCATCGTCACCATCGTCCCCCTCCAGCTTGCCTTTGGCCTGCTGCTCGCGGTGGCGCTGAACCAGGGCTTGCGCGGGCTCGAAGTCTACCGCCTCATCTATTTCATGCCCGTAGTGACGACGATCGTTGCCGCTGCCCTTGTCTTTCAGTGGTTCTTCAACCGCGATTTCGGCATTCTGGCCGCAGCCGTCTGGGAACTGGGGGCCGCGACAGGTCTCCCCGTCCGCCCGCCGGACTGGCTCAACGATCCGGATTGGGCCAAACCTGCCGTCGTGATCCTGACCCTGTGGAAAAACACCGGCTTCACCATGGTGATTTACCTCGCTGCTCTGCAGGGCGTTCCGACTGAGCTGTACGATGCCGCCAAAGTCGACGGCGCCAGCGCCTGGCAGCGCTTCCGCTCCGTAACCTTTCCCATGGTCAGTCCCACCACCTTCTTCCTTATGGTCATCCAGATGATCGGTGCCTTCCAGCTTTTCAGCGAGGCATTCGTGATGACCCAGGGCGGGCCGGCCAATGCCACGCTCACCATCGTCTACTACATTTACCAGATGGCCTTCGAATTCCAACGCATGGGCAGAGGAGCCGCCGTCGCCTGGGTGCTCTTTATCTTCATCTTCATCTTTACCCTCGTGCAGACGCGCCTGCAACGACGCTGGGTGCACTATGAAGCAGGCGGGGAATCGTGACAACCACGACCACAACGACTACGCCCGCGACGATACGCACGCAAGCCGCACCAGGCAGGACGCTTAATACGGGGCGCCTGCTCCTTCACGTTGCCCTGATCCTGGGCAGCGTCGCCATGCTGCTGCCCTTCGGCTGGATGCTCGCCACCTCGCTCAAGTCTCCCCCGCAAATCTTCACCTACCCCCCCTCCCTCGTTCCCAACCCCGTCGTCTGGCGCAACTACCTGGACACGGTGCAGGCCATGCCCTTCGGACGCTTCTACCTGAACAGCCTCTTCGTTGCCGTGAGCGTCACCACCCTCCAGATCCTGACCTCCTCACTGGCCGCCTTCGCCTTCGCCCGCCTGCGCTTCCGCGGCCGCGAATCCCTCTTCCTCGTCTACCTGGCCACGCTGATGATCCCGTTCCACGTGACCATGATCCCCAACTTCATCCTTATCCGCTATCTGCGCTGGTTCGACACTTTTTACGCTCTTATCGTCCCCACCGCCTTCTCCGTCTTCGCCGTCTTTCTACTCCGTCAATACTTCCGCGGCATCCCCGTCGAGCTCGATGAGGCCGCGCGCATGGACGGCGCCTCCTCTTTCCGCATCTGGGCCCAGGTCATCATGCCCCTGAGCGGGCCCGTCCTCGCCGCACTCACCATCTTCGTCTTCCTCGGCTCCTGGAACGACTTCCTCTGGCCGCTCGTCGTCTCCAACTCCCACGCCACCCGCACCATTCCCGTCGGCCTGGCCACCTTCAGAGGCCAGTACAACACCGACTGGCACCTCCTCATGGCCGGCTCCGTCATCGCCCTGCTGCCCGTCCTCCTCGTCTACGTCTTCGCCCAAAAGCGCTTCGTCGAAGGCATCACACTCTCCGGCATGGGCGGCCGCTGACGCCACGTTACCCGCAAGCTACCGCCAGCCCCTTCGCGTGCAGAACAGATTTGGAGTCGTTCAGACCGAAGGATTGCGCGGCCCGGTCTTTGCCTGCCGCCAATTCCGGTAGGGGCACCCCTTGTGGGTGCCCTTGCCTTCACACTGACTGTGGTCTGCCCTCTCATCCTTCGGGTGCAGTTCAAAACTGGTGTGTGTTCTCGTAAACCTTTGGCAGCGACTAAACCATGGCCAGTCCGCGATCAACTCTGAGGCAGAGGAAGCGCCGTCACTGACCACTGACCACTAACCACTGACCACTGCAGTTGGGCGGTCGGGCCTATTCGGCCCTCCCTTGTGCGGGGGCTCCGCCCCCGCAACGCCCCCTCTCCTACAACATGCCTCACCGAACCTGGTGTCAATATTCGTAACAAGTGCCCAGCCGAAAAAAGGTCTCCAAACCACGTCCCGCCAGTCACATCAGATCCCCGTAGGGGCAGGCCTTGTGACTGCAAACACGCAATCCCAATCTGGTCGGCAATCCCGTCCTCCCTCCAATTTGCCACCGAACAAACATTCTGATTCAATATACGCATGACACACCGTATCGGCGTGATAGCCAACTCCAATTCCCATATCGACTACGTCTGCCAGCTCTTCGGCCCCATGGACCAGGAACGGCGGCCCCCGCCCGACGCCTACGCCTTCGGTTCCTTCGTTGCCATCTCTCTGCCCCCCTTCCCTGCAACCTCTCCAGCCACCGAGCAAAACAACACGACCGGCGCGCCATGCCTGATCGGCGTCGTCTATAATTCAATGCTCGTCAATCCGAGCTTCACCAACCTGGGCCCCCGGCTCACCTCCCACTCTGAACAGGCAGTGTTCAGCCCCGATCTTATCGACGAGACCGCCATGCTGGTCGGTCTGCTGGCCCTGGGCTGGCATGACGAGACTGGCCTGCAGCAGGGGATCCCGCGGCCGTCCGCCGAGGTCGGCGCCACTGTTCGCTGTCTGACCGAAGAAGAGGTCCGGCAGTTCCACCGCGACCGGAACGGTCGCCCCGCTCTGCGTTACGCGGCTACGCTCCTCGCCCACAACAATCCCCTCGTCCCTGCCCTCCTTGTCCAGATCATCGACCACTTGGATGCCCTCTTCCCCGAGGAGAAGGCCATCCTCCAGGTCATGCGCAACAATGTCGCCTGGAAATCCATAGTGCAGCCCGCCGGATAAGCCGCACCCGCAACGCTTGGCAGCTAATTCCAGACTTTCAGTTTTATCGTCAGGGAGTAGTGAGTGGAGCAACTAAAAACTGAAAACCAAAAACTAAAAACTGCAGTCGGCACCGTCAAAGGACCGGGCGAAACCCTCCACGAATATACCTTCATCGCCCCCGATCCCGACCGCCAGCTCAAGCACGGTGAGTTCGTCTACTACACCGCCCCCGTCGACGGCAGCCAGCGCCAGATCCTCGGCCGCATCACCGCCCGCACCGCCGTCAAGCTCTTCCCCGATACCTTCATGGCCGACCCCGCCGTGCCGCCCCACACCGTCGCCGCCATGCTCGGCTACGAAAGCGACGCAACCGAGCTCTTCGAGCTCACGGTCACCGTCCTCGGCTTCTACGACGAGCGCCTCCACGACTTCACCAACCCGCGCGTGCCCCCGCAAGGCGGCGCACCCGTCTTCATCGCCGCAGACGAGACGCTGACCGAACTCCTCAGCCGCGGCCGCCAGGGCCAGCTCGGCAGCGCATACATCGGCGACCTGCTCAGCCGCGAACCCGGCGCAGTCCCCGTCGCCCTCGACGTGCGCGGCTTCACCAGCACACACCTCGCCATCATCGCCAGCACCGGCAGCGGCAAGAGCTATCTCGCCGGCGTCCTCCTCGAAGAGCTCCTGATGCCCTACAACCGAGCCGCAGTCCTCGTCATCGACCCCCACGGCGAGTACGATACCCTGCAGCAAGTTCAGAATAAGGAGGAATTCCGCGACGGCGGCTACAGCCCCAAAGTGCGCATCTTCCGCCCCCACGATCTGCGCGTGCGTATCAGCAGCCTCACACTGCCCGACCTGCGCTATCTCCTGCCCAACCTGTCAGAAAAGATGCACTATCAACTTGGCCGCGCCTTCAGATACGCCGAACGCACCTGGGGTGAAGACAAGTATACTTTGGAACAGCTGCTTAGGGCCGTGCGCGAGGTGGGGGACGGCGCGCAGAGTGAGGATGAAGCCGCCGATGACGATCCCACAACCGGCGCCCTCATCTGGCGGTTGGGCGCAGCCCTGCGAGAAAGCAGCATCTTCAACGACTTCGAAAATATCGAACTGGACGAGCTCTTCCAGCCGGGAATGTGTACCCTCGTCCAGCTGAATGAAGTCGAGCGCAGAGAGCAACAGGTGATCGTCGCCACCCTTCTGCGCCGCGTCTACCAGGCCCGCATCGACACCGAGAAAGGCAAGCTCCAGCGCACCGACCGCAACCACATGCCCTTCCCCGTCTTCAGCCTCCTCGAAGAGGCCCATAACTTCGCGCCCGCCAACGCCGACGCCGTCAGCTCCGACCAGCTCAAGACCATCCTCAGCGAGGGCCGTAAATTCGGCGTAGGCGTCGGCCTCATCTCACAGCGGCCTGGCCGCCTCGATAGCGACGTCCTCAGCCAGTGCATGACCCAGTGCATCATGCGCATCACCAACCCCATTGACCAGAACCGCATCGCCGAATCCGTCGAAAGCGTCGGCCGCGACATGCTCAAGGAGCTGCCCGCCCTCAGCAAAGGCCAGGTCATTGTCAGCGGCGCCAGCGTCAACACGCCCCTCATGCTCCGCGTGCGCACCCGCCGCACCGACCACGGCGGCGAAGACATCAACGCGCCCGCCCAATGGCGCAACTGGTTCAAGCACGAACAGCCCACCCAGGCCGCCGAAAACGCCCTCTTCGCAGAAAAAGAGCTTGAACGCGACGAGGACGGCATGCTGTGGGCCTAAACCCGCCCCAGTCTAGCCGTCCTGCTTCAGCGGTCGCCCCCACAACAAGCTGCCGGCGTAACGATGCGTGATCATACTGTCCCCACCATCCGCATGACGCGCCGCCATCTCGGCAAATAGCGCGTCGGCCTCAGCCGCCTCCCCCGGGTCCATCCGGTCCCGCGAAAAGCCGTTGCGCGCATGGATGCTCTCCACCCACTCGCTGATAGGCTGCCGCCATTCGATCATGTCGGTCTGCGCGCTGCCCATCAGTTGGAATTGCCCCCGCTCCTCCAACTCATCCAGAATCCCCGCCGCACTGTAAGGCGCAAACGCCTTGTTCATCGAATAGCGCGCCAGAACCGGACCCAGCTCCTCTCGCATCCACGCCGGCCTCTCATGCTCCATTCCCACCGCCACGAACAGCCCATCCGCCGCCAGCAGCCGCGCAAAGCGCGGGAACGCAGTGTCCCACTCGAACCAGTGCAAACTCGCCCCCGCCGTGATCAGACAGTAGGGCGGGTCCACAGCCGCCGACTCGATTGGCCCTTCAATCCAGCGCAGCCCCGCATGATCTCCGCCCGGCAACCGCCTGCCCTCCCGGATTGCCGCCGCCGAAAAGTCCACCGCATCAACACGGTCCACCAGCGGAGCCAGCGGCCGCGCCACGAATCCGGTCCCGCAACCCGCGTCCAGCACCGCCCGCGGCCTGCAACCCGCCGGCAACAGTTCCACCAGCAGTCCAAACGTGGCCGCCGGGTACTGTGGCCGGTACCGGTAAGCCTGCACCACGCTTTCATCCTGAAAGACACTCGAGTACTCGAAGCCAAACTGGCTGGGCTGCCCGCTCATTTCAGGACCTCCGGTTCACCCCACGAACGCACACGGTCCCCCCGCAGAAAGCTGCTGATAAACTCCGCCTGCGGATGCTGCACCGCCCACGCCTTCTCCTCCGCCAGCTTCCTGTCGTACTCAACCGCCCGGTGCTCCACCCGGTATCCGCTCTCGTCCGCCTCCATGATTGCGTATGTAGCCCGCAAACTGGGGATCATCGGGTTGCCCACGCTGCCCGGGTTGACCACGTGCACGCCGTTCAGATGGAAATTCTGCGGCCAGTGCGTATGCCCTACACACACAAGGTCAGCGCCGCAGCCCTCCAGCCGCTCGCTCATCTCCGCGTCGCTGTACCAGGGCACGAAACCGCTCCCGTCATCTCTCCCCGGCGACGCATGCACCAGCAGAACGCGGCTGCCGGACGGCAGCGTCAGCCTCTCCTCCAGCGGCAGATCCAGCATAAATGGCACATGGCCCCCGGCAGCCATCGCCCCCGCCGTCCACGAGAACGACTCCAGAATCCCGATGCAGTCGCGCAGCAACGCAAGATCCGTCACCTCCTCCACCGGTGTCGCCAGGGGCCTCTCTCCCGTAGTCAAATACCGCTCCGAATTACCCCGCACAATTCGCGCGTTGTCCAGACCCAGAACCCGCTCCATCACCTCCAGCGGCTGCGCACCCGCCGCCGCCAGATCACCAAGTATCCAATACCCGTCAGCGGCTTCCTGGTCCTCAGACGCAATATCCGCAAGCACCGCGTCCAGCGCCACACAGTTGCCGTGAATGTCCGAAATTATCGCAATTCGCATGAATAAACTCGTCCCCAAAGCCCCCTGTAGGGGCACCCCTTGTGGGTGCCCTCGTGTGTGCCCACGCCCGCGGCTTCAAAATACGCCAATCCGTAGGGGCACCCCTTGTGGGCACCCCTCGTGTGTGCCCTTGCTCACTGCACACAACACTGTCTCCCCGGCCTGCCGCTGCGAAGGAATATGTTAAAATAACGGGAAGACACACAGTTCTTCATTGTAGCACACCAACAGAGCACGAGCTCCTGAAACAGGCAAGGATCCAGCAACAGATGGCTGCGTCGCCCAGTCGCCAGCAGATAGATGGCGCTTCCCATTTAAGGGGATCGGAAAATGGAGGGCGCCATCCCACCGGCCTGTCCCCCTCCGTCGCCGACCTCCCCCGCCACATCCGGCTGGCCGCATCGCGCATCTGCCCCCACGTCGTCGAAACGCCGCTCGGCCTGTCCCCCGCCCTGTCCGAACGCACCGGCGCCCACGTCTTCCTCAAGCTGGAGAACCGCCAGCACACCGGCTCCTTCAAACTGCGCGGCGCAACCAACAAGCTCCTCAACCTATCAGCAGAGGACCGCGCACGCGGCATCGTCACCGCCTCCACCGGCAACCACGCCCTCGCCGTAGCCCGCGCCGCAGCCCAACTCGATATCGCCGCCACTATCTACCTCCCGGAAGCAGCCTCTCCCCGCAAAGTAGAGAAGCTTGAAGCCTTCCCCGTAACGCTCTGCCGCGTCACCGGCGACGCACTCAACGCCGAGATCAGCGCCCGCCAAGCCGCCCTGCAACGCCACCAGCCCTTCATCTCCCCCTACAACGACCCGCACATCATCGCCGGCCAGGGCACCATCGCCGTTGAGCTGCTGCACCAGCAGCCGCAGCTGGACGCCGTCTTCGTCACCGTCGGCGGCGGCGGCCTGATGGGCGGCATCGCCATCCATATCAAAGCCACCGGCAGCCAGATTCAGGCCGTCGGCTGCCAGCCCCAAAACTCCGCCGTCATGCTCGCCTCCGTGCGCGCCGGCCGCATCGTCGAAACCGAAAGCCTGCCCACCCTCTCCGACGGCAGCGCCGGCGGCATCGAACCGCACGCCGTCACCTTCAGCCTTTGCCAGAACCATGTCGACCACTGGCTGACCGTCAGCGAGGACGAGATCGCAGCCGCCATGCGCCTCATCTACCACGAACTTGGCGAGTGCATCGAAGGCGCCGCCGGCGTAGCCGTAGCCAGCCTGCTGAAGACCGGCAGGCGTTTCGCCGGACAACGCCTCGCCGTCGTCATCTGCGGCGGCAATGTGGATTCAGATACCTGGCAACGGGTCTTGGAACAGAAAAACTAGCGAGGATACTGCGAGGAAACATGCTATGCCGAACCCTTTTCGACTCGGCTTTCTGAGCCATCTGCGCGGCCGCGCCGACGCCGAACAGGCTTACCGCGAAAACCTGGAGATCTTTGACGCCGCCGACCGGCTCGGCTTTGACGCGGTCTGGGTCGCCCAGCACCACTTCAAAGACCTGGGCGGCATGTTGCCCTCCCCCTTCCCCTTTCTCGCCGCGGTCGGCCAGCGCACAAAACGGCTGCGCCTCGGCACCTCCATCGTTGTGCTGCCCTTTGAACATCCGCTGCGCGTCGCCGAAGACGCCGCCGTCGTCGATACAATCAGCAACGGACGCCTGGAGCTGGGCGTCGGCAGCGGCAGCGACGCCGACGAATTCGAAGCCTTCGGTGTCGACATCGACAGCCGCCACCAGCGCACCACCGACGCCCTTATCACGCTCAAAAAAGCCCTCGCCGGCGAGACCCTCGGAGAGGACAATCAGCGCCTGCGCCCGCCCGCCCCCACCCTCGGCGACCGCCTCTGGCTCAGCGCCCTCAGCATCCGCGGCGCCCAGTACGCCGCCCAAAACGACGCCGGTCTGCTCCTCAGCCGCTTCGTCGGCAGCGAAGAACAGGCAGCCGGCCAGGAGCAAGAGCCCGTAGCCGTCGCCTTCCGCGAGGCCTGGGGCGAGCGCCCCTTGCCGCCCCGCATCGGCCTCTCACGCGGCATCTACCTCGGCAACGACCGCCTCGACGCCCTCCGCCAAATCGAGAAACACGCAATGGGAGGCATCCCGCCCAATCTTACCCCCGAAGCCTACTGCCAGCGCACGCACATCGCCTACGGCGCGCCACAAGATGTCGCCGCCCGCCTGGCCGCCGACCGCGTCCTCCCCTACACCACCGACCTCATCCTCCAGTTCGACCCCATCCACCCACCCCTCGAAAGAATCCTCGAAATGCTCGAACAGGTCGCCAAACAAGTTGCGCCAGCCCTAGGCTGGCACCCCACTGACCACTGACCACTGACCACTGACCACTGACTACTGCCGTTTCACCCCAGCCAGCGCTTGCGCCGCTTGTAATGCTTCACGTCGCGGTAGCTCTTGCGCCCGCCCACCTGTGTCATTCCCAGGTAGAACTCCTTGATGTCCGCGTTCTCCGCCAGCTGCTCCGCCGGCCCGTCCAGCACAATCCGACCCGTCTCCATCACGTAAGCATGCGATGCTGAGCGCAGCGCCACGTTCGCGTTCTGCTCAACCAGCAGTATCGAAACACCCGACTCATCGTTGATGCGCCGGATCACCTCGAAAATCGACTGCACCAGCAGCGGCGCCAGCCCCAGGCTCGGCTCGTCCATAAGCATCAACTTCGGCTTTGCCATCAGCGCCCGGCCGATCACAACCATCTGCTGCTCTCCGCCCGACAGATAGCCCGCAGTACGCCGCCGGAACTCCGCCAAACGCGGGAAATAGCCGTAAACTTCGTCCAAATCCCTCCGCAACTCCGCGTCGCTGGTCCTGCGGAAAATCGCACCCGTGCGCAGATTCTCCTCCACCGTCAGATGCTCGAAAAGCCTCCGCCCCTCCAGCACCTGAACAATCCCCATCTGAACGATCTCGTCCGGCGATCTGCCGTCAATCCGTTCGCCGTTCCACTCGATACTCCCGCGCGTGACCTCCCCCTGCTGCGTGCGCAGCAAGCCCGAGATCGCCTTCAGTGTCGTCGACTTGCCCGCCCCGTTGGCGCCCAGCAGCGACACGATCCGCTTCTCCGGCACCGCCAGCGAGATCCCCCGCAACACCAGTATCACGTCACTATAGACAACTTCGATATTGTTGATCTGCAACATAAACGCGAAAGCGCCGGTGACCGAAGCCTCCCCCGGCCACCGGCGACTGCATTCCTTTCAGGATGACTATTCTGCTGCCGGCCGCATATCCGGCAAGGTCACAAAGTCCTGGACCACGACGAAGTCGATACTGCCGTCCTCCAGAATCTGCGCCTGCCGGATCTGGGCCTTGTTCGGCGCCCGGTTGCTTCCTTCCACATTCATTTCAAACACGCCGGCCGCGCTCACCGTCCCCATCTGCTGCATCGCCTTCAGATACTCCGTTCCGTTCAGGCCGTCGAAACCGACATTGTTCAACGCCACCGTCAGTACGTCCGCCAACCCGTACATCGCGCTGTAAAGGAGCAGGTACGTGAACGCCTTTTCATGTTCAGGGTAGCCCTTGGCCGCAAATGTCTCCAGCGCCATCTGCACCCCCGGCACATCGGTGTCGGTCCACCACAGATAGGGGAATACACCGTAGTAACCTACGGCAAGCGCTGCATTCTCGCCCAGAATATTGAGTACGTCCCGGTTCATGCCCCAGTTCACGCTGCCCAGCACCACCTTATCGTAAAAGCCCATGGCGTGCAGCGTGCCTATGACCTGCGTAATGCTGAAGGAAATGGCCTGCATGTAAATGACATTCGCACCGTTGACCAGAAGGTTCTGCAACTGACCCGTAACATCAGCGGACGGGCTGACCTGCTGCTCCTCAAGCGGCAGGACAGTGATGCCCAGCGACTCGGCAAAAGCCTGTGATTCCGGCGTGATCGCGCCGGCCCCGAAAGCGTTCGCCCAACCGATGACGCCCACGGTGATGCTGTCTCCCGCGCCTTCAGGCTTGATATCAGCCCAGTTGCTGTGCACGAACTGCAGGAAACCTGCAAACTGGTCGGGGTAGATCGGCACAATGCCCACCGTGTAGCCGTCCGGTGGGTTGTACAGGGACTGCGAGTGCACCCCCGTGGCCAGGTTGACGATCTCGTCCTCAACCACCCGGTCCTTGAGCGCAATCGTCGCCGCGCTGTTGGCCGTCGTAATGAACAACGGCTTGGGGTCCTCCGCGCGGAACTGCTCATAGACCTGGATTTCCTGCTCGAGAGCGTACTGTGTATCCTCCATGCGCACGCTCAGCATCACACCGCAGACGCCGCCCTCCGCGTTGATCTGATCAATCGCGTCCTGCGTCGCGCTGATAAAGCCCGTTCCCATCAGCGTGGCCAGCGGTCCGGTCAGACCCGCCTGCTGGTATATGATCAGGCTCTCCCCCTCATAACTGTCCTCGCACGCGATCTCCATCGGCGCTTCGGGGGGCGCCGCCTCCTCTGCCTCCATGGCCTCCTTCGACCCATCCTCCGCGGCCATTGGTTCTTCCGCAGGCACCGGCGCACAGGCCGCCAGCAACAGAAAAATGAGCAAAATGCTGGTGATGTTCACGTACTTTTTCATTTGGGTTCTCTCCTCTCCAGTGAGTCTTTCATCCTACGCTTCGTGGTAGTAACGTTCCCGCCTCCAACACTATGATTCAGGGAAAAATAGCGTCCGGTCAACGTGCAAATGGACGCAGCCGCCAGCCTGCTCGCAGAAGCTGCCAGCGGTGCGCAAGGCCGCGCGGTTCATAGATAAGAAAGAGCATCAGCGCCATTCCGAAAAAGATCGGGCGGAATGACGTCAATAGCTGGTCCGCAAGTTCGGGAAAGGCCGCGGCCAGCACACCGCCCAGCAGGTCCGAAAGGTCTTCCATCAAAATGATGAAAGCAACGCCCAAAAAAGGTCCCAGATTCGTGCCCAGGCCGCCGATCACCAGCATCCCCAGGAAGATGATAGACTCGTTCAGGCTGTAGCCGAACTCGGTGCCGACCCCCCGCTGGCTGTGCGCCTTGATCGCCCCCGCCACGCCCGCCAGCATCGCCGCAATGAAAAACGCCCGCAGCTTGTACGTGAAAAGGTTGACCCCCAGCAGCTCTGCCGCCAGATCGTTGTCCCGTACACTGACAAACGCCCGCCCCAACCGCGTCCGCGAGATGTTAAATAACAGGAAAGTCGTAATCAGCAGCACGACCAGCGAGATGTAAAAATAGTTGCTTACCTCCCCGAAGTTCACACCGCCCAGCTGCGGAAGCGGCACTTCGATTGCGCCGTTCGCACCGCCAAGGAAATCCTTGAACGTGTGCCGGCTCAGCCACGGGATGATGAACTGCGCCGCCAGCGTCGCGAAGGCCAGATAAAAGCCCTTGACCCGCAAACTCGCCAGCCCGAAAATCAGGCCGATCCCCCCCGCCGCCAGCGCGGCCAGCGGCAGCGCGATGAAGAAAGAAAAACCTGCGTGAATCACCAGCAGCGCCGACGCATACCCGCCCACCAGCATAAACGCCGCTTGGCTTAACGAAATCTGGCCCGTGTAGCCTGTCAGGATGTTCAGTCCCTGCACCGCAATGACCGTATACGCGATCTGATTGGCGGTGGCAACCAGGTAAGCGTCGCCCCACAGCGGCAAAGTGAACGCCGCCAGCAGGCTGACTCCCAGCAACCAGTAGTGCCACGGCTGGCGCAGCAGCGCCATGTCCTGTTCATAGGACCGGTCAAAGTCCCCCGCAGGGCGCAGCATCGCCACCGGCTATATCCTCTCGATCCTCTTCTGACCGAACAACCCCTCCGGACGTATCAGCAGCACCACCAGCAGCAAAAGGTAGGGCGCGATTTCCGAAGAATTCCGCACCTCAATCAACCGCGATGCCTGCACCAGCGCCTGCACCAGGCCGATCGCGAATCCCCCCAACAGCGCGCCCCCCAGCGACTCCAACCCGCCCAGCAGGATCGCCGGAAACGCGATCAGCGCCACCGTCGACAGATTCAGGCTCACACCGCTGACCGTCGCCAGCAGCACACCCCCCAGCGTCGCGATCACCCCGGCGATCCCCCACGAAAGCCCGAAGACACGCCTAACCTTGATACCCACCGAGCGCGCCACCTCGTGGTCCTCCGCCGTCGCCCGCATCGCCAGCCCTGTCTTTGTACTGTTGAAAAACCAGATGAACACAACCGCGGCCAGCGTCGCCACCACAAACGTGGCCACCAGCGTATACGTCAGCCGGATCGCATCGCCGAACGCGCCGGGAAAGGGAATCACCAGCACGTCGCTGGGCGAAAACGGCGCCGGGAAGTTGCTCTTCAGCTCCACGCCGAATAGGATTGCCGTCGCCCCCTCGAACAGTTGCGCCAGCCCCAGCGTCATCAGCATGATCGCCAGCAGCGGCTGCCCCGTCATCGGCCGCAGCGCAAAGCGCTCAATCACAAGTCCAAGTCCCAACGACGCCAGCAGTGCCGCGATCAGCGCCGCCCACAGCGGCAAATCGATCAGCGCCGTGCCCGGCTCCGCCCCGCCCCCCGTAAACCACCACGTCAGAAACGCCCCAAACATCACCAGATGCCCGTGCGCGAAGTTGAACACCTCCGACGACTTATAGATCAGCACAATCCCCAACGCAATCAGACCAATCGTCCCGCCGTTGAGTATCCCCGTAACAAACTGTTGCGGCACCAGTGACCAATTCATCAATGTACCCGGCAATGTGTAAAAAAGTAAGCGCCCATAGCTCCGCAGGCCCTTATCGTCAAATCAAGCGTTTCCTGCCGGACTATCAACTCCCAACAAGACCGCCGCCTGACTCCAACGTCTCGCAGTGAAAACTAACCACTAACCACTGACTACTGACTACTGACTACTGACTACTGCAGTTCACGATTCTCAGGTCCGTCTCAATCACGCCCTCGCTCCCGTCCTGGTAGCGCACCGCCGTCTGCACCTGAATCCGCTCCTGCCCTGCGTACATCGCCTCGATCATCTCGTTATAGCGCGTGTAAAGGACGTCACGGCGCAGCTTGCGCGAGCGCGTCATCTCAGACTCGTCCGCATCAAACTCCTTGGGCAGCAGCACAAACCGCCTCACCCTGCTCGACGGCAGCATATCGGCGTTCACGCCGTCCACCGCCTTCCGTATCAGTTCGTAGACCTCAGCCTTCTGCGCAAGATCGGCGAAAGTCGTGAAGGCAATGCCCTGCCTTTCCGCCCAGCTGCCCACATTGTCGAAATTGATGATCACCAGCGCCGTAACGTACTCTTGCGCCGGCCCGCCCACCGCCATCACGTCCAGAATGTGCGGGCTGAACTTGAGCCGCCCCTCGATGAACTGCGGCGCGTAGCGCTCGCCGTTGGCCAGCGTGATCATATCCTTCATCCGGTCCAGGTAGATCAGGTGGCCGTCCTCGTCAATGTGGCCCGCGTCTCCCGTGCGGAACCAGCGTGTCCCATTCTCCTCAACAACTGCCTCGGCCGTCGCCTCCGCATTGTTGTAATAGCCCTGGAACACCGTCGGCCCGCCAATCTGGATCTCCCCCTCCTCATCCGTGCGCACCGAAACCCCGCCCCCCGGCCGCCCGACGCTCGCAAACTTGATGTCGCCGTCCCAATGAATTGTACCACTTCCGGTAACCTCAGTTAATCCGTATATCTGCTTCAGGTTGATGCCCAGCGCATGAAAAAAGCGCATCGCATCCGGGCTCAGCGCGCCCCCGGCCGTATACGCGGCCCGCAGCTTGGTGAACCCCAACTTATCGCGCAGCGGCTGAAAGAGACACCAGTCGCCGATGCGGTAGGCCAGCCGCAATCCCGGCGACACCGCCTCGCCCGCCAGCTTCCTGTCCGCCAGCCGTTGACCAACCGGCAGAAAGAGCCCGTACAGCTTGCGGTTGACCCACGACGACTCCGCCATCCGCACCTGGATCGTCCCCAGCAGCGCGTCCCACAGCCGCGAGTTGTAAAGGACCCGCTGCGGCGCAATCTCCCGCACGTTCTCGCGCACCGTCTCAAAACTTTCCGGAAAGTTCATGACCATGCCGTGAACGCAGTGCGGCGCAACCCCCCACGCGTGTTCCGCTATCCAACCCAGCGGCAACAGGCTGACATGGTTATCGCTGTCGTACAGCGTGTCCACCTGAACAAAGGCGTCGTTCGATCGCAGTACATTCTCATGGCTCAGCATCGCTCCTTTGGGGCGGCCCGTCGTCCCCGACGTGTAACACAGTATCGCCAGGTCACTGCCGCGCCCCTGCGCGACCTCCTCCTCGAAACGCGACGGCTCCCCGGCCGCCAGCGCCTCACCATGCCGGCATACCTCCTCGTAGCTGACGAGCCAGGGATCTTCATAATCCCACAGCCCCCGCTCATCCCAGTAGACAACCCGCTCGACCTTGGGAATCTGCTCCCGCACGGCCAGCATCTTGTCCACCTGTTCCTGGTCCTGCGCCAGGACAAAGCGGGCGTCGCTGTGGTCGATTATATAGGCCGCCTCCTCCGCCGTCGCGTCGGTGAACAGCCCCACCTGCACCCCGCCCACCGCCTGCAGCCCCAGGTACGCCCACAGATACTGCCGGTCGTTGTCCCCGATCGTGGCAACGTGATCGCCGCGCGTCAGACCCAGCTCTCGCAGGCCCAGCCCGAAGTTCCGCACCTGCTCGCACGACTCCCGCCAGCTGAACTCCCGCCAGATGCCGAACTCCTTCTGCCGCAGCGCAACCTCACCCGCCCCGCGCGCCTCCGCCTGCCGCAGAAAATGCTGCGGTACCGTCTCCAAGCGGTCTATCTCGGTCATTAACTCGCCTGCCCCAAATAAGCCCGAATCACCTCCGGGTCGCGCCCGATCTCCTCCGGCACGCCGTCCGCGATCTTCGTGCCAAAATCAAGCACCACGATCCGGTCCGCAATATCCATCACCAGCGCCATGTCATGTTCAACCAGGATAATCGTCACCCCCCGCCGCGTGTGAATGTCCAGGATAAAGCGGGCCATGTCCTCCTTCTCCTCCGCATTCATCCCCGCCATCGGTTCATCCAGCAGCAGCAGCTTCGGCTCCAGCGCCAGCGCCCGCCCCAGCTCCACCCGCTTCCGCAGCCCGTACGGTAGCGCGCCCACCATCGTCTTGCGAATGTGCTGGATCTCCAGGAAGTCGATCAACTCCTCCACCACCGCCCTGTGCCGCGCCTCCTCCTTGCGCGCAAAGCCCCAATACAGCGCGCTCGCCACCATATTCTGGCGCATGTGTATATGCCGCGCCGCCATCAGATTGTCCAGCGCGCTCAGATAAGTATAAAGACCGATATTCTGGAAAGTGCGGGCGATGCCCAACTGCGCCACCCTCTTGGCGCCGGTCAGGTCATGCTCGCCCTCAAAGAGTAGCCTGCCCTGCTGCGGGCGGTAGAAGCCGCTGATGCAGTTGAGCATCGACGTCTTCCCCGCGCCATTCGGCCCGATAATGGCCCGAATCTCGCCCGTCTGCACATCAAAGTCGACCTGGTCCAGCACAGTCGTACCGCCAAAGGAGAGACTGACGCCCTCCACCTGCAGGATGCGTTCAACTGTTGTGGATTGTAATTCCGGGGCCATTCTGTGAGCCGCCATGGCTGGGTAGATGATTCTGAATCAGGTGTCGTTTGCCAGATATCCCTGATATTGAATTCTAGCACCCGCATTGTGGGAGGCACAATCAGCAGTCAGCGACCCCAAGTCCACTCAACCCAAAAACTCCTCCAACACAACCGCCACCCCGTCCTCCTTATTACTCACCGTCATCCGGTCCGCCGCCGCCTTCACCTCCGGCACCGCGTTCGACATCGCCACCCCCAGCCCCGCCTCCGCCACCATCTCCACGTCATTCACGTCATCCCCGAACGAGATCACCGCCTCCATCCCAACGCCCCACCGCTCCAGCAACCAGCGCAGCGCCGCCGCCTTCGATGTGCCCCGCGGAATCACCTGGACCAAATCATACTTCGGCGATATCAGCGCCCGGCTCGTCACCGGCAGCCCCCGCAGCAACGTCTCCGACGGCTTCCCCACAACCGCCTGCCCGTTCAACGTCTGAGGCTGCGCCGCGTCCAGTTCCTCCAGCGAAGTCAGGATCTTGGCCGCGGGCCGGTCCGTATGCGCCAGCACGTCGCTGACAATATGGGCCCCGGTCCACTCCACCCCCCGGTTAACATAAAGCGCATCCTCAATCTCGACCCCCAACCGGCAATCGGGCGCTCCACTCTGGATCGCACCGACAATCCGCCGCGCGTCCTCTACCGGAATCGTCGCCTGAAACAGCACGTTGCCCTGCAGTTCGATCCACGCCCCGTTGTAGCAGATCATCGGAAAGTCGTTCAGAAAAGGGTCGACCAATTTCGCCGAACGCGGCGGGCGTCCCGTCGCAACCACGATCCTGCGTCCCAACGCCTGCCACGTGTCCAACGCAGCCATCGTGCGCGCCGAGATCGTCGTGGAATCTTCCAAGAGTGTGTCGTCTAAATCGACGGCCAGTACTGAATACATGATGGTGGATCTCCCGAAATCGGTGGATCGTCGACGGCGGACCGCGCTCGCTGCACACTGCCCGCAAACGGCCGGCGCGCCCAGCCATCAAGTCTACCCTACCTCCTGTCAGCAGTCCATCTGGACCACCCTCCGCGCCGCAAAAACCGACCCGGAAGTAACGAAAACAACCTATCTTTTTTCCGATTTGACAAGCGCACCGGCATGTCGTATCCTTATGCGCAGCAAAATCAGTTTGTGTTCTGACAGCTTTACGTTGGGACGTTCCCCACATGCAACGGGGCAAGGGGTATTTTTCATGTAGTATCGCCAGTCAGTGCGCGGGTTGTTTTGCGCCTTATCTGGTAGTCGCAGTTAGCATAGGAGTTTACTCACCATGAGTGAAACAGTTGTCGGTACGGTGAAGTGGTTCAGCGATCAGAAGGGCTATGGCTTCATCGCCCGCGAAGATGGACCCGACGTGTTTGTGCATTTCTCCGCCATTCAGTCGGAGGGCTTCCGCAGCCTTGCGGAAGGTGACCAGGTTGAGTTCGTGATTGAAGACGGCCCGAAGGGCCCTGCCGCCAGCAACGTAGTTAGGCGCCAGAGCGTGGCCTAAAAAACGGTCCGTTTGTCATAGCAGGGAGTGACTCTTATGTCGCCCGGTCCCCAACCCAAGGGGAGGGCGGCATAAATTGTAGTCGCTCCTTTTTTTATTTCAAAGCCGGCCGTTAAGTCCTTGCCAAATGGCGGCCATGATTCAACATGGCCAACGTGACCCTCCCTCCCCTTCACCCCTACCGCCCATCAGCCGCCGCCTTCACTGACAACTGATCACTAACCACTGACCACTGCAGTTTGGGCGGTCGGGCCTATTCGGCCCTCCCTTGTGCGGGGGCTCCGCCCCCGCAACGCCCCCTCTCCTAATGCCTTGTGCCACCTTGGCGCCTCGGCGCCAGCCTAATCTCTATGCCACCGGTTGCGCACCCACCTCGTGCCGCAAATCCACCCGCCCCGACCACGGTAGGGGCAGGCCTTGTGCCTGCCCTCTTTCGTCCCCCAATTTGGCAGCGCACACAGAACCGGCCAATTGAACTTTTCCCTCTCCTCTTCTCACCCATCGCCAATCAGTCGCCGCCCTGAGTTACCACTAACCACTGACCGCTGACTACTGCAGTTCAGTGGCTACCG
The DNA here is from genome assembly GCA_026708085.1 of Caldilineaceae bacterium. Taxonomy (GTDB): domain Bacteria; phylum Chloroflexota; class Anaerolineae; order Caldilineales; family Caldilineaceae; genus Bin5. The sequence goes on from JAPOVP010000015.1 coordinate 67,740, forward strand.
GCCATTCACCCTGTCAGTGCAGACCACCGTCAACTGGTATCCGTCGAGAGCAATCGTGCCGCCATTTTCCCAAGCCTGGCTCTCCCCCGTCCAAGGGTCCAGCTGCAGAAACGGGCCCTCCTCCCTCAGCCATACCCTCCCCGTCAGCGATGCGCCCTCCTCGTTGAACAGCATCCACCAGTCCCGTCCGCCCTTCTGCACCCGCCGCACCCGCAGCGCCTTCGCCGCCGGCTCGACACGCACATCCGCCGCCACCAACCCATCCACAAAGCCCACCAGCTCCTCCGCCGGCGTCTCCGGCCCGCACCGCAGCAGCCTGCCTGCCTCGTCCAGCCTCTGCGGCGCCTCCCGCGCCCGCGCATCCGGCTCGTGCATCGCCAGCACAGCCTCGTACCGCATCCCGGCCAGGTGAATCCCGCCTTCGTCCACCACCGCGTCCTCCCACAGATGCCGCTCCTCCACATAGTTGAAGTCGCGCTGCTGCTGAAACAGCGCCTTCGCCGGCTCCCACGGCAGCCAGTCCACCCTGCCCAGGATGGCCACCGAACACACATGCCGGCTGTCCGTATTCAGCCAGCACAGCCGCCGGCACCTGTCCGCATAGCTCTTGTACCTGTCCCACCATGCGCTGTTCGGCCCCACGTCCGGCGGCCGCTCATCCCAGCGGATGCCCCGCACACTGTAGTAAAACGCGTGCGGAAACAGCATGTTCGTGCCCCGCACAAAACACCAGTCCGCCAGCCAGTTCATCTCCTCCCACGTCAGCTCGTGCCCGTACGCACCGCACAGCTCGTTCGCGTTCCGCCTCCTCCCCGTATGGATCATCGCCGAGCTCCCGCACTTCCCCTGCGTCGACTGTGGCCCCTCCAGCGCCGTCGGGTCGTCCGGCAGCACCCACCGCCACACCAGGTCCTGCCCCGGAATATGAAAATACCGCTCCGCCCCCAGATCATCCGCCTTCGCCGGATGCCCTGTCAGCGCAATCCCATGCTCTGTACACCACTCGTACAACGCCGCATACCACGTTTCCTCCATCCGCAGCGCGATCGCCCGCTCATAGTCAGCCCGGTACCGCTCCGCATCCGGCTCATCATCGAACCAAAGCGCCGCCAGATGCGGCCTGAAGTCATACCCCAGCAGCCGGTTCACGTGCGCCAGGATCCCCGTCGTCCCCGGCCACACCCCGCGCTCCCGCGGCTTCCCCACCGGGCTCGGCTCGTCCGTAAAGATCGCCGGAATCAGCCCGCCGAAATGTTCCCCGAACCGCCGATAAAACCCGTCATAAACAAGCCGGATAAAGCACGCCACCGCCTCCGTGTTCAGCAGATCCCCCGCCGGCGGCTAATCCTCCTGCGGCCCGCCGTCAATATAATGCAGCCCTCGTATATACGCGTCCATCTTGCGGTCGACAACCGCCACCCGTTCCCCACTCTGCCTCCTGACCATCGCCACCAGCGTCTCATCCGCCCGCAGCCCCGGCTCCTCCCCCTCCGCCAGCCCCCGTGCCTCCAAACACCGCGCCTGGAAAGCCGGATTCTCCTCTACAACCTGCCCCGCCGAAGACCCCGACGGGTACATCCCCTCATCATAAAGCACCACCTGCATCCCCCGCCGCCCCGCCTCCTCGATCGCCACATCATAGAACCTCAGCAGCGCCTCCGACATCCACCCCAACGTCCTGGGCAACCCCACCCGCGGGTGAATAATAAATCCATACACCCCATGCGCCCCGAAATCCCCAATCTGTCGCCGGATCTCCTCAGCGTCCAATTCATCATTCCAAAACCAAAACGGCAGCACCGAAAACTCTGTAGGCGGATTCCTGAATGTATCGAGCATGGAAGTCATGGGTCTATCCCGGTTCTGGTTAAATGATATGGAAGCTATCCTCAATGCCGGCACGAGTCTGGTATAATGCCGCAAAGCCGTCGGGCAATCAACAGTTCCGGCGTGGGATACTCCAAACGTTAGCTTAACGCTGCCAATCGCTCCAAATGCTACCGCAGCAGGCGGACCGTCTGACATCCGCAACGAACTTTCACACAGTAGCGCACGCTTTACCTGTCAATCCCAACTACTGAGAGTCCCTGGGCAATCCATGCAAAACCGATTCTTCGATCAACCCATCCTCAACTCCCCTTACGAGTACCCCACCCAGTACTGGGAACTCGATTCCGACGGCCAGCCGACTCACCAGATCCTGAACGGCCGCCGCAGTGCCGAGTTCATTTCGCCAATACCCAAGCCCAAGCTCACCAAGGTTTCGGCGCAGCAGGCACGCCTCGAACTCAACAACGGCAGCGGTCTTTCCGACGAGGATCAGCTCTACGACGTCTCCGCCTCCGTCAATGAGATTCGCGGCCGCGTCGACAACTGGCGGCGCCTTCCCAGCCCCAACAGCTGGGGCGTAACCCCTGAGACCGCCCGCCTCCTCCAACACTGGCGCAGCCATCACTTCAGCAGCTACCGCCCCTTCTTCTGCCAGGTCGAAGCCATCGAAACCCTGATCTGGCTGACCGAGGTCGCGCCCAAAATGGGACCCCAGGGTAGGCCTATCCTCCGGCGCCTGACCAGCGCCAACAAGGAAGCCAACCCTGAACTGCTGCGCATCGCCCTCAAACTGGCCACCGGCGCCGGCAAGACGACCGTCATGGCCATGATCATCGCCTGGCAGACCATCAACGCCGTCCGCCGGCCCCAGAGCGACAATTTCACCCGCGGCTTCCTCGTCGTCGCGCCCGGCATCACCATCCGCGACCGGCTGCGTGTGCTCCAGCCCAACGATCCCGACAGCTACTACAACAGCCGCGAACTGGTACCCGCCGATATGCTCGAAGATCTCAAGCGCGCCAAGATCGTCATCACCAACTACCACGCCTTCATGCTTCGCGAACGTATGCAACTCTCCAAAGTAGGCCGCGAACTGCTGCAGGGGCGTGACGGCCAACTGAAGACGCAGGAGACCGAGGGCCAGATGATCCAGCGGGTCATGCCCGACCTGATGAACTTGAAGAACATCCTCGTCATGAACGACGAAGGGCATCACTGCTATCGGCGCAAGCAGGGTGAGGAGGAGGAAGACAAGCCCAAAGGGGAAGACAGACAGGAAGCCAAAAAGAACAACGAGGCCGCCCGCGTCTGGATAAACGGGCTGGAAACAATCAAGCGCAAGGTGGGCGTCTCCCGGGTAGTCGACCTCTCCGCTACCCCCTTCTTTCTGCGTGGCTCCGGCTACCGCGAGGGCACGCTATTCCCCTGGACCGTGAGCGACTTCTCCCTCATGGACGCCATCGAATGTGGTATTGTCAAGCTCCCGCGCGTGCCCGTCGCCGACAATATTCCGGGTGGCGACGCCCCAATGTTTCGCTTTCTCTGGGATGAAATCCGGCCCAACATGCCCAAAAAGGGGCGGGGCAAGGCAGCCGACCTCGATCCGCAAAACCTGCCCTTACAACTGCAGACCGCGCTCGAAGCCCTCTACGGACACTATGAGAAGACCTACCACTTTTGGGACGACGCCGAAATCCCCGTGCCGCCATGTTTTGTGATCGTCTGTAACAACACTGCGACCTCCAAGCTGGTATTCGACTACGTTTCCGGCTTTCATCGCCAGAACGACGATGGCTCGACATCCCTCGTGCCGGGAAAACTGGAACTGTTCCGCAACTTCGACGAGCATGGCAACCGCCTTCCCCGGCCCAATACAGTGTTGATCGACAGCCAGCAACTCGAGTCCGGTGAGGCACTCGACAAAAATTTTCGAGAAATGGCCGCACAAGAGATCGAACAGTATCGCCGCGAGATTATCGAGCGCACCGGAGACCGGAGTCAGGCCGACAATATCAGCGATCAGGACCTGCTGCGCGAGGTAATGAACACTGTTGGCAAGGAAGGCCGCCTCGGCGGCTCGATCCGTTGCGTCGTTTCCGTCTCCATGCTGACCGAAGGCTGGGACGCCAACACGGTCACCCATATCCTCGGCGTGCGCGCCTTCGGCACCCAGCTTCTCTGCGAACAGGTCGTTGGCCGCGCGCTACGCCGCTACGCCTATGAACTGAACGAGAAAGGCCTCTTTGGCGTCGAATACGCCGATGTCTTCGGAGTCCCGTTCGACTTCACCGCCCGCCCCGTCGTTGTGCAGCCGCACAAACCGCCGCCAACAGTACAGGTTTTGGCCGTCAGACCCGATCGTGACCACCTCGAGATCCGCTTCCCACGCGTCGCCGGGTACCGCGTCGACCTGCCCAAAGAGCGTCTCTCCGCCGAGTTCAACGAGGACTCGGTTCTCGAACTGACACCCGATCTGATTGGCCCGTCCCACACGACCAACGCAGGCATCATCGGCGAAAGCGTAGACCTTAACCTCGGCCACACCAGGGATCTGCGGCGCTCGACCCTCCTGTTCCATCTCACCAAGCATCTGATCAATACCAAGTGGCGGGACGCCGGAGCCGCCGCCGAGCTTCATCTCTTCGGAAGACTGAAACGCATCACCAACCAGTGGCTCAACCAGTGCCTGGTCTGCAAAGGCGACGCCTATCCGGCTCAGCTCATGTTCGTGCCGCTCGCTGAAATGGCCTGTGATCGTATCGCAGCCGCTATCACGCGCACGAACCTCGAAGGCAACATTATCAAGGCATTGCTCGACCCATATAATCCAGTCGGCTCCACCCGCTTTGTCAACTTCCGCACCTCCAAAGCGCTGCGCTGGAAGACCGACCCCAGCAAATGCCATATCAACTGGGCTATCCTCGACAGCAATTGGGAGGCCGAATTCTGCCGCGTCGCCGAGGCACATCCTCGCGTGCGCGCCTACGTCAAGAACCACAGCCTGGGCTTCACCGTCCCCTACAAGCACGGTTCGGCCAATCGCCTGTACATTCCGGACTTCATCATTCAGGTCGACGACGGCCGCAGCCCGGACGACCCCTTGAACCTGGTCGTAGAAATCAAAGGCTACCGCGGCGAGGACGCCAAGGAAAAGAAGACAACGATGGAAACCTATTGGGTACCGGGCGTTAACGCCGCCGGCGAGTTCGGCCGCTGGGCGTTCACAGAGTTTACCGACGTGTACGAAATCGGAGGGGACTTCGCAGCCGGAGTGGAAGCGGCATTCAACAGTACAATCGAGAAAAGCGTGGGCCCCTAACATTGCACTGCGGGAGGCCGTCTTTGGCTCACACCGTCAACGTAATCTGTACACACCGCAGACGGCTTGCCCAAGTCTCTTAACCGCTGGTAATATTTTAGCCATCCCTGCTACGAACACGGTGACATTTCTTATCGTTCACACATCCATCGCGCTTCAGAGAGAGCCATCGCGGCCGGCAGGAAGCCGGAATTCGAGGCGCAGGAGACCAACCGCTTTGAGACCCTGGAAGGCGCCCTTTACTGTCTGATAGAGGACTGCAATCTGGCAGGAATAGAAGCCCTACCCGACAAGCAAACGCTGTTCTGATGACCATCGATCCCGACGCCCTTCGAAATCTGCTCTGCGAGCGTCTCTGTGAAGACGTCAGAGTCGACGCGCGCCCCGACGGTGCCTTAATGCTGCGCACGCATTTCGAGTTCCCCGACGGCGACCGCTACCCAATCCATCTTTCCGAGGCGGCATCCGGCGGGCTTCGCCTGTCCGACCGCGGGCATACGCTCATGCACATCAGCTACGAGCATGACATCGACTCGTTCATGGATGGAAACCGTGGGATGCTTCTCGAACGCTTCATGGGCGAGACCGGACTAAGTTGGGAGGGAGATGGCGGAGCACTCTGCATGGATACCCCGCCGGAACGCCTGCCAGAGGCACTCTTCACCTTCGGACAAGCGTTGACCCGCGTCTATGATCTGACGCTGCTCTCGCGTACTAACGTCGGCTCCACCTTTTATGACGATTTGGCCGACCTCCTGTCTAACCGGATAGATGAGGTAAAAATCGAACGCGACTATCTGCCGCCGGTTCCCAATGCCCAGGCTTATCCGGTGGATTACCGTATCGAAGGCAAGAGCGGGGATCCGCTGTTCCTCTACGGCGTGCCCAACCGCGACAAAGCGCGACTGACGACGATAATGCTATCCTACTTCCATAGGCATGATCTCCGCTTCGAATCGATCCTCGTCTTCGAAGACCAGTCCCAGATCCCGCGCTTGGATCTGGCGCGACTCTCCGATGTGGGCGGTGATATGATCTCGTCGCTGGCCGCGAATGAAGACCTGAATCGCAAGCTCCTGCAGCGCGCGGCGTGACCAACAAAGCTCGCGGTAAAACCCATGCGGAGAATAGCACTTGGCTTTTGCAGGCTGAGTTGCTTCCCTGTGACGAAATAACGACTGTCAATGTATAGAGAGGACTCCACATAAATGGCGCGTCGAAAAAAGACCAGGACCGTCGAAACCATCACCCACCCCGAAGCCACCCGCAAAAACCTCCCCAGCGCCGAACACCAGCCCCTCATGCAGGAAGAAGACCAGTCCCCCCTCCGCGTCGCCTACGAACGCCGCAACCGCGACCTGGACCCCCAACTGGTCTGGCGCGGCAAAGACCAACAGGACTGGTCCGACCTCGTCGTCAACGTGCCCCCACTCTACATCCAGGAACGCGTCCATCCCAAGGTCCTCGTCGACGACCTGATGCACCAGAGCGAGCAGTCCCGCCGCGCCCAGGACGGCAACATGCAACCCGGCTTCGCCGATCTCTTCGCCGACTTCAACGGCCTGCCCTCCGAGGACGCCAAGACCGAGTTCTACCAGCACGACGCCAACTGGTCCAACCGCATGGTCCTCGGCGACAGCCTCCAGGTCATGGCCTCCCTCGCCGAGCGCGAGGGCCTGCGCGGTAAAGTGCAATGTATCTACATCGACCCGCCCTACGGCATCAAGTTCAACTCCAACTTCCAGTGGTCCACCACCAACCGCAACGTGCGCGACGGCAAGGCCGATCACATCACCCGCGAGCCAGAGCAGGTCAAGGCCTTCCGTGACACTTGGCGTGACGGCATTCACTCTTATCTGACCTATCTTCGCGACCGGCTAACCGTGGCTCGCGATCTGCTGTCCGAGAGCGGATCAATCTTTTTGCAGATCGGGGATGAGAATGTTCACCTAGTGCGAGCGGTTATGGACGAAGTGTTCGGTGAGGACAGCCTAATTGTAACATTGAAGTTTTCCAAGACTACTGGACTTGGTGGGAGGTTTCTTGATGAGACTTTCGATTATCTGCTGTGGTACGCGCGAAAGAAGGATCACCTCAAGTTCCGCCGTCCTTATCTTGAGCGTGTAATGGGTGAGGGAGGGGCCACTCAGTATAATCTTGCGATGTCAGAATCGGGAGTAATCAAAAGAGTTAACGATCCTTCTGAAATTGGGGTCAGCCGACTCTTTTCGCATGACAATTTAACGTCTCAGACAGGTAGTGATACCACGATTTTTGGTTTTAATTTGGATGGCCAGAAAATCAGCGCACCCAAGAAAGGTGGGTGGAAGTCGAACCTTACAGGTATAAGACGCTTGAAAAAGGCCGGTCGACTAATTAGGATTGGCAATACTCCTCGATATGTCAGGTTCTTCGACGACGCACCCTACTATCCCATCGGATCTGCCTGGCTAGATACCAGAATTAGCGGATTTGGTGACGAGAAACTCTATGTTGTTCAAACTCTTCGCAAGGTCATCCAACGCTGCATCCTCATGACCACCGACCCCGGCGACCTCGTACTCGACCCCACCTGCGGCTCCGGTACCACCGCATACGTCGCCGAGCAGTGGGGGCGCCGCTGGATCACCATCGACACCTCCCGCGTTGCCCTCGCTCTGGCCCGCGCCCGCATCATGGGCGCCCGCTACCCCTACTACCTGCTCGCGGACAGCCGCGAAGGGCAATTGAAAGAAGCTGAAATCGAGCGCAAAGCCCCCTCCGAGTCTCCCCGCTACAGCGACATTCGCCAGGGCTTTGTCTACGAACGCGTGCCCCACATTACCCTCCGTGCCATCGCCAACAACGCCGAGATCGATGTCATCTGGGAGGAATTCCAGCAGACGCTGGAGCCGCTGCGCGAGGACCTCAACACATCCCTCGGCACGAGTTGGGAAGAATGGGAAATCCCCCGTGAGGCCGAAGAGGGTTGGCCGCAGGAAGTGAAAAAGCTACACCAAGACTGGTGGCAGCAGCGTATCGCTCGCCAGAAAGAGATTGACGCCTCCATCGCCGCCAAGGCCGACTACGAGTACCTCTACGACAAACCCTACGAGGACCGCACCAAAGTGCGCGTCGCCGGCCCCTTCACCGTCGAGAGCATCTCTCCCCACCGCGTCCTCGCCGTCGACGAAAACGACGAATTCATCGAGACCTTCGGCGAAGAACAGGCCGGCTACGGCAGCGTCCACGACTTCGCCGCCATCATCCTCGAGAATCTCAGGACCGCCGGCGTCCAGCAGGCCCACAAGGAGGACCGCATCGACTTCACCGCCCTCACCCCCTGGCCCGGCCATCATGTCTGCGCCGAGGGCCGCTTCTTCGAGGGCGGCGAGGAGGACGGCATCCAGCGCCGCGCCGCCATTTTCATCGGCCCCGAATTCGGCACCGTCTCCCGCCCCGACCTCGTCGACGCCGCCCGTGAGGCCGCCGACGGCGCCTTCGACCTGCTCATCGCCTGCGCCTTCAACTACGAAGCCCACACAATCGAGTTCGAGAAACTGGGCAAAATCCCCGTGCTCAAGGCGCGCATGAACGCCGACCTCCATATGGCCGCCGATCTGAAAAACACCGGCAAAGGCAACCTCTTCGTGATCTTCGGTGAGCCTGACATCGATCTCCTCGACGCCGAGGACAGCCAGATCAAAGTGCGCGTCAACGGCGTCGACGTCTTTCACCCCAACACCGGCGAAGTACGCAGCGACGGCCCCGACGGGATCGCCTGCTGGTTCGTCGACACCGACTACAACGGCGAGAGCTTCTTCGTGCGCCACGCCTACTTTCTCGGCGCCAACGACCCCTACAAGGCCCTCAAGACCACGCTCAAAGCCGAGATCGACACCGACGCCTGGGCATCCCTGCACAGCGACACCTCCCGCCCCTTCGACAAACCCGACTCCGGCCGCATCGCCGTCAAAGTCATCAACCACCTCGGCGACGAAGTAATGAAAATCTTCCGCGTGGACTAACTGCTGACCACCGCCCACGAGCCACTGACCACCACAGTCATGGAATTCCGTATCGCCGATACCTTCACCGACAGTCTTGCCAAACTGAGCGGTGAAGAACAGAAAGCGGTCAAAACAACCGCCTTCGACCTGCAAATGGATCCCTCCCGTCCGGGTCTGCAGTTCCATCGACTCGACCGCACCCGTGATCCAAACTTCTGGTCCGTGCGCGTCAGCTCCGACATCCGTATCATCATCCACCGCACACAAAAGAGCCTGCTTCTCTGCTACGTCGATCACCACGACGACGCCTATCGCTGGGCCCAACGCCGCCGGCTCGAGACCCACCCCAGGACCGGCGCCGCCCAGCTGGTCGAGATACACGAGACCGTCAAAGAGATTCCCGTCTACGTACAAGTGGAGAAGCCAAAGCCGCTCCCTTTCGCCGAAATCTCCGACGACGACCTGCTCAACTACGGCGTACCCGCCGAGTGGCTGCCCGATGTGCGCCAGGCCGACGACAACAGCCTCCTCGACCTCGCCGACCATCTGCCCGTCGAGGCCGCCGAAGCCCTGCTGGAGCTTGCCACCGGCGGCACGCCGCCGCTGCCCAGCCATACCCCGCCCGAAACCGACCCCTTCGAGCATCCCGACGCCCGACGCCGCTTCCGCGTCATGCACGACTTGGAGGAGCTGGAACGAGCCCTCGACTACCCGTGGGAAAAATGGGTCGTCTTTCTGCATCCGGCCCAGCGGGACCTGGTCGAGCGCACCTACAACGGCCCTGCCCGCGTATCAGGCTCAGCCGGCACCGGCAAGTCCATCGTCGCCCTCCACCGCGCCGTCCACTTGGCGCGCACCAACCCCGACGCCCGCGTTCTGCTCACGACTTTCTCGGAAACGCTGGCCAATGCCCTCCGCAGCAAGCTGCGCATCTTGATCAGCTCGGAGCCGCGTCTCGGCGAACGCATCGAAGTCTACGCCATCGACGCCCTGGGAGAAAGGCTCTACCGCCTCAACTTGGGCGCGTTCACGCTTGCATCATCCGAACAGATCGACAAGCGTATCGAAGAGGCGACCGACGCAGCCGACGATAGCAGGTTCTCGACAGACTTCATCCGCACTGAGTGGGATCGGGTCGTCGATGCCTGGCAACTGGACGAGTGGGAAACCTATCGCGACGTACCCCGCCTCGGCCGCCGCCGCAGCCTGCCCGAAACGCAGCGCAAGGCCCTCTGGTCCATATTTAAGAACGTGCGCGCGAGCCTGAAAGCAGACGGACTGATCACCCGTGCCCAGATGTACGGCCAGCTGGCGCACCGTTTTGACGAAGCGCAGCGGTCCCCCTTCGATCATGTCATCGTCGACGAGTGCCAGGATGTCGGCGTCTCGCAACTGCGCTTTCTCCGCGCCCTCGGCACCGACAAACCGAACGGTCTCTTCTTCACCGGCGACCTCGGCCAGCGCATTTTCCAGCAACCTTTCTCTTGGCAGGCGCTCGGCATCCAGATACGCGGACGGGCGCGCAACCTGAAGGTCAACTACCGCACCTCACATCAGATCAGGCGCCGCTCCGACCTCCTGCTGGGGCCCGAGATCGCCGACGTCGACGGCAACACCGAAGTGCGGGCCGGCACGATTTCCGTATTCAACGGGGCTGAACCGGCCATCGTCGTCGCCAGCTCGGTAGATGAAGAGATGGAGACCGTCGCTACCTGGCTTGCGAAACTGGCAGACGAAGATCTGGCTCCCGAAGAGGTCAGCCTATTCGTCCGTTCTTCCGACCAGATCGATCGGGCCACGGCTGCTGCCGAGAAGGCCGGTCTCCCATACACCGTTCTCGACAGCGACATGCAGACAACCGGAGGACACATTTCAATCAGTACCATGCACTTGGCCAAAGGGCTCGAGTTCCGCTCCGTCGCCGTCATCGCCTGCGACGACGAAGTTGTACCGCTACAGGAACGCATCGAAACGGTCACCGACGACGCCGACCTCGAAGATGTCTACAACACCGAGCGCCATCTGCTCTACGTAGCCTGCACTCGCGCCCGCGACCACCTCCTCGTCTCCGGCGTCGATCCCGCCTCCGAATTCCTGGACGATCTGCAACTCATGTAGCCGCTAGCGGGGACAGCAGACAGGTAGAGTTCGTGGGCGAATCCCCCACACAATCTCGTCCCGCACCGGCGAAAAAAACACGCCCCACTCCCCTCACCCCGCACCAAATTTAGCACCCAACTCCAATCCTATGGCATCATGGAAGCAATTTGCGTCTTACCCGGACATCACCCATGCAATCCGAGCCAATTCCACCCCAATGAAACCCCCCCACCTCGCCTGGACAACCCTATCCATCAACACAATCGTCATCCTCCAGGGCGCCCTCGTCAGAGCTACCGGCTCCGGCGCCGGCTGCGGACGCGACTGGCCCCGCTGCCAGGGCGAAATCCTCCCCCTCGACCACGGACTCGCCACCTGGATGGAATTCTCACACCGCGCCCTCTCCGGTGTTGCCCTCATCATGGGACTATGGCTGCTCATCAAAGCCATCCGCCACCGCCATAACCTGCCCGGCTTCCTGCCTTTCGCCATCGCCTCCGCCGTATTCTTGCTGATCGAAGCCCTCATCGGCGCCGTCACCGTCCTCACCGGCCTCACCGGCGACAACGTCTCTGTCGCCCGCGGCCTCCTCGTCGCCTTCCACCTGCTCAACTCCCTGTTCCTCGTCGGCGCCCTGTCGCTCACCACCGTATACGCCTATCCCGGGCACACCTGGCCTCCCGCCTGGACAGGCCAGACCGGGCTCAAGATTCTGTTTGCTGTCGGTATGCTTGGGATGATGCTTCTTATGTTTTCAGGCGGCATCTCTGCCATGGGCAACACAATGTTCCCGCCCGAATCCCTGCAAGAAGGACTGAGAGAGGATTTCAGTGCCGCTTCCCATCCGCTCATTCGCCTACGGATACTGCATCCCTTTCTCGGAATTGGCGTTGGCGTCTACCTTTGGGTAAGCTACGCCCTGACCGGCTGGTTCAAACGCGCGCCGCAGGTCCGGCGTTTCCGCAAAATGCTACTGCTGGTCTATCTGATACAACTGCTCGTGGGGACAGTAAATCTGGCTATGCTCGGTCCGATTCCGCTCCAGATACTCCACCTCGCGCTCGCCGTGGCCGCCTTTGCCCTCTGGTCCGTCGTCGGCTGGCTGACACTCAGCGCGCCCGGCGCCGGCAGCTTCGCACCATCCATGCCCTGGCAAACCAAAGAGGTCCAGCCACTGTGATCAACACTGCCACCCGTCTGCCCGCCGCCACCTGGCGCGACTACCTGACCCTGACCAAACCCAAAGTTATCTCGCTCCTCCTCTTCACCGCCGTCTGCCCCATGTTCATCGCCGCCCGCGGCCTGCCCCACTGGCTGCCCCTCCTCGGCGTCCTCGTCGGCGGATACATGGCCACCGGCGGCGCCGGCGTCTTCAACATGGTGCTCGACCGCGACATAGACGGCCAAATGCGCCGCACCGCCAAACGCCCCCTCGTGACCGGCGTCATCAGCGTCCGCAGCGCCATCATATTCGGGCTCCTGCTCAGTTTCGGCTCCTTCCTCGTACTCTGGCTCACCGCCAACCTGCTGACCGCCCTTCTGGCCTGGTTCGGCCTGCTCTACTACGTGATCGTCTACACCGCCTGGCTCAAACGCACCACCTGGCAGAACATCGTCATCGGCGGCGCCGCCGGATCCGTCATGCCCCTCCTGGGTTGGGCCGCCGTCACCAACGGCCTCGACTGGATGGCCGGCCTGCTCTTTGCCCTCATCTTCCTCTGGACGCCCGTACACTTCTGGGCGCTCGCCTTCCTCGTCAAAGACCAGTACGAAGCCGTAGGCATCCCCATGGCGCCCGCCGTCCTCGGCAGCAAACGCACGGTCCAGCAGATGCTCCTCTACGCCGCCCTCACAGCACTCGCCTCCCTCGCGCCCTTCGCCATAAACGAGGCCGGCTGGCTCTACTCCGGGGCTGCCGTCCTGCTGAATCTTCTGTTGTTTCGAAAAGTGGTCAAGCTCCATCGCCAGGTCAAAGTGGGGCACGAAGTAGCCCGCAAAGATGCCCTAGACCTCTACAAATACTCCATGCTCTACCTGGCCCTCATATTCCTCGTCCTCGTCGCCGACCGAACCCTGGCACCCATACTCCCCATCTGAAAGCATCCCACCCAACGCCCCAACCCAAACTTACGCCTCCAGCATCGACTGAAACACATCCAGAATTCGGCACACGCCGAACGGTGTGGGTATCCGCTCAGGTGGAAAGACCCCGTTCAATTCAGGCCTTGCGCACTGTCAAAGTATAATTTTGGCAAAACAGACTCTTATCTGGAGGGATTATGCGAATCTCTGAACAAGGACAGGTTACCATCCCCAAGCATCTGCGCGACCGTTACGGTATGACCGCCAATGTCGAGGTCGATATCACACCAACCGAGCAAGGTCTCCTGATTCGAAAACGGCCTGCCGGCAAACATCCCGTGGATCGCGTCTACGGCATTCTGAACGGCGGAGATACCGACGAATATCTCGACGAAGCGCGTGGAAAATGATTGTCGCTGTCGATACAAGCGTTGACCAATACAGTTAGAACCAGTGGACACAAAATAAGAAACGTCCCCCACAAGAGGGACGTCCGACTAACGTTAATACTGAAGAATTCGCCCGCACACGAATCTCAATCTTCAGGGGCCGCGAGAGGACTTGGCGAATAGAGTCATCCCTTCGGCCCCGCTCAATCCTCCCAAACATACTCCTCCCGCACCGGCTGAAACACATCCAGAATCCGGCACCGCGTAATCGCCTGCCCCGAATGCTCAGCCCCGCCCGGAATCACGTACACATCCCCCGGACCCAGCACCCGCGTCTCCCCGCCTGTGATCCGGATCTCAAACTGCCCCTCAAACATATTGATCACCTGCTCGTGCGGATGCGAATGTGCCGGCAGCGGCGACCCCTCCGCAACATCCCAGTACACAAACGTCATATTCTCGCTGTGAATAAACTTCCCCACAAACCCCGGGAACAGACCCCGCTCCTGCACCTCATCCAAACTATAGACAGTCATCTCCCACTCCCATCAATGTTACGAATGATTCCCACTGACCACTGACCACTGATCACTGATCACTGACCACTGATCACTGACCACTGCCTTCAAGCTGCGCCACCAGCGCCATCGAATGGATCGCATCCCGAATATCCGTCAGCGGCTTCCCCCCCGTGCGCACACAGTCCACAATGTGCTCGTGCATCGTCAGCACACCGTCATACCGGTGCGTATCCGCCTCAGCCACACCGTCGATCTGCCAGCCGCCCAGCGTGCGCGCCTCGTTATCCTCCGTGATCTCGATCTCATGCGGGACCTTGAAATAGCAGCCCACACCCGTCCCGTGCAGCTCCCCGCGCAGCACCCGGCCGCCCGAAGCCCGGTTCCCGTGAATGAACCCCGTCGCCCCGTTGTCGAAGCGCACCAGCCCCGTATAGCAGTTGCGGTAATCGCTGTCAAAGCTGTCCTGGTAGGCCGTCACCTCCACCGGCTCGCCCCCCGCCATATAGCGCACCAGGTCAACCGCGTGGCACAGATCGTCCCAGTTCGTCGTCGTGAAACTGAACGCATTCTCACCCAGCATCCGCTTGTGGAAAGTACCCACCGCAGTCGAGACCGGCCCCAGCCGCGCCACCTGCCGCATCGCCTCCCGCGTCACCGCCGCATGCCGCCGCTGAAAGCCCACCGCGCAGATCACGTCGTTCGCCACCGCCGCATCGTGGATCTGCTGCACCTCGTCCATGTTCATCCCCGGCGGCTTCTCGATGAAGATATTCTTGCCCGCGTTCAAACAGTCCAGCGCCGGCTGCAGCAGCCAGCGCTCGTGCATCACACAGTAGACCAGGTCCGGGTCCACCTCATCCAACATGCGCCGGTGGTCGTCGTAGCGGTACTGGAAATCATACGCCACCGCAACCTCGTGCAGCCGCGCCTCGTCCAGCTCGCACGCCGCCACCATCTCCACCTCCGGCAGGCGGTTCACGTTCGGATAATGCGCGCCCTGGCTGCGCGGCCCTGCGCCAATGAATGCGGTTCGAAGCATCAGGAAACTCCTTCCCAGTCGTAGTCAATGAAACCTTCATCCCGCACCAGCAGCGCCGTCTCGATCATCGTCCGTAGGTCGCCCCTGGGCCGGAAATTGATCAAACTTCGGCCCTTCGTGTTGTCATGATCGTACTGGTACCGCACCGGCACCCGTACCTCCAGCGGCTCCACACCGTTCTTCTCGGCCAGGATCGCCGCCGCCTCTGGGAAACTGAACGGCGCCGGCGCCCCGCAGTTGAACGACTCGTCCACCGCGCCCGGCTCCTCCACCGCGCACACCAGCATATGCGCGATGTCCCGCGCATCGTTCGGCTGGTACACCCACGGCCGTCCCTCCATATCGCGCACGCTGCACGGCTGGTTCGCGTCCTCCGCCTGCGCCAGCACATCGTGCCACAGCTCCGTGCCGTCGGCCATGTACAACTCGCCCAGCGGCGTGTTCTGGCCCCGCTCCAGCAGCCCGGCCACCGCGCCCACCGTAAACCGGCTCAGGATCGCACTGCCCGACTGCACGTGGCTCGGCCGCACGATCGAAAAGCGCAGCCCCGTCTCCCGCGCCGCCATCTTCGTGAACGCCTCGCCGATTAGCTTTCCCAGCGAATACTCCCCCATCGGCCGCTTCGGATGCCGCTCGTCCACCGGATGATACGCGCACGCGATCGTCTCCCCGTTGTTGGGAAAAACGCCCGATGAGCTCGTGTACACCATCCGCTCCAGCCGGTCCGCGTGCTTGCCGCACACCCGCGCGATCAACCGGTCGATCTGCATATTATTGTCAAACTGCGGACCCACGATGTTCGCCGTATGGATCACCGCATCCACCCCGGCCACCGCGCCTTCCACAAAGGACTCGTCCGTCAGATCGCCCGCCGCCAACTCGACGTCCAGCCCGTCCAGCCGTTCCAGCGCCGGGTCGTCCGGCAGCACCGTCCCCCGCACCTCGTGATTGCGCTCCAGCAGCTGCCGCACCAGCCGGCAACCCACCTGCCCGGCGGCCCCTGCGACAAGAATCTTCATAAAGCCTCCCTCTCCGGTTGCCCCTGACCCCTAACCCCTAACCCCTAACCACAGACCACAGACCACTGACTACTGCCCCCCAACGCCTCATTCAAATACCGGACCACGTCCCGGAACGAAATGATCCCCTTCGGCTGACCGTCCTCATCCACCAGCGGCAAATGTCGAAAACCGTGAATCGACATCAGGTTCAGCGCCTGCGCGATAGGCAGGTCCTCCTTCAATGTCAGCGGGTCCGCCGTCATGTAGTCGGCGATCGTCTCCTGCGTCATATCCTCGACCAGCCCCGCCACCCGATTCAGAACATCCCATTCCGTGAAAATGCCCACCAGCCGGTTTTCATCGTCTGTAACCAGCATGCAGCCAATGTTGTGTTGGTTCATCTGCCGCACCGTCCGCGCCAGAGAACTTCGCCTGCCCACGCTGATAGGCACCTTCGGCCTCAGTTCCACCAGTGTATTGGTCACCAACACATCCTGAAAATCCGACAGGGCCTCTTCCGGCTTGTCCATCTCGTCGATGTACTCTTCGTCCAGCCCCGTGATCGGCATCTCGTCGAACTCGGCCGCCAGGGGCATGAACTCTCTCTCCTCGGCCTCCTCCCTCTCCTCCACCGTCCACAGGTCCGCTGCCAGGTAAAGCTGGTTCAGGTCGCCCGTCCCCCGCTGCGCCTGTGCCGTCTCCACCTGCTCCATCAGCTCGCCCGCGTAGTCCGGCTTGCGCACGTCGCGAATCACGCCCATCGCCGCCGGGTAGTCGGGAAACTCCATGCTCCCCAGTATCGACGCCAGCGGTTTCGACGTCGCATCGTGCACCAGGATCTCATCCAAATCAACCTCGTCCAGCGATACCACCTCCGGCGTAAAGCCGTTCAACCGGATCCCCTTGTCCCGGTCCTTCCCGAATATCATATGCTTGCCGTGCTCCAGGTAGAGGATCGAGTTGTCCCGCGTCTTGCGGTCACTCAGGTCCGTCCACTCGTTCGGATTGAAGATCACACAGTTCTGATAGATCTCCAGGAAGGACGCGCCCCGGTGTTCCGCCGCCCGCTTCAGCGTCGCCGCCAGGTGCTGAGGATGCGAATCGATCGAGCGCGCCACAAACGTCGCCTCCGCCGCCAGCGCCACCGCGATCGGGTTCAGCGGCTGCTCTACCGAACCCATCGGCGACGATTTCGTCACCGTCCCCGGCCGCGACGTCGGCGAATACTGCCCCTTCGTCAGCCCGTAGATCCTGTTATTGAAAAGGACGATATTCAGATTGACATTGCGCCGGATCGCGTGCAGCAGATGATTGCCGCCGATCGAAAGGCCGTCCCCGTCCCCGGTGATCACCCAGATCGTGAGTTCCGGGTTGGCGACCGCAAGCCCCGTGGCCAGCGCCGGCGCCCGCCCGTGTATGCTGTGGATGCCGTAGGTGTTCATATAATACGGAAAACGGCTCGCGCAGCCGATGCCCGAAATGAAGACCGTCTTCTCCTTCGCAACCCCCGTATCCGGCAAGATCCGCTGCATCTGCGCCAGGATCGAATAATCGCCGCATCCGGGGCACCAGCGCACCGTCTGGTCGGAAACAAAATCCTTGCGGGTCAGCGTGATCTCTTCTGTCGCCACAGTACTCATCTATCCTCTCCCCAAATTCGAGCTAATCACGTCCCGCACCTCCGCGATTTTCAGCGGACGCGCCGACAGGTTCGCATACGTCTCCACCTTCACACCCAGCTTGCCCTGCAACAGCAGCGCCAGCTGCCCGCTGTTCAGCTCCGGCACAACGATCTTCCGATACCGCCTGAGAACAGCCTCCAAATTGGCCGGGAAGGGATTCAGATAACGCACGTGAGCATGCGCCACAGACCTGCCCGCCCGCCGCGCCGACGCCACCGCCGACCGCACCACGCCGAACGTTCCCCCCCAGCTCACCATCAACAGCTCAGCCTCCTCCGCGCCGTAAACCTCCTGCTCCGGAATAACGTCCGCCAGCCGCGCCACCTTCTCCGCCCGCTCGCGTATCATCTGCTCATTGTGCTCAGGATCATACGATACGTTGCCCGTGACCGGCGCCTTGCTCAATCCCCCCAGCCGGTGCTCCAACCCCGGCGTGCCCGGCAGCGCCCACGGCCGCGCCAGTGTCTCCGGGTCCCGCTCGTACGGCAGAAAAGGACCGTGACCGTTTCCGTTCCCGTGCCCCTCAGGGTGCGTCACCTCGATCTCAGGGATATCCTCCGCCTTAGGTGCCTGCCACGGCTCCGCACTGTTCGCCAAAAAACCTTCCGACAACAGAAAGACCGGCGTCATCGCCCGCACCGCCAGCCGCGCCGCCTCCAGCGCCATCTCGAAACAGTCCGACGGAGTCGCCGGCGCCACGATCGGAATAGGGCTCTCACCATTGCGCCCAAACATCGCCTGCAGCAGGTCCCCCTGCTCCGTCTTCGTCGGCAGTCCCGTGCTCGGCCCGCCCCGCTGCACATTGACCACGATCATCGGCAGCTCAAGCATCAGCGCCAGATTGATCGCCTCGCCCTTCAGCGCTATCCCCGGCCCGCTCGTGCCCGTCACCCCCAACGCACCTCCAAAAGCGGCGCCGATGACTGCACAGATCGCCGCGATCTCGTCCTCCGCCTGAAACGTGCGCACGTCAAAATGCCGCAATGGTGCCAGCGAGTGCAGAATGTCGCTCGCCGGCGTGATCGGGTACGAGCCGTAAAAGAGCGGCTTGCCCATCTTCTGCGCCGCCGTCACCAGGCCCATCGACAGCGCCTCGTTCCCCGTAACCTTGCGGTACGTCCCGGGCGGCAGCGCCGCCGGCCGCACCATGTACCGCTGCTGGAACGTCTCCGTCGTCTCGCCCAGAAAATAACCGGTCTCCATCGCTTTGAGGTTGGCCTCCGCGATCACCGGCTTGCGCGCAAACTTCTCAAAAAGCCACTCCCGCGTCGTATCCATCGACCGGTCGAACATCCAGAAGACCATGCCCAGTGCAAAGAAGTTCTGACAGCGGTCCCGCTCCTTGTTCGTCAGCTCCCCAAACTCGGACAGCGCCTCCCGGTTCAACGACGTCATCGGCACCGCCAGCACCTGGTAGCCCTCCAGCGAGTCGTCCTCCAGCGGATTCGAGCTGTAGCCGGCCTTCGACAGGTTCTGCTTCGTGAACGCGTCCGTATTGACAATGATCGTCCCCGCCCGCTCCAGCTCCGGCAGGCTCGCCTTCAACGCCGCCGGGTTCATCGCCACCAGTACCTGCGGCGCATCCCCGGGCGTCAGCACATTCCGGCTCGAAAAATGCACCTGAAATCCGCTCACACCCGCCAGCGTACCCGCCGGCGCCCGGATCTCCGCCGGAAAGTCCGGCATCGTACTGATGTCATTCCCGAACACCGCAGACGTAGTCGTGAACTGCGTCCCCGTCAGCTGCATCCCGTCGCCCGAGTCCCCGGCAAACCGGATCGCAACCGACTCCAGCTCCTCTATTTCCTGCGTCCCTTCCCTCAAACTATCCGTCATATGCGTTCTCCATCGAACTGCACCTGATAGGCACCATTAACTCGAAAAAGTTCAAAACCTGATAAGATTCTTTTCCGTACCCAGCCAGCCACATTCAATTCAAGATTCAGCCTGAGTCGCGCGAAGTTACTTCCTTCGCTCCCTTGCTCCGTCTCTTGCAACCATCCACTGACCACTAACCACTGACCACTGACTACTGCAGTTGGGCGGTCGGGCCTATTCGGCCCTCCCTTGTGCGGGGGCTCCGCCCCCGCAACGCCCCCTCTCCTAAAACCTCGCGCCGCAGCCAGTGCATGGCAATATGAAGTTGGCGTCCCGCGGCGACCGAAATTCCCCTCATCCCACGTTCTGGCAGGTTCCGAGATTGTGCCACCGCCGGCATGGCAGGCGACGCAGCTCCCAGTTACGCCCAACTCACACCACTATGTCCACCAGGAGTCCGCCAAAGAAACCCTGACAGTACAATCCGTCAGTCGTGGTCCAGTCAGACCGCACCCAGAAAGTGGCTTGGCAGTTCACTAAGAACCAAAAACTGACTACTAAAAACTGCAGTTCCAAAAACTGCAGTCCCCTAACCGCCCTCAGCCCTCCTCGGAAACCGTTCCGGCTCGCTCGGCCGGTTCAATACCTCGACCGGATAGCGGTCCGCCAGGTAATCGATAATCGCCTGGTGCGTCATAATCCCCAACAGTCTGCCGCTGCCGTCGACAATCGGCAGATTGCGGAACTGGTTCTTCTCCATCAGGCGCAAACCGTCCGCCGCCGACGCGTCCGGGCCAATCGTAATCGGGTCCGTGGACATCACCTCGTCCACCGGCCTCTCCAGCATCCCCGGCACGTCAATGACCTTGCGCATCACGTCCCGCTCGGTAAATATGCCCACAAGCCGCGCCTGCCCCGAGTCCTCCTCCTGCCCGTCACCCGCCGCCGCGCCCTCCTCAACCACCAGGCACACGACCCGTCCGTCAGCCCGCATTCTGGCCAGCGTATCCCGAACCGACGTGCCCAGTGGCACCTGTGCGAATCCACTCACGACCAGGTGGCTGATGTGTTCCGACTTGAGATCAGTTTGCAAATTCATTCTATCACCGCACTCCTTGAATTAGGGCTCGTTGACGTCTGTCAGATCAGCGATTTACGGCAGCAAAGTTCGGCTGCCCCGCGCATTCAAGCAAGGAAAATCCCAGTAGCCTTCGGTGTTCTTCGCGACCTTTCGCGTACCTTCGCGGATCGACTGGTCTTGCTTTCCACAACATGCAAGCCCGAAACATCCCTGACAAGCCAGTAGACTCTACATTCCTGTCGTATTCTGAGAGGCCTCCCCAAAATGTCAACGGAGCCTTGCCAGTCGCGCAACAAAAACGACTGCGCAGTTGCGCTGTGATCGCCTGGAAAGTATATCCCCTGCGCAACAGATCCTACGCATCGCCGGCCCCTAAAGCTCCGGCGCCCGCCGCACCTGCGTGATCCGCTCAAATGCGTATGCCAGGCGAATCAGCGTCGGCTCGCTCCACGCCCGTCCCATAAACGTGAGGCCGATCGGTAACTCATTCCCCACGCCGGTTTCCACCCCCTGCGCCACGAAGCCCGCCGGCGCCGTCACCAGCGGGTATCCCGCAATCGCCGCAAAGCGCGAACTGCCGCCATGCACCGCATCCCCCGCCTCCTCCGGGTCCAGCGGCCACGCCGGCCCGCCCGTCGGCGCGATCAACGCGTCCAGGCCGTGCTCGTCCAGCACCGCATCCAGCCCCGCGACGCCCGCCAGCCGCTGTCCCTCCGCCAGTGCCTCCAGGTACACCTCCCCATCGAGTGGCCCGCTCTTCTGCGACCGCTCAAACTGCTCCTGCCCGAAAAGAGCCAGCTCCTGCTCCGCGTGCGCCTCGTTGAAGGCGATCAGGTCGGCCAGCGAACGCGGCTGCGCCAGCGACGCATCCACCACAACCCGCGTCGCCAGATACGCCGCAATGCCATGCTTGAACTCCGTCTGCATGACGATCCTTTCGCATTCGCCCATTCTCTTGCCGTCTACCGTCGGAATGTCCGCGGGATCCACCACCTCCGCACCAGCATCGCGAACCGCCCGGATCGCTTCCTCGAAAACCCCGTCCGTGGCATCGTCGTATCCGCTCACCCCTCTGCGGGCAACGCCGATTCGCGCCCCCCGCAAACCGTCGGCATTCAGAAAAGGACGGTAGTCGCCGTGTACCTTTCTGCCTTTCGCCGCCGTCGCCGCATCGCGCCCGTCCGCCACTGTCAGCGCACCCAGAACGGCCGCCGCGTCCGCAACAGTGCGCGCCATCGGCCCCACCGTATCCTGCGTATGCGAAATCGGAATAACCCCGGCCCGGCTACTCAGCCCCACCGTTGGCTTGATACCCACGATTCCGCACGCCCCAGACGGGTTCACGATCGAGCCGTCCGTCTCCGTGCCCAGCGCCGCCGCCGCCAAATTCGCGCTCACCGCCGCCCCCGACCCCGAGCTGGAGCCGCCCGGATTGCGGCTGAGATTATAAGGGTTACGGCACTGCCCCCCGCGCGCGCTCCAGCCGCTCGTCGAGTTCGAGGAGCGGTAGTTGGCCCACTCGCTCAGGTTGGCCTTGCCGAGGATCACCGCGCCCGCCTCCCGCAGCGCCGCCGCCACCGTCGCATCACGCGCCGGCCGCGACCCCAGCAGAGCCAGCGAGCCCGCCGTCGTCTGCATGCGGTCATCTGTATCGATATTGTCCTTCAACAAAATAGGGATCCCGTGCAACGGCCCCCGCACCTGACCCGCCGCCCGCTCGCCGTCCATCTGCTCCGCGATCGCCAGGGCATCCGGATTCGTCTCAATCACCGAGCACAGCGCACCGTCAACCGCCTCGATAGCCGCCAAATATCCCTCGGCAATACCGGCAGCCGTCCGCGCCCCCGCAGCCATATCCTCCTGCAGCTGTTCAATCGTCACTTCACTTAGCTCTGCTGGCATTTCTTCATTCCCGGCTTCCGCCGCTCAACGCGAATTGGCATCCCGCACGGTCGCGGTCAACTAACCACTAACCACTGACTACTGCCCTATCAAATTGTCCAGCGCGACGCGCAAATCAGCTTCAGTCTGCGCGCCAACGTACTCCTGCACCACATTCCCCTCCCCATCCAGCAGGATCAGATGCGGCTGGTAGCGAAAACCAAACTGCTGCTTGTACTGCGCCACCGCAGGGTCGTCAATATCCAGATAGAGGAACTCAACCTGCCCCCAGTAATCAATTTCGAGCCTGTGAACCACAGGCGCAAAGCGTACGCAGACCGGTCACCAGAATGCAAAGAGTTCGACCACCTGCGGTGTGCCCGCGCCCAGCACCACCGTCGCCGGGTCCGTGGCCTGGAGGTCCTCACGGAAGGCCGGGGGCGGTCCGATCGCAACCTCCGTCGGTTCCGGTTCCGGGGTCGAAGTCGGCTCTTCCACCACCGTCGCCGTCGGTTCCGGCGCCTCCGTAGCCTGCGCTACCTCTTCTCCCGCCCCCGCCGCGGGCGCTTCATCGCCGGTGATCGCGCTGCAGCCGGAAAGCACCAGGGCCAACACGATGACAACGAGGGTTAACCGTCTGTGTACCCCTGTCATGGTCTTTGTCCTTTCTCTCAGGACAGAGGCCCCGTTGCCCGCGTCCTCCTTTTCGCTTAGTCCGCTCGCCAGGCACTTGATTCCAATGGGCGCCGCGAGTAAAATCAACCCCACTGCACGCTTCAGTCATCCGCCCTGTTCGCCTGCCTTGGCAGTCCGTCAAACTCCATCTGTCTTCCATCGGCTGTAAAATAATGAGAAGGCAGAAAACGGGAGGGCGGTCCCTGCATTATGCCAAAGCAAAAGCCGCCCTGCCAAACCCCAGGGGCGTGTCGCAAGCCCCGTTGCACACCTTGAGAGGCGCCCAATGATAGTAGACACACACGTTCACGTCTGGGAAATCGATCCACCCAAATACCCGGTCGGCCCCACCGCCCCTACCTGGAATACCTACCCCGACGAACCCGGCACCGCCGACGAGCTCCTCGCCGAAATGAACGCCCACGGCGTCGACTGGGCCGTGCTCGTCCAGACCAGTTGGTCCACCTGGGACAACGGCTACATCGCCGACTCCGTAGCCCGCTTCCCCCACCGCTTCATCGGCCACGGCCTCATCGACCCCCAGGATCCCGATAACGCCGACCACGTCCGCTACTGGCTCCGCGAACGCGGCCTCGCCGGCTTCCGCTTACATCCCATGTACTATCCCGATGAGAAGATCCTGCTCACAGCCCAGAACGGGCCCATGTGGGAGGAGATCGCCGCCGCCGGCGCCGTCATTCAGTTCCACCTGCGCGCCGAAGAAGCCGACCAGATAGCGGCCATCGCCCGCCGTTACCCCCACCTGACCCTGATCCTCGACCACCTCGGCTATCCCCAGGTCAAGTCCGCCGAATCCGCCTACCAGCCCGTCGTCGATCTCGCCCGCTACGACAACGTCCACGTCAAACTGTCAGACGTCAACGGTCACGCCCGCCAGGACTACCCCTACACCGACGTGCATCCCTTCATAATCCGCATCTTTTCAGCCTTCGGCGCCGAGCGCATGATCTGGGGCACAGGCTACCCCGGCCATCTCCGCGCCAAACACAACTGGCCCTCTCTGGCCCAGGAGCTGCGCCTGATCCGGGAAGGCCTGCCGTTTCTTCGTGATGATGACAAAGAGAGAATACTAGGAGGAACCGCCGCCCGCATCTGGGGACTGACAAAGCCTACCACCTAGAGGTCGCTATCAATCCATTTCAACCAGCCATCCCCCCGTAGGGGCACCCCTTGTGAGTGCCTTGGTGGTTGCTATCCATTTTGGGCTTACGCGAGTCTTTCGGGGCTTGGCCGGTTACGACGAACTCAAGAGAAAACAATTCGTGTCCAAAGTTAAGTGCTCCAGCAAGGACTGCAGTGCCGTCGTAGACAGAGGAGGCCAAACTAGGGAGACCAAAGTGAAGTTCGGCGAGGACGTAGCGCAAACGCTGCCTGAGTACGGCCAGGTCTTAGCCGCAGCGTTTGGCGGGTGGATTTGCCGGAGCGATGTCCCGGCCTCGTGTGACAGCCCAGCCAGTCGTCTTCAACAACTTGAGAGAGGTCGGCAAGACATCAGCTTGGGTGAGGGTGGTCAAGGGGATTCCCACGGGTTGAAGACTTCGACGTCCAGAGCGGTAAAGTCCTTGACATTGCGCGTAGCCAATATGAGATCATGCACCTTGGCTGTACTGGCAACTAAGGCGTCAGCCAAGTGCAAGACATGGCCCGCGCGTCGCGAACGTGCTCTTAACAGGGCTGCCTCCTCAGCTTCTGCACGCCCAATGGGCAGGACGAAGTCGGCACATGTTTCGATGTAGGCTGTCAGAGCGTTGCGGAGGTCTTCACGACGGCGGCTCGGGGGAACCAGGTTCAGCCCATATTCCAACTCATGCAAAACGATAGCCGACAACCACAACTCTTCCTGCTCGGCCAAAAAAGCTAGAACCTGAGAATCAGGCGCGGCTTTGACTATCTCCGAGACAACGTTTGTGTCGAGGAGATAGCCGCTCATTCGTTCTCTTGGTTCAAGAATGGGATCGGGCGTTCGGGTTCGCGTCGACTGGGGAGTTCAAGGTCAATCCCGCGTGGCATGTTTTCCACCAGCCACCTTCCCATATGTATACGGCTCTGTTGATGGGGCAACCCATGGGACTGTTCGTGGGCATACCACCTTTCGGCGGGAACGACGACGAATGGCCTGTCCGCGCCGATATGTTGCGGCCCCTCTTCCTCGGCGAGCCGCAGGATTTCGCTTAGCCGCGATTGCGCCTCCGCAACGGTCCAGGTGCGTTGATGCTCAGGCTGATTCATGTTGCTCGCCTCCTCCCTACCCACAGACAGCCCGCTGTCGACGAAAGCCAGCCTCTGACCACTAACCACTGACCACTACCGGCCGCCGTTCCCCCACCCGCGTCGCCTGCTCAAACGCATGCGCCAGCTGCAGCACGCCAAAATCATCCCGGTGCCGGCCCACGATCTGCACACCCACCGGCAGTCCCTCCGGCGTAAACCCGCACGGCACCGAGATCGCCGGATGACCGGTGACGGTAATGTAATAGCACGACTTCATCCAGTCGATATAGGTCTCCATCTCCACGATCCCGTCGCCGCTGTCGATCGCCATCGGATAGGGCACGTCAACCGAAAAAGGCGGCACCTGGTTAACCGGCAGCAGTAGAAACTCATACGTATCCATAAACTGGCGCATCGCATGATACAACGTCGTGCGCATCTCCTCCGCCCGCCCCAGGTCCGCGCCGCTCAGAAGCGCCCCCTGTTCCACATTCCAGATGATCGTATCCTTCATCTGGTGGCGGTGCTCTGCCAGCAACGGCCCGTGCGAATGATGAAAACTCCACGCCCGCATAATCTTGAAAATCTCGTCTGCGTCGCCGAAGTCCGGCAATCCCGGCCCGTCACCCCGCTCCCGCGTCGCGCCCGCGCCGCTGAAATCTGCCACCTCGCAGCCAATCCCGCTGAACGCCGCCAGCTGCCCCTCGATCGCGTTCCGCACCCGCGGATCAACCGGGAACTCACCCCCCAGGTCCGCGCTGTACGCGATACGCACCCCGCTGAAATCGCGTTCCAAAGGCCTGGCGAAAACGCTGCCCGGCTCCGACTGCGCGATCGGCGAACGCGCATCCGGCCCCGCGATCACACTCAGCAGAAAAGCCGCGTCCGCAACCGTCCGCCCCATCGGCCCCTGCACTGACAGCCCCGACCACGCCGTCAAACTCGGCCACACCGGCACCCGCCCCGGCGAAACCCGGAAACCCACCACATTGCAGAAGTTCCCCGGGTTGCGCAGCGAGCCGCCCATGTCGCTCCCGTCCGCCAACGGCGTCATGCCGCACGCCAGCGCCACCGCCTGCCCGCCGCTCGACCCCCCGCACGTCGTCGCCGGGTCGTACGGATTGCCCGTCGCTCCGAAAACAGGGTTGAACGACTGCGAACCCGCCCCGAACTCCGGCACATTCGTCTTGCCCATAGGGATCGCGCCCGCAGCATGCAGCCGCTCAATGATCAGCTGGCTCTGCTCCGGCACATTGTCCTTGTGGATCGGCGAACCGTACGTCGTGCGAATGCCCGCCGTGTCCGTCGTGTCCTTGTGCAGCATCGGCAGCCCATGCAGCGGCCCGACCTCTTCGCCTCGCGCCAGCGCCTCGTCAGCCGCCTTCGCCCCTGCCAGCGCCTGCTCCGGCAAAAACGTCACCACCGCGTTGACAGCCGGGTTCACCCGCTCGATCTGCGCAATATGCGCCGCCGTCACCTCCACACTGGAATACGCCCCACTGCGGATGCCCGCGGCCAGCTCTCTCCCGTCTCTAAAACAAAGATCAGTCGTCATCTTCAGGCGCGTCTCCAGGGCGGAATCCATCTTTGAAAAAGGGCAGCTTCTCGCGCTTCGGATTTCTGCGCCAGTTCTCGCAGCCGCCCTCACCGCTAGGCCTCACCTTCGGTAGCGCCATCTCCTCGTACGCCTTCCACGGGTACGGGTCCTCGCCCGCAATCATCACAACGTCCCGGTAGTCCGCCGTCGCCATGTGTTCGTCTTCCTTCGGGCTCCGCCACGGCAAATAAGACTCCGCGCTCATGTAATGGTTCACCAACACGCGCCGGTACCCGCTCTGCGCCCGGTTCGGGAACGACCGGTGCAGCAGATAGCCGTTGAAAAAGACCAGCGCCCCCGCCTTCACTTCCACCGGAATCGAGTCCTCATCGGAATACGGGAAACCGTACGCCTCGCCCGCGCAGTCGAAGCGCGGATCGTCATGATCGTGCTGCGGCCAGATAATGCCCCGCTTGTGCGAGCCCGGAATAACCCAAAGGCACCCGTTTTCGATTGTCGCATCATCCAAGGCGATCCACGCGCCCGTAAGCGTCTGGTCGCGTGTCGGAATAAAGAACTCGTCCTGGTGCCACGCCTGCCCCGGCTTCCCCGTCGCCTTGATAAACAGCATCGACTGCATACACTTCACGTTCGGCCCGATAACCTGCGTCAGCACCTCCGCAATATGCCGGTGGCCGAGATACCCCAGCATCACCTCCGAAATCTTGTGCGGAAAGTGGATGCACAGATAACGCCGCAGTACGTCATCCTCATCTTCACCGGGGACATTCGGCTCAAACCCGTCCACGTCCCCCCGCTCACCCTTGCAGATAGCCGTCGTCTCCGCCCGCAGCTCCTCCACCTCCGCCGGCGTCAACGCGTCCGGCAAAATATAATAGCCATTCTCAGTGTAGAACTCCTTGACACGCTCAGGGGAAGCCGTCCCCGCTATCAAGCCGTTGCCCATCTCCAGGCCATGGGCCGCCGCTTTATCGGGCGAGCCGTTAGCATGAGAGGCCCGGGCCGTCGAAACTGTTGCCATCGTGCTACTCCTTATTGACAAGCGTGAATAACCTTGAATATGCCGCGCACAACTGCCCGGTGACAAAGGCTAGCCGATGTATGTCTGAAAGGCGGTTTGCGGGAACACTATGCAGCTGCTCCGCGCAATCACACAAAGAGAAACCGATACGCCTCTGATGTTTTTCGCGCCCCTTCGCGTGCCTTCGCGGATCAAGCGGTCTTGCTTTATCCTGAACGACCTTCCCAAAACGCCAAAGGAACCTGGTCGGCTCTGGCCCGTCGCGTTGCGATTACGGAGGTCAGTCATCATCTTCCGGCGAATCTCCCGGCCGGAATCCATCCTTGAAGAACGGCAGTATCTCCCGTTTGCGTCCCCGCCGCCAGGTCTCACACCCGCCCTCCAGCGTAGGCCGCACCTGCGGCGCAGCCAGCTCTTCGTATTCCTTCCAAGGATACGGGTCCTCCCCCGCGATCATCACAATATCCCGGTAGTCGGCGACCGCCATGTGCTCCCCTTCCTTCGGCCCCCGCCACGGCAGCAGCGAATCCGCGCTCATATAGTGGTTCACCAGCACCCGCCGGTAACCGCCCTGCGCCTGGTTCGGAAACGAACGGTGCAGCAGATACCCGTTGAAAAAGACGATCGCCCCCGCCTTCACCTCCACAGGGATCGAGTCCTCATCGCGGTACGGAAAGCCGTAAGCCTCCCCCGCGCAATCAAACCGCGGGTCCTCGTGGTAATGCTGCGGCCAGATAATGCATCGCTTATGCGACCCCGGAATCACCCAAAGGCAGCCGTTCTCCACCGTGGCGTCATCCAGCGCAATCCACGCGCCCGTCAGCGTCCGGTCGCGCGTCGGGATCGAAAACTCGTCCTGGTGCCACGCCTGCCCCGGCTTACCCGCTGCCTTGATAAACAGCATCGACTGCATACACTTCACATTTGGCCCGATAACCTGGGTCAGCACATCCGCGATCATTGGATGCCCGAGATAGTCCAACATAATCTCCGAGATCTTATGCGGAAAATGGACGCAAAGATACCGCTGCAGCACATCCTCCTCGCTCTCTCCCGGCACGCTCGGCTCAAACCCGTCCACATCCCCCCGCTCACCCCGGCAGATTGCCGTCGTCTCCGCCCGCAGCTCCTCCACCTCCAACGGCGTCAACGCATCCGGCAAAACATAGTACCCATTCTCAGCATAAAACTCCCTGATGCTCTCAGCAGACTCAGCCACCCCATTGCTTGTTTCCGGCCCATGGGATGCTGCAGCATTAGCCTTGCCGCCAAAATGAGCCACCGCGGCCGTCGCAATAGATGCCACCATTACACTCCTTTATATAAGGCGCGAAAACCTGGTTCAGGGCTGCGCTCAGTATAACGGACGTACTGCCTCAGGTCAACGAACGGCAAGTTAGGGTGCATCCCAAATTGGGGGTGAACAGTCGCATACCTCCGGAGCCAACCAAGCCACGGTCACTTCCCATACCAGTTTCCACCAGAATAAGCGTACTAACTACTGACTACTAACTGCTGCAGTTCTGGGCGGTCGGGCCTATTCGGCCCTCCCTTGTGCGGGGGCTCCGC
>JAPOVP010000189.1 GCA_026708085.1 Caldilineaceae bacterium
CGGGGGCATCTGAATAGGGAAGCATATCGGCGGCGAAGATCTCCCAGCGGCCGTTGTTGTCAATATCTCCGCTGTCTATGTTTTTCAAGGCCCTTTTTGTAGCAGGTATGTGTCAATTTGGCTGTGAATGGCAAACTGGGGGCCGGCGTATCCCTGCGTCTCTGCGGCCAAGGCCGGCGCCCGCGCCCGGCTATGGATCCTCCAGACACCCAACCGTCTAGGCCGGCCTCGTCGGCCCCGACAGCGGCCACTCGGGACTCGTCGGCATGGCGCATGCGCATGGTCAGGGCAGGCGCGCCTCTGCCCGCGGTGCAGCGCCAGAGCCGTTGGAAGTCGCCGGCCATGCCGGCCAGGTATACCAAAAATGAGGACGCCGGCCAGGCCGCCCGCTGGTTGGCTTAGCAGCTCAAACAGGGGCAAAGAACGGCCTAAAAGCAAAACAACCGGTCGGATCGCGTGGAGCGGATCCCGGAGCGCACAGCCAGTCGGCGTGGGTAGGGACGAAGATGAGCACAGGCAATACGAAGAGGAGATCGGCGATTTTGAAGAGGAGTTCGAGGCGCCGCGTGATGCTCGATACGTGCTAAGTTACGATCTTGCATATGAAGTCAATGGCGTCCTCAACTCTGATCTTGATTGCAGCCAACTGTGGAAGCGAGAATCTTCCTGCAGGGCCATGAGCACCCGTGTTTAGGTCCTTGAATAGGACCGAGAGATCGTTGATATTTGCATCGATGAAATCTTCAAGGGTCTCATTGTTCAAGCCGCTCCGATCCAAGCAATAGTGGATTTTGGCGCGGCGGGTTGGTGTACCTTGCCCAGTAACTTGACAGTCTGGAAACCGAGACAGCACATCCGCATTGGGTGCTTCAGTGTCGAGAATGTTCGCGAGGATTTCTCTAGCGCTAGTACAAAAATGTCGGGCAGCGTCGGGATTGCGAGGATTCAGCGCAAAGAGGGCGCCGGACCAGCGGCCCTGCATGTCCGCAGAATATCTGCTTAACGATTCTGATAACTTCGTGCCTGAAAGTTCTCCGTCCCCAACCTGGACATGGCTGTTGTCCCCAAGTAGCGTACTAAGCACGGTCACACTGTTTGCAGTTTCTCGCTCAGCGAGATCCGAGAGCAACGGATCCGCATCACTATAGTCCAGCCGTTCATACGCGGAGTAGAGAGCCGCCACGGAGGAATGAATATGAGTGTAGCGGACGGTGATGGTTCGAGTAGAAAGGCTCTGGAGGGCGGAGCGGAGTCGTGATCGATTGGCCCTGACGCGTGCATTGTAGGAGCGCACTTCGCGGTTGTAAGCGTCAATCGCTCGTTTGCGTTTAGAGTTGTACTGTCGCACCTGGTTGTTATAGGTACGAACTGCGCTGTTCCGCTTCTGAACAGCTTGACGTTGCCTAGTCTGGGCCTGTCGTAAATTGGACCGTATTTGGGACGAACTCAGTCGTCGAGGCATCTCAAGTCCTTTCAAGATATAATCGGCCGATCGATTCGGATCCAGTATATCCTAGTACATAGCCTTATGATAGTTGCGCACAGCAAATGGATGCAGTTTCTGATAGATCGTTGAAACTCTACGAGACGGATCTCTCATTTGGATGTCTGCTCCCGTGTCTGTTCCACATTTTTATTCTATGGGCCTCTTGATGGAACCGGGCCAAAAGAAGTGCCAGAATCTCGTATTGCGATGATCCTAGCTCCCTCTGTGTCGTCAGCTAACTGCTGCGCGATACCGTGTTCGTATGTTGTCACCAAGAGTTGCCGGGGAGAGCCTCCCCGCGTGGCTGTGGCCAGGGTCGCTGCGACCGCGTGACGCATTTGGGGATCAAGGTGTTCGAGGGGTTCGTCGAACCATGCAAAGGGAAGGGAAGTTGTAGCACCCATGACGATCAAGTGGGTGACAATTCTGGCCCACGTCCGTTCCCCACCACTCAGTGTGTCCCATCCCAGCTCCACATCGCCTCGGACCCGCGTAATCGATCCGTCCGGCTTAAAAACAAGGCCGTTATTGGTAAAGAGGTGCTTCCAGCGCCCCCGCACTTCGCTTGACAGCGGCTCGATGCGTGATTGGATTACGTGTTCCACTGCATCTCGCAACACCTTCGCCCCAGCATAGGCAGCGGCTTCCCGCCGATACGCCAGCCGGAGCTTCTCCTCCTCCTGACGTATCTGATCATCCGAGGCGATCTCGGTCTTTAGCGATTCAAGACGAGACTGCACTCCGCCAAGCCGCTGATTGTGTTCGTCAAGAGCCGCACTTGCTTGCTGGTACCAAGCGGCCGCATCGTCTTGGGTGGGAACATTGTCGACTTCAGCTTCGATGCTAGGCGGCTCTAGCGCCTCAAGTTGGGCGAGCAACCGGGATACCCCATGTGTGTGGGTCTGTCTCGCCCCGCGGACCTCTTCAAGTCGGGTTATCTCCGCCTGCGCTTCTTCCCGCTGTGTCCTATGAATAGAAATCGCCGAGGCGCGCTGATGATGAGGAAGTGGACGCATACAGGTCGGACAGACCGCGTGGTCTCTGTCGAGCAATCTCACCGCCTGGTCGGCAGCGGTGATGACCGAACGTGCGGTGACCGATCCCTCGGTCATTTCGGCAATCGCGCGTTGCGCGTCCGCCAATTCTGTACGCAATTCAAAGCTGACTAACTCCTTGTTGTCAGAGGAGACCGCCCGACCGAGATGTTCCTCAATCGAGGCCATAAGACGAAATCGTTGCTGTTCATACTGTTCCATTTGGCCCGCGAGCGCGAGATGGCGTTCGACCACAGCTCGTTGCGCGGCAGCAGCGTCCCGAACTTGCTCAAGCTCTATGCCTCGTTGACTCAAACGTTTGATCTCTTCTTCCAGTTCGGCGATCTCGCCTTCCAGCGCATCTCGATTCTCCAATCGCTGTCTGGTTGTTGACCGGAGCTCCGCTCGCGCCCTCTCGGTCTCTTTGGCAACCGCCTCGGCTGTCTCGGCCGCGCTGAGTAGGTGGGCAACGCCGAAAGCGTGATGGAGGTGGCCTTCCAGGTTGAGAATGTTATCAGCTGCAATGTGGCCCCCACCCAACATCATCGCCAGACGGCCGGCTACGGCGAGTTCTATCCCCAATGCCTGTTCCATTACCGTGACAGCCAAGCTTTCGGTTAGCCTAGCCCCATCGATCGCGTACGTAGCCGTAGGGGCGCCACGCCGCTTTGCACTGCGCCTTATGGTGAGTTGGCGCCCGTCGGGGAGTTCAAATTCGACCTGGGCCTCCGCGCTCGTAGCGCCGGCTCGTATGCTGGCCTTCGGGTCGACGCTGCTGTGCTGTCCGAACACAGCCCAAGCGAGACCGCACACAAGGGATGTCTTCCCCACCCCATTGGGGGCAACGACAAAGGTCGTGCCGGGGTTGAGCTGTAGGTCGAGATCCTCGTAGGAACGCCAGTTGCGAAGGCGGAATCGATGTATCATGCGGCCACCCCGACGAGTTCATCTAGGTGGGACCTGTAGCCTTCCTCGGACATTTGGCCAAGTTGAGCCTCCCGGACAATAGCAGCAAGCTGCCGAATTTCCTGATCTCCGAAGTTTTTCCAAGTGACCTGCTTGGCCTCTATCCTGGCTCGGGTCCCGGCGGCAGACACTTCGAGTACTGCCCTGCTTGCCAACCCGTAAGGATCCAGGGCCGCTTCGGGCGCGGTTGAGGGGCCACGCTGGGCAATACTCAAGGGCTGGAACTCAGGAATCAGGCCCCTTAGCCACACTTCGCATGCCGTTGCAGGGTCGACAATTGACCGACGTCGACGGGGCGCCCGCATCTCACCCGACGGCGTTTCAATGGCTTCCTGCACATCGCCTCGATCCACTACCACTGCGAGGGGCCTTTGCCCCGTGGTGGTGTAGAGTACCGCGTGGGAATCAGGGAAAGCGCTGAAAACCCCGGCGATGTCCTCGGACCTCCTGGTTAGGGCGTAGTCGAGATCCGTCGAATTCAGCTCCGGCACGACACGCATTCGCATACCAAGGGCCTGGATCACCGAGACAGAAGCCAGCCCTGCGGCAGCCGAAGCGGCATCGGGTCTGACTGAGGATCCGGAATCAACTCTGAGTCGCAAATGTCTCTGGATCATTTCACCCAACTCATTAATGCGCTCGTTGGTCTGAGATTGCCAAGCTAGGAGTTGCTCGATTGACGGCCTGGATGCATAAGGATCTACGCCGCGCGCTGCGGTGATCGATCTGATGAAAGCCTCAGCTGCCCCACGATGCTCCTGCGGCAACTCTTCGACCGCGGGAGGCTCGTCACGATCGCCCTCCAGGTAGTCCAAGAAGGCATCACGGAACTTGCTGAGGACGTCAAGCTCGCTAGTCATAAGGCCCTCCTTGTTATCATTTGTCATACTTGAACAGTTGATTTGAACGGGTAGTCGGGGTGTTTTTCGAGGGAGTGCACAGCAGCATTGAAGATTTGGCCGATCCGTTGGCTGGTCAAACCAAGTCGGTCCGCGACCTCCTTGCGGCTGTAGCCTTCGAAGTGAATCGCAAAGAATATCTCTAGGTCCCGGTCATCGAGAATTTCTCGGGCCAGGTCACGCAATTTGAGTACGTCCTCCAGGACGAAATACTCGGCCTCCGGATCACCCCAGTTACTGTGACGCAATTCAAAAATCGAAGGCTCCACTTCGCCGTCTGGCCCTTCCCGTTCAACATCGCCCGAAACGAGCCGCAGACCGGGCCGATGATTCGTACCGCGAAGACCCTTCCGAGACGCCCTTAGTGCGTCAACCGCCTTGTTATGGGCGATCGTTACCGCAAGGCCCTCCCATGTGCTTTCAAGACGCTTCGACGAGTGCTTGAGGAGCGCGATAGATGCTTCGCTGAGAACGTCGTCCGCACTGACTCCACTGCCTTCCAGAATTCGTTCTACGCCACCTGTTCCGTTTGTTTGACTCGTTTCAACCCGTGGGCGGGGCTGCCCAAGATGCCCCGGAAAAAGGGTCTTCTGGATCTCAGCGTACATGACGTCGAGGATCCGATCGAAGCGTATCGTGTCCGCCAGTAGCGGATGTTGGGGATCAAACGCGCATTTACCAGATGACATGTTACTAATGTCGTAAACCGCACAAGAAATGAAAATCCGTGCCTGGACTTTCGCTGAGATGGCAAATTACGACATTAGGACTAACACACCTCGAAAGGAGGGACCAATGACTGAATCATCCAACTTCGAACCAGGCCGCCGCCACATCCCGTTCACCATCGACGGGCAGCCCTTCACCACCGACGACCTTAGCCAGCGTGCCGCGTCACTTCTTCGTCTGGCAGACTTGGATCCTGCCATCTTCGACCTAGGGGAGCTCGTGGGAAAGGATCACCCCCAGACGAAGCGCTTCGCCGATGATGAAATCGTCAACATCGTCAAGGACGCTCGTTTCGTTTCAATCCGCCAAAGCGCGCCGGTAGCCTAATGCGGACGGGCGTCGAACTTTTCATTCAGAACATGACCGGGCTCGGCTTCGAGACACTGCTTGAGGCCGAGCTGGTCATCTACAAGGTGGTAGCCCTCGACGGAGCGTACACCGGCAGGCCAGTCGAGACCGGTGTCGCTATTGGAGAGCTTGAAGCGTGGCCCCATGTACCTCCGCACTGGCTTCACTTCCCTGGCAGCGTCAGATTCTCGCAGACCAACAGCCAGCCTTCTCCAAAGTCCGGATGGTTGATGCACAGCCGTCAGATAACAGGGTGGGGAGACGCTCAAGCTGGAATCGCGTGGGCTAGCCATGTCCGTGCAGTCCTCAGTGAGGCGGTCGCGTGATGCGTCGAACGTCGGTAGCAATGACCGCAGCGATCGAGGAGGCGCTCTTCCGGAGGCTTGTTCGCGACGATGGCCAGGAAGACCTCTGTCTTGCCACTTACCGTCCGTCCACGGGCTTTTCCCGTTTCAGCGCCCTGATTCGCGAGGTCGTCCCGCCTGAACCTGGAGATTGCCTGGTCCACGGGAATGCAACGGTTACAGCCAGCTACATCCTGCGGGGCGCCGAAGCAGCACAGAAAGATGACTGCGGCTTAGTCCTCCTTCACAGCCACCCCGGGGCCAGTCATTGGCAGACAATGAGTGGCCAGGACCGTGATTGCGAGGCCAGCTACGCAAACCTTGTCCGTGAAATCACAGGGCTCCCCCTGGTCGGCATGACCCTTGCTGCAGAGAACTGCACGTGGTCCGCTCGTCACTGGAACGTTGGAGTTGGCCGGGCAGTCGACTGCACTCACTCCACGAACGTTCGGGTCATCGGTGATAAGTTTGAGGTATCGTGGAATGACGCAGTACAACCACCTCCACGGTCCAGCATCTGTCAAACCAGGACCGTAAGCGCGTGGGGCGACCGGAAACAGGCCGATCTCGTCCGGCGGAGGGTCCTTGTAGTCGGGGCAGGTAGCGTCGGACTCGATGTCTTTATGCGTCTCGCTGCATCCGGGCTCTGCAACCTGACAATTATGGACTATGACGTCGTCGAAGCCCACAACCTGGACCGCCTCATTGGCGCGGAACGCCGCGACGCGCGCCTGAGGAGACCCAAGATCCATGTTGCCCGCCGGGAGGCAATGGCGACAGCCACTGCAGCTAAATGCAACATCGAGGTTTCCGACCGGTCCATCTGCGAGCCCGATGGCCTGCGGCTCGCACTTGATCACGACCTGATCTTCTCGTGCGTTGACCGGCCTTGGCCACGAGCCGTACTCAACTCCCTGGCTTACTCGGACCTCATTCCTGTAATCGATGGTGGCATTGCCATCGATACGTTCGATAGGGGAGAGATGCGGAATGCCACCTGGCGCTCCCACGTTATCAGGCCGGGGCGGCCATGCATGGGCTGCAACCGCCAACTCGACCTGGGCCTGGTTGCCCTAGAGCGGCAAGGATTGCTAGACGATCCCACTTACATCCAGCGTGCCAGAGAGGGTTTCAAT
This sequence comes from Caldilineaceae bacterium, assembly GCA_026708085.1. GTDB lineage: Bacteria > Chloroflexota > Anaerolineae > Caldilineales > Caldilineaceae > Bin5. The sequence continues at coordinate 6,943 of JAPOVP010000189.1, forward strand.
CTAGTCAATCCGAATGTGGCGCCGCTCTCGGTGAACGTTACGGCGAGCATTCTTGCCCAATATGTCAGCTTCAGTGTGGCCCCCGCTGCCTTCGGCGATCCCGGCCCGCTCCAGTATGCGCTCAGCACCCATCACCTCGAACACCGAGATGACTCAGCACGCCCGCACTGTGCCACTGAAGTTGCCGAAGGCGTGGGCGATCATCGCGTCTGTCTCACTGGGCTCCATAAAGACGCGGAACAAAAGAGGCAATTGTCGAAGTCGGTGGGATTAAGCGTTCGCCTGCTCCGGCTGATCGACGATGGAGCTCTGAAGATAACTACGTGGCTGAACCTACTCGGAGTCTGCCCTCCAAGGCTATAAACCCTTACTCTGCTTCTCAGTCGGCTCTATTGGCACAATCGCATCTTCTCACGATATAACCTGCGCGGAGCCCAGTCCAACGCATCTAAGTCTCAACTATCGCGCGCTGGCGGAAGAGCACTTCGTGCTCTGTTCAGAGCCGGCCGTATTCGTCTAAATGCACCTTATTTTTCCCATTTCGTGGTCTAACGATAGGGGATCACCAAAAAGCTTCGCGGCTGTCGCAGTCAATGTAGTAGCCGTGCAGATGCAGGAAAATGTCGGTGACGGCGAAGGTGGTCCGCTTGTTGCCGTCCACAAAGGGGTAGTTGTTGGCCAGGCTCTCCAGCAGCGCGGCCGCCTCTTCGATCAGGCTGTCGTAGTAGCCCAGCTGCGGCCGCATGAGCGCCGCGGCCAGAGCGCCCTCGTCGCGCAGGCCGGGCGCGCCGCAGAACTCGTCGATCAGCGCGTCGTGAATGGCGATCGCTTCTCCGATCTCGGGATGGTCATGGCTCATTCAGCAAGCAGCTCATACAGCCGGCGGTTGCGCTCAACGCTGGCGCGGAAGTGCGCCATCACCTCGGGGAGGCGCGTCTTGCGGTTCACGATGTACTCCTCCATCGCCTCCTGCAGCACGGCCTGAAATTGGCGGCCCTCCCTGCTGGCGATCTCCCGCATAGCAGTCAGCACCTCCGGCGAAGCCTGGCTGGAAAACTCGACCTTCTGTATGCCCATAAGAGACCCTCCCATAGCCTTTTCTCCAATGTTGCAAGGTGTGACGGGCTTGTCAAGATCTGCTTTGATGAAAGTTGACACCAGCAGATCGCCGCGTCACCCTGCCGGCGGCGCAGGGGACCGTGGGGAACCGTCCCCCTTTTCTCCCGGGGCTATGTGCTGCATGGGAGGGCCGGACGCCCTGGAAGGCGAATCGTCGTTGATTGCCCAGCGTTCGGTTGTCGCGGCTGTTTGGGGCAAAGCGTCCGTCAAGGCGCGATTTGGTCGGCTCAAGTCGGGCGAGAAATTGGTGGGCTGGGCGGATCTCGATGGGATCGAGCGCTTTCAAGGTTAGCGGCCAGAGGCGCGAGGAGATACCGGAAAAAGAGGTGACTTGCGAAGATTTTATGTACGTGTGGGATGAGCATGGGTTGCGCGATGAACAGGGAGTCAACCCCAGTTTCTCAAAGCTTACCGCACAGGAAGCCCGTAGAGCGTCTGAAATCGCATGAGGGTACCTGCAGCACCTTGCGATTCGCAGCGTTCGACCGCTTTGCGATGGTGATTTTCCACACCGGGAAGCGGCAGTTGCCCCGCATGTACCCCCAAGTAACCTCCATGTAGAACGACTCATCGCGGCCTTGCGAGGGACAATGATCCGGGTGGAGTTCATGGACATCCGGGTCTGGTCGGTCGCAAACACTTTGCCGAAACCTACCCGCAACCCGGCCTTGGTGTGGGCCTGGTCAAGACGACGCCTCCGGCCAGTCCGACGAGCAAGCTGGCTCGATACCGTCTGACCGCTCTGGGATTGCGCGACCTTAATCCACCTACGCGCCATCTCCCCTCCGCAGTGGGCCCTGGTGATGTGACAGCAACGCTATCATGCTATACTGGCGCGACTTAGCTAACGGGGTCTGTCATGGCAAGCATAACTGTGCGTAACCTCGAAGAAGGGCTGAAACGACGGCTGCGCGTCCGGGCAGCGGAGAACGGTCGTTCCATGGAAGAGGAAGTCCGCGTCATCTTGAGAACGGCGCTCTACTGCCAACCCCAGGCCCAGCAGGATCTGGCGGCCGCCATTCGCGCCAGGTTCGCGCCCCTGAGCGGGGTCGAGCTGGACATCCCGCCCCGTTCACCCATGCGCCAGACGCCCCGATTCGACTGACACGTCTGAAAACGACAGTCCTGGACAGCAACGTCGTCGGGCGCGTACACAGTATGCTGATCGACGGGGCGTGCCCAGCGAGCGGCGGATATCCTGTGATAGAAACTGCTGAAATGATAGTTCAAGAGCCCTTGAAGATCATTGCCGCTGATCCGCCGCGATCTCTGACGCGGCGCTCAAGGATGAGCGGAACACGCATCAAGCCGGCAAGGACCATAGGTGTTGCTATCGCGCTCCTACTGGCCGCTTCCTGCGGCGCCGGGAGCACAATCTCTCCACAAAGCGGTTCGTCTGGCACCTGGTCCGTGGTCGCGGTCGACGCTGATGGCGTCGAGGTGGGCATTGCTCTGGCCACCTGCGTTGCTGGCGACTTTAAGCTCTTCCAATCGGTTGCCGGCGGATCGGGGAATAACGCGGGGGGAACAGTTTATCAGGTGTATATCGACATCTCTCTGCTCGGAAATGTCGAACTGGCCCGCCTGCTGCCCGGACATGGCGTGATCGTGGCCCAGGCGCAGGTGGACCCGGAAAACAGCGATCGGATCGATAGGGCTGCCAGCCGCTTACTGGCCGGAGCCTCTGCTAAGGATGCAGTTGCCGCAGCCATGTCGGGTGACGCCTCTGTGCAGTCAAGGCAGTACGGCGTGGCTACGCTGGCTCACGGCGAGGCAAATTTCACCGGGGATGAGAACTCAGACTGGGCTGGCGGAGTCAGCGCCCCATCCGTCACGGCCCAAGGGAACATTCTGGTGGGGCCGGCGGTGGTCAGCGCGCCGGTGGAGACGTTTCAAGAGGTTATGCAACAGCCTGGCGCCGTCCTGTCTGATGGACTGATCGCCGCTCTTGAGGCCGGCTCCAGGCAAGGGGGTGACAACCGCTGTCCACGGGAACAGACGGCTCAATCCGCTTTCCTCGCAGTGGCGCGCGCCAACGACCGGGGAGACGCCTTGAGCCGCTGGCTGACCGTTCCACCCCAAAATATTGGCGAGCAAAACCCGGTGGTTCTGCTGCGCCAGGCCTACGATAGGGGAGAGTCCTCACAGGTAGAGGTCAACGGGATCGGAAGCGACGACTTGCCTCCGTTTTTGTGGTGGCTGGCTGCGTTGGTCCTGGCCTTGGCATTGGCCTCAGGCGCGGCTCTGTTTTGGATATTGAAGAGACGCGGGCGTCAGACGCCTCCTCTGTCGTCTCAGAGCTAATGCGTCCCGGCCCCGGCGCCAACGTCGTGGACTGGGGGGCCGCGCCGGCGGCTTCAGCCCTCTACCTGTCCACGGTCAACGAAGCCGAGTTGCAGTACGGCGTTGAGATGCTGCCGTCTGGAAGAAGACGGGACAGACTGCTCGAAGAGGTGGAAGGGATGCTCCGGGAGGACTTTGACGGCCTCCTCCCTCCCTTCGACAGCGCCGGGGGTAACGAATCGTGAACACCAAAGAACTGGCTGTAGAATTGCGTGCGGACGGATTATCGTTTAGAGAAATCGCTAAAGTTCTGAACGATGAAGGACACCAAACAGACAGTGGACGTAGATTTACCTATCAAACTGCATGGCATTACTCAACATACGGGGGAGGTGAACGGTGTCCCCGATCAGGACTCTGGAACAGAACATGTAGGTATTTCCGAAATGATAAAGTTCATTTTGAAAGAGGAGAAATTTTCCCACACTGCTCAACGTGCAAATTCTGCAAATGGGAAATTGTCTCCTTAGGAGGCAATCAATTGAGGGTGCATAGAAGGTCTAAGTCCAAATCAGATTCAACTAGACGGCAAACCGAAGTTAATGTGGCGCCAGTAGCGAATCCTCATAAGAACAATACAACTCTGGAGGACGATCGAAGAACTCTTCTCGCAATCAAGAGAACCTTGGCCGGTGCAGCTTCGCTAAACTGGAATGATCGTATTCCGATAGAAGAGTGGGACGGTATCACTATTTCCAGAGGGCGGGTGACAAAGCTGCATCTTAGAAAGAAGGGGTTGACGGGCACGATTCCTCCTTTGCTCGGCAAACTCTCCGCGTTGGAAAGTTTAGTTCTTGAAAACAACGCTCTACGAGGACATATACCGCCCGAACTTGGAAGCCTCTCAAATCTGAAGGATCTGTGGCTCAAGTACAACCAGCTGACAGGCGGCATTCCTCCCGAGTTGGGGAACCTGGTCAGTCTAGAAAACTTCACTGTCATAAATAATCAGTTGACAGGAAGAATACCTGACACTCTTGGCGATCTTTCCAACCTGCAAGAACTTTGGCTTGGAAACAATCAGCTATCTGGGGAAATCCCCGCTACCTTTGGAAAACTCTCTAGTCTGCGGGAGTTATGGCTAAGGAACAATCGACTAACTGGTAGCATTCCAGAAGACCTGGACCTACTCCCGAATCTGCAGAGGGTTGAGGTAGAAAAAAACCTGATCGCCGACAGTCTGCCTTCGGGGGGCTCTGTATCTCGCAGAACACGAAACCGGGGCTCTGATCGTGAAACGGCGTCAATCGGTTACAACGCCGGGAGGACCCGAAGAAAATCGCGTAGGCCAACGGGAGAATACGAGAAGGAGTTTTCCAATAAGTGGGCTTCAGGGGACGCCGAGGCAACAGAGTTCTTCGTCTATATCCTCAAGTTGGATGGAAACGTATTTTACGCTGGACAGACTCGCGAATTGCGTGAGCGGTTGATGGAGCATCGAGACGGTGATACTGCATCAACAGCTGGAAGAAATCCAAGGCTTGTGTGGTTCACACAGGTCTCGACACGAGACGCGGCCGTAACAATAGAAGCTGAGTTGAAACGACTCTGTGACAAGAATCCTAGGGAAATCCGTCGCAGAGTACGCCGGTTCCAGGACTTAGTGGAGCAACTCGATTTCAGTTGACCGACAAGGCATTGGTCGCCACCATAACTTAATGTAAGTTCAAACTGTAGGGCAGTGCAAGGCGGCAATTATGGTGAGCCCCGATCTTTGGACCGTGAAATGGTAAAAACAAGGTGCATTTGGGCGAATACGGCCGGCTCTGATCGACAACGGACAGTCTGCCGCTTTCAGAGCACGGAGTGCTCTTCTGCCGGCGTGCGGTAATTGAAGCCCTCCCCCCCACGTGCTGGACGAAATCCTCCACGCTACGTCCCAGCTGGTGGGAGCCCAATCCTTTTTCAAACCACCGCCCACCCCTCCGACAGCGCCTCCGCCTGCTCCAACACCGTCTGCGTCGCCTTCTCCTGCTTGTCCGGCGGATAGCCGTGCTTCCGCAGAATACGGCGCACCCGCGCGCGCAGATAAGCGCGCACGTTCTCCCGCAACGTCCAATCAATCGTGACATTGCGGCGGACAGTATCGACCAGCTCGCGCGCGATCTCTCGCAGCGTATCGTCCCCCAGCACCTTCACCGCGCTGTCATTCGTTCCCAGCGCGTCATAAAACGCCAGCTCATCCTCCGACAGCCCCAGCTGCTCGCCGCGCGCGTTGGCCTCCCGCATCTCCTTGGCCAGCTGAATCAGCTCCTCGATCACCTGCGCCGCCTCGATCGCCCGGTTCTGGTAGCGCCGCAGCGACTGCTCCAGCATCTCGGCGAAGGAACGCGCCTGCACGACGTTCTTACGCCGTCTGACGGTCAGCTCCCCGTTGAGCAGCTTCTGCAGCAGCTCCACCGCAAGGTTGCGGTGCGGCATATCGCGCACCTCGGCCAGAAACTCGTCCGACAGCACCGAAATATCCGGCTTCTCCAGCCCCGCGGCCGCGAAGATATCGATAACGCCCTCCGACGCCACCGCCCGCGAGAGTATCTGGCGTACGGCGAGGTCCAGCTCCTCCTCCGCACGCGCTTCCGTCGCCGCCCGTTTCGACAAAGCGGAGCGCACCGCCTGAAAGAAGGCCACGTCGTCGCGGATGCTCTGTGCCTCTTCGTGTGGCACGGCCAGCGCGAAGGCCTGTGAAAGTTCGCGTACGGCCGCCAGGCAGCGTTCCTTGCCGTCATCCTGTGCCAGGATATGCTCCTGGGCGGCCGGCAGCAGATTCAGGCGCTGGGCAGGTGTTCCCGTCGTCCAGACGCGCCAATCAAAGCCGTGGAACAGCCCGCAGCAGACATCGTGCTTTTCCTGCATCATCGCGACCGCCTCCGCCTGGTCCACCGCGGTGCGGCCGGTCCCGCCGCTGCGCGTGTAGGTCGCCAGCGCCCGCTTCAGGTCCTGGGCCAGCCCCAGGTAGTCCACCACCAGGCCGCCCGGCTTGTCCCTGAAAACCCGGTTCACGCGCGCGATCGCCTGCATCAGCCCGTGCCCCCGCATCGGCTTGTCCACGTACAAGGTGTGAAGACTGGGCGCGTCAAACCCCGTCAGCCACATGTCCCGCACCAGCACGATCTGCAGCGGATCGTCCGGGGCGCGGAAGCGATTGGCAAGCCCCTCCCGCCGCGCCTTGTTCCTGATGTGCGGCTGCCACTCCGGAGGATCGGACGCCGAGCCCGTCATCACCACCTTGATAGTCCCCTTGGCGTCATCGTCGTCTTCCCACTCCGGCCGCAGCCGCACCAGCGCCCGGTACAGGTCGATGCAGATGCGCCGGCTCATGCACACCACCATCGCCTTGCCCTGCAAAGCGTCTAACCGCTGCTCGAAGTGGGAGACGATGTCCGCGGCAATCTGCCTGACCCGCTTCTCCGTGCCGACGACCGCCTCCAGCTGCGCCCACCTGCCCTTCAACCTCTCCCTGCGCGCCTCCTCCTCGCCCTCGGTGACCTCCTCGAACTCCGGGTCGATGCGCGGCCTCTCCTTCTCGTCAAGCGTCAGCTTGGCCAGGCGGCTCTCGTAGTAGATCGGCACCGTCGCCCCGTCCTCGACCGCACGCTGGATGTCGTAGACGCTGATGTAGTCGCCGAACACCGCGCGCGTGTTGGCGTCCTCATGCTCGATCGGCGTCCCTGTGAAACCCACAAACGATGCGTTCGGCAGCGCGTCCCGCATGTGGCGCGCGAAGCCGTCGATGAAGTCGTACTGGCTGCGGTGCGCCTCGTCCGCGATCACGACGATGTTGCCCCTCTCCGAAAGCGTGGGATGCGTATCCCCCTTCTCTTCCGGGAAAAACTTCTGGATCGTCGTGAAGACCACGCCGCCGGCGTTCACCGAGAGCTTCTTGCGCAGGTCGGCGCGGCTCTGCGCCTGGACCGGCGGCTGCCGCAGCAGCTCCTGGCAGCGCGAAAAGGTGCCGAACAGCTGGTCGTCCAGGTCGTTGCGATCGGTCAGCACGACGATGGTCGGGTTCTGCATCGCCGCCTCACGGATGATCGCCCCCGCGTAGAAGGCCATCGTCAGGCTCTTGCCCGATCCCTGCGTGTGCCAGACCACGCCGATGCGCCGGTCGCCCGGTTCCCCGCCCGCCTGCGGCCTTGCCGCATACCGTCCCCGGCCCCCGGCCACGCCCGTGCCTGCCTGCTGCAGCCGCGCCGCCCTCAGTGTCTCCTCCACCGCGACGCGCACCGCGTGGAACTGGTGGTAGCCGGCCATCTTCTTCATCAGCGCGCCGCTGCCGTCGTCTTCAAAAACGATGAAGTCGCGCAGAAGAGCGCCGAAGCGCGACCGCGCAAAGACACCCTCCAGCATCACCTGCAGTTCGGTCAGATTCGTGTCGGCCAGCGTCTCGCCGCTGACCGTGCGCCACGGCTTGAACCACTCCTTGCCCGCGGTCAGCGTGCCAATGCGCGCCTCGAGCCCGTCCGAAACGATCATCGCCGCGTTCATGGCAAACAGCGCAGGCAGCTCCTCCTTATACGTCTGGAGTTGGTTCCAGGCGGTCCAGATGGTGGCGTCCTCGTCAGCCGGATTCTTCAGCTCGATGATCGCCAGCGGCAGACCGTTGGCGAACAGGACAATGTCCGCGCGACGCTTGTTCTGGTTTTCGGTCACCCTGAACTGGTTGACCGCCAGCCAGTCGTTTCTCTCGGGATGCTCGAAGTCGACGACCCGCGCCTGCGCGCCGCGCATGGAGCCGTCCTGCGCGGGGTATTCGACCGTGACGCCGTCTACCAGCAGCCGGTGGAAAGTGCGGTTGCGGGCTTCCAGGGTGGCGCCCCGCGGGCGCGTGAGCTTACGGTACGCGTCGTCAAGCGCGGGGCCGGGGAGGCCGGGATTGAGCTCCGAGAGCGCGTCGCGCAGCCGCTGCTCGAGGACGACCTGGCCGTAATCGGACCGCTCCGCCGTCGGCGTATCAGGCGCAATATCCGGCCCGTGAGCGACGCTCCAGCCGAGGCCCTGCAGCCAGTCGAGAGCAACCTGCTCGACGTCGGCTTCGCTGAGGGTGGTCACTGGGGAAGAGGGCATAGCCTTGTGAAAGCCTGCTCAGGGGAGTCATCTCTGCACGTCATAGAGTCTTGTAGTTCACAACGCGCCACATTTGAATCACAAGACCAGTTGTGTTCAATAGATGAATCTCAGAGCGCTTTCCGCCCTGCGGCGATGTTGAGCGACTCTGGAAAGGCCAGCCAGGATGCGCTGGCTCTCCCTCAGATATCCAAATCGAGCAGCTCAGGGATTTCATCGACGGCCAGCCCGGTCCACGTCTCCACTTCGGGTCTATGGCTGTCGTAAACATCACTGAGGTCTGTCCGCTTCAATACCGGCAGCATTCCGAGCGCAGCTGCGCCGGTCAGCTCCTGGTTGCTGCCGTCGCCGACATAGATGCAGAACTCTGGCTCCGTTTTCAGCCGCTGGCAAGTGCGTTGATAGATCGCGTCAGCAGGCTTGGCCATGCGTTCGTCGCAGGAATAGACCGGGATGTCGATGCCACGGGCCAAAGGAGAACGGGAAAAGAGCTGCGACACTACAGGGCCGCAGTTGCTGATGAGTCCAGTCCTGAAGCCCCTTCGCTTCGGTTCGTCCAAGGTTTCCATGACCTCCGGTCCTGGCACGAGCGCGTTCGCCATGAATTGGCGGTTGAGCTCAGCGGCCTGCGCGATGCCGCTTGTCTTCGCCGTAACGCCTGTACGCCGGCAGATATACCACAAGAGATCTTCATAGGTATCGTAGCGTCCCAGGCATCTGTCTTGATAGGTCTCTCCCATCAGCTGCCAGAAGTCTGCATAGGGGACACCGACCTCGGCGGCCATCTTTGCATTCACCTGATCGTGCTCGCGGCGCGTGAGACTGCCAACCAGTGTACCGAAGAGATCGAAGAGGACGGCCCTATAGCGCACAACATCTTTCATTTGCGGTCTACAGCGTAAATGGAAATCCAGCTCTCTGCGCGGTCAGCCCCTGATGCCGGTCAGCGCGATGCCTTTGACGAGCTTGCGCCGGAAGATGAAGTAGACGATGAGCGGCGGGATGAGGGCTCAATTCCCATCTGATGTCAGAAGTCGTTGAAGACGGCGACGGCATTTCCGGTGTTGATTGATTCCCAGGCGGCGATATCCGCCCGGCGCTTTGTTATGTCCGCGCACACCCTGCATAAGGACTTCATGTGTTTGCCGGAGGAGCCTCTGAAACGGGGGGATTTCCTTCAAGATGTCGATTGCGACATGGAGGGCGAATCGAAAACTCAGTGCCTCGTGAATGTCGACTATCTCCGGAGTGCTCTCATCCGAAAGGTTTCTTTCCGCCTCGAACGTCAGTAATTCGGTCAGCGTCGTTCGCGTGCCTTCTATACGGCTGGACAGGACAGCCTCTAGCGACGTGAAGGGAGACAGAATCACATCGTCAGACGTCGGCTTTGCTGAAGGCGGCCGTCAGGACGACGGCTCTCTATTCGCGATGATTGCCTTGATGCGGGCGTTCCGCAAATTCCAGCGCTGGCCGACCCGTTCAAGGTCGCCCTCGGCGATAACCGTCGCCTGTTCAGCGTGGGCTTTGATGGCGCGCGCGTATTCCGACTGCTCGAGAACGGCATTCACGGACTGCATCTGTCCGTCGATCTCCGCCTTCAGCCAGATCTTCCCTTCCTCCTGGTCCTCGGTGCGGTTCAGGATATTCACGAAGCCAACCAGGCTCTCATCGTGCCGTGGACCCCGTTGTCGAAAAGCGCGCGCCGCCTCCCGCAATATGGGCGCATCGTCGTTGGAAAAACGGATGACCTCCCGCGCCCTTACCACAGGCCGCGTGCGCGCCCACACAAAGCTGACGTCCGTCGTTGAGAAGGGCATGATCATCGTGTCGAGGGCCTCGCACAGGTTGGCGCTTACACCTTTCTCCACAACTTCTGCAAAAGCGTCCGCTTCCCCGCCGACTGTGCCTTCGATGGCCTGGCGGACGGCGCTCAGAGAGCTGGCCAGGTGTCTGGTTATCCTGCGTTCAACCGCGTCGTCCGGCAGCTCTTCTGGACTGAGATCAAATGTCAGCTGCATCGGCGGAGGCACGACCGGGGACAATAGCGTGACAACGAAGCTGCCCTGTTCGGTCTGCCCCAGGCGCATCTGGCGCAGATATACCCGCGCCTCCCGGTTCGCCCCCGCGCGAAAGAGAGGTTGTGGATTGTAAAAGGAGCAGGCGGCAGCCAGGATCACGTCGCTCGCGCCGCGCACGAAGTCGACTCCCTCGTCCATGGCAACCGTCCCGTCGTCGCTCTCCGATGCCCGCATCCTGATGACGTCCCGGTCGGCGTTAACCAGGTCCCGGTAGAGCGCGAGCTCGTCCACACCGGCCGTGCGCGCGAAGATCCCGAGCACTGTTGACACCACGTTGGCATAGTCGCCGAGATGCTCCGTCCGCGGCAGGATGATCTCCGGCAATCCATCGGCCGCGTACACGTCGGAGTAGTCGCCATACGGCTCCGCCTTGGCCCAGCCCTCCGATCGGGCGTACGCCGAAAGCGCCACAGGCGACACCGCCAGCAACGCGTCTCTGTCCTCTATGTTGGCTTTCATTCGATCCTCCCCTCCCGAGACTGTTCCATCAACGTCTGCAGGTTGTCAACGTTGAACAGATTCTGTTCAGGGATAAGGACGGTGACGGACGACCTGTTCTCGGTCCCGTCATGGCCCGTAAGACTAAGCCAATAGGCGCTGCGCCGCAAGACAAGCGCATCCGGCGTAACTGTCAGCCACTGCGCCTGATCTCTCGGCAGATTGAGCACCACCAGCAAGCGCGGCGTCTGCGTCGGCTCGCACAGAAGATTGTAATTCTTGGCCCTGAGCCGGTAATGAAAGAAACCTTCAGAAGGTTTGCCCAGGTTGATCGTTGCCTTCAGCTGCAATGCGATGGCCGGGCGCATCATTCCACCGGCCTGGATGAGGATATCAACGCCATCTCTGTCCAGCGAATAGTCAGCGGTACTGTACCCGGCGCGAGCCGCCACGGCCTGGACGTAGACGCGAGAGAGCGCCTCTTCTATGTCGTTGTCGGTAAACAACCCATCGGTCATACAGATTTGCTCTGGCGAAGGCCAAGACGACTGCGAAAGGTCTTACTCTCCTTCCCTTGTCCTCTCGTAGAAAATCTCAAGAGTCGCCTGATGCGTGATGAAATCAACGAGCGTTAGAGGCTGAACAGTATGGCTGACCACCAACCTGCCATGCGACGGGATGAAATTCAACGAAGTATCACCAGGTCCTCTGCCCATGCAGAGCTCATCAAGACGATTTCGAATCTTCATTCGGTTTTCTGACTCTTTTCCTTGCCAGTCGATTCCGCCAAGATCGCTAAACACATGGGGCTCCGCCTTAAAGCATGTCTGGCAGAGTTTTATCTTGACTGCCGGAATGGTGTATGAGCACTGGTGGGGAGGCGGAGACAGTGGCAGCAGATTGGATTGCATTGCGTCCGGTTCATCCCAGTAGTGCTTCATCCCCTCCTGTCGAAGATCCTCATACTCGATCTCGTTAAACTGAAAGCGCGGATCTCCCGAAAACCTCAGTCCTCTATCTCTGCTGTTTTCCTTGGCCCCACCAGCGTAAAGATGCGCGGGCTGAACACAACATCGACGATGACACATATGGAGAATATGTTTTCCTATTGTTTCACCCCTCGTCATACTGTATGCCGCGCGATGGGCAAGATTCGATCCGATCACTCCATAGCCATCCTCATTCAACCCTCTTCTCCAAATGAGACACGGGCCGGCAATCGATATCTGACTGTTTTGCGGAGGGGTATAGACGGCGGCGTAATCGGAACTGCTTATTGTTCTTGACGTGCGCCTTTGCCTGGGAAGGACATTCGATCCTCCAATCCACAGCAAAAAATTTCGTTCTTCATGGTGCCGATTTGCATTCGGAGATTCCAACATTTAACAGCTCCTTGAAGTGGGCCCCGATGCCTGGACCTCAAGCAAAAGCGAATAGTGGAGCAAGCTACCCGTATGTGGAGGGCCGGCAGAACTTGAAGCAATCGCGCCACCAGCGCTACCCTCGTCTTTGCCTTGCACGGACAGAGCTTGACTAGCATGCCAGGGCGATCCATGTCTCGATTGTAGTTCTGCCTTTCGTCAATTTGGGTTGGCCTGAGCACACTGAACTGCGAACTCCTCGTCGGGAGGTCCTGATAAAGGAAAAAGTCAGACACCCCGGACAGTCTCATACCAACCTCCAGCCTGCAACATGGTGGCTCTTCCATAAGACGATTCCGAGACTATCCATTCATCCGGTCGTCTATTACATCCAAGCAATTCGCCCATGTGAGGTAATGCGTAACCGGCACCTCGTGTAGTCCGTCTGCAGGGTTTTTCCTAACTGTGATGAGCACCCCTCTTCCCCTTGGGTCTTTCCGATCGGTCACGACAACTATAATCAGGCGGTCCGGGTCAGGTTCTGCGGGCAGGATAGACTCGGCCATACGAACAACCGCGTCCTGGTATGGTGGCTGTTCACTGAAGCTCCTCTCTCTGGTTGCTGCTCTCTCTTCCCATCGCCTTAGGCTCTCGGCGTACCTGACGTTGGGGGACTTGCTCGCTCGCTTCTCCACCTCTCCAAGCAACCCGAAATCAGAGCAGTATGCGCTGCTCAATTCGTCCTCTGACCCGTGGCAATCACAGCCGTCTGCCATGGTCTCACACCATGGGTAAGGATCCCCAACCAATCTGAACTCATGCCGATCCCAGCCCGGAGGGAAGGAATCTTTGACAGAATCCCAGTTGGCAATCCTTTCAATGCACTCGGAAAGCATGGTTGGTTTGTCGAAAGTGCGGTATGGGTATACGGGGACAAGAGGGTTGGGGTCTTGGCCGCCGAAGCGAATGCCGAAGTACGCTATCGCCTGTTCCATCGACACACATGGAGCCTGAATCTTCACCCACATTTGAGAACTTTCCAACACGATTTCGTAGAGATGGTAGCTCATGCGACGTACCTATTGCGTCAGTGACGCGACCCCCCGGTGTTCTGTATCCTGAAGTTGCGGAAACTCGTTCTTCTTTCATACAACCCCTTTACGTTCTCGCCGCGAGCTTCTTTGATTGCTCGCTCCAAGTCTGCCCTCGAGGTGCGCGGCCCTCGGTAGATTTCCCTGATTGCCTCTGGGGGTATGTCAATGACCTTGACGGGTAGGTTGAATTCGTCGGTCACCTTGGTATCCCGCGTCCGCTGTAGATCCACTAACAGTCTGACCTCCTGCTCATACGCCCACCCTATCCCCTTCACGAACAACAGCCGTGCCAGGGACCTCCAGTCCGGGGAGAAGGTTGTAAGATTAACGCTGCACAAGATAGGGCGTCCCAGCACAACCTTGCCTTCCGCGGCGTCACGCTCCATGCTCTCATGGTCAACGAAGGCTGCCCGGATCACGTCGTCCCTCGTTGGCACGTACTCAGGAGCTATTTCCAGGTAAGTCACTGTCCTGAGGTCAAAGCCCAACTTAGTCAAAGCCTCTGTGTCGTAGCCTACGACCACGCCACTGTTTTGAGCGTAATGCGCCCACATCGTTGGAACGAGCGCGTTTCTGCTCAACGAGACCACCCCCGCCCGAGAGTCCAGGTGCTCCCTGATATAGCCTGCCAGCTCCATATCCCCGTTACTGGTCACCCACAGCTTCGCGAGTTCTCCCTTAGACATGGTGATTCCCAGGCACTCCTGCAGCTTTACACCCATTGCAGCGCGATAACGGCTGGCGTCATTCTCTCTCCCTCTCATTGGCCCGATACTGCACTCCATAACATCGTTAAGGGCTGACGGTTGCGTCGCTCTCAAACTCCCCGGCGCCCCCTTGCCGATACGACTCATGGGAATGTACTTGTAAAGGACGCTGGGTATGCCGGTCTTGCCTTCTACCAACTTGGCCGCGCACTCTCTAGATTGAATCGAGCGAAGCTGCCACGCTGCCACGCTGGGCATTTGCAGCGGTATCGCCCGATGCTCCCTCTCGTTTAAGGTGAGTATCTCCGCGCACAGCCTCTCAATGTACAGTTCGGCCTCTCGCCTTGCTTGGTCACTATATGCGTGGTGATAACCTTCGACTTGGCAGTGAAACCCCCTCTTTGCAATTGCCTCAACCATGTCGGCGGGTTTTGTCATGGTTATGCCCTGCTACTCCTGTTCCAATCGGTTTCGTTCGCTTACCACAAACGGCCACATTCATTCGTAGCGTAATACAGAATCTCCGTGTGGTCGGCCCCAATCTTTGGACCACGAAATGGGAAGAATAAGGTGCATCCAGACAGATGGGGCCGGCCATTGTGTTGCACGGCTGCTTCCCGCCCGCCGAACCTCCCCCCACTCGCTGGGTAAACCGCTCCATCGTGCATCTCAACGCGTGGCCCAAAACGTTAACAATTTCAAAACTGATTGTGAACACAAAACTCGCTAACGGAGGGACACCCCTTGTGCGTACCCCTGATCCGGAAATCGTCATCACTTCACCCAGTCCCAAACGCTGATCACTTCAAGGAAAATTATGGCTGCCAGAATCGCATGCAAAACAGCGAACACAACGGGTATCCACAGTTCCTTGCTCGTCACCGCCCTGTAAACCTTGCCCTTCCCTTCCTCTGCCAATTGCCACTCATACTCGTACATCGCCGCCGGTAAATGCTGCTCGAACTCGTGAATTATGTCGAACTTGACGCTGTTCAGATCAGCGTGCGACCTGATAATCGAACGCCATAGCAGGGAAACGGCAATCCCAATCAGGGGAACGGACAGCGCCCAGAGATTCTCGCCGAATCCTGCGGATCGAAATCCGTACAACGCGACAAGAGCCGTGTTCAAAGTCAAAAGGTAGTTGCTGGAAGCGACCCGCCGTGCACTCACGTTCTCAGCGGACTGCACGTAGAGTTTGTACTGCTCTAAAAGATCCTTACCAAAGGTCTCTCCATAAGCCTCTTTCTCCAAATGGATCAGGCGCCGGCCCGGCTGATCAGCCACAATTTATCTTGCCCCTGCGATAAGTTGCTTCAAGTTTTCCCAAGTCCACTTGTATATCTTATCCGTTGATAGTATATTTCGTGGCTTGTTACATGCTTTCTTTGGGCGACCCCAAAGCAAGAAGTAGGGCTTGTTCTCCTCTCGTGTAATAGCTACTTCCGCGGCAACACCGCTCGCAGTATGGGTGTATTCACCACAGATCACGATAGTCAAGTCAGTTCTTCGGATACGATCGCGGACCCTTGCTCTCCAATTGCTGTCGAACGGCTCATGTACCGACCAATCTGCAATATTGAAGGGTGAGTCTGGATTCTTAGCCTGACCAATCAACGCATTCCGAAGTTCTTCGTCGTGGTCAAAGTCAAAGCTGATGAACGCTCTCTTCATGGCAAACGTCAGACGCCTCCTCGAAGTGCTAGTATCGATTTCCACTCGCTGCAGTGACATAACTACTGGTATTTGTCGAAATTGTAGTCCTGTGTCCTCTTACCCGGGAGCCCATGGTATTAGCACAATCGACTCTTCGTTTTCGCAAATGTTCGCCAAACGATTCACATAGCGCCCTTGATGACCCAGCCTGCTCAGCAACATCAATTCGAAGTACCATTGACCGAGCTCCCAAGCTTCCAGATAGGCCTTATTGGAAACGTCGCCCAAATCCTTCCGGGGATGAATCAAATTGTTACGAATATCTACAAGT
This sequence comes from Caldilineaceae bacterium, assembly GCA_026708085.1. Lineage (GTDB taxonomy): Bacteria > Chloroflexota > Anaerolineae > Caldilineales > Caldilineaceae > Bin5. Next base: position 23,134 of record JAPOVP010000189.1, read on the forward strand.
GTATGTGGGCCAGTATCCCACTTCTTCATAGATTTCAGTTCCTGACAGTTCTTAGGCAGGTCCAGAGGTATCCGCAGTTTACTCAATGCACTGCCGATGAATTCCCCGGTACGTTCTCCCTTCTTCCTTTCACGACTAAGCATCAAATAGGCAAACCCTTCCAGAGCCGCCAAGGTCAGAATAGTTCCTATGTATGGGGCGCTTACGTTACTTTGCAAATACCAATCCAATGCTCGCAGTGTAGAGCCCTTTCTGTTTTCTTGATCCATGAATAGTATCCAGAACTCTGGAAACAGATCAGGAAGAATTTCATTGTGCCCTCGGGGAAACGCTGAATGGTAGTCCAACCAAGGTTCTGAGTTGTGTGCTCCCCACCTCACCCAAGAAACCTGACTCATTTCATCTTTACCCCTTACCAAAGCCAAGCTACAGGCCGCCCCGCGGGCAATCGACAGAAAGAATCGTAGGGCTTCAAGAAGCGGCTCGACATTTCTTACGAAGAAGGTGGTTCCATCCGAGCGAGTGATCGAACCAGTGTACGTGATGCCGTGCCCTCTGGTTCGCCGTAGGGTCTTTACTGCTTCCCCTATATTTCGTACCCCTGTAATATCTATCGACCAATCTGACGTCTTCAGTATTTCATGAGGGATCCGAACCCATTGCCCGGCATCGCTGATCATTTTGTCCTGCTGTCCATAGAACTCCGGCAAGTTGAGGATGGCAAAGGACACTTCTTTAAGCGGCGAACCCTTGTCGATAACGCTTACGGGTTGACTAACAGGAATAAGTATCAGTCTATCTGGATCAAAATATGGAGCCCCCAAGACGACTTCCAGCTTAGCGCCACTGCGAAGCTCTATCCTCTTGTGACGCTCCCTGCGAGTCAGTTCCGCAAGAGTATCGGACTCAAAAACAACCCTTGGAGAAGGGTGGAGTTGGAAAACGACGCTTACAGGAATGTCTTCTCTTTGACCATCAATGTCGATGATCTGTGTTTCCGCTAGAGTAATCGGCAAGTTTGGCTCAAACTTAGCCGGCCTAATCTGGTCTGTCATTGCTATCCTCGTATCGATTTCGTGCTCGCAACTCGCCGAAAATGAGCTTCGGTGAGGGTAGTCATTGTAGATCTGGGCAATAACTTACAAGAGTCGGCTTTTGTGACTCATCTTGTAGGTCTACAGTAGGGGCAGCATCGCCGATATCTTGCAAGCCCCGGCGACCCTCAACTCATTCCTACCAGATCGGCAACAGCTTCGCCCTTGAACCATTGAATGTCTCCATCACATCCCTTAGCGTGCGGAAGCCGAAATAGAATGTTAGGCAAGGCTGAATCGCTGTGTTTATTCGGATTAAGATAGAGACAGACGGAAGCGTTCTGGAGGTTCCCTAGGTCGACTTTTTGGAAAATCATGACAGCATCAATCTTACTGTGGCGAGGCCAGACTCCGTCTGGCTCACGGACTATCTCCGGAGGCAGATCCGGTTTTACCACGGAATACAGAAGCTGCTCTTTGCCGAACAACACGTCCATATCATTGTCGCGGCCGTTGTAGAAAACATCTCGGCAGTTTACTGCCACGACAAAAGGCAAATTCAAGTTACCATAGTGGCTAGCCTTTTTCTTCAGCACTCTTCTTACTGGCGTCACGCTGTCTGTCCAAGTAGCGCGATAGGGCTCGATCACGATATCTTGACGCCTGTTACCCTTCTCTCGACTCTCTGGAGATATAGGATATAGCCAACCCTCTAAACTCCAGTCCCCGCACTCAATCCTTTCAGAAGGAGTTGAATACATCCCTTTCTCTTCAAACAGCCGCTGAACGTCGACCGGATCGTGAGCCACCAGCAGGTTCTCAAACGGACGGGTCACATCCTTTCCACGCAACGTTGTTTTCAGTTCACCCTCCATATGCACGCCAATATAGAAGTAAGGAGAGCAGAGCGTGTTCAAACTATCTATCACGTTTTGTTCATTTGGACTACGAGTAAACGGCCCTGATCTTTGGCCCACCATAGTGGCTTCAAGGTACAAGCTCCTCCCTTCGTGACATATCAGAAAATCGGGATGGGTTTTAACACCAGCGATAACCGGATGCGCACTTGTTGCAAACCCTAACCGCGTGATCAGTTCATGCAAAAACAGCTCGAAGAAGGCTCCTTCATGCTGCTGATTGCTGTCAGATCGGAACTTCCCCCGTAGATCCTTTTGTTCTGAGGCGGGAAATCTCTTGAACCACGTTTCAAGATTGCGCCGGAGGCGAACTCCGTCAGGCCAATCAAATTGATTTAGACATTGAAACGACGACTCCGGCATATTTTCAAAACACAGTGGACTCCGCTTGATATTATCAAAAAGGAATTTTGTCATACCTCTTACTCCTTACTTCTCTCCTGTTGCCCGGAAGTTCCTCGTTTCTTCAGCCAACAGCGACTCGATTAGATCTCGTGAACATCCAGCTATCACCGTGCTCTGCTCGAATACGCTCCTGTTGATTGCCCGGATGTGTCTGTCGTTTAAGGAAACTATCTTGTCAATCTCTCCAGGACAAGGGGAAACGGCCACGTCGCGAGCGAGCGGTAACCAGAGTTCCACTGTAGGATCAGCCAAGTGAGACCGTTCAGGATGCGACATCTTCACGACAGGGTTGCTTCCAATAATGACACCTCGCTTTGGTTTCGGCTTCCGGATTACGGCAACGCCAATCCGTTTCTCCAAGAAGATTTCAACCCCCTCTTTAGAAAGCGGCTTTTGTACACTCTGGATGCTGATGTTCCTCCAGAGCCTTTCCATCTTTTCTTCATCGTGCAGTACTGACAGTTCATGATCAGCAAATGGTCGGAAATGTCCTATGAAATCGATCTCTCTGCGTATTTCTTGAAAAATCTCTTCCTTATGCTTCTCCCGCATCTCCGGCACGCGTTTGAATTGAACGTAGAGGAATGCCACCCAGATGTCCCTTTCAGCCGGCAACAAGCTGGGAGGGCCTCCCCGCCTGGCAGTACTCACAATCTTTTCGATCACTGGACTTGCATCGCTCTCAAGACGCGAGAGGAACTCTGTCTCCACGGACGCGTCCCGTGTTCCATCCTCTTCCATCTGGGTGTAAAGATGTCGCTTAAAGAATAGGTTTTTCGGAGCCCTTTTGCGAATACCTCTGCTTGGATGGCTCTTATCATAGGCGTATAAATTGCCCTCTTCATCCGTGAATCGTTTCAACAGCATCCGAGGAATGTAGTGTTGGTCTTTGGGTACACTCATGGTTTGTTCTCGATTGCTTCACCATCAGTCGATCTCTTGTCTGCGTTCCACTTCTCTGTCCGCAACTCACCGGGAAGAGGGTTCGGCCGAATAGCGACACTCCAACCGAGGCCCTCTAGCCTACCGAGCGCGGCCTGCTCGACATCAGCTTCGATGATAGTCTCTGTCACCAGTAAATCCTCATGGATTGAGCAGCTCCAACAACAAACTCCCTGAACTGTTGAACCGCCACCGCGCACTCCTCAGGAGTTTCGCCAAAAAGATCACTTGTTACGTAAAGCGACTCATGTTGGTGCGTGGAAATAGATTCTTCAATCTCTCGTAGAATCCGTTCCTTGGTTTGGAATCGCCAGACATATCGGCCAAGAGGTGTCCAATACCTATACCATGGTTCCGCCTTCTTATCGTCGTGGTATGCATAGCTCAATGCCATCAGGATTTCCAGTTTATCGAACAACGAATCAAATTGTTCGCTGTTATACGCTGTGTTGCCAATGTGCTGTCGCATAGCCTCGTGTATCCAATCACTAAGCGGTGTATGCCGATCCTTCATTCCCTCTAGTATTTGCATCACCTCTCGTGGACTATTGAAAACTAGATGAAAGCCTTTAAATACTCCATTTGGTGTAAGAAGATGTGAGACGGCTTTTGTTTCGTCATTCGTTTGAATTTCAGTAGAAAGTATGTGACCCAGGAAGTGAAGCCGATCGGTGGAGAGCGCCCCCAAGCCTAGCGCATAAAGTACCAGTGTCGCTGGATATCGTTGCAGCCCAAGCCACATTAACTGGCCGTCCAGATGAGGCACTGTGGCCAGCCTTTCTAAAATACGTCGCCAGTTGTCGTAATGGGCCTCCTTGGCCCACCGACCTCCAGTCGCTGCCATAGCGAGGAGCGTCGAGCAGGCCGCCTCGTAAGCCCGAACGCGCTCTGTTACTGTCTCTGTATTTGGCTCAGGACTGTTCACGTCAAAAAATGGCGTGGATACTGACTCAACCACTCTCGTGACAGATTCTTCAATCAAATCCGAAAGACGTATTTCGTAACGCGGCTCAGGAAGGTAACGCTTCAAACTCGCGACTGCAGCCTGGGTCGACAGCGGATGAGGCTGCGAGAACTGTTCGATGGACTCGACCTTCTCCTGCACATTCTGAAAGAACCTGTCAGCATCCTGAATGTCAATCACCTGGGCTTGACGATGACTTATGAGCCGCTGAGCTTCACCTCTAGGCTGCCCATATGCTGCCCAGTAGGTAGTAAAACGCCGGGATGGAGCCCGAAACATGGCGTCGCGCAGGGCGGCATCCCATTCCGCTGACCAACCGCACACAATAAGCCCGAACTCATCGAAGATCCTGTCAAGAAGCTGGTTGAATTCATCCGGGTATTCGCTCAGTTCGGAGGGCGTGTTGCGAATACGAGGATCAAGGTAATCGCCGTGCAGCTTGATCAAACAATGCTGCGTGTGAACAAGAGGAACCATGCCTTGGATTTGGTCTTCAGAACTTATCACAACTGGCTCAACGCCTGTTTCTTCCAGAGCCTTCTCTATCAGTCGGTCAAAATTCGTTGTAATGATTACCCTGACGAAACCCTGAGCAACCAGCCACGCAATCGCCTTGTGGGCCGCCGTGGGTTGTTTGATGCCTTCTCCACGCTCTTGGTCATTCGGTTCGATGTACGGGTGCAACAGCTTTTGCCGTTCAGCCCGAGCCTTGGCAAGGGTGCCGACGAGCTTCGAGTAGTCCGGGTCTTCTTCGTACTTCTCACGGTACCACTCCTCTGGGTCAGGTTCAGCTGACTCACCTGCCGCAGCTGCTAACTTACGAATCAGGTCAAGCGTTATGTCCCAACCCGTCGGAATCTGAGCAGATCTGGATACACCTGAGCCGATAAGTAGCGCGTATACGCCGCGATTAGCCTGAATCGAAAACGCCAGGGAATCGATAGGATCAATCATGCTGACGCTGTCTCCGTGGCGTTACTTGCAGTTTTCCACTGATAAGCATCGGCAGCAGTAAATTGCGCTGGGCAGCTAGAGTTATATTGTCGTTTCGTGCCCGCAACAGAATAATTGGCTCAATGACTTCGGTGAATCTGTCCAACAATTCATCTCCCGGCCAAGTGATACTCTCTTCTTGTAAGAATTGTTTAGTCTGGAAATTCGCGATACCCGTACTTTGCAGTTGGTAGTACCACATCTTTCCTATCGAGTATATGAAATCAAGATGCCCTGACGCAATCAGCGCTTCCCTCCAACTATGCGGTCTAAACCTCCTGCAAAAGCTAGCACATACGACAGTCCCTTGGAACCTTTCGAGCACGTCCTGTGTAATGAGCACAGAACGACCTGTTGACTGAGTTGGACTACCTCCAGAGACTTCAATAACAATATCTCCATTTCTGAGCCTTCGTCTCTCTGCTTTTTTCTTCGTTGTGTGTCTTAGTGGTACTGACCCCGTCCCACCGTTGGAGAGAGAGGACAGATCAGTCCCACGGACAATCGAAACCGGCTCGGTATGTACTCCGTCCGGGGCTTCCTTGCCCCAGTCACCTCCTATGACATCTTCAAGCAAACTTCCGAATTCCTTCACCTCCCACCCCGCCGGAATCTTCCCCAACTCCGAATCGACCATCCTATCGGGGAACAACTCGTACAACTCCGCCGGCATCCCCGGCAGCGACTCCCCCCTGCGCCAGCGCCCCTCCATCTTCGCCCGCACCGGCCCGAAATCCACGAACCAGCACTTGAACAGCGCCCGCGCCATCTCCTCCAGCGTCTCGTTCATCCGCCGGTTCAACTCAATCTTGTCATCAAGCGTGCCGAGGATGTGCGCGATGATGCGTTGTTCGTGGAGGGGAGGAACGTCAACCAAAGCCTGGTGCAAATGATTGCGGTTCAGGCCCGGAACCGCTGCCTTGTCCGAGTATGCGGAAAAATCAATGCTACTTAGAAAATAGGCAATGAAACGGGGATCGTTTCCCTTAAAGTCTCGGACATACAGAGTTGTATTGAGCGGCCAGAAATCCTCCGGCACATAGAAAACCTTACCCAGCGTCCCGTATCTTCCGGTTACGACTCCCGGCCCTCTGGCCTTAGCCTCTGCGTGAGAATCAGTGATACCAGACGACGAAATCAGAGGAATCAAACCCTTGACCCGCTCACGCCGCGGCAGGTCGTACCCTCTCTTTAGTTCTACCACTTCCCCCAAAGTGGCTCGACGCCATTGAACTGTCCCTTCATCTCCGTCTGAACCTACTCCTCTTTCCATGGCTAAATGGCCTCGCCCTTGCTCCCCTCTACAAATTATCTGGATGGAATAGCACGGTCATCTCAGCTTGGCCCCGATAACCAGACCACGAGCTAAAGTGAATAATGGAACTACTGACCCAGCATGGGTATCACTGTAGACAGGTTTGCAAATGTCAAAAAGCTAGTATTTCCTCCTTGCGGATGTCTGCATGTTCAGGGGAAAAATAGGCCTGGAAAAACTGGAAGTCAGAACGCTCATTCGCTTGACATTTCCTTTGGATGACATCAATTATGTTCAGCTTATCCTGATCGGACGTTCTGATTCCAAAGATGATTCCTTTCAAAGAGTCGAACTTATAGGTCAAGGCGCGACGACATTCGTCCAATGATGAGTCCAACAGTCCATGTAGGATGAGGCGACATTCCTGTTCATATTCCCAGTCTTTATTCTTGATGGAAATATCGCGCTGGAAGTCTTTCCAATGTTCTCCCCGCCAAGATTCTTCCTCTTTGCCAGAGGTAAAGTGAGTCGCACAGTCCGAAATATGGCCTTTCGCATCCGTATACCAAAGCTTCATGAGTGCGGGAACCGGCAAGACGCCCATATTACGAAGGAAGTCAATGGTGGCTGGTCTTTCAGAGTAGCTGACATCTTGAAAATACATTGGGGCATAGCTCCAGTGCTCTTTGTAATCGCCCTTTGCGTTGAACTGCCGACCCGTTAATCGTTTCAATTCCAAGCTACTTCCGTCGGCAGATTCGACGGCCTCAAAGATCAAGCATACCCCTGCGTGTCCATCGCCGTAATGTGCCCATACGGAGGGATTGTGATAACTCTTCGCAAAACATGCAGCATACCACTCGGGCCAAAGCAGTTTGTCAAGCTGGTTGACATAGATGCTGGGAAAATCCAGTAGCAATAGCTGTTGGTTTTTCGTCACCGGATTTGAAAAGGCATCGCGGAAAATGTATTTGTGCTTTAGTCGTTGCCCCTCTATCAATCGGTACAGAGCTGAAAACATCACATCAGTGCGGTTACCAAGCTCTGCTTCGACCTGCAAAACAAGCTCGACGACACTATTGACTGCCGGTTTGAATTTACGAAATGTACTTTCAAGTTGGGATAGCTCTTCTTCAGGCGCGAGCCCTTTGTCAGCCCATGCTCTCTGGATTATCGATATGACCTCCAGATGGATCAATCTGAGGTAGAACAAGAGTTCATCGCGTCTTACCTCTCGCTTCACAGTAGCAAGCTTCCCGCTCAGCTCTGAAAGGCCTAGCTCCTCGTGGGTTCTCTTCCATATGTCATCGAAGAGTTCCCCCATTTGGGGAGTTGTCGGCTCGTCCCACCGACCCAATATCGGAATGTGACCGGCTCTTAGCTCTTCCTCACTGCCAAGAATTTTGAAAATAACGTAGCTCTGGTGCAGACAAAATACATAATGCTTAAAAAAGTTCGTCCATACAATTTCATCTCCGCGCCACACTAGATCCCGAAGACCCTCCATGGGGTCATTAAGCTGCTCCGGGCTGGCAAAGAAGATTGTCTGTCGTTCTAGCTCGCTGGTATCTCCACATATTAGCCGCCTCGTGCTCCTGAACCTGTAGACCTCTGTCATGCTCGTCCGACTCCTTGCTCTTGACCTGCGGTCCTCAGCATCGCGGCCCGCCGATAATTTTCGAACGTCTTTCCCGCGAGGAACACAACCAGCAGAACCGCCGCCAGCCGAATGTCATAAAGATATTTCAGCGCTTCAATCCGCATAAAGCTGCGTCCTGCTCTCCTCAACGCGTTGGCGGAAGTAAGGGTTCCGGATCGCCGAATCGACAATCAAGGCAACAGGGCCGCCGAAGAGCGTATCCAGACCCTCCAGCAGCCCGAAATAGGCATCGTTATTGGCTCCCGCCGGCAAGGGCCAGAACTCCACCAGGAAATCCAGATCGCTGGCCCCCTCTCGATGATCGCCCGAAACGCCTGAGCCAAACAGGTCCAGCCGCCGAACATGGAACAGGACGCAAAGTTCCTCCAATTCGGCGGCTCGCTCGGAGATGGCCGTAACTGTAACCTTCTCTCCTTCAGGCTGTTTGCAGCTCAAACTGCACTCTCACCTTGCCGCTGCCGACCAGCTGCGACAGCAGCCGGTAGTTCCCCCGCTCGTGGCGCACGCGGCCGGCCACCACCGCCGGATGCACGCCGGCTTCCCGGGCGAGGTCGTAGACCGCCAGTATCGTCGCTCTCTCCTGCACCGGGCTGAACGCCCATACCTCCGGCGGGATCAGCGCGTCCCGCGCCGTTCTGTCAGCCTCCTCCTCAAGCGGGTCCTCTCCGGTCAACGAGAGATCGTCGATGAAAAGCTCGTTCTCATCGCAGTCGAGATGGCGGCCCACGTGGGCCAGCTCGTGCATCAGGCTGAACCAGAAATTGTCGATGCGGTCGTAGCGCAGCGTCAGGCCGATGACCGGGCGGCCATTCTGGAGACACAGCGCCGCGCCGTCCAGATGCGTGCGCGGCAGATGGCGCTCGATCACAAGGGCGATGCCATGGTCGGCTAGGCGCGCCTGCGCGCGCCGCGGGCCGTCTTCGTAGACGCTCAATTGAGCGACCTCTCGCATGAACGCGTCCGTAACAGTGCCCGGCTTGTAGGGGCGCCCCTTGTGGGCGCCCGCGTTGGCGAGTCCCAGAACCCGCCAGCACCAGGCCCGCAGCGCGTAGGGGTTGGTCTTCGCGTTGATGCGGCGCTGGCCGTTCTTGCGGTAAAGAGGAATGGCGGTGACCTGCGTTCCCCCGGCTTGCTCAATCAGAGCGCGCAGCAACTTTTCCCCGTGCTCGCTCAGATTTCGACGTTTGGGAATCCAGCCGCGCTTCGCCATCTCCTTCAATGGAAAGCGGCGCGGGTCGATTTCGTCAGAGGTGAGATCGATCTCCGCGCCGGATCTCTGAAGAAGCACGTCCGCAGGGATGCCAAGATGCTCGTGCAAGGCGCGCGCCATCGACATGGTGAGATCACGCTTTCCGGAAAGGACCTCCGCGACCTTGGCGCTACTGCCAATATAAGGGATGAGATCCCTCTGACTCAGGTTGGCCTGGTCCATTCGGAACTCGATAGCAGAGATAGGATCGGGCAACCCAATCGGGTAGTGTTTGTCCTCGTAAGACTCGACAAGGTCAGCCAGTTCGTCCAGCTCTTCCCCTTCGGCAGTGCCCTTTTCCGCGCCAAATATTTCGTCGATTCGCGCCAGAGCCGCTTCGTATTCCTCCTCTGTTCTGATTGATCTGAATTCTAGACTCATCGTTTCCCCCATTTCTCCTCTCTTGCGTGCTGACCGTGGTGAGACCAGCAGGTTGTCTGCACGCAAAAACGGGACGCTCCTCCTCTCGCTTCCTCTAATGACCCCATTTCCCCGGGAACCCATATGTCACATGCAGCCTGAATTACACCTCCTTTGCGTCGATCAGGTCGTACTCTGGATGGGTTCCGATGAATCGAATGTAGACCTGGTGGTACTGGTAGTTAACCCTCACGATCAGTCGAAACTGATTGTTTCCAATATCAAAGACTACCCGACTGTCGCCAACAAAGCTGGCCTTCTGATATCTTGCTTTCAAATCGTGTGGCGTATCCCAAACTTCCTGTTTAACCTCCCTATACCAGGTCTCCAACGGGCGCTTGGCGTCAGGGTGCCGCTCCCAAAATTCCCTCAATGTTTTCTTGGCAATTATCCTCATTTTGAATAAAAAATCTCCCGTAACAGTAACTTAATAATACAATGCAAAAAAACATCTTGATAATACGCTCCCAATAATAACAGTTTATTAAACGCTCGTCAAATTGATTCGTTGGTGGGGTGAAGATAAAAGGGAGGGGGTTGGGGCAAACTTCTGGTCACGACACGGGCTGCGGGCGAGACGCCCGCGATCCCAGGAGGTTCTCCCCAGTTCTGGGCTATGCCCATTGGGGATTGCTCTGACTACCCCGGAATTCAGATGTTAGAAGCCAAGTGCCTTGAGATTATCCGCGATCGCGTCATCCAGCCGGCGCGCCTCCTCCAGCTGCGCCCGCCACTGCGCGGCCAGCTGCCCCATCTTCTCTTCAAAGGGGATACCGTCGTCCTCCTGCGGCGCTGCGCCTACATACCGGCCCGGCGTCAGCACGTGGCCGTGCTTGCGGATCTCCTCCAGGCCGGCGCTCCTGCAGAAGCCGGGCACGTCCGCGTACTCGCCCCGCCCCTCCTTGCCCCGCCACGCGTGGTACGTGTCGGCCACGCGGCCGATATCCTCCGCCGACAGGTCGCGGTGCGCCCGGTCCACCATCTCTCCCAGCTTGCGCGCGTCGATAAACAGCGTCTCCCCGCGCCGCGGCCGTTGCTCCCCGTTGCCGCGGCCGCGCGCAAGAAACCACAGGCAGGCCGGTATCTGCGTCGAGCGGAACAGCTGGCCCGGCAGCGCAATGATACAGTCCACCAGGTCGGCCTCGATGATCTTCCTGCGTATCTCCCCTTCGCTGGACTGGCTCGACGACATCGAGCCGTTCGCCAGCACAAAACCCGCCGTCCCGCGCGGCGCCAGGTGAAACAGGAAATGCTGCACCCACGCGAAGTTGGCGTTCCCCACCGGCGGCGCGCCGTACTGCCACCGTTTGTCCTCGCGCAGCCGCTCGCCGCCCCAGTCGGAAACGTTGAACGGCGGATTGGCCAGAATATAGTCGGCGCGCAGATCGGGGTGGCGGTCGTTGTGGAAGCTGTCGCCGTGCTCGATCAGGCCTTCGATACCCCGTATAGCCAGGTTCATCCGCGCCATACGCCACGTCGTGTAGTTCGACTCCTGCCCGTAGATCGAGATGTCGCCCCTGGCGCGGCCCCCGTTGCCGTTCCCGCTGGCGTGGGCGCGGATGAATGCCAGCGACTGCACGAACATGCCGGCGGAGCCGCAGCACGGGTCGTACACGCGCCCCGTGTAAGGCTCCAGCATCTCCACCAGCAGCTGCACGACGCTGCGCGGCGTGTAGAATTCGCCCCCCTTCCTGCCCTCGGCCAGGGCGAACTGCTCCAGGAAATACTCATAAACGTGGCCCAGCACGTCGGTCGCCCGCGCGGCCGCGCCGCCCACCCTGATGTTGCTCACCAGGTCAACCACCTGCCCCAGCCGGTTCTTGTCCAGCGCGGGGCGGGCGTACTCCTTGGGCAGCACGTCCTTCAGCGCCGCGTTGTCCCGCTCGATCGCGCCCATGGCGTCGTCTATCGCCTGGCCGATCGTGGGTTGCCGCGCCTGCAGCGCCGGCCAGCGCGCCTCCGGCGGCACCCAGAAGATATTCTGGCCCCGGTACTCGTCCGGGTCCTCGGGGTCCGCGCCCTCGTTTCGCTCCGCCTCCAGCTGCGCGTGGGCCTCCTCGAACGCGTCCGAGATGTACTTGAGAAAGATCAGGCCGAGAACCACGTGCTTGTACTCGGCCGCGTCCATGCTCCCCCGTAGCGCGTCAGCCATCCGCCACAGCTCGGCCCTATAGTCGGCGACGTTCAGGTCGCCCATCGCGCCGGAATCCGGGCTGGCGTCTGTACCTCTCCCCCGCGCCGCCGGCGTCTGATGTCGAGTTGAAGCCATAACCGCCTGCCTCCTGCTAACCGTAGTTCGATAGCCTAAAGAGCCACCCAAGAATATTCCCCTTGCCCTGGATGGTCAATTCCTGACTGCTTACTGGCTTGCGTGGCTTCTCTGGCGGGCGTGAGAGCGGCAGGACGAGCGTCGAGGGCTGGAATGATCCGGATTTCTGAAGCGCTTAAAAAGCGCGCAGAAAGGCTGTGGGCGACACTTGAGAGTGCGAGATTGGAGTCTCAACGATCGCGCACCGGCTAAAGGCGCTTCGTGCTCTGTTCAGAACCGACCTCATTCTCCCAAATGCGCATTATCTTTCCCATTTCGTGGTCTGACGATTGGGGCCAGCCATAGACGTCTGTTTTCTCCTGGCTTCAATCGCTCGCTCATCGTCGTTCTCCTCTTATGGTGAAATATGGAGGGTGAAGTAGGTGAAGTAGGTGAAGTAGGTGAAGTAGGTTTTTTCACATCCAGTTGCATAACGCGCATAATTGCCTGTTTATTCGATGTTTATGCGAAATAACTTAATGTAGACACACATATTTCTTAGGGATCGAAGTGCCAATGTCTACTTCACCTACGTCACCTACGTCACTCTCGAAGGCTGACGCCCGCGAAGTATGCTGGGACATTGGCCTTGCCGCCGCCCTTGCTCTCATGGCAACCTCGCGCCCGCAGTTCCCGATAGACGGCATTGCGATCGGCGTTGGAAACCTTTACGCCCTCCGCTTCCGCCCATGCGAAGAGACGCTCAGTGAGCGCTCCTTTCTCCAGACGTTGCCCCTGCACAAAGGCAACTTGCTCAGACACGAATCGCTCTGCCACGGTAGTAGCGTCCGCGATTAGCGCCGCCATCTCCTCCACATGGCTTGCGGGTAAGGTATACCCGCGCTTTCGGGTCTGCAGGAAGTGATAGACCAGAACAGCCGCAATGTCCGGCCCTTCCTTTGCGTACAGTGCCGCATCTAGACCCTCAATGCGTTTGTCTGCCTTTATCTCATGCGGAAATCGGCAAATGAGCATTCTTTCCTTCCATGCGCCCGCATCAGCGCCGGAAGTCAGGAACTGCGGAGGATGATTGGTGGCAGCAACGAAAGACACCGGCAGAAGGGCAGCGAACGCGTTCTTGCGCTTTTCCTCAATTGTGACCGCGTCCTCGCCGGTTATCGCCTTCACTACCGCCGCCCCTTCCAGGAACGCGTCGCGGCGGTCGCGCCCCCTAGGTTGTTCGGCAAGATCGCCGATCGTGGCCAGAGACTTTCCGGTCATCCTTGCCGTCTGAAAACGACCGCCAAGCTCGGACAGCTTGCTGTATGCAGTAAACTGCTCCGGGCCTACAAGGTTTTGCAGTAGCCGGATGTAAGTTCCTTTTCCGCTCCTGCCAGGCCCTTTCAAGACAAGCATCTTCTGATCGCTGGTGTACTGCATCAGCACGCGCCCACCGAACTCCAGAAGCAGCCATTTCTCGGCTTCCAGCTTCCCAAAAGAGACATTTAGAAAACGCCAAAACTCCTTGGCCTGATTCAGCCAGGATTCGCTGGCCCCGATTTCCGGCAAGCGGAATGGCTTGCGGCTGATGACAAAGTCCTCCTTTTCGACCGGTCGGCGCATCAGCTGATCGCCCTCGATCCATACAACCTCATCGTCAAAGACTGTGCCGTTCAACGGCTTCCCCGTGTCCAGCCGCACATTGCGCCACCGGTCTTCACGTCTGATCATCCCTTGCTTGTCTGCTCTAGGACGCGTCAGCCACTCGAATCGCAGCAATGCTTCCCTCTCGACGGGGCTGTGCATAGTCACGCAATGAGTCGCCACGGCCGCGTCCTGCAGCGCCTGGCGCACCAAGTATTCGTCCACTTCCTGCCACGCCCCGTCGTAGCGCCACAGACGGTCGTACAGCGCCATGAACCGCCCTTCCTTTTCAACGGTCGCAGCCGCTTTTCTCAACACCTCATCCCGCGCCGGCGTTTTCATGGGCAGTGTCGTCGCGACTTCCGGCGCGTCCGGCTCCCAGTCGGTCAGCTGAGTCAATCGTTCTTTGATGGCGTCGGGTTTGAGATTGGCTGCATCTCCCTTCTCCGGCAAGTCGTCTACTGCCAGCATCCGCACTTCCGCCGCCCCGGCCGCAGCCGACATGTTCCCAGCCGTCTGCATAGCCGTCAGGCCCTCTCCGTCGTTGTCAGGCCAGAGAAGCACCTTGCGTCCCTTGCATAGACTGAAGTTCGCCCTATCCACCGATTTCGCGCCGTTGCGCCACGTAACCGCGATATAGCCGTCGATTCCCGCGCGCTGGAATGCCTCCGCCGCCTTCTCCCCTTCTACAAGAACCACCGTTTTCTCGGGCGCGTCCTCTCCCCAGGGCAGCAGACGGCAGCCGTCCGCCTTCCCCTTTCCCCAAATCTTCTTCTTGCCATTGCCTATGTCCCGCCGGTACACATGCCTGTCTTGGCCGTCAGGGTGTCCGTAGGACGCGACGTAGTGCCTTCCATAGCCGCGCTTCGGCAGGCCCAGCGCGTCCATAATGTCCGCCCACTTGCAGCCCTTCGAATGGCATTTCGCCACAAAGCCGCCGTCATCACCAACCGCAAGATAGCAGTTAGGGTCCTCCCCCTTATGCACGGGACAGGGGATTTTCCAGCCCGATCCGCTTCGCCTTGCATTGGGAAAGAGTCCGGCTATGTCCTCGATATGGTTTTGGGCGTCGATCGCTCCGGATGCTTGCAGCGAACGGGAGTTCTCATTTTGGGCTTTGGAGAAAGGAGGGGCGAAGTTCAGCGCATTGTTGCTAGGCAGTCCCTTCTCCGTCTCAGACTTGCCCTGATAGCGCTTATCCTCTTCCTGTGGTATATTCATTTCCCTTTCTCCAAGCAAGGAAGGACCGGACCGCGTAACTGTGAGGGCAGCTGCGCGGTTCACTCTTTAAGAGAGTGACGGCAAAAAATACGCCAGCGAGCGCAAAGATAAGACCTCTCGAACACCATTTCATACCTCTTCTGCGTTTTGTGGCTCTCCCGCGCCGGCAGCATGGGATTGATCGGCCCCCGAACTGACAATGACGTCGCTTCCCCCTATGCAATCACGGCATCAGGTTTCGCTCTTGCCGAAAACACGGTCCCACTCCTCAGGATCGTACAATGAGTCAAACCCGGATAGATCATGGCGGGTAAGCACAAGCGAAATGTTAATGCGCGTCATGCCCGGTTCTTTCGTCGTCAGAATCGGATTTTCATATGACGACGTTGCCAGTTGCATCAGCGACCGAATCAGCGACGACATTGTCATCCTGTGGTCGTCCGCCAACGTCTTAAAGCGTTCTTTCAATTCGCGGTTAACCCGTACATTGAACACCGTCTCCTTGCTTGACATGTCCGCCCTCCTAATGGTGAAAATTTGTGCGTGATCAAGGTAGAGCAATGTGTATACAAATCACATGATACCTCAAGGCTGCATCTGGGGCAAAAGTGAACAGCTGACGAATCAAGTGGCCCGCTTCCCGGCAGGAATAACGCAAACTGGACAACGCGCGCACGTGTTGAACAAGCCTTTCGAACTCACATGCAATGTAAAAACGCCGGCCACCCAACCGCGCGCCGAACTTGCCCGCCGCCAACGCGGAGCGCTGCGCTGGGAGTAGCGACCTTGTCGAAATCCGGGGAGGTCGACGGTCAGGCCGTTATTGCCATGAAATGGGAGGAGAAAAGCTTTTGACGCGGCGCAATTGGGGCTAAGGGGATAGGCTCTTGACCACTGTGTCTAGGACTCGATGACATTTCGTCAAAGCCATATGAGAGTAGCGGCAAAGTGCAGAAAGGCCATGAAGCGTCGAGCAAGTTTTTCATAGCGGGTGAAAATGCGTCGATACCACTTGGTTCTGTTGATGAAGCGTTCGACAATGTTGCTTTCTCGGTAGCGGATTCGGTCATGGTCCCGTGGTTGCTTGCAATAGCGGCGAGAAGGGATGACGACCGCGACCTGTTGGGCTGTGAGCAGTACTCCTAGCGGGTCAGAATCGCATCCTTTAGCGGCAATGACAGCGTCAAATTGGAAAGGTGCGAGCAACGTTTCAGCCTGGGAAAAGTCATGGCGCTCGCCGCCACTCAAGATGAACTGTAAGGGGAAGCCAAGCGCATCGACGAGGAGATGGGTCCTGCTGCTGAAGCCACCCCGGCTCCGTCCTAGGCACTGTTCGTTCTGACGCCCCCTTTTTTGGAACCGCCCGCGGCGCGCATATGGGCGCGTACAGCTGTACTGTCCGGCATGACCGCTGCCACGTCGGGGTCTTGGGCGAACTGTTTGAACATGTCGGCCCAAACACCGTTCTCTTCCCAGCATGCGTAGCGCTTGAATACACTGTTCCACTTGCCAAGGTCGGCTGGCAGTTCACGCCACTGTGCTCCGGTGCGCCGAATCCAGTAAACTGCTTCGACGAAACGGCGACACTTTTCCTCTTGTTTCCTCTTGCCCGGCATAGGCACGTGGGTGTCCTTGCAGAAATGCGTACAGCTTCTGCCACTGAAGATCGGCAAGCTTATAGGTAGACATCCTACTATTGTCGCCAATGTGACAAAACCCTTCAAACGTCAACGAGACCTGGAAACCCAGGCCCTCATGCCTGCCGACCCTGTCCCCGTGCTTGCGGGGCTAAACATAACGGGTAGTACAAGCATCGGGGGCAGGTCACCATCACCCGAACCCCAGCAGCCAACCCACGGATGCAGCGCCAAGATACAGGCCAACCGACATAATCCCAAAGCCGGGCAAGCCCAGCACAAACGCCGCCGCCCTTCCAACAAATCGAGAATCTTCCTTCATGCGATCACGCGCCGAACGCATACGCCACAGCAGCCACCCACCCACCACAAGAACCGGAGCCAATGCAGCAGCGGACGCATTCTCAAAAGTAGACACCGACCACCCCCCGCCCCACAAGATCCCAATGATCCCTGTCAAACCATAATAGCTTACAAACATCAACCAGAAGCCTGCCAACGCCATCAGCCAAAGCAGCGAGAGCACCCACCACCTGCTATCGGCATTCGGATGAATTGCCAAACCCCGGCCCACCCAGAAGGCCAGGCCGCCGAACACGAATGAGAAAGAGTTCACCCCAAAGCCCATCCAAACAGAAAACGCGCCGTCCCAACCCCACGCCTCCCCCGCAAGCCCCACCACCACAGCCCCCTTAGAAAAGCAGCTCCAGGACGTAGAATACATCTTCAAGAGCCGGCCAAGCCGCCAACACCGAAAAGAGCCATAGAGAGCCGCCGGCAGCAACGCCCAGCCACGTCGCCAGACGCCCCAAGTAGCCGTACCTGGTCCGCAGGCCCTCAGAGGCGGACCGCATCCTTCCGACCAGCCAGCCCCCAAGACAAAACACGCCTACCCACAGAGCCAACTCTGTCAGCTGGACAACCAGCTCTACCAACAGTCCAACACTCATAGCGCCCTTCCCAGACACCAGCCCGGCCCGGCTAGTCCCGAACCGTGACAAACGGCGCGACGGTCTTGGGGCCAATCCCCGGCACCCGCTCCAACTCTTCCACGTCTCAGTACCCCAACATTACCAGCGCCAGTTCAGCGGCGGCCCATAGGGAATAACATACGGCCAGAACCGCGACCCACAGAAGAACGAACCCCATCCCTTTGCCCAGGGGGCCGCCCAGCGCAGCCAGGCGCTCCCGCGCCGCACGCATAGACCACAGCAGCCAGCCACAGCCAGCCACAACAAGAAACGTGGCCAAATCTACCAGGGAAACCCAGAGATCGCCCCATATTTCGAAAGCCGTACTACCTACGCCAAAAAAGATGACAACGACGCCCATATACGCCATAAGCAGGAGAAAACCGACGCCCATACAGCCCTGTGCTCGTACGGCATAGAAACGCCCCACGAAAAGAAGCATGACCCCTACTGCGAGCATGAACGCGGTGTAAATAAACTCAAACCAAATCATCAGCGGCACCTCTTAGAAAGCCGAAAGCAAGCGTCGATAGCCGGCCGCCTTCCGTGGACTAGAACGGCATATCCTCCTCTTCGCCCCTTTCTCCCGGCTGCTCCGGGCCCGGTGCAACTTCCTGGGCCTCCGCACGTGTACTGAGAAACTCTACGTGACGCGCCCGCACCTCGAGCGAAGCGCGCGTGCCGCCCTCCCGGTCGGTCCACGTGCTCGGCTCCTCCAGCTCGCCGACAACCAGCACACGCTGCCCTTTTGTCAAAAACTGGTTGCACGTCTCCGCCAGCCTGCGCCACGCCGTAACACTGAACCAGACCGTCTTCTCTTGCGTCGTCCCGTCCTGGGCCCGCCAGCGGCGGTTTGTCGCCACCCTGAATGAAGTCGCCGCCGTCCCGTCCGGCGTGTAACGCATCGTCGGGTCCCCGCCCAAGTGGCCGACTAACGTGATCTGCTGGTACATCCGAATCCTCCTGTGTCTGCTGACTAAAGGGTTGGGAAGGCAAGCGACGCCCAACTTCCTATTCCGGCAGTTCCCCCTGCCGCCGCAAATGAATCCATACCATCTTGATCTCATAGTAGGAGTACTCTTCGCCAAGCAATCCCTTGACCGACGACAGGAGCGTGCCGCCCGTCTCTTCAAACGCCCTCCTGATCGCCTCGACCTTCTCCGCCGGGGGCAACAGCGGCCTGAGATCAATCTCCTGTCCCGCCTCCATCAGAGGCTCCAAATGACCGGCTATGGTACTCATTTCCAGCCCCCGCTTCTCCGCTATCTCTTCAATGGACAGGCCCTGTTCCCACAGTTGTCTGGTTCTTTCGTGGGTAGCGCCTACACGTCCTGCTCTCTTCCTTCTGCCTCTGCGCGCGGCAGGGGCATCAGCTTGGTCTTCGCCCTCAATGTTTCCTTGCACAGGAGGTCTTGGTGCAGGCCTGTCTGCAGCCCGCCCGCCCTGGTGGCCGGTCACGGTATGCCGGCCGCTCTGTTTTGTGCGGTCCTGCTGTTGCAGATAGAGGTGCACCACCCTGCTCTCCTCGTAGGAGTAGTCGTCGCCAAGAATGTCCTTGACCGGTGATATGTGAGTTCCGCCCGTTTGTCTGAAAGCGGCTCGGATCTTCTCAAAACGATCAGGGGGCAACAGGGGGCGCAGGTCGATGTCATCCCTCTCCTGAAGCAGGCGCTCCAGATGGGCGACTATCGTGCTCTTCGACCGGCCCCGCTGTCGGGCCACTTCTTCAAGGGGCAGACCTTGTTGCAAAAGTTGCCTGGTCTGTTCGTAGATCGAATTCGTGGTTACGTCCTTGACACCGCTAACCTCTCTCGACCGGGGTAGAGTTGCCTGCTCGAGGCGCCACTCCTTCTTCAGAACATCGATCAGCTTTCTTTGGCGTCTCTCGAGAACCTCGGGCGTCCATTCGCTCTCATCCCGCACCGACGCGGTCAGAACGAAGGCCGCCGCGCCCCCTTTCTGAAAATATTCTCCCTTCTTGTAGTCAAATTCGTAGTTGCTTGCCCCGCTATTCTTTATGCGTGACAGGAGAACAAGGTTCGCCAGCCGGTGGGTCCATTCCGTTCTCTCTTCCTCGTCGGGGAAATCTCTGTACCACTGCGACCCCCGCTTGGGATTCTGAGGCAGTACGTGCTCAATCGAAACGGTTCTATGCTCGTAGCTGGCGCCCGCCTCTGCCAGCAGCGCGTCGAGACGCAGCAGCAGTACCCTCGGCACTCGACGCCGCGTGTAAATGGGACCGTCCAACACGCGTAAGAGCTCCGCCTTTTCTCCCGCATCAAGCTGAAGAGGCGAATGCGCGGCAGACAGGTCCTCCCGCCGTTGTATGCTGTGAAGGACGGAGCGGTATCTCGGTATGCGCCGGTTGATGTTCTCCCGCAAGATGAACATCTTATAGGCCAGGCGTTCCAGGTCCCGGACGAAGCGAAAGATCGCGTCAGGGTCACTCTCATGCCGTCGGAAGAACGCCATCGCCGGCGGAATCCAATCGAAGTTGTCGAGCCGGTTCAGGAAGCGCAGGTACCCGTTGACCTCCCCGGAGCCGCCCGCGCGCTGGTAGGACGCGCCGGTCACGGTGACATACGCCTCGGCGTACGGTTCCAGGACCTTCTCGATGAACGCCTCCCTGTCCACCTCTTTGAGAACATGCTCCTGAAACTCCTGCTGCAGCGTCCCCTGCGCCCTGCTCTTCATGCTGATCATGCGAATGTGGGCGAAGAGATCTCGGAACCGCTCACGGCCGAGGTCCTCCTCGACCTCCTCCCAGACCGCCGTGTTGCGCGCGCGGCTGTCCTTCGGCAGCGACCCGATGATCTCCGCTTTCAGAATGTCGGTCGGCGACAGGTCCAACCCCCTGTCGTTCAGAACGGAGAAGATACGGTAAGCCGAGTTCCGGTCCGACGTAGAGACCACGACGAGGTAGCAGCGCTGCACGAGAAACTGCATGAGCGTGTCCCGCCGCCTCTCGTCAAGCTTGGCCAGCTCCTCCATCAAGTAACCTGCATTCTGAACCATTCCTCTCTGGCTGTCGGGCAGCCCGTTTAGAGGGCGCTTGACGGCGGCGGAGAGCTTGCCCCTTTCCTGGATGTTGTCCCGGAAGAAACTGTTGTCGCGCCCGCGAACCGCGAGACGGAAATGTCCCTGGATTCCGGCGAACTTGTCGCCGGGCTCATAGACGTAGCGGTCTATGCTGCTCTTGTCGCTTTCGGCGGCGAGCTCACGCAGGACGCAGAAGAGGATCGTCAGCGTCGCGATGCGTTGTTGTCCGTCGACGATCTGCGCCTGGGGCCGGAGGCCCTTCTTGATGATGACGATGCTGCCCAGGAAGTAAGGCGGCGCGTCGTGCACCTCCTCGACCTCGCCCATTGCGCGCAGAATGTCGTCGAGCAGCTCGCCCGTCTGCTCCGTCGTCCAGGCATACGGGCGCTGGTATTCGGGGACTTCGAAACGGTAGTTGTCGTCAAAGATGCTGACCAGCTGCAGCTCTTTGGCTGCGATGCTTTCAGACATTCCCGGCCTCCAGTTGCTGGCGCGAGGAACCGCTCGAGCTGTTGACGCGCGCGTTCAGGGCCGTCAACAGTTCAGAGAGACCTTAGAGCGTGGTTATGGGTTGAACTTGAGGCTGTCACTCACCGACCGCGAAGAGGAGAACAACAACTGTGTCCGCGCGGTCATTCTGTATCCGAGGCTCATTGCGGTGCCCCCTTTCTGAAGACAGATGAATGGCTGCCACCACAGCGAACCGTTCGACCTGGTATCCATCCAGGGGGCGCAATGCGCCCACTCATCCGCGATCAGCGGATACCCGGTCTTGAACTCGATTCGCTGTGGTGAGCCCATTCTACTACAAAATCGGGGCAGGGAACACTGGGGACGGCAAGGTGTTGTTGCTCTGATAGAGAATGCGGTTTCAGCAGCCGGAACTATACCGGACGTCCTCTCGGATCGACTTTCCACAGTCTGGTAAATCCGAGAGGGCCGGCAAGTTGCGGGGTCACCCATCAAGACCAGAAACGTGATGCAAGACATTGAGAACCTACTGAGAAGAACGGAGACGGAGTCGCAGCTACGCATGGCAGGCTGTGGGCATGAACGCTGCCTCACTACACGCGCCAAACAAATAACGCCACAGGAACCGTTCTAAGCGCCGTCTTCAGGGTTTCAGGTATTAGGAGGCCTTGTCGCGCGCAGCGCCAGCCACGCCCGCCCCAGCTGGCGAAGGAGAGGAATCAAATATCGCCGTCAAGTCAAAACGCCGGCGGAAGGGTTTGTCAGACAAGTATCAAAGCCACTTCGGCAGGGCAATAGCGCTCACACCCATGACTCTGTCGTTCTGCACATAATCCACCTTCAGCGATCTCTCTGTTGAGCCGTCTGCTGAATCGTTGGCAAAGGGCAATAGGGCGATACGGTAGCTTCAATGGAGCCCCTGGCCTCCCAACCATGGATACGCTGCGAAGCGTTTGAAATCGACCTGGCCTATGACATGCTTCAATGGAGCCACGGCCTCCCAGCCATGGATACACGGGATGTGGTGCAGCGGTCAGCACACTTGCCTGTGCTTCAATGGAGCCATGGCCTCCCAGCCATGGATACGACTACACCGCGATCAACTCTCATTTCCTGAGCCAGCAGCTTCAATGGAGCCATGACCTCCCAGCCATGGATACGTCTCCGTCGTTGCCGTCCTCGTCCTGGTCCATCTTGCTTCAATGGAGCCATGGCCTCCCAGCCATGGATACTTAGAAGAATAACCTCTGAGACGCAGCTACCGATCATGCTTCAATGGAGCCATGGCCTCCCAGCCATGGATACTCGCTGCCGCCGCTGCCCTCATCAGGCCCGTCCGTCTTGAAGCTTCAATGGAGCCATGGCCTCCCAGCCATGGATACTTGACTATCCACACTGTGAGCAATTGTGCGCAGTGTATCGCTTCAATGGAGCCATGGCCTCCCAGCCATGGATACGGCGGCCCGCCGCCGTCCGACGACAATCCGGTAGCGGTGCTTCAATGGAGCCATGGCCTCCCAGCCATGGATACCGCCGCAGAAGCGTATCGAGCTGAGGGAGCCGCCGACGCTTCAATGGAGCCATGGCCTCCCAGCCATGGATACAAGGACTGGGCAAATCGTCATGTAAGGGAACGCTGACGCTTCAATGGAGCCATGGCCTCCCAGCCATGGATACGTCAAGGCAACTCAACCCAGCGGTTCGACAATCTCCACGCTTCAATGGAGCCATGGCCTCCCAGCCATGGATACCGGCGAAGCTGCCCAAACCGAGCTTCTCCGCCTCCGCGCTTCAATGGAGCCATGGCCTCCCAGCCATGGATACGAACACGGAGGATGCCGCATGATCCACTCCCTGACACTCGCTTCAATGGAGCCATGGCCTCCCAGCCATGGATACTGGGCAGCTGTGACGGGACGCCGATACCGTTGCTGCATGCTTCAATGGAGCCATGGCCTCCCAGCCATGGATACCACGGGCCGGCATGACGGCTTTTTCCATTTCCTGATGCTTCAATGGAGCCATGGCCTCCCAGCCATGGATACAAGCGCCCTCCGCATTCTGCGCCCGCCACTTCTGCACGCTTCAATGGAGCCATGGCCTCCCAGCCATGGATACCGGGCAGGAGCGTTTCGAGTTCGGTTAGTTCCTGGTAGCTTCAATGGAGCCATGGCCTCCCAGCCATGGATACCGTGCGCGGTGAAAATGCCGAGCGGCTGGTTCGATCCCGCTTCAATGGAGCCATGGCCTCCCAGCCATGGATACTCGTTCCTTTGGGCAGCGTGCCCTTATCCTCCTCAAGCGCTTCAATGGAGCCATGGCCTCCCAGCCATGGATACCCGGCCCCCTCCCATCCCATCGGCTGCCCCGCTTTCGCGCTTCAATGGAGCCATGGCCTCCCAGCCATGGATACTCTGTTGGGGCTGCTACCGCGCTAACCTGCGAGCTAAGCTTCAATGGAGCCATGGCCTCCCAGCCATGGATACTTGCGCTGCCGCGCCCACCCGTCTCCGGACTGAAACGCTTCAATGGAGCCATGGCCTCCCAGCCATGGATACGGCGGAATTACAGGGATTATAGCCCAAATTTGCCCCGTCCGTACTGCAATCTCAGGATGCAAAGCCCCTTTCACCATCCAATCGCTGCACCTGTCTTGGTATTCCCCTCCTTCCGAGCAAATAACCTGCGAGCGCTTTCCCTTCAAAGCGCGCAGCACCGGACCTCTCGCATTCACACGACAGCCGCAAGACTCCCTCCCCGGCGAAGCTTGTAGAAGAGCGCTCAAACGACCAAAGCCTCCCTCTGCTTAGGCTTGACTTGGCGGCCCAATGTTCTGACCATGCCGGCGGCCCGCCCCTCGACGGGACCGATGTCGATGATGAGCACACGGTCCTCCTTCACGTCAATGATAGCGCTCAACGCCTCCTCCAAAAGGACGCGTTCCTTTGCCGAAAGATCGCAGGCGAATACCGAATACTGCAGCGCGTCGCCGAACCCGTTCATCTTCTTGAAAACCCTGCGCAGCCGCCCGCCGTCGCTCACGTCGTAGGCCACGATGTATCGATTGCGCATCCGTCACCTTGTCGTAAACGCGGGGTATTTCTTCAACTCGCCCTGCAGGTAGCGCCCCAACAGCCGCGCCTGCACCTCCATCACCCGGCGGTAGCTTATCGAGTACTTGAACAGAGGGTGCGTTATCAACCCGTCCATCCTGCGCTCGAACGCCCCGATTACCGCCTTGCGCCCCGCCTGGGTCAGCGACACCGCCCCGCCCCTCTCGATGAAATCCTTCTCCTTCAGCTCCGCGTTGTTGAACAGCGTCAGTGTCGCCGAGTCCGCGATCAGGGGGCGGTACTCCTCGGCAAGGTCCAGCGCCAGCGCCGGCCGTCCATACTTGGGCTGATGGTAAAACCCCAGGTACGGGTCGAAGCCAACCGCCATCGCCGATACCATCGCCTGCCGCATCAACATCGAATACACGAAGGAGAGGACCGCATTCACCGGGTCCCTGGGCGGCCTCCGGTTGCGTCCCCGGAAGTCGAACGCCGGACGCCCCGACTTGAGCATCCCCCCGAAATGGGCGAAGTAGACCCGCGCGGCCGCGCCCTCGATGCCCAGCAGCGTGCCGAATGAATCGGCCGCCTCCACCTTGCCCGTCAAACGCTTCATCTCCTCCACCGCCGCGGCCGGTGCCTGCGGATGGTTGCGCCGCAGCATCACCCGGCTGTTGCGCACCTTGGCCCGCACGATCTCCTTAGCGATCGCCAGCGATGCCGTCGGATCGCCCGCCGTCCGGTACTGGTTCATGCGCAGCTCGACGTTCTTGTGCGCCATGCCCCAGGTCACCCCCTTCAGCCAGCCCCCGTAGCTGAAATGGCAAATCGGGATGCCCCGTTCCAGGAGTTCGCGCGTCGCCTGTGCCGTCACCTGCACGTTGCCGAAGAGCGAAAGGCTGGAAACATCCAGCAGCCTCGCTTTGGCCGCGGTCTTGCCCTTCACTCTGACGGACAGGGTTTCGCCCGACTTCCCCACAACGCCGCCCTGCGCGACGACGTACATCGGCAGCGCGTCGTCCCGCGCCGGCATCAGCCGCCGCACGTCGTCCGGCCGCACAACGTAGCGGCTGCCCTTCAGAAAGCTCACCTCGTCCGGAAGGCAGATGCCCACCAGCGAGCAGCGCGGACACTTCGGGCTGTCCTCCAGCGGCGGCGGCATCTCGCCGGCCGCCGCCATCTCCCGCGCCGCGCCCAGCAGCTCCAGCGTCTGCTCCACCAGTCCGTCGTCGAAGGGCACCGGCACGCGGCGCTTCGAACCGGCGTAGTAGATCACGCCCTCCCCGCACTCGTAGCCGTTGGCCCGCAACAGCAGCCCCTGCAGGCACAGCTGCACCCGCTCCGGGTCATACACGTGGCCCGGAATGTCGGGCACCTGCCCGCGCTTGTAGTCGACCGGCGTGGCGCGGTCCCCCTCCGCCTCCACCAGGTCGATGCGCGCGATCGCGCCCAGCCCCTCGTCCCCAAGCGTAACCGAACGTGCATGGACCCTCTCTGGCTGCCCGCCGCCCTCTTCCGTCCCACCCCCCTTCCCGTCCCGCGCCGGAAGATCCCCGGAGGGCTGATCGACCCGCCTGTGCTGGAACCGCCCGTCCAGCGTGTCCGCGCTGTGCGCGAACTCCCCTTGCACCCACTCCATGTAACACAGCCTGGGGCAATAAGTGTACTCGTTCAGCATCCGCGCCGGTATCAGGTCCGGCGCGCCGGCGAGATGGGCCAGGTCCGATGTCATAGCGCCTCCAACCTCACTTTCCCGGAACGAGGATACCCAGCCCATAGAGCTAGGCAACGTCGAGAGAAGGAGATCCGCAAAGCTCACTCCCGAACTCTATATGAAAGCTGGAGACCCCGCCAGCGTGCGAACCTCTCTGCCTGTACCTGAAAAAGTCGAAGGCTCGTACGCCGTCGGAGCGCCCCTTCTGCATCGACTTGAGGCCTTCTTGATGCGCCGCGTTTCCTACGCATGTTAAGGCAGGAGCATCCCCATATCGCAGGCGAAGCTGCCGTCGAACCTGATCCCCCGAGCCGCCTACCATCCTCTTCCGAGTTTCAATGGATCCGTGGTCTCTCAGCCACGGATCATCCGGCCTACGACGAGATGGCGGAGTGGGGCTTCAAGCTTCAATGGAGCCATAGCCTCCCAGCCATGGATATTTGGTCAGGCTCTTCTTCTTCGTCCTCATCCTCGAACATCCTTCAATGGAGCCATGGCCTCCCAGCCATGGATACAAGTGCCACTCGCCCTCGTACAGATGCCGATATTCGTACCTTCAATGGAGCCATGACCTCCCAGCCATGGATACGGCGTATCTCGATGCTTTCCTTGCGCACCGCGAGGCGCTTCAATGGAGCCATGGCCTCCCAGCCATGGATACATGACCCGCGCCGGCGAGATGTTCGTGACCCTGCACCCGCTTCAATGGAGCCATGGCTTCCCAGCCATGGATACGTGGGATTTGCCGCCCGCCCGGCCGCCGTGCGCGACCTTGCTTCAATGGAGCCATGGCCTCCCAGCCATGGATACTCGCCGAGTTCGTCATCCCGATCCGCCCGCGCATCCTGCTTCAATGGAGCCATGGCCTTTCAGCCATGGATACGTGCGTGCGCGGTGGGCAGGAACCAACCGCCAAAAAGGCTTCAATGGAGCCATGGCCTTTCAGCCATGGATACGAGGGTACTGGTCATCTGCCCGGCTTCGCTACGCCTGCTTCAATGGAGCCATGGCCTTTCAGCCATGGATACGGCGTGTACAGGAAGATAGCGTCGCCGTTCGTGTCCCTTTAATGGAGCCATGACCTTTCAGCCATGGATACAAGATCCCACCGCGGCCGCCGACGCCATCGTGACACTGCTTCAATGAAGCCATAGATTCCGCCAGAACAAATCTACGGGAACAAAGATATCCAGCCCGTAGTGACAAGCGATACCGCGGTACAACGCTAGACCGGTTGGGCAGGCAGAAAGTTGCTGTAGTACTGATTCTGCTGGATGCGTTGACTGCGGAAGACTTCTGCAATCCCTCTCATCCCCAAAGACTCGTAGTCTATCGGTTCACGCGTCAGGTCGGGCAGCGCAAGTAGAGACCGCACGGTTTCCGGTTCCAACTCAGGCGTCCATATCGGCCACACGAAGTAGATCTCTCGCCGACCAGCTCGTTGAAATCCAGTAGTCACCGCTTGGCGTCCCACCGGCATAGTCGGGAACCACCGCAACGCCTCTACCGCCAGACAGTCTGCCCCGAGCATCATGCCCGGGCCGTCAGCAAGTTTGGACTTGCTCGGATCGCGCCAGCGCAGCGCGTATCGTTGGTCTCCTATCGGGTCCCAGCGGAGACTGTAGCCTTCGTCCCGGTAATCCCAAGCTCCAAAAATAGACAGGTGCAAACGGTCAAGAGTCAGAGCTTCGAGGTTGGCTTTGGCATAATATGGCAATCCCTGCCCCGCGGCATCTCCGCTGCGCACCATGCGAAACTTTGAATCCTGAAACTGACCGCTCCTCGTGTCAGGATATAGCTCGGTCCCCATGCCAGCCAGCAGATCAGTATCCCTCCGTCCATCAATCGACGAGGAATCCTGCGCCTCCTTGAGTGCTTCGCTGAACTTGCCGACGTCATACGGCATCTTGTTATCGACATCAAAGACAGTTACGGGCGCACGCTGCAGCATATCCAGGATTCGTTCCGAGAACTCTCTTTCGTCACAACCGCATCCCAGAAATAAGGGGCTCCACCCTCGACCTGTCTGTCTCCAACCGAATCGTAACCCCGCGCAAGATTCCGCCGCCACAACCGCTGCGCCAATAGCCGCCAGAAATCCGAGCGGATTGCTCCCTCCCAGGCCTCGCAACAGGAGGCCGGTCTCCATTTCACCTGTGCTCACTGCCTTTCCTCCCATTCGCTTCGCCGCCAGTCCGCCAGACGCAGCAGCGCCTCCAGCCATGCCAGACCCCACCATCCGTAACGCCGCACGAGACGCCAATAACGCTCTGCAACGCCCGAGTCGAGACGCTCCAGACCCGTGGAACCGGACCATTGCATCCGCGCGCCGTCCATTGCAAACTCGGAATCCACGCTCGCTGCATCCTGCACCACCGGCGCAAACGGGCGGCAATAGCCGTGATGACTGGCGATCAGGTGGAGCGTCAAGTCACACAGTTCCGGCTTATTGGGCAACAGACTGGCGGCGCTCTCTGCCAGTCGAACAGACAGCAGCTCGTGGCGGCCGCCCCTTGGATATTCTGCCTTTTTCTGGCCCCTGCCAAACGCTTGCCCTTTCGGCATTTGGCCGGACTTTGCCAGATGCGCGCCACCCATCCAGAGGTGGCTGCCTTGCAACAGCGCCTGAAAGCGCGGGTCCGCCTTCCCTACGTCGTGAAGAAGACCGGCACGCGCCACGGCATCGGCCAGATCGTCCGTCAGCCCGCACCCTTCTGCATAACGCCGCACGAACGATTCCACCCCGCGCAGATGGTCTTCCAACCGGATGGGGCGCCCGTCGCTATCGGATATGCTCGATGCGCTGGCGTCATCCTCATCCGAAAATGTATCGGCATCCCCCATGAGCTCGGGTATGCGGCGGTTTCCGGCAATGACGAGATGGCTGTCACCCACAATTCGATACGCCCGCCGCAGTTTGGCCCCGCTATATTCTGTCCTAAGTTCCCCTGCCGCTTCACCCAGCCAGCTATCTTCGGGCGCATGCACGATGAGGGTGTCCAGAATCCCTCTGAGCGTGTCAGCAACTTCAGCTTCGTCAGGATCCTGCTCGTGCTTCTGGGTTATCTCCTTCAGCAGGTCGCAAGTCTTCTCCTTGACGGCGTCTAGCTCCAGAGGCCATGCCTTTACCAGCTTCTTGTGCAGACGCAGCAACGGCCTTGCGCGCGCCAAACGGTGGGCCTGATCGCCCACATCAAGCATGTCATCCGACCCGCTGGCCTGTGGGGGAAAGTCGCCAATCTGATCGAATGAGCCTGGATGGCTTGTAGGCACTACAATGACGTCTCCGGGACGAACTTCCCTTGGGTCGGCCGTTATCTCCTTCTTCCCCGTATCTCTTACCCCCCGCCACCTGATTACTTTGTAGGCCTCATCAAGCGTCCCTTCACCGATCTGCGTATTGTCCCGCTCCCTGCCCTCCACGTCACTGCTGTCGTCATCGGCCTCTTCAGCGCGCAACCACCTCCTGAATACGCCAATAGGAACAGGAAGCGTTTCGCTGCTGCTTGGGGGGCAGAGCTTCAAGACCTCAAGCGCGGTCGCCCTGCCATCCGGGTTCGTCAAGTCAATATCAGCGCGCCAGCAAACCTGTACGTCTGGGGCACCTTCGCGCGGCCCGTGTAGGAAAAGAGCCACGTCAGGGGAAGGGCGAGGTTTCGGCGCAGTCTGCGCCCAGCAGTCGACATGGGCCGGCAGCATGACCGGAGCGTCCAGGGACGGGGCATTCAGCGTGTCCAGGGATTCAATCGTTGACAGTGTGCGATCCAGAGATGCTATCCCGAAATCCACCTCGCCGTTCCCGTCACTGATCTCCTGCAGCCAAGCCCACGTGGCGGTGAGCGCCGTTCCATAGACCGGGTCGCCCTCGTCCCCCTTCTTGAACTCGGCCTGGTCCTCGCGTACCAGGATGACTGCGCGCGAGTCGATCTCCCTTCCCATACGATTCAACCGTCCGAACCGCTGGCGCAGAGCGTCGAGACTGGCGCATTCGGTAACCAGGCCATCGAAGTCGAGGTCAGCGCCGACCTCCAGCGTCTGCGTTGCAACGACGATCATCGGCCTCTCGAGCGCACGCTGCTCAGAATGGTCGGACTGAAGCTTGTTAAGACGCTCTTCGACTACAAAATTCTTGTCGATGGGGCGCATGCGCCCTGTCAGCAGGACAACATCAAACTCCTCCATTGCAGTCAGCAACTTGTAAGTTGCCCTGGCGGTCACAACGCGGTTGACGAATACCACTACCGCGCGCAGTTGCTCGCTCACGAGCGCCACCGCGGCTTCAGCCAAGGCCTTGGCCAGGACATCCGTCGCACGCCTCCCCTTGGCTCCGCCAACCCTCTTCAAAATTGCTGGCTTACGCGCCAGCTGACGTATTCCAAGAGGATGGTCGGGGTCAATTCGTTCGTCAGATCTGTCTTCGAACCTGCTGCTCAGTTCCGGCGGCGGGGTCGCCGACATGACAACAGGCTGAAAGGCGCGCGCCAGAGGAGCGTCTGCCCACTCTCTGTAGCGGCGGACAGCCTGCAGGGTCTGCAGAAACGGCTGCGCACAGTGCGCCTCATCCAGGAAGATCAGGCTGTCGTTGGCAACCAGCGCGGCGTAAACGGGCCATACGCCGGAACCGCGGCCGTACCCGCGGAACAAGAGCCGCGACCCCACCTGGTCCACCGTCGATGCAACGACGGTGGGCTGGAGAGGGTCGCGCGCCCAGGCCTCGGAACGGTACATGCCGCCCCGCAATGCGTAGGCCCGCAGCGGAGTCTCGCCTTCATACCCCGATGTCGCGCCGAAGGCGATCTGCCGCAAGTTGTCCGCTACTACCTTGAGGACCCCGTCCTCTGCTCTGCAAAGCTTCTCTGCTACTTCTCGCGCTCTTTCGTACGCCTGGTCTACGATCACGCGGCGGTCCACGACGAAGAAAATGCGGCGCGGCGCGGTGATGACTTCGCCTCTGGCAATATGCGAAGCCTGGTTTGCCAGGGCAAACACCGCAATATCCACGCACGCAGTCTTGCCCGAAGCCGTAGGCAACGCGATCGCCTCCGGCCATTCAGCGCCGCCCGCGTTCCCGGACACGCTTTCCGCCAGCGCCCGCTGCCAGGCAAACGGCTCCTTGTCCCACAACGCCTGGAAAAACTGAACAAAGTCTATCGAATCGGAGCTTTTCACGTCCATCTCCTCAACTCTCCATTGGCCGGCACAGCCCATAGCCCCGAAACCGTCCCGCCCCAACAGTGACCGGTCCCCGCACCGGCTTCTCGAAGACCAGTACGGCGTGGCTGTGGCTCTGGCGTCCGCCGTCGCTCTTGCGAGTCATCTGAGGGAAATCCCTCGCATGTGGCACGCCTTCGACCATCGACACCGGGTGCAGCAACACCTCGCGCGGGCGCGGCAGACCGATGTGCCCGCAGGCATCCTTCACGCTCTCTGCCGCCTGCTGCCACCTGTCCTTGCCCTTGAAATGTCGGTTGAGGACAATCGGAGTGACGCTGGCCCAGACACGCGACGCCCGCGTCCATGTAGCGACGTCAAGATTCTTGGGCGAGCGTTCTCGGCTCTCCAGTTCGAGCTGGCATTCGAACCACTGTCCGTCAAACAGACGATGCTCGCGCGGCAGTCCCGTATCAACGCTCAGCAAAAACGTTTCCAGACAGCGTCGGGCCTCTTCCGGGTTCAACGTCTGCGGCAACGCCAGCGCCAACCCCATTACGCGGCCGTCGGCATACCGATCTCCCACAAAGGGAAGCGGCAGCAGTGCCATATGCGGTCTGGTCGTCGGTGAACCACTCGCTTTGTGCCCGCTGAACCACTCTGGAGGCGGCTGCTCCGGGCAACAGCCCATCAAGACCCCGCGCAGTGCCTGTGTAAGTTTCAGCGTCGTCGGCAGCGGAACGCGCCGGCCCCCGATTGCAAGCACAACCATGTTCGGGTCGAAGACCGAGCCAGGAAGGCCGGGAGAGTCGGGCTTCGTCGGTTTCCCATAGCCCTGCCAGCGTGTCGGCACAGGCCGCAGGCTCACGGGCGTATGCGTACCGAATCGCTCGGCAATAACGCTGTCCAGCCGCTTCTTTTCTTCTCGCATCCTTCGATCCCGTGTTCCTTTGAGCGCGTCGGAACGCGCCTTCAACTCCTCATGTTCCACGACTTGCGCTCTGTTGTAGGCCTGAGTGAGATCTGCGAGACGGCCGGACGAGAAAACCCGAAGACGGTGTACGGCGACGCCTTCAGTCGGTTCCCAGGTGGGAACAATGTCGCTATCCTCCGTTACCCATGCCTGAACGAACGACGCCGAATGCCCCACATAAGTCATCTTGGCGGCCAGTCGCTCCAGGCCGACGCGATGTCTTTCCAGTTCGCCCTCTTGCCAGACCAGATACACTTCCGGGTCATGGGGAATCGCGATGGGGAAACCTCGCGCCTGGCGGGACCGATGCTCCGGCAGCACACCCAGTCCAGCGTCTCTTAACTTTCGCAGTTCCCCGCTTTTGGGGATCCTGCGGCCGACCCTACTGTCGTTGACGGGAACATAGCTGACTACCGCTGTTCGAGTTGCGTAGCCCGACGCGGCGATGGCGGGGGGAGGAAGCGTTTCCAACCAGCGCAACGCTCTGCCCTCTTCAGCGTCTTCACCCGTCTCGAAAAACGCGGCAGCCAGCGCCATGAAAATGCGGTCCGGATGGGGAGGCCATTCGGCCTGTTCCTTTCTCGCCCCATCCGCCGCGGCCATCGCCCAACCGTTAAGGTAACGGATTCCAAGCCCGAACATCAGGCCTCCTCCTCGGTCGACGCGGTCGCCAGCTCCTGGCTGCGTCTGACCAGCTCGACCAGCTCCGGCGATGGCGTCAACGCGATCTCACCTTCCCAGGGCAGTCCCTTCCCTCTTGCCTCCGTGATCGCCTCCCCCAGTATCGCGAGAGCTGTTTCGGAATCGCACTCGAACTGCTTAGGGCTCTCTCCCGGGCGGTCAAGCAACTCCCACACCGGCGCCTGCAGCGCGAAGAGCTGGCAGCGCGAGCGCAGATCCCCGTCGTTGCGCGCCAGCGCGCCGGCGGCAAGCCCCAACGCGGCCAGCGTCGTGCGCGCGGCAACGTCGATGTCCGGCCCTGAATCAACTGCCCCGTCGAGGGGAAAGCGAAGCCGGCGCAAGGTGGACAGCGACAGCACGGTGGTCTGCGTGGCCTTCGAAATCGTAAACCCACCACTCTCAATGCCAGGAGTGACGTTTCCATGATTCGCTTCCGACGGCTTCCCGTCCCTCCCAAGCTTCTTGCTTCCGTGATTCTGACGCAGGGTCCAATGCGGGGCGTCATCACTTTCGGATCCGTTTTCATAAAGCGGCCCTGCCCCCAAACGAATTTGCGCAGGATCAACCCGGCTGGACGTCCTTGCCCCTTCCACGGCGTCGTACCCGATAATTTCCGACACGATTGCCCGCTGGAACTTGGCTCCCATCCCTCCACGCGGCCCGGTGGAGTCCCACAAACCAAATAGGAGGGCCGTCGGACAAAGGCCGAAAAGACCAGCAGCATTTCGAATGTCTGCTGTGTCAAGGACAGCGCCCTTTGCCGACCTGCGAAAAATCATGCCGTCGATAAGGCTGTCACGGAAAAGGGCATCCGCGACCCGGTGTGGTGCTTCCAAACTGGTCACGGCAAACCGCTTGAGCAACGTATCCTGGTCGAAGCGGGTTACCAGCAACGGAAGCTGCACTCGATTGGCCCTGTGCGCTTCCAACAAGGCCAATTCCATGCGGTTTGCTTGTGACTGTACTGAGTCCAGCAGCACGCACTGTCGCTTCTCGCCCGTATCCGGATCAATGCGTTCCTCGGTTGCGTACCTCCCGCCTTCGTAGGTTGGAGGAAACACCTTGTCCCCCGGTCCACCGGCAGGCTGATAGTCCGTCACACACCGAAACGCGGCGGCCGTGCCACCGACGGCATCTTGCAAGGCCTGAAAGTCGATTTTCACTGTTCATATCTCCTTTGGATATGTGCTACACTTCGAGCAGCGAATGCAGTACTTATATCGGTCCAAACGCACTGCCGGCCCGGTGTCAGTGCTTCTTGTATTGCCTCAACCTCCCGAGCCGACGACGCGATCAAAACTGAGTCCTGGTCACAGTGCTTGTTGAGAGCCAGACGTAGAGAGCGCAATGACAAAAGGGGATTCACAACTGGCATGCTGATTGTCCTTAGGCAAGGGCCAAATCGACGACCGAAAATTGCCGGAATCTAACGGGTTCTGTCGATGTAAGCCTCTATTCGTGCGACTCTTGGCGTTATTCTCCGCCCTGAAGCCGAATCAACCAGCGCTCTGCGGAACCATGACCGTATTCGATGCGTGTACCTTGCCTGATCCGACTCGCAAACAGCCAGACAAACCGCTACGGCGAGGTTGATGGTCAACGCCCGCTGTTGAAACGTGCGTATCATGGCGAGTAAAAACTAATCTTATAACACATATGAAAAATAGAATAGCACACGGCTTGGGCCTTGTCAATACCCAAATCAAGGCAATTTCATTTTTTCTTGAACTTTCTAACTTTCATGCGCCATTGAATATGCCGATCGGACTCCATTGAAGAATATGAGCTATCAGATTCTGTCGGCAAGCATCCTTCTACTCCGGGCCGCAAGGCCCGGCCCCTTTGAAAGGCCGTAGATCATCCGCGTCTCACCGGCTTCCTGCCGTGCGCGGGGCCGAGTGGTGACCGAGATTGGCGCGACGGTGGGATCAGTCGGCTCAGCTGCCGTACCGGGCCGCCTTCGAATTCAAGCTTGGAACTGGTCGGGGAGTGCCCCCCTGTTAGAAAACGCCCTGTACGCTTCTCATCCTATCAGCGCGCCGTCAGTGCTCATCCGCTTGGGCAACGCCAACGCCCAGGCCCCACAATGCCGGCCCTCTATGAAAAATTGGAGGCCGCCACCGTGGTCCAAAACGATCCCATTTTCAAAAAAAATTCGTTCAGCGCCGACGCATGACGGCGCTACCACCAATGCCGCAACGCGCATCCATTTTCAAAGGACCACACAAACGCACATCCCCCTACAGCCGCCAACCCACACCAAGCAGCGAAAGAACAGCCGTCACCGAGACGATGCGGCCTGCACCGCGGCACTGAACTGTCACGGCCGGTACGGCTGCCACTCGGAGAGACGCTCCTGCTGCACTGCCGGTGAATGACGACATATCGGTTCGAGTCAGGAGCACCGATGTAACCCGGTACCCGACCGGCACTGGATATGTGTTCTGATCTTAACGGTCCAGCCGGCGGCGACGTGCCTGGTGCCGGCAAGCGCCACACCGCCGCACTTCAGCCTGCTCCCTACTGTCTTCTGGACAGAGCCCGGTCTTGACTCTCTTGAAGCCGCTCAATTCGTGCCCGCCGCCGGGCGGCGAGAGATTGGCAGCTGACAAGAGATTGCAAAGGGGACGTACCGCCCGCTGATGAGACAGAAGGGTTGTGAGTCTCAGACCATCGCGCCAGGTTGCGCGTGTGCTCACTGCAAGAGTCGAAGGATAGAGCGATGAACAGCAGAATTTCTATCCGCCCTGAAATATGTCACGGTCAGGCCTGCATAAGCGGGACGCGCATCCCTGTCTATCAGCTCCTTCGCATGCTTGCCTGTGGTGACTGCATCGAAGACCTGCTTAGGGAATACCCCTCTGTGACACGCGCAGATATCCTTGCCTGTTTCGACTATGCAGCCTCCCTGGCCGAAGAGCAGGTGACGCCGCTTGAGACCTTGATCGACGAGAGATGAGGACCTCCGTCAACGAAAACAGCCTACTCATGACCGTCGACGCGCTTCGTGCCCTGGGGCGCGACGTCCGCGGCACGCCCAATGAAGGGTCGCGGGACGACACGCTGTAGGAGGTGGCGCAGCGGGAAGAGCGCCTCTTGATTACCACAGACAAAGGCTTTGCCTTCTACCTCACGGGGCCGAATCATGGGGTCCGCATCATACAGTTGCGGCAACCCACCAGACGCAGAATTCACCGGCGCATCATGCAGGCGCTGGAACGGTTTTCCGACACGGAATGGCCCGGCTTGCTGGTGGTCATGCGCGGCACGACGCAGAGCGCCTGGCAGGGACGGGAGCGTCTGTGAACCGGGCATTGTCAGAGGAAGGAAGACGAAATATGCGCCAATGGGGTTGTGGGAGTTCACGGCCGGGTTGCCGGCGCTTGATGAACGCTCGCATCAACAACCCTGGGAAGGCCCGTCGGTTTTCCCGCTTTGCAGCCGTGGATGGGACTGGCCGGCTTGTGCGCCGCGAACACCGGACGCAACTCCGATCCCAGCCCTAACCGGCCGAAAACCGGCAAAAGCCACATTCTCGGCGGCCGCGCCGACGCTAAGACGCCGCAGGAGCCGTTCTAAGCCGCCTTTTCAGAGGCTCAGATACCGGAGGCCTTGCCGTTCCGCAGCGGCAGCCACGCCCGGCCCAGTGAGCGTGGGAGAGGAATCAGACCCAACCGCTAGTAAAAGACCTGCCAGAAACATATCCGCGCCGGCACCATGGCACAGACGACTGCCCTAACCTTCACTTGACGAAACCGACATAACAGAAATCACGAAAGCGTTTCGATCCGGCTCTCCAGAACAGAAGAAGCATTTACGGGCCCAGATCGAAATTCTTTTGGAAAAGGAGGAGATCAGAGTCCCTCAGGTGATCTCGGACTGGAACTTTACAGTACCGGATCGTGAGTGGTTGATCCCCGATTGGCTGCCGGCTGGACGCATCGGGCTGCTTACCGGTGAAGGCGAAAAAGGCAAGAGTCTGCTGGCATTGCAACTGGCCGCGCACATGGCAGCCGGCGGTGGCCTCTGGCTGGGACGCGGCATCAAAGAGGTCATGCCTCCAGTGTCAGACGGAGTCGTCGTCATAGCCCACTGGGAAGACGAAGCGGAGGAGATCAGGCGGCGGCTCGGATGGATAGAGGCTCTAGAGAAACCCGATGCCGCAGGGAGTCCAATAACAGAGCGCGTAAAATAGACATATCGTAGACGCAGCTGGCAATGTAATAATGGAACGGAAGCGCCCGGCTACCCGCTGGAAGCATCCGCAAGCGGTAAGAACCGGGTGCAAGGAGCGAATCTCTCAGGCCGATAAAGTCCGCGTCCTATCGCGTGAAGAGCGCAGGCGGCTTGAGTATGGAGTTGCTGGACAGAAGAAACGCCCTCAGTTAGCAAATGAACGAAAGATGGCCGACCGGTTGCTGGCCAATCATGAGCGAACTGGACGGATTGTGATCGAACGGAATGTCATTGACGTCCGAACCGGCAGGAAAGGCTGGCGTATACTGGAAGTGAAGCTGGTGGCCTGAGTGTATGTTCTACCCTGTGAATTTTATCTATCCTGACCAGAGAGAAAATGGCGTAGTACAGATCAACAGTAGGAACAGCAGCAACAGAGTTGCTGTTCCTACCGGCAATGCTATTGCGCTGGGGCGCAGCATTGCCGGTAGGGACAAATGGCGAGCCGCGTATCCATTTCCAGGAGAGTGCTTGAATACGCATGCCGTATAGACCCCGCTGCTGAACAGAGCAAGCTCAACCGGCGCTGCGTATGTGTGCGGCCGAGGTCAGGCCTGCACGAAGCTGCATAGCCTCCGGACGTCCAGACAAACAAGCCGTCCCAATTCCACAGCACATTTATGATGTGACATAATAGGTATCGTCTGCTGAAGTAGACGTACACAGTACATACAATGGGGGTGCCTATGACGAGACAGACGAAAAGACCCAACCGCGTCGAGCAAGTCGAAAACCCCCTTGACCGCGTCGAGCGGATGCTGGAGCAGTTGGCGGAGCGGCAGATCCACGCCGACAACCGCCTCGACCGTTTTGAACGGGCGTTGATCGCGTCCGCACAAGCGACACAGAAAAGCATCGAGACGACACAGAAAAACATCGATCAGCTGAGCGCAAAGATCGATCGATTAAGTACGCAGACCGGCATTCTGTTGCAGGTCGTACAGGGTCATATCTCCCAGTCCACGCCCCCCGCGCACAGTTCGGACTGACCCCCGATTCAATCACAGATAGGCCGGACACTCTTGCCGTGTTTTTCCGTTCGTCAGGATCGCCGGCACGCTGTCAAAAACGACAAGCTGTCGTCTTTGCGGCTATCTCTGTCGCAGCTGTATTTTACGGCATCTCCCAGAGCAGACGCAGCGGCACCGCGTAGAGCCCATTGTCGAAGGGCACGCTCGCCTCGCCGTCGTAGAGGACCACCCCCCCAACGAACCGGCCGCCTGCGGCGTCCCTCAGTTTCCGCAAAGCTCGGAAATCCGCTGCAGTCACCGTCGCCCCGGCCTTGACCTCCACGCCCGCCAGGGCCTGCGTTCCCCGCTCGATAACGATGTCCACCTCGGCCCCGTCCCTGTCGCGAAAGTGAAAAAACGAAGTGGCGTCAGCCCGCCAGCTCGCCTGCCGTCTCAGCTCCTGGTAGACAAAAGTCTCAAGCAGCTGCCCCATCAGCGTCCGGTTTGCGGCCAGGCCGGCTGCGTCTATCCCCAGCAGGGCGCAGGCCAATCCGGTGTCGCCAAGGTGGAGCTTCGGCGTCTTGACGAGCCGCTTGAGGCGATTGCTGTGCCAGGGCGGCAGCTGCTCCAGCAGGAATACCCGCTCGAGCAGGGTCACATAGTCCCGGATCGTTGGCCGGCTGATCTGGAACGGGGCGGCCAGTTCGGAGAGATTGAACAGAGCGGCCGTGCGCGCCGCCGCCAGCGTCAACAACCGCGGCAGCGCATCGAGCGAACGGATGCGGGCGATTTCAGGCACATCCCGCTGTACCTGGGCCTCGAGATAGTTCCGGTACCAGTTGGCGCGCCTGCGGCCAGCCGGCCGCGCCAGAGCTGCCGGGTATCCTCCCGACACGATCCGCTCAATGAGTTCTCTTCCCAGACGCTCCGTGCGTCGACTCTCGAAACCTCCACCAAACAGCGCGTTCAGAAACCCGGGAGACCGGTCCAGAGAGCCGGCTGCGTTCGCTCCGCCTTCCATCTCCCGCTGCGCCAGCGGGTGCAGCCTGACCGTCTCCATGCGCCCCGCGAGCGAGTCGGTCATAGCCGGAGTCTGCAGCACGTTGCTCGAACCCGTCAGCAGAAAACGGCCCGGCAAACGTCTGCGGTCCACCTCGATTTTCAAAGCGTCAAAGAGCGCAGGAACCCGCTGAACTTCATCCAGGATAACCCCTTCGGGCAGGTCGGCGACGAACCCCATCGGGTCGGCCTCGGCCCCCGCGCGCACGACCGCATCGTCGAAAGTGAAATAGGTGAACTCACTCGGTCTGCCGGATGAAAGGGTCTGCCCGCCGTCCCCCCGGGGCAGCTGCCCCGGCGCGCAGACCATGAGAGCAAGGGTAGTCTTCCCGCACTGCCTGGGCCCGTGGATCAGAACGACCGGCGAGTCTTCCAGCGCCTCGGTCAACCGCTGTGCAACCAAACGGGGATAAAGAATACGCTCAGCCATCGGCTGATTGTAACCTTTACCTTCGGCTGATTGCAACCTTTGCCCTCGGTTGATTGAAAGGTTTAACCCCCGCTGATTGAAACCTTTTCCCTTCGTCACCAGCCCCCGGTTGCCGGAAACTCGCCCGCCATCCTGGAACTCCTCCTACGATATGACCCCGAAAACATGCCGTTGGCAACCTTCAAGAAATACTTGCATCTCCGCCCAACCCGCGCTAAGCTATGAGCCACCACTGCCAAACCAAAAACTGCCAGCAGAACTCGGAACAGCACGACCAGGAAAGAGCCTGATCAGAGGAGGGCAACCACAGCCGAGTAACCTGATGGAACTCATGGAACTCGGGATTTCTACCTGGCGGGGCGCACGGTCACAACGCCCATAGATCTGTCTGCCGCTTTTGTGAGAATCCATGATTTGAAAAGGGATCCGGCGTAACGCAATTGCAGGGTGAATTGAGACAGCAATCCCCGTTTTGTGCCGAATCTATCTTGGCAAAAGCGGTCGTCTGTCGCTGCTGCGG
Organism: Caldilineaceae bacterium; assembly: GCA_026708085.1. Taxonomy (GTDB): domain Bacteria; phylum Chloroflexota; class Anaerolineae; order Caldilineales; family Caldilineaceae; genus Bin5. The sequence continues at coordinate 62,971 of JAPOVP010000189.1, forward strand.
GCGAACCATGGTTGGCGGTTCTGTAGAAGGGCAGACAACTCGAAAGCGCGCAGTGCCCTTTCTGTTCTATCTGGAATCAGGGTCGCCGATCAGGTGTCAGCATTGCGGACAGAACTTGCCATCATGGGAATAGGTAGGAGGAAGTGCGGAGAGGGTTCCTGCTCGTTATAGCGTTGGTGCTCGCAACTCTGGCTTGGCTCTCGGTCTACGCTTTCTACTCGGAGAGCGGCGAACTCATCGACCTGTCCGCGTGTCAAGGCGAGGTCAACTGTACGGGTATCAAACTGGCAATCTGGTTTTTAGTGCCCTTGTGGCTCCTTCTTTTCGGAAGTTGGCTCTTCGTCCTTTTGCGTTTCAAGAAGTGAACTACATATGGCCGGCTAGGAATACGGCAAACAGGACCAGAACGGTGAACGCGGACAGCGCGAGGAGGCGTGATCTGGGATTCATGTTGTGTTCTCGTAGTGACGCAGAATGAGCCGAGGAGCGACTATCGCACGGCCCGATTGTGCCATCTGGGAATCGGATGGCGCGGTCTGAAGTAGCGTATTACAGCTCAATCTCCCCGTCAAACACGAAAACCTGGTATCCCACCCGTTTCTTGCCCCAAACCTTGCTGCCCATTTCCTCTAATTCAGTTGGACTGCTCCCGCCGCCGCAAATCATCACTCTCCGAACTCGGGCTTCCCAAAAAAAATTCTGATCAGCGCCGACACACGACGTCATTTCGACAAATGCCGCTGCGTGCTTCCATTTCCCGGCAGGCAGGGCATCTTCCAGCCGCTCGAGAGACGGCCCACCCTGCGCCGCAAGGCTGATAGACCCTGGCCTGCAAGCCGGCAACCCGGTTGGCCGCTCCCACTGACGTGCAGAAGAGAAGTGACATACCGGTTCGACTCTGGAGCGCACATGTGACCTTGTACCCGACCGGCATCGTCTCTGAGTGTTCACCACAGATGATGAGAGTACTTGCACAACCGATCTTGCCGGGATATACTCCATCCTACAGTGGGCCTTTACGACCCCTTCCAGGCCCACATTCTTGGCATAGCACCCCATGCTTCCCGCCAAGGAAAACCCAGCGGCAAGGGACATGGCCGTGAAATCCAGAGTGCGCCCTGGCGCTCTGGTAGGTTGATACCGACGCCCGGCAAGCGTCCGCAAAACCGCCTGAAAAAGGCGGTTTTGTCGTCCCGAAAACCCGTGCTACCATTGGCCATCAACCTTTGCCGCTTGCCAGGCGGCGCCAGACGATCAGGGACAGTCCTCGTGTATCTCCGCGACACAATAGACCCGTGCTGTCTGCGCCTCTCAAGCCATGGAGACGGCTGCCTGGGAATGACGGACGATGGCACGCCGCTTCCCACACCCTTTTGAACGACCCGGCTTGTGGACCAACGCCATCTGTCCCGGCGGCGACAACAAGGAAGCCCTCGCGCTGTGGACCTGCCGCTAAATGCTGCAGGGAGCGCCAAAAACGGTCCTGGACGCCCTGATCGGCACTTTGCCCCGCAGAATGCCCAAAACAGCGCCCAGAGCCGCTCAGGGCCGGGTCAGGTCAAAAGTACGAACGCTTGCGCCGCCGAGCTGTGAGAAGCCGCACAGCCCTCTATGGCAGGACCGGCCGCCACCCATCCGACCGCACCGTGGCTGCTGGAACGCGGCCTGTGGCCCAACGCCGACGAAGCTGGCGAAAAGTCGGCCTCTGCACCGGCCCGGCGTCGGCCCCGTTACAGCAAAAAGAGCTTGAGTATGGGTGAGAAACGCATCGGTTCAGTCGCAGCCAAACAAAGAAGAAACGGGTACCTTTACGACGAGACCAGGCTGCGGGGCCCGGGAGGATGATGAGTGGATGAACTTCAACGACTGGTAGGAAAACTATCTGAACGCGGCCGGCGGCGGGGACTGTCAGCCGACTGACATCGCCGGCGCGATAACCGAGGCCGCGTCGTGGCTGAATGCAGCTCTGCAGGAATGCTCCGCGCGGGCCAACGCGCTGCTCCCCGTAATGAACAAGGTCGACGACCAGGACACCCTGAGCGCCCTGCTGCAGGAGAGCGCAGGCGAGGACCTGGATAAGTTTTTGCTGGCGAGATGGGGCTATCGCTTCCTGCTGGAAGCCGACAATGTCTCAGAAATCTATCGGCAGCGCTACAGTGACGCCGGGCCGGACTTTCCCGACTTTCCGGACATGCTTCTCGCCGGCTTCGAGATCTTTCACCTGATCTGGCGCGAGGTCGGCAGAAACGCCGGCCTGAAACACCCGTGGCCGCGCTTATCGACGGCTATCTGTCGCGGGTCGAACCCGATACCCGCGACACCGGTATCATGCCCGCCCCCTTGGCTGCCCACCGCCACATCGAAACAACGGCCGATACGGGGTTTCTCTTTGATGTAACCGAATACGACCGCGCGCCGCAAACCGGCGAAATCTTGACAAACGACAAGTCCGCCCATCTCCCCAGCCTTACGCCGCGGCCTTCCGGCGTCGTTCCGGCGCTGCCCATCGTGCTGTGGGATCGGGCAGTCGAGGCCAAGCCCGGCCGCGGCGCTCCCTATGGTCTGCGCCTGTGGGTAGAAGCGATTCTCTCCGTCCCCGTGAGCGAACGTTCCGGCAAGCGCACCATTTCGATCCCCTTCGGGCAAATGGTCAAATCGCTGTTCAACCGCTACCGTCGTGACCAGTTCCCCGCCCTCAGCGCCGCCTTCCGAACCGTTCACAATATGGGCATAGCGTGGGCGAAACGGGCGCGGAAAGCGTCTGGGTCCCCGTCGTGGTCCGCAATCGACCCGAACGCTGGGATGCCTACGACAGCCACGTTGTCTTCGAAGTGCAGTTGCCGCCCGGCAGCGGCTCCGGCCCGCTCGTCTACAAGCCCTATCTGAGAGAGATCGGGCGGCACAGCGCGCCGGGATATCGGGCCGCGTTGGGGCTGTGCTATCTCTGGGATCGCTACGGCGCCAACAACGGCCGCTTCATCCAAGCGACCATCCCCCGCCTGGCGCGCAACGATGACGGCGATCTGCTGGGCGTTGACGGCTCGGTTCTGCTCACAAAACAAGGTCAGCCGGTCCATCAGTACATGATCGGAAAGGGGAAAGACCGCCAGCTGCGGCCCGATGTAGTCGCGTTGGACGAGCAGGACAATCTACTTTTACGAGAACAGGCTGCCCACCTTCTCGTAGACTTGCTAATCGGAAATATGCCGCCCGGTCCCCATCCTCACACCCAAACCTCACAAAATAAACAAAGCAACTAGGCCTACGACGACTGCGCCCACGGCCACCATGCCTCAATCCACCCGGATTCTCAACCGTCATCGAGCTTTTCCTTATCACTCGTCAGCAGGAAATCGACACAAAAACGGTACCAACTTAACCACAGATTTCCGATTTAGAAAGTACGAAATTGACGCGTCGCGACAAACGGCGCGTCAAGCCTAGAAAAATTTAAACGGCCGGCGAAGCTATCTAACTTGCTTCACCCGGCCGTCTTTGATTTTGTACCGTTTGGACTGCTCTTCGGGGTCCCGGGACGCTCGCTTCAAAGCCTCTCGCTCCTCAGCCGTTCGTCTCTTGGGTCTTACGCCAAACAACCGCCGCACATTGCTGCGCAGCTCCTCTACCTTGCTTTCCGCGGGGTGGAAAGTCATAGCACGCGACCTCCGTGTGCGATTCATCGCTCGCGCTGAACGACCCGCAGTAAACCACACACCGCAGTGGTACTGACAAACCCACTCAATCGCGACCGCAAAAGCCACATCAGTTTGCCATCAACGATCCTTCATCCAATCCTGTTCTTGATAGTCCTCCATCAATTCTTCGAATCGCCGTTTGTCTTTGGTTCCGCCGTTGAATATCCCAAGTAGCCGAAATAGCAGGCAAAGGAACCAGATCAAGACAGCCACCAGACAGACCGCAATCAAAGTAAAAGAGGTCTGAACCACAAGCATGAAGAGCAGACTCAAGCTGAAAATCCCTACGCACAGGGACATGATAGACCCGGAACACGATTCGTCGCTTCCATCTGAGGCCGTCGGCATCTTGTTGGACATAGCGGTGCCCCCTTGGTGGAGAAGGTGAGAGGTTGCCGCCACAGCGTCCAAACACACAATAGCCAACAAGGGGGCGCAGAGCGCCCACGCACCTTGCTCCACTACTTTTGTGTGTTTTTTGAAACGCTGTGGCATCTCTCATTCTAACACCGGAGGCACGCCGCGAAAACTCAAAAATCAGGGGGTTCTTACCCAAACGTCTTTGCCCTTATGCGGCACCACGTATATAGTTCCCTATAATTCCCCACAGATTTCCTCAATTACTTGCTGCACTAAACTGATAGTTCCCCAAAGTTCGGTCCGCCGCATTTGTAACCGTTGCAATCTGAAATCCTGCCGGATTGATCAAGTGTGTCCAACCCGTACAGTGCTCGGAGCAATGTCGCCCGCAAAGATAGGGCTGGGTGGTCTCGGGAAACGGTAGAGGGGCTCATATCCTTCGGTCGATTGGCAAGCAGGTTGTTCCGATTGGCGGTATCGCGTCAAACAAGTCAACCTTGGGACCATTCTCTGTCTGGTGACGCAGTGATCCCCATAGGGTAGCGCCACACAACTCATTCCCTGTGCCTCCAAAGAAGCGTCCGAGGCGACAAGATGAAGCACACGCAGACGCCAAGCCCTGCCGGCAGCGACAAGAAGGCCAGGGGAAGCAACCAGCGAAACACCACCACTGACGTACAGCTCCGGCAAAACAGCAGAGGAACACGAACTACATTATCAACTGCGATGATCTGAGGGATAGGGTGCGGGGCGAGCCATACACATCGGCCCGTTGAAAAACGACCTTGCCGCAGTTGCCGCGACGAAGCGACGCTTGGCCTTTCTCAGTGCTGGTGCGAACCAGCTGATAGCCGAAAAACCCCCTTTTGCGGCTGTTTTTAGCGGATGGTAAACTACTACTGAGAGGAGAAAAGTGTGCCCGGTTTGGGGAGGTTACCCCCGCCCCGGGCAATGCACGAGGGAATGGCTCATGCATCCATCGCATTTTAGCACACCCCAAAACTCATACAAACGAAAACCACGATGCGGGCCCGCGCCCACGTCACTGCGCGTGGGTAGCCGGCGATAAGTTGTGGAAAGAGGTCCTTCCGGAATCGATCGAAGCGGCGTAATGAACTCGCTAAGGAGCAGTAATGCCCATCCGCCCCGACCTCCGCAAACTCTACCCCGATAACTGGTCCGAGATCACCGACCGCATCCGCTTCGAGCGCGCCGGCGGCAACTGCGAACGCTGCGGCGCGCAACACGGTCAGCCGCACCCGGAAACCGGCAAAGTCGAGTACCTCTCCACCGCGCATCTCGACCACGACCCGACCAACAACGCCGAAGAGAACCTGGCCGCGCTCTGCCGCATCTGCCACAACCGCAACGACAGCAAGAACCGCGCCGCAAACCGCAAACACAACGCCTACCGCGACGCTGGCCAGTTGCGACTCATGGAATGAACAGATGGCCGAACAACTGATCGCGCTCTGGCAGGAAGCCGAAGAACACCTGCAGGCCTTCCAGCAATACGCCCGTCGCACCGTCGAAGAAGCCTGGCTCGCCGGCGACGCGCTCATGCGCATCAAAGAACAGCTCCCCCACGGCGGCTGGCGCTCAGGCCTCGAAGAGCGCGGCATCACCAAATCCACCGCCCACCGCTTCATCAGCCTGCGCAAAAAGTATCCCGAAATGTCCCAAGTTGGGACATTTTCCAGTGTTTCCGCCGCTCTGACGGCTAAATCCCGATACTCGAAACTCGAAACGCAAAGAGAGAACACCGAGCCGCAGGACCAACCGCCAGCACAGCCGACGCTGCTGGAAAATGCACAGGAAGAGCTGCAGGAGCCCCCACAGCCGCAGGAGCGGCCACAGGCCGCCCAGGCCCTCGAACAGCCGTCAGCGCAGCCAGAGGCCATCGACAAGCCGCTAGAGCTGCAGGAGCAACTGCTGGCGCAGCCAGAAGCCATCGACGAGCCGCCGGCCGAGGGGCAGGAGAAGCTGCAGGTCCTCGCCCCTAGTGGCAAACGCCTACAAGGCCGGACCCTCCAGCCCCTGGGGAAACACACCCCGCCCTTCCAAAGACGACCGCCAAACTTTCGAAAATCGAAACTCGGAACTCTACAACCAACTGCTAACCCTCCGGTACTTCGCCCAGCACCCGCCGTCCGAGTTCCGAGTTCCGGCAGTTCCGAGTTCCGGCAGTTCCAGCTGCGCCTGCGCACGCCGCGGCTCCTCCTGCCTGGCAGCCACACCACCTTCCGCCTCGGTCTCTCCTGCTTCGTCGACGTCGACGAAGCCGCAGAAAATAAGAACGCCGCCCCCGATCAGGAGCGGCAGTCAAACAACCCCGACGCCCGAACTATACCCGGCCGCAAAGCATGAGTCAATCAACTCTTGTTCGTACTACCAATTAAGGTACTATCTTTCGGACACCCAATGAACGCAGCACGAATCACCTGCTGCATCTCGTAGCCGGCGTTGCCGTGTAAAGCAGCAAGGCAGCTGTCAACGTAATGTAGAGGAATTTCGCGAGTAAAGGTGTCAGAAAAGCGCGAGGCCGGGTTTTCGCCGAACCCGGCCCCGCAAGATGTCCAGTTTCACCCTGAAACCCAGCCAAAGGACCGGCCTCGCCCGGATGAAAAGAGCGCCTCCGCGTCCCAGCCAATAGGACTCTCGCATTATAGCACACCCGCCAAAAGCGCCAAAAACGGGACCGATCCACCGGAATACTGCAGAACTGTTACGACACCCGGAACTCGAAACTCGAATCCCGCTACCCACACCCGCCACAAGATCGGCGAACGCTTCTGCCGTCTGCATATCCAATGGACACTCAGTGCCTGATGCCAACCGCAACAATCGAAGCTCTCAACGCCCATCTACTACAGCGGCCGGCCCCCAGAGCGATTGCCTCTAAATTGGGATTGCCCTGTGCCTCAAATCCCATCCTCTTTACAAACTGTACGGTATATCGTACAATGCCTTCATGTATACGATCCTGCGCAGCTCGACGTTCGACCGGTGGTTGGGCAGACTGCGGGATCGCCAGGCGGTGAACCGCATAGTCGCCAGGCTGCTGGCAGCCGAGGATGGACACCTCGGAGACGTCAGACCTGTTGGCGATGGCGTGTCCGAGATGAGGATTCAGCACGGGCCTGGATACCGGATTTACTTCATTACGCGCGGCGCTGAGCTGATCGTCCTGCTGTGTGGCGGCGACAAGGACAGCCAACGGCGGGATATCGAGCGGGCCAAGAGAATGGCGACAGAATGGAGGATCTGATGTCTGAGGAGTATCGAAAGTTTGACCCAGCGGACTACGTAGAGAGCGAAGAGGATGTCCGGGGGCTTCTCAGGGCGGCTGCGGAGGAGGACACTGGAGACGGGGCCGTGATTCGGGCCGCGCTGAGGTACGTCGTCCGGACGCAGAACACGAGCGCCCTCGCCCGCGACACCGGGCTAAACCGAGGCAACCTCTACGTGGCGCTGTCTGAAGACGGCAACCCCACTCTGGCAACACTGCTGAAGGTCACCAACGCCCTGGGGTTGAGGCTGCGTATTGAGTCAGTGGAGGACCGCGCAGGGGACCCGCAACCGGCTAGGCCGCAATCCTACTGAACGACAACCCCTCTTTGACAGTGTGCAAGGCGTCGGCGTTGGCCTTTGTCGCCAGGGCAATTGCATCTAATTTGGGTCAGATCATCGAAATGCTGCTGAATTCACTTCCAGGCCGGGGTCAGGCTTTGAAAACGGTTCGAAAGATGGCACGCAGGCTATGAGTCTGACTGGTTTCGCCACCTGACGAACTCTGGTGCGGCGAATTCATGTCGTTTTTTAGCAGGCTCGCAGCGATTTCCACTTATTTTCACGTTCTTTTGCTCGGAATCTCGACAAAAATGGCTTACCCATTTAGATGCGATTACCCTTGGTCGGCCCCGACCCTCCCTGCCCATTTCGCACACACCGTGTTATACTGAAGCTCCTGCCAAAAAAAGAGGACCCGACACTGTGGGTAGCAGTTTCGGGCCCGGCTCAACGAGAAACGAAGGTTCTCGATGCGCAAATTCCATCTTAGCATACCCCGCGACATTTCCATATCCGCCTACAGCCGCGACCAAGCACGCGGCTCACTCTCCGCGCCCGCGGCCGGCCGAAGCTCGAAAACCAACTGCTTCACCTCCGGAACTTCGTATGGCACGCGCAGTGCGGGTTTCGGCCCTTTCGCGTTACGGCAGTTCAGCCGTTCCGGCACTTTCACCCAGGAGGATCTGAACCGATGTCCCAGCCCACCCTGTTCACGCTAGCGGCTTCGCCACCGCCGGCAACCACCACAAAGGAACCGCCCGCGGCCCTGCCGCCGCCGGCATCCGCCGCAAAGAAGCCAACCACAGTCCGCACACGGCCCCCACGCAAGCGGCAGGCCAAGACGTTTGACTACGGCCAGGGCCGCAAGATCAAGACGGTCCGCCGCGACAACGGCCGCCACAGCTTCCTCGTCCACTTCCAGGACGCCGTGCTCTACCTGTCGCCGGTCACCTTCCCCAGCGCCGCCGACGCCAGGAGCGCAGGCAAGACCTTCCTCCACAGCCTGCCCGACGACTGGCTGCAGCGCCGCCATCCCGTTGACGCGCTCGACGGCCAGTGCCACCGCTGCCTCGAACGCGGCAAAGCCGTACCCGCCGTCAACAGCGGCCGCTCTTCCCTCTGCCGCCCCTGCTGGCAACAGCTGCACCCCGGCCAGCTCGAGAAGTGGAAAGAAGGCCGATGAGCGCACACGATCAGTTCACCATCCAACTCGGCGGCGGCCTCACCTGGCTCGCCAAACGCCACGACCTCAGCTGCACCGAAGTGCAGGTCGTCAACACGCTCATCCTACTGGACGGACCCGACGGCTGCCACCCCAGCTTCGCCACCATCGCCGAAGTCTCCGGACGGCCCTACCTGATGGTCCGCAAGGCAATCAAGTCGCTCAAGGAAAAACGTCTGATCGACACCGAGAACAGGCCCTACCGTGACGCCCGCGGCCGCGAGCTCAAAAGCAAAAGCTATACCTACGTCTTCGCCGAAGAGATCGAGCAGGCCCTCGAATTCGCCGCCGAAACGATCGATCTCAGACGCCGCAAAACACAGATGCCACTGCTGCCCGCCAATCCAGATCGCGCGCCAGAGGATCCCTATCTGGATCCAGATCGCGCGCCAGGAGATCCCTATCTGGATCCAGATCGCGCGCCAGGAGATCCCTATCTGGATCAACCCGGGCAGCCCGCCGATCCAAATCGCGCGCCAGAGGATCCCTATCTGGATCCAGATCGCGCGCCAGGAGATCCCTATCTGGACCAGATCGCGCGCCAGGGGATCACCAATAGGGGTAGGTTGGTAGGTAGGAAGGATCTATATCTACAAAAAATAAAGGATCCTACCTACCTGCCTACCTACGCGACGCCGGATGAAGACGACCAACGCCTCTCGCTCACCATGATGTCCCATCCCGACATTAGCCTACCTGAAGATTTCAAGGAAGCCGTCGCGCGGAAACTCAGGCCGCAGGTGGTATTCCACGTCTGCGCCTGCTACTGCTTCGACCTCGCACGCGGCGCTGTTCAAAACACCGGTGTGCTCATGTACCGCCTGGCCAACCTGGACCAGTCCCCGCCGCGTCGCCTGAGCGACGTCCAGGGCGAGACCATCGAGTTTTACCAACAGTTCTATATCTATGCGGAGCAGATCATGCGCGACATCAAGCAGAAGGAATACGACCAGGAGATCGCAGAGGACACGCCATGATTGGACGCCAGTTCAAATGCTGTAGCCAGTGCCAGCAATCCAAACCGCTCACCGCCTTCTATCGCAACGCCGGCACCCGAGACGGCCGCGCCGGCAAATGCAAAGAGTGCAAGCAGGTCTACAACGCCACCTACTACCGCGACAAGAACGATCCCAAAAAGGAGCCGGCCAGTCCCAGACCGCGCTGGAAGATGTGCATTCGCCGCAAACGTAAACGCCGGCCCGAACAGTTCCCGTTGCACATCCGTAACCCCGATGGTCGCACCCGCATCTGCCGCGCCTGCTTCGCCGACATCATGAAGCCGACTAGATCAACGGGAAAACAGCACCGAACGAAGGATCTGGCATGACAGTCGACAAATCACGGTTCGCCGCCGAACTGGAGCTGCCGCCCGAAGCCGAAGAAATGATGGCAAAGATTGCCGAGCTGGCCGGCTGCGTCGGCGTCCTGGCCGCGATCGAAACCGGAGTCGCCGGCACCTTTATCCAGCTGTGGCAGCTGGATGGGCCCGGGCCTGCGCATGAGCCCGGTTCTGAACAGGTCAACGGGAAAGTCCACTCGTGGAAGGGGATTTCGCAGTCTGAGTTCCGGAAGTTTCGACCGTTCCGGCAGTTAAGGCCATCGCAAATGTCCCAACTTGGGACATTTCCCAACATCTCCGCCAGGCTCCCGTGGTTTGAGTATGGAAGCGATCACTCCTCCCCTGCAGCTGTGGGGATCTCAGAGGGCTCTGACCGGTCTTCTGCGGGAAGTGCATAGCGCCTCAACCCTTGCGGGGGAAATGCCTCGCGTTGGGATGGCAGTCCTGTTCAGTCCGAATCGTTACGAAGACGAATTGCGGTCGATCCGGTTCTGGTTCAGTATGTCACTGGGATTGACGAGGCGCGTGTTGGAAATGGGGAGATGCCCAACAGGCTGATCAGCTATGGTGAAACGACACACCCGAGTCGATGGAAGCTGTCAATGGCTTCGCCGGCGTGTATTCGACCGTGATTGTTGGCGGTATTCTTTATGGGTTGGATAACCTACAGTTGCTCTGTGCCGCGCGAACGAATGGCCTTCTGGCAGGAAGTTGAGGAGCGACAAGCATGACAACAGAGAACGTCGCCGGCACGGATTCCCTGCCCCCTAGAGGTGCGCGTTTCTATCGGTGTGCACTGCAGGTGAACCCGCATGATTATGCACAGACCTATAGGGGCCAAACTATTCAAGGAGACGCGCTCAGCCACGCACAGGAGATCGTTGACAAGGCCGTGGCAATGGGCATCGAGGTGCTCGCCATCACGGATTACAAAAGCGTGAACGGTGTGGCGGCCTTCCGAGCCGCGTCGCGCAACAAACCGGTTCGCATCTTCCCCGATTTCGAACTGTTCTCCCGGCAACCGCTGGAAGACCTCTCCACTGGACAAAAGGCAACCGCCGTTCTCCTGCTTCTGCTCCTCGAGTCAGGCGCTCCGCTGCTCGTGGACCAGCCGGAGGACGACCTCGACAACCGTTTCATCACCGAGGGCATCGTGCCGCGCATGTGCGAGGACAAGCAGCGCAGGCAGTTCATCTTCTCGACCCACAACGCGAACATTCCCGTGCTCGGCGACGCCGAGTTGATCGTAAGGCTGTCAGCCGCCGGGGAGGCAGCTAGCGGACGGGCGCGTGTCGCGCCCGAGCACACGGGCTCAGTCGACTCCCGCCCCGTGCGCGAACTCGTGGAAGAGATTCTTGAGGGCAGCCGCGAGGCGTTCGAGACACGGCGGTGGAAGTACGGTTTCTGAGTGATGAACAAGACGGAACTGCTCCAACTCATCGCCAACCGGGAGAACTCGCGCGTCGAGCTCAAGCGCGACGACTGTCACCCGGATGATCTCGCTAAGGAGATATCCGCACTGCTGAACCTAGAGGGCGGGGTCATTCTTCTCGGAGTGGAAGACGACGGATCTGTCTCCGGTCTGACCAGAAGCCGTGGGGATGCGGAGGAGTGGGTGATGAACATCGCTCGCCAGAACCTCCAGCCCGCCATCATCCCCGTCTGGACTTGCATAAGAACTGAGGGTGTCAAAGATGTAGGAGTCATCGAGCTTTCCGCCGACAGCTCGGGAAAGCCGTACAAGGCAAGACGAGGCAGAGCCTGGGTGACCTTCATCCGGGCGGGCAGTACCTCCCGGGAGGCGACGCCCGAGGAGGAGGGACGACTCTACCAGGCTGCCCGGTTGGTCCGATATGAGGTCAAGCCGGTGCCGGGCACCGGGCTGGAAGCTCTTGACATGGATCGAATCGAGAACTACTACCAGGACGTCTTGAAGCGCTCACTGCCGGACCGGACGGACCTCGAGAACAGGCGGCAACTTCTGCTTAACTCGGACCTGCTGGCTGAGGCGGGCGATAACGTTGGCGCATCAGTTGCAGGGCTTCTGCTGTTCGGCGAGAACCCGAACCGCCGTCTTCCGCAGGCTGGCGTGACGGCAGTGGCGTTTCCCGGCTTTGAGAAGGAATACAACACGGTCGACGAAGAGCGGATTCGAGGACCCCTGACGCCGCGCGTCTCCAGCCGTGGCGTAGTGGTCGAAAAGGGCGTTATAGACCGCACGGTGGACTTCGTGAAGCGCAACATGGGTAGCGTAGCGTACCTCGAAGGAGGCCGCCGCCGCCACAAGAGCTCCTTCCCCCTCGACGCGGTGCGAGAGGCGATAGTGAACGCCGTTGTGCATCGTGACTACGCGCTTGAGGGGACCGACATAGAGGTTTCGCTGTACCGAGATCGCTTCGAAGTGATTTCACCGGGTCGCCTTCCAAACGGTGTCACGGTGGAGAAGGTGAGAGAAGGCGTGGTTCGTGTGGCGCGCAACGAGATGCTCAAGGAGATTCTCCGTGACTACCGCTACATAGAACGCTACGGAATGGGAGTCCGCAACCGGATAATCAACCCGATTCGGCAGCACAATGGCACGGAGCCGGATCTGGTGGAGGAAGATGGTCGCTTCATGGTTCGGCTGTGGAAGGCGCCCCGCAATCATGATGGGTAAATCTGACGGATCCTACGCCGCTGATCATTTCACAGATTCGCTCCTGACCGCCGTCAGCAACGTAGGGCGGCCCGCATGATTTGCAAGGTGGAAGGTACCCCCAAGCGTTTCTAGGCGCTCTACGGGCCTTACAGCAGGGAAGACTTGATCTGATCGGGCTGAAAACAGGAAAGGCCCCGGATTCGGGCATTTCGCCCCGATCTGGCGCTCAGCCGGGGAAACTGAGGACAGCGAACGCTTTCAGCGTCGACGGCATCCCTGATCGATGAGCGGATACCCGACCGGTTGCGCGGTTTTTCGATACGTTGACAAAGGGAAAGGCCGAGGAGCGGGCCGGCACATTGCATCCGTCGACGTATGCGGCAATGTCTGTAGGCGTGAAGGTGCTGATCGACATGTATGGGCAGGCTGAGAATGTGGCATAGCCGCCCCAAAAAGCCTTGAAACTGCCAAACTGACCGCTGTGTCCCTACGGGAAAAGTGTCGGATCTCCAGAACGGCGGCGGCTCGAGTTTTGTTCTCAGTCTCTCCCACTAGTGCATTTTCCCGTTGAACGGCCGAAACTTCTGGAACTCGAACTACGGGAGGCAGGCGGAGATGTTGGGAAATGTCCCAACTTGGGACATTTCCGTTGGCTTTGACTGCAGGAGCGGCCGAAATTTCCGAAATTCGAACAGTGGGATTTCCTTCCACAAGTGGACTTTCCCGTTGACCTTGTCGGCTTCACATGCCTCGCAACCCTTCACGCCGAAAGAATCCTCTCAATTGGGAGATTGCCGCCGCAAAATTGGCCCTTAAAAAAAATTTAGATTCCCGCCGACACATGTCTCGATGTAGCCAATCCCCCGGATCCGGTCCAATCGCGCAGCCCGCAGACCATCCTCCACCCACTCAAGAAGGTGCGGCCAGGCACTAGAGAGCCTGGCCATGCCAGCAGACGTCAAGGCAGCGCCGGTCAGTCCCAACCCCGAGCCAGCGTCCAGCTCGAAGGCAGAGCCGCCATGCTCCCGGCAGGAGGCCCCCAAACGAGTAGCGGCACGTACTCCCGGCCCCCACGCCGAAGGCCGCACCGCCGGCCAACAGAGCCAGGTCCATCACCGACATCATCGAAACCGCCCCCGCCGGCGCCAGTCACGCAGACGTCCCCCGTCTACACCAGCTGAACGCCGTACCCCTGCCTGAGCCCAGTCGCGGCCCCTGTAGCCGGCCCTCGGCTCGACATCTTGTCCCCAATCCACTCCCATTCCCTGCGCGGGCGCGGGCCTGAGCGCAGGCCTACATGCGGCCGCGGCGCGTCCGGATAACAAGGCCTCCCATGCACCCTGCACAGTCCAACACCGAACACTGCCTTCGACAGACGCGCAAACGCCTTAGCAAGCCCGTCCGGCCCTGGGCCCGCCCGCCGCGCGCGAACGCCGGCATCAGACGTTCGCGAACGGAACCGGCCCCGCACGCGGCATCTGCGCGGCCAGCCGCGCAGATGGTCATGTGTCTGTCGGCTTGTCGGCAGCGGCCTTGGCCGCTGTTCTGTCAGTGCGCCGGCTGACCAACTCCTTCAGACGTACATGGCGCGGGTTTCGGGCCGGTCGGTCGTTAGGCGTCTGGCCGGCCGGCGAGAGTCACCGCCAGGGCCGTAACGCCGGCCCCAAACCGGGGAAGTCAGAATTACCGGCCCGGCAGTCGATACAGAATCGCCACAGGAACCGCTCTGAGCGCATTTCCCAGGCTTACAGGCAGCATAAGACCTCACAGTCCCAAAGCGCTTGCCCCAGCCAGCCACAGGCGCCAAGGCGTCGAGAACAGCCGCCGGCCTGGCTGCGCCCATGTGTTGCGCCTGGCAGATGTCGCCGCGGCTGTGTACCTGCATTCATGCGCCAGCGCGTGGGCCGGCCAGACGCCAGCTGCCGGCAAGGGGGTGTTCCGCACAGCCGGCAGAAAAGAAGACACCGCGCGCATTCCAGATTCAGCACGGGAGCACAGTTGCACACACAGCTACCCACCCACACAGCCTGCGCAGCTCCCCGCGCACATACAGCGCCGACACCGAACAGCAAAGGATCGAAATCCTAAACCTTCAGGCCTGGAGTACGCGCCTCTTTGCGTTGTTTCCGTTCGAAAAACCGCGCTCTTCCCTTACCCTCGCATGCTATGATATGCGGGGGCAACAGCCCGTCAGGTTCCGGCAATCGGGAGGCGTTCGATGCGTTTGCGAGAAGATGGCGATTTGCCGACCCGATCGTTTCAGCTGCTCAACGAGGAGCTGCGAAGACAGATTCCAAGGATCTCGCTGCTCGTCCTCCTGGCTGTCGTTGCCACGGCAGTCGGGCTGATTCAGCCGCTCCTCTTCAAGGTGCTTATCGATACCGCCATTCCTGCCGCCGACGCGCGGCTGATCGGGTTGCTCCTGGTCGCTATGGTGATCGTGCCCGTCCTGAGCGCCGGCCTCCACTTCGTTAACCACTATCTGCGTGCCTTTATCGGCGAAGGCGTTGCACAAGGCCTTCGCCGGGAGCTGTTCGACCATCTGTTGCATGCTCGAATTGCCGAACTTGAGAAGTTCAAGACCGGAGAGTTGATCAGCCGGCTCACCGGAAGTTGCGGCAAGATCGGCGAAGTCTATGTCGCCAACCATCTGCTGCCCCTGGTGCTGAATGCGGTCCTGCTCATAGGCACGCTGGCTGCGATGACCGCGCTCAGTTGGCGTCTTTCGCTGCTGGCGCTGCTCGCATTCCCCCTCTCTTACCTCCTCACGAGGAGGACTCGGGGCCATGCTGAGACTTTGTACCGGTCGTTCTCCAGCGTCCTGGAGGCCGGCCAGAGCTATCTGCACGAGCTCTTTCCCGGGCAGCGCACAGTCCGTGCCTTCAACGCCGAAGCGCACGAAGAGGGGCGCTGGCAGGAATGGATTGAACGGCACTGGCGCATCAAAGCCAGGGTTGAGACCTTCCATGAGCTGATACGCACCATCCTGCCCGAGTTCATCAACTACGTCGCGGCCGGCCTGGTCTTCGGCTATGGCGCATTCGAAATCATTCAGGGCAGGCTGACCATAGGCAGCCTCGTGGCCTTCGTCGCCTACCTGCCCCGCTCCTACTCGGTGCTGCAGGCGCTGCTCGGCACCCAGGTCAACCTGCAGGAGGCCAGGGCGAACGCGGAAAAAGTTGATGCGCTCTTTGACATGACCCGCGAGCCGTCCGGAGACAGAGTTCTCTCCTCAACTCAGGCAGCGGGGGTTGCGCTCGTCTTCGACAATGTCTCGTTCGCCTACGGGCGCGGAGACTCCGGGGTACAAGACCTGACCTTCAACGTAGAACCTGGCGAGTTCATCGCCGTCGTCGGTCCGAGCGGCGGCGGCAAGTCGACCATCATCGATCTGATCATGGGCTTCTACTCGCCTCGCTCCGGCACAATCACGCTGGACGGTACCGATCTCCGCGAGCTGTCTCTCGCCTCGCTGCGGGGCCAGATCGGCTTCGTGCCGCAAGACACATTCCTGTGGAACGACAGCATCGCCGCCAACATCCTCTACCCCCGCCATAGCGATGAACTTGACACAAGCAAGCAGGCTGCACGCCAGGCCCGGATCGACGACTTCGTCATGGGTCTACCCGACGGCTACCGGACGATCGTAGGGGAACGGGGGGTGACGCTCTCCGGGGGCGAGCGCCAGCGTCTGGCTGTGGCACGGGCGTTCTTGCAGCAGCCCAGACTCCTGCTGCTGGACGAAGCCACCTCCGCGCTCGACGCGCTGACGGAGCAGAAAGTGCGTGCGGCCATCGACAAAGCGCGTGCCGGGCGTACTGCCATAGTCGTGGCCCACCGGCTTGTCACGGTACTGCAGGCAGATCGGTTCCTGGTCATTGATCAGGGCCGTCTCGTCGAGACGGGCACGCTCCAGGAACTGCTGGCGCGCCGCGGTCTTTTCTTTGACCTGTACCAGGCTCAATCTTTCGCCTCGGATGGCCGGTTACACGCCTGAGTTCTTTCGATGACTTGCAATCATATGGATTGAGAGAGGACGCCCGCTACTGCGTCGCACCGTTTTCCCAGCTCATTCGGACCACGGGCCGCCGCGCCGCCGGCTGGTTTCATGGCCGGCCACAGACCCACTCGCGGGCGCAACCAGGCAGCCGAACACGCACAACCGCCAGGCAACCCAGCCGGCCCCCTTCGACGCAACCGCGCGTGCAAGGCCCGGATTCCGCCCGCCGGCCTCCCCGGAGCCGCCCCAACCAGGCCGGCGGGCGGACGAGAGGGGGGAACCCCTCTCGTGCTCTCCCCCATCCGGCCACCGCATCGCCGCGCGGCCCGCGCCGCACGTGGTCCTGGGCCGGCAAGGGCAGGCCCAGGACCACGGCGAAACAGCCGAAATGCTGTGTCTGCGCCCCGGTCCGCGACGGCTCCTTGCGCCACTGTGCGTCACCGCCGCACACTGCCGGCCCGGACGGTGGGACCGTCCGGGCCGGCTGCCACTGGGGACGCCGGTGCGGGCGCCCTGCACGGCTCGTTCCTCGCACGCTGCGGGCGCCCGCGTACTATACCTTGCGACCGGCGCACATGCCGGCGGCGTTCGAAGCACAGCGTTCCGGCCGGTTCTCGCAGCCAAGAGGGCGACAATCCCGCACTGCGACAGCGCGGCAACCGCCCCTCCGGCCTGCACCGCCGAGACAAGCTGAACGGCTGCCCTTTTTTATTTTCCTTCGGCGGCTCTCGACCTCCCTCGTGCCTCGGTCGTCCGCTCGCACGCCTCAGCCGTATAATTAACGTAATACGGAATGCCCCCGGCCAGTCCAGTCGCGACCGCGGCTACAGCCGCGCACAGCCACGATGCTGCGTTGTCAATTTACACTCCGCCTGGCCGGTTGCAGCGCTGCGCTTTCCGTATTACTCGGCATTATACGGAATAAAAAAGGGCTCCCGCCGCTGCGTTGTTCCGACTGCGCCCTGCGTGCTTGTCGGGCAGCGGCTCCAAGGAAGCGCCTGGCGGCGCTGTCTCTCTTTCACCCGCATCGGAGAAGACAGGCCGCCGCGACGACCGGGGCCTGAAGCGACGGCATGATGACGGCATGCCGGCGTCACTCGCAGCGGGCCGCTTTTGCCGGCAGACCGGCCATAGCGTCCCGCAAGTCGACACCGGCGCAAGCGCATGTCGAAGCGCCGGCAAGCCCCCTGCGCAGATGACCAAACGACGCGTTTTGGACACCGATTTGCAACCGGCCAGAAGCCGGCAACAGACCCACTTGCGGTGCAGGCCCTGGTTCAAACACGCCACCATAAGCGCTCTTTTGGGGATTCGGAACCCGAAACACCCTGCAGTTGGCAACGCCCGACTTGGCCGCCCCAATCGGCGTCGGGCGGCCCGCCACGGCTCGTTCCTCGCACGTTCCGGGCCGCCCTTGCCGGTCCATTGACCACGGGCCCGGGAGCCCGCGCCAACGACATGCCGGGACCGGGCATTGTCCCACCGTCCATGCCGTCATCCACCCCTGCGCTACCAGAGGGGACCCGGGCAAAAAATTTTCTGGCTGCCGTGCACATGCCCGCGGCCGTCGTACCTATGCCGTGAAATGCGCGCAGATGCCGTTAAATTCGTATCTTCGGCCTCTTCCGATTCCCCCGCCTGGATGCGTGCGCCGCGCATCCAGGCAGCGAGCAGAGGCCGGCCCCTGCACCCCGCACGGGGAGCCTCTCCCCGTGACCCCTCTTCAGTCTCAACCCGAAGAGACCCCGCACAACACAGGAGGCCCGCCATCCCCGCTGCGCTCCCCATCGCCGGCGGACTATCGCGATTTCGTCGAACCAAAAAGTGTGTCGCGCGAAAACTTCCGCGCACGCCACAGCCGGCACAGGATCAAGACCACACGCGTAACATTCACCAGGCCCGACGTCTCCAGGGACAAAAACACGCGCCCGAGCTCCGCAACCCGCCCACCCGTCCAGCATCCGACTCCCAACACAGCGCACGACCACCAGCCCACGCAAAGCCACGCGCGCAAAGCCGGCCGGACCACCAACGCACCCAGGCGCACAACCGGCACGCGCACAAGGCCGACCGCACATGCGAACGCAAAAGCACACGCACACGCCGCCGCGTCAACACTGTTGGAACAACGCCCACGCGCGCAAGAGCCAGCCCGACCGCAAGCCTGGAGACCATCTGCTCAACAGAAAACGAAAAAAGGGGATTTAGCCGATTCAGGGGATTCAGCCGACATGGAATTTCACAAAACCGGATTTACGGTACAGGAGCGGCGCCGCACGGCTCGTTCCTCGCACGCTTGGCGCACGCAGACAGATCCGGAGCGAAAAGAGCCGGCACGCCGAAGGAGTCCGCACAGCCAAGCCGGACGGCCTTCATTTTCCCTGCGCCTCGGCGCCGTCGCAGGCGGCGGCGCGCGAGTCTCCGGCCCTATAACGTAGATGTTATGCAAAGTGCGCCGCGGGATCCACCCGCAGGCTCCATTCCACAGAGGCGGCTGCACCACCCGGCGCTGGCAAGCAGCGCCGGCTTCTTTGCATAACACTGCATTATAGGGAATGAACCCGCCCGGGTCCTTGCCGGCGCCCAACACCCATGCCGCTTATGTGCCAACGGGTCGAAAGACCCCCCGTGCGCCCCACCGACGGCGCGGGAACCGTCAAGCGAAGGCACGCGTGACGGTAATCGTTCTGTATGCGCGACTGTGTGGCGGCGGCTCGCTGCGTTCGTGCCGGCAAAGCCGGCTGCGCCCTGTCGTGCGCCCGCCGCCACCCTGCCCCGCATCCGCCCAAACGACCGGCCCGGCCCCGCTCCGCGCCTGCATCCTGGCCGGCTCAGTCCTCCGCAGCCGCGATCGGACCTGAGCGTTTGCTCGCGTCTGGACCCGTCCACATCCTGCGCCGTTCCCGTGTCCGGCGCCGGTTTCGTCCTTGTTCTAAGCGTCTGTGCGGCGTTGCCTCGCGCGGCAATGCCGCACAGACGCACGCCGCGAAGAGCGCACAAAGCCGCACGCAGAACCCCCGGGGCCGCGGCGCCCTTCGGCCCTCTTTCCGGCTCGCCCAGGCCTCGCCGGAAGGGCCTTTCGTGCGCTTGCGGCCCCGGGTCCGGACCCTGCGCGAGCCTGTCTGCGAGAGGTCAGATTTTGCAGATCAGACGATGCCGCATTCGGGCGATTCTCACCAGAGGTAGGAAGGCCCGAAAAAAACTTTTGATGCCGCGCGCACACTCTGGATCGTGCCGGTAGTTGCCGCCGGAATGCCGACAAGCGCCGCTTTTTCGCTTCGACCCCATCCAGGCCGCGCCGACCGACATCCGCCGCTCCCACCACTGGTCAGCCGGCCCAAAAGAGGCAGTTGGCACGCGCCCATGCCGTCCCCTGTTTGAGCGGCAAAGTGACGGCGCATAAATTCGCGCAAAAACAAGCGCGTCAGGAGCCGAAAACCGGTTCGGTTGGAAGTTGTAGTCGGGTTATTTGTTTTTGTCGGTGTTGTGTGTATTGAATGGGTTGATTTCGTGTAGTCATAGGAGGACTGGTAATATCTACACGAAGGGGTTGTCTGCCCAACCCACTATCGGCAAAAGCACGGCATCTCTCCACCGATTCCGACGTCCCTGCAAGCCATTTCGACGAACCGGACCGAGCGGAAAAGCGTGGGTCCGCGACTATCCATATCCAGGACGACGCTCTCCGCCTGATAGTCGTTTCACAGACGAACCTCTTACGGTAGCCATCTTGTAGTCAAATCGCCCAGAAAGGCCCTGGCGCAATCTCCAGCCCCTGTCCGGGCCGGCAGGAGCGCATCTTACCAGTGTAATTTCGTCGTAATTTCTGCAAGAGATTCACTCTTTCTTTGGTACAAACCTCTCCCGCCCCCCGTATTTCCTGCCATCCGGTCGCTGGATATCATATCTATTGCCTGCCTTGCCGCCGCCCAGTTGCGGCTCGCGTTACCACCAGCGATTACCAGCATGAGGTCCCCTGTTATGCGAGTCCTGCCATGGCTCGGAATGTTGACCGCAATGGGCGTGGTTCTGCTCGCCCACCTCTACCTGCGCGCGCCGCGCATGCAGGTCGTCGAACCCGCCTCCGCCGATGCCGGCCCCATCTTTTTCGCGGCCACCGACACGCCCACACCCACGCCAACCAGCATCTTCGAGGGCTACAGCGGCTGGCGCGGCGAATACTTCGACAACCCCAACCTCTCCGGCAGCCCGGTGCTGGTGCGCGACGACGCCAATCTCGACTTCAACTGGCGCCGCGAAAGCCCGGGGACAGGCGTGCCCGTGGACAGCTTCTCCGTGCGTTGGCAGCGCATCGTTACCTTTGACGACGATCATATTTACCGTTTCCGGCTCCTCAAGAACGACGGCGCGCGCGTCTGGTTCGACGGCCGTCTCCTTTTTGATCTTTGGAACGACGACGACGACGGGCGCACCTACGATGTGGAAGTTCCCGTAAAAGCAGGCGAGCACACCTTCCGCGTCGAGTACAGGGAGGATGACCTGGACGCTCGGGTACGATTCTGGTGGGAGCGCAGAGGGGCATACCCGACCGCCACGCACACGCCAACTGCCACCCCAACGTCCGTGCCGCCGCTGGAGGAGTTTAACGGCTGGCGCGGGGAGTACTTCAACAATTTAAACCTGGAAGGCGAGCCGGTCCTGGTGCGCGATGACGCGGACATCAACTTTAATTGGGAAAAGGGCAGTCCCGCTCCCGGTATAGGATCTGATAATTTTACCGTTCGGTGGGAGCGCATCGTTTCCTTTGACGCTGGCTTCTATCGCTTCAATGTCCAGAAGGATGACGGCGCGCGCGTCTGGATTGGCGACCGCTTGATCATCGACGAGTGGCGCGGTGATAACGGCAGTAGCCCACGCAGCTCTGATGTGTCGTTGGACACCGGAGACCACACCATCCGCGTCGAGTACTTCGAAGGTGGGCATCACGCCAGAATCAGGTTCTGGTGGGAGAGTCTGCCTTCCCCGATTGCGACGCCCACGCCCACGCCCACACCGACCGCGACCGCGACACGCACCCTGGAGGAGTACAGCGACTGGCGGGTCGAGGGCTTCGCCAACCAGGACCTTGTCGGCGCGCCCTTCCGGATCTGGAGCGACGGCTCCTTGGATGAGAACTATAGGGGCAACGGCACCCACGGGCTGCCGAAGGACCACTTCTCGCTGCGCTGGGAGCGGATCGTCACCTTCGATGGCGGTCTCTACCGCTTCTTCGTGGAAAAGGACGACGGCGCACGCGTCTGGGTTGACGGTGAGCTTATCATCGACCACTGGAAAGACTGCTGTGAAGAGGGCATCCGCTTTGAAGCGGACCTGCCCCTCATTGCCGGTGACCACACCATCCGCGTCGAATACTACGAAAAGGAAGGAGACGCCAGGGTCAAGCTGTGGTGGGAGCGTAGTCCTCTGCCGCCGCCAACGCCGCTGCCGGCGCGGCCGTCAATCTGGGCAGCCACGATGACGGTCGGCAGCGGCGGCGGACTGGGCGGATACGGCGCGGACACAGACGGGACGCTCAGCGACAACGACTTCACCCTGCGCGGCAAGACCTACACCGTCGACGCGATTCTCCACAACCCCTTCGCCGACAGCGTCAGTATCGAATTCTCCGACGACGTCGACACCGACAGCCAGGAGCTGACGCTCTGCCTGGATACGGTCCAACTCGACTTCGCCGACGCGTTCGGGCCGGATGCACGCCAGTTCTTCTGGGACGACGTCGACACGGGCTGGAGCGACGGGGGCAGTGTCAGTGTCGGCCTGAACGGTTGCCAGTGACCGCGGCGCTCCCAAAAGCCAAACGAATACGAACCGGACCATGAAATATCTGCAGCCGTACAAAAGGCCCAACCCAAACTCCTTCAGGGCGCGCTTTGCCCGCCTGCGCCGCAGCCTGCGTGTCCGTTACCGGACGCCTCTGCACTTTCTTCTCATCCTGGGGCTGGTCCTGCCCGCGGCGTACCACGTCCAACAGCGGGTACTGCCGCCCAGGCTGAACGTCCAGGACGGCGCGCAGGGGCAGCCCCTCTCCGGGCTGGCGCTGCCGCCCGCGGGCGACGGCCCCTCGCTGCGCGTGCCGCCGGGTGAGCCCAGACCCGAACCGGACCTGATGCTGGCGTCCGGCGCGCTCTCATTCGATGTGTCTACGGTCCTATTGCGCCCTGATGAGCCATTCACCGTCAGCGTCCGCGTCGACAGCGACCCCGGTCCAAGCACAGAGGGTTCGATCCTCTCGCTGCAGCTCGACCCCGCGCTCGAGCTGCACAGCGGACAGTCCGAGTGGAAACTGCCCGACGTGGCCGCACCATTCAGTCAGCAGCTCACCCTGCAGGCGCCGCAGGCGCAACTTGGTGACGTCTTTAAGTTGACAGCCAGCATCGAGCGCGCCGGCTTCGCGCCTCAGACGCGCACCATCCTGCTCGGCGTCGAATCCGGCCAGCCGCTGGCCGTACTGCTCGACCCCGAAAAGAGTGACGCGGGCACGCGTGTCGCGGTCAGGGAGTTGGACCTGGCCGCGGCCGGCGGGCAGCAGATGATGCGCGCCTGGGAGGTCGAGGCCGCGACCGCGCGCAGCCGCCGCGTGGAGAGCCTATCCGCGCCCGCCACCCTCGTCTTCGACGCCCGCCCTCTCATCGTCCAGGGCATCGACCCCCACCGCATCGGGCTCTTCACCCGCGCCGACAGCAACGAAGACTGGCAGCCAGTAATCAGCCGCTACCGGCCGCAGGAGCAGCGCTTCGTCGCCCGCGTCGACCGCTTCAGCCAGTGGGGGCTGGGCGAGAAGTTGACCGAGGGCGCCGACCTTCTGCCCAGCAGAGCGGTCTCCAGCAGCGATGGGTTCACCGGCTACGCGCAGATCAGCATCCCCATCGCCGCGCCCGCCGGCCTCGGCGGCATGAAGCCCGGCCTCAGCCTCAGCTACTCGAGCGGCGTGGCCGACGACCTCGAGAGCCTGCACGGCGCCAGCAACTACAAGACGCAGGCCAACTGGGTCGGCTACGGCTGGAGCCTAGGCGGCCTCAGCCACGTCGCCCGCACCAACGACGGCAACATTTACAGCCTGAATATGGGTGGTGTCGGCGCGCGCATCCTCAAGCGCGACAACCGCTGGATCACCGACCCGGACCGCTTTCTCAAGCTTGAGCATACGCAGGAGTGGAGCGGTCGCCACATCCGCGACGGCCACACGCGCTACGACGTCGACGACTGGGTTATCACCGCGCCCGACGGCACGGTCTACCATTTCGGCTCCAACCAGTTCGCGCCGCCCAACTCCCCGATCGCCACGCAAGATGGCGAGCCGATCGGTAACTGGACCGAGATCATTTTTCGCAGCAACGCACGCCAGGGTAACCGGTGGCACCTGCGCATGGTCGAGGACCCCAACGGCAATCGCATTGAGTACGACTACGATGTTGAAAATGAAGAGGCCGAGTGCCGCAGCGAGCACCACGGCCGTTTCAGGTTTGCCGGCGACGACAAGCTCTACGACCGCATGGTCTACCCCAGCGAGATCCGCTGGAGCGCCAACGCCGGCGCGGGCATTGAGTCCAAGCTGCGCGTGCGCTTCTTGCGCGAGGAGCGGCCGGACCACGAGCTCGAGAACGACGACCGCTGCGCGCAGCTGCGCTTCGGCAAGGAGCGCCTCAAGAGGATCGTGGTCGAAGCCTGGGACAACCCCAACGGCTGGCACAGCATTGCCGAGTACGAGTTCGGCTACATCCAGGGCAGCAACCACTCGCTGCTCAGCAGCCTCACGCGCAAGGGCAAGCAGGGCGAGGAGACGCTGCGCGCCTGGACCTTCGGCTATGCCGGCAGCGGCAACGCGGTGCGCTTAACCGAGGCCGACAACGGTTTCGGCGGCAGCGTCAGCTTCAGCTACGGTATGGAGAAGATCGAGGCGTGCCACGACTGCAACCGCGTCACCGACGACCCGATGCGCCGGCCTGTGACCAGAATCGTCCGGCGCGACGGCACCGGCGGCGAGGCGCACACAGTGTACGCTTACAGCGGTGTCAAGGGCGTGGTGAAAGACGGCATGTTCGAGTACCTGGGCCACGCCTGGTCGCAGCGACGCATCTACACGGTGGACAGCGACCTCAACATCCCCGGCCCGCGTTTCGAGCAGGCGGTCGCCGGATGGTACCACCAAATCCTTGAGAACGATCTGCGCAAGCTCGACGACCGCCGCGGGCGGCGCTATCAGCGGGAGGTCTACTCGCCCGCGGACGGCCTGATGCAGCGCGAGGAGATCAGCTGGGGCGTGCACGAGTCGAAGAACGAGTCTCCCTGGGTGCGCATGGAGTCGGAGTCGGTCTACACCTTCGACGGCGACGGCGATGATAACGCGCACGCGCGCCACACCTACTACTTCTACGAGGCCGCCTTCGGCAATGTCATCCGCGTCGAAGAACGCGACGCAGAGGGTGAGAAGGTCCTGCGCAAGACCGAGACTGAGTACAGCCGGGACAGGACGCTCCTCGACAGGCACATCGGCGGCCGCCCCACCCGCGAGTGGGTCTCGGACGAACGCGGCCGCTGCATCGCCGAGACGCGCTACAGCTACGACGCCGCCGGCAACCTTACCAGGGGCGAGCAGCCCACCACCGAATGCGGCGAGAGCGACGCGGCCAACCTGATCGTCAGCCGCGTCGAGTACGACAGTGTCGGCAACGTCACGCGCTCGTGGACCGAGGGCACAAGCAGCGACATCCGCACCGAGTTCGACGCGGTCTTCAAGCTCTTCCCCACCCGCCGCTACAACGCCAACGACAACACGCTCGACGAGACCGGCAAGTACTACGGCATCAACGGCGACGACAGCCGCGTGGACGGCGGCTTCTGGGGCACGATGCAGGAGTTCTGCGCGGTCGACGGCATCTGTACGCAGCAGGCCTACGACGACTTCGCCCGCGCCAGCCACCGTTGGGAGAAGGGCGTAGGCTACCCCGACCGCGCCAGGGCGCAGACGCAGTGGCTTTACCACGCGTGGGGCAGCATGGGCCAGAACGCCAACGTCATCGTCACCCAGGGCCTGCCGCGCTGTGAGGGCAATTTTAGCAGAAAACTTTACGACGGCTTCGGCCAGCTGTTCCAGGAGCAGAGCCCGCGCCAGGGCTGGGAGACGGCGCAGGATGGCTGCTCCGCGGTTGAAAACCAGCTCGAGACGGTCGTCAACTACGGCTACGACGGCCTCGGCCGCCTCCTGCGCACCAGCGTGCCGCGTGCGGTCGTCTTCGACTGGGTGCATGAAACCGACTGGGGTCAGGGCTACACCGCCACCACCTACGACGGCCTCTCCCGTCCTATCAGCACGCGCGCGCCCAATGGCAGCGTCACCACCTACCATTATAAAGGCCTGACCTCCTCGGTCATCGCTTCCAGCGAGGGCGAGGAGACAAGCCGCATGCTGAGCTGGCAGCAGCAGGACCAGCTCGGCCGCACCACCCTCCTGCGCAGCTACGCACCCGGCACCGACGAATGGACGCTCGAGTCGGAGATCTCGCTCGCCTACGACGCTGCCGATCGTTTGACCCAGACCTACCGCCGCGACGGAGGCCAGGGCCGCTGGCAGCGCTCGAGCAGCATCGGCTACGATTTCCTCGGCCGCAAGACCGGCATGTCCGACGCCGATCTCGGCAGTTGGAGCTACGCCTACAACGCGCTCGGCCAGTTGACCCGGCAGACCGACGCCCGCGACAGGACCAGCTGCCTCTACTTCGATAGTCTGGGGCGTATGCGCGGTCGCGTGCAGCGCACCGACGAGAACTGCGCGACTACCGTGACCGACGCTGACCTTGACTCATCTTACGTCTACGATACGCAGGGCCGCATGCAGAGCGAGTCTAACGACAACGTCAGCCGCAGCTTCACCTACGACAGCTACAGCAGGGTCAGCGGAGTGAGCGTTATCATCGACAGCCTCACGCGCACGAGCAGCATCAGCTACGACCACCACCACCGGCCTACCGCGGTCACCTATCCCGGCGGCGAGGTGATAACCGCAACTTACGGCAGCCCGGGCGTGGCCGTGGGGCTGAGCAGCTCGGTCCACGGCGCCCTGGTTGACAGTGTGAAATACGACGAGGCCGGGCGCATGACCGCTATGCGCTTCCCCGCAGGCGGCAACCTCTGGCGCACGCAGAGCTACTACCCGTGGACGGAGCCGAAGAACGGCGGCATGTTGGCGGGCCTCAAGGTAGGCTTGAGCGAGGGCGGCGGCGAGCGACTGAGCCGCGGTTACACCTACAACAGCTTCGGTGACATCACTTCACTGACCCAGGGCACGACCGGCAACAGCTTCGCCTACGATGGGCTGGGCCGGCTGACCAGCGCCTACGGCCGCACATACAGTTACGACGCGGCAAACAGGCTGACCTCGTTCAACGGCCAGGCCTACGGCTACGGCAACGCCGGCCCCTATCACGCGGTCGACAGAATCGGCAACGCGGACCGCTTCGACTACGACGCCAACGGCAACATGACCGTACGCAACAAGGGGATCGCCGGCCAGCAGACGCTTGTGTGGGACGCCGAGAATCGCCTCTCGCAGGTGCAGGACAACAACGGCGACCTTCTGGAACAGTACTGGTATGACGTTGACGGCGCGCGCGTTAAGAAGACCAGCGGCACGACCACGACCTATACTTTCTTCGCCCACTATGAGGAGGAGGTGTCCGGCGTCGTAACGACGACGGTCAGCCACTACAGCTTCGGCGGCATGCGCGTCGCGGTCAAACGCGGCAGCGACTTATACCACCTGCACGGAGACCACCTCGGCAGCACGTCGCTGACCACCGACGGAACTGGGGCTGCGACGGCCAGCCGCGCCTACTACGCCTACGGCGCAATGCGCAGTTCATCCGGCACACTCCAGACCGACCGCACGTTCACCGGCCAGAAGGCAGATGTGACGGGGCTGATGTACTACAACGCCCGCTACTACGATCCCGCGCTCGGCACCTTCATCTCGCCGGATTCAATGGTGCCGAATCCGCTACGTGTAATGGATTACAACCGTCTCCTCTATGTTCGCGGGAACCCGCTAAAACATACAGATCCAACTGGAAATTGCGCCCTTGATAGCCAAGGGAGAATCGTCAAACACGACTGTACGGTAGACGATTTCAAGGCTCTTGCATGGGAAGAAAGGGTACAGTGGTTGGATGCACTTCAAGAGGAGGAAGCTGACTTGAGAGGTTGGTTTGGGGACATCCGAGGTGTAATTACCGATCTTTTCATTGGAGACGAAGCATTCGAAAATATGGAAGGATACATCGCCTATATGAATGCTGCCGTTCTTCAGGCGATAAACGATGGCGTAAGAATCTTTCGAGGGAAGGACGCTATTGGTCATGAGGACAGCAAAGGTTGGCGGCATGGCGGTGAGCAGTGGGCAACGTTTTTCCGACTCGAAAGTGAACGAGGCAGATTCTATCCTCGCGAGCCCAGATCCACTCTTGACAAGCACAGACTCGCTGCCGAGCAGGCCGGTGTCGATT
Source organism: Caldilineaceae bacterium (assembly GCA_026708085.1). Classification (GTDB taxonomy): domain Bacteria; phylum Chloroflexota; class Anaerolineae; order Caldilineales; family Caldilineaceae; genus Bin5. The sequence goes on from JAPOVP010000189.1 coordinate 91,314, forward strand.
ATGCCAGAACACTCGACAAGTCACAGCGTCTCTTCGAAAAAGAAAGACGCATAACGCGATTACGCATCGAAGTCTTTTTACTGGGCGGTGACATCTACCGCGCGGAGTGTCCTTGCTGGCACGTGAATCCCCGACAAGGATGGGGCACCTTGCGGAGACTGGCCGCATGGGGCGACATCTGGGCAGGGTTTCTCGAAATAGAAGAGATTCGGGGCGAAAATCGACTATATATGCCACCTCCGTAATACTGACAAAGAGAATTGGACCGGACCGCATGGTGCGATTCCTGCCCAGGTGTTAGATAGTCGCTAATACGAAATGACTAGGAGAACGATGTTGCATCTACTTCAGCGTTCATACGTGCGGAAGTCTGTCACTATGCTGACAGCCATTCTCGTGTCCGTAGGCGCGACCGGTTGTCAGTCCCAGTTCGTGGACTTGTCAAACAGGAACCGCATGCAGGCATACGAGGTTGCGCACGTGGCCGGCGTAGCGAATGGAGAGGCTGTTCTGCCAACCTTCACGTGGTTGGACACTGATCGAATGATCTTTCAACGATATAACCGTAAAGGACTAAGAAGTGGAGATTATGATAACTACCTCGCGGCCTATAATTTCGAGAAGCAGGAGTGGGATTTTCTGGAAAACCTGGCGCAGGACCATCCCTGTAGTAAGGAAGAGGATGACGAGATATGGTTTTACAACACACGTCTCCTCCCAAACGGCACCTTGGGATACAGTATCAGGTGCAAGCCTCCATTTGGTTCAACACGTTCATTAACCCACCTTCTTTATGCATGGGACAATACGAAGAACGCAACGGAGTTTCTCTTCGACTTTGCCAACATTCCACGTGAATCTGGCTACCCTGTATCTGCCTACTCCTTGTCGCCGGATATGGGGGAGATTGCTTACAGCGTAGGCGATCTTTTTGACTCTTATCTATATCGCGTACAAACTGACGGACAAATTCTCCAGCTTGTTCCACAGTTCTTCCGTGCGTGGCTACCGGCTTGGTCTCCGGATGGAACTACCATTGCCTTCATGGGCAACGAAGCCTACGGGGGCACGCCAATAGATGATGTCACCTCTTATAACCAGATGCGGCCTATCCTTTTTCTTCCAAATAATCTGTACCTGCTAAACGCGGAAGATGAAACGGCTTGGAAAGTCGCGGAGGGATTCACAGATTTCTATTACCTCCAGTGGCTTCCTGGCAGTAATCGCTATGTTTCTCTTACAGGTTCGTTTGGGAATACGCCAGGAATCTGGGTGATCGACATTGAGACACGCGACATTGCACGCCTTTGGGACTTTTCTGCCCGGTACAGTTGGACGGCTGACTGGAAATTGTTCGTGCACGATGGAACGATCGATGTTGCTTCGCCGAAAGCGTGGACGCTTGTGGTAATAGACACACCTCTCTTGCTAGTGAGCGATGAATCCAACGCTCCTTGAGATACAGTCAGCTTCCTCTCTGGATGCAGTAAAAGGATTTACCCTCTGTGTTAGGGGATCGAGGCAGGTAACCCACGTGATGGTGTCATTGAGCAACAGTGTTTCTTCTGACACGGCTTTTCCTTCTACCACTACAACAGCCTGACCTCGTCGGTCATCGGCGGCGGCGAGAACGCGCGGCATATGCAAAACTGGCAGCAGCAGGACCAGCCCGGCCGCACGACCCTCCTGCGCAGCTACGTCCCCGGCGGCGACCAATGGACGCTCGAGTCGGAGATCTCGCTCGCGTACGACGGTGCCGACCGTCTGACCCAGACCTACCGCCGCGACGGGGGCCAGGGCCGCTGGCAGCGTCTGAGCAGCATCGACTACGACTTCCTCGGCCGCAGGACCGGCATGAACGACGCCGACCTCGGCAGCTGGATCTATGCCTACAACGCGCTTGGGCAGCTCACGCGCCAGACCGACGCCCGCGCCAAGACCAGCTGCCTCTATTACGATAGACTCGGGCGCATGCGCGGCCGCGTGCAGCGCAGCGACGAGCAGGTCGACGTCGCTCCAGCGGTTGTCCGTGCCGCGGGCGCGTGAGCCGAAGAATCGAATCACCAGGGCGCAGGCAAACCGGTTTTCTGAGGCGCTGCAGAGCCAGCTGTCCGACCTTGAGGCCGAAATTCAGGAGTACGAGGCCCTCAAGGCCGGCGACTTTGCCTTTGGGCAGCTGAAGGAGGTTGCGAAACTCCCCAGGCAGTTGATCAGGGCGCGCATCGCGCGCGGCCTCAGTCAACGCGAGTTGGCTGACCGTCTCGGCTTGAAAGAGCAGCAGGTCCAGCGCTATGAAGCGAGCGACTACGCCTCTGCGAGTTTTGGCAGAATTCGAGATGTGGTGTCCGCTTTAGGCATGGAGGGGGACCACACCTCGCTTGCCGATGAAGGAAACACACGATAACTGACCCCAATGACCGGACCATGAAATGGGAAGAATAGGCCGCATCCAGACAGATGCGGACTGCTCAGATCGGCACCGGACGGTCTGCCGCCACCCGGGCCTGAACTGTTCTTTACCTAGCGTCCGATAATTAATACTTTGACGCTCTCTGCCGCTCTGCCCATGCACGCGGCTCAGATGATGCACCATCATCCGGTCCGTGCGTCACTGGTTGGTTTGCGGGGCCCAGACTTCGAGCAACGCTTGGGGGCGGAGGCAGGGTACGCCTGCCTCCGCCCCGGCCCACGAGCGCCTGCCGTGCCAGCCCGCTCTGCGTATCGGTCACGCCCTGGTCACGCGCGCTCGACCAAGGCCGTTGCTGTCTCCGCGGCGTTACATTTACTCCTGTTCCCAACTACGCGCTAGAATAGGGGATCGGCCAAAGTGAGGCCGGCTGCTCCGATTCGCTGTTAGGCCTGTCCGTCCCTGCCATCGCCCGCGGCAACTGCGGGCGGCGTGAGCACGGCCCGCGGTACGGCAACGCGCCGGCGCGCCTAGGCGCGGGATCACAGCGCGGGGGCGCTGGAAGTCGGCGCGTACGGTGACGATCGACCCTCCCGCCGCGGCGGCCGGCCGCGGCGCTAGATAACTCAATTGAGGAGGCCTCAAATGGCTGAAAATCAGATTATAGACGCGAGAAGGGCCTCTCATGGTCTCAGTGTTTCGACTATACTGTGACCTATTTCGTTTTCAATACCCAAAATCAGGTCTCCCCAGTCATTAGGTGGCCCTTCCCTAAGTAACTTAAGAATTCCACGACGGCACAGGTCTTGGGCGGTTGATAGTGTTGGATTGACGTATTCGAGGTTGCCACTATGAACCGCCTTGGACACCGCGTCATATACCTGCCGCAGCTTCTTGCGGATGCGTTTTCTTTCTTCGAAGTCAGCACCCAAATGTGACCTGCCCCCGATGTTTGTACCACCCATTATGTTAGTCCGATAAGCGCGAGGACAGGGTCGGCAGGCCAGAGTGCCTGAGGCGCCGGCGGCCGGTAGCCCAGAGAACTGTGCGGCCTGACCTGGTTGTAGGTCCGCCTGTAACGCTCCGTCAGCACACGCACCTCCAGCAACGTATAGAAGCCCTCCCTGTCCAGCGGGTCGATGTCGGTCGCCCAGACCGGACTGGCGCCCAGTTTGGCCGACGCAATCGCAAGAACGCTGCTGCCGCTGCCGACATCCAGCAGCGCCTCGTTCGGTCGCACCTGCTCTTTGAGCGCAGCTACGCACAGACGCGTCGTCGGGTGCAGGCCCGTGCCAAACGCCATCCCTGGCTCCAGGCGCATCATCAGGTCATCCGGCTTTACCTCCGGCTCCTCCCACGCCGGCGTCAGCAGTACGCGTTTTTCGATCCGCAGGGGCTTGTAGTGCTTCTTCCACGCGCCGGCCCAATCCTTCTCCCGAACGCTGCGCATTGAAAATTCAGGCATCGGACAGAGCAGGAGCAGATGCCCAAGCCCTTCTTCTATCCAGCGCAGGATTCGCCTGCCCCGCGCGCCGGGCTTGAGGTAGGTCTTGACCACGTGCCGGTATCGGCCGGCTTCCGGCCTGCCGCATTCATCGTAGCCACTGGACTCCAGGACCGCTACGCCGCCGGGCGCTTCACCAGCTTCGCTGTCCTAGGTCCAGTTGCCGCCATTGCAGCTGTTGGACAGCTCGGCGACTGCCTCGGCCGCCTCGCCGTCCACCTCTACAGCGATCTCAATCAAGGCGTCGGAGCGCATCGGGATTCAGCCGCGACCCACCAGATTTTCCGGCCTATTGATGGAGGGTGGGGTTCCCCTACACACGCGGGGAGGGCGATTTTTGTCTAAGAGTAAATGTGTCGGAGTCAGCGGAGTTCGGCCAAGCGGATGCGTGCGAGGGTTGTTTCTGGTTGCCAGACGTCGATCTGGACGGTTGGGGTCTGAGTCTCGAAGTCGTATACGACGAGGCGCAGCTCGTAATTGCCGGGTGGGAGGTCGGGTGGGAGGTGGAGCAGAGAGATGGTGTCGACCGGTTCATTCTCGGTCCAGTAGCTGGTCGGCCAGTGGTCGGTATTCCAGAGGACGGTATCCTGCTGAAAGGCTCTATCGCCACCGGCATTGTAGAGACGCAGGGAGATCACATAATCGGTATCCAGGCCAGGTTCAGTCCGCCACTGCAGGACCGCCCACAGCGAGCGTTCCTGTTCCAGGTTGAGCAGTTGTCCAAATGGGAACTGTTCTGGGTCATGGCCGAGGGCAAGCCCCTGGAGAACGATTCCGCCGTCATAGTTGATGGTCAGCGGATCCAGTTGTTCGTGGAAAAACCAGGGATGCTCGAAAGAGATGTCGCTGTAGTTGTGAACTCTAAATTGGTCGTAGTCTACGCTGCTGATGAAGCGGCCGTATTTGGTCAGGAGGAAGGCCAGTGGTTGGGCGTCATCTCCGATCCAGTTGCTTTCAGACTTCCACTCTACAAGCTTAACGATGGTGGGCTCTCCGGATTCCAGGAGCTGGGATTCGACGATTTTCGCTAGATTGGGGGCGTCCATAGGGATTACATGGACCGGGCTCAGGCCCTCGGACAGTAGGTGGTATCTGACGGTGTTATGGTTCCGGAACCCGGGGATGAGGTAGACCGTGTCGTCGCCGGGTGGCTGGTGGTCCAGGATTCGGGCTAGAGCTGGCGGCTCAGTGGGGCAGGCGTCGCAGGTAGCCAGCAGGACGTGGTCGAGCATGATGTGTCCTCTGGGGCCGAGCTCATAGTCGAAGAGCTGCAGTTGCAGGGTCTTGCCGGCGAGGTAGCCGAGTGGATGGACGATCAGCTCGAAGCGTTCAGAGTTTTGGCCGCGCCATACGGCAGTTTCTTCGCCGTCGGCGAAGAGGCGGAGGCCGACGCCATGGAGGTTACCGCCGGCGATGAGGAGGACGAGGTATTGGTCAGGGGAGGCTGAGAAGGTAGGCGAGAGTGCCTCTCCGGTGACGGCGTTTCCCTTGGTTGGGTGGTAGCTGGTGAGGAAGCCGGAGTCTGCGCGGTTCCAGATCAGTTGCTGTCCGGGGTAGGAATCATGCTGGTTGAAGCTGGTTATGGCTTGACCTGTCAGTTGCCAGCCGTCCAAGCCGTTGTTGAAGTGCGCGAGGATCTGTTGGCCGATAAAGGTGTGTTCACCGAGGAGGAAGCGGTTGCGGTCGGGTTGGCTGGTGGAGAAGGTCTTTCTGGCTTTCAGGTCGTGGTCGGCGAAGCGGGCGGTTGCCCACTGTGCGCTGATGGCGTTGAAGGGCATCCAAAGTCCGGGGCCGACTTTGACAGCGTAATCTGCGTGAGCCAGTGCGGCGTTTGCGTTGGAGGCCGGAGCCCGAACTTCGATGTTGACGCCTCGTTGTTTGAGATATTCGAGTTTCGGCTTGCGGTCATGCGCAATGATGCGTTCGGCGTTGGCATGGGTTACTGGTGTGC
>JAPOVP010000062.1 GCA_026708085.1 Caldilineaceae bacterium
CGGGGGCGGAGCCCCCGCACAAGGGAGGGCCGAATAGGCCCGACCGCCCAGAAAGGCAGTGGTCAGTGGTCAGTGGTCAGTGGTCAGAGACGGCGTTTGGCTACTGTCAGAGGTGTAGGAAAATTTACCCCATTTTTGGGATGCACCCGGCTGAATTCTGTGATTTGCTTGGGGTTGCTGGCCGTGCTATACTGCGCCCGTCCGCCGAGTAATTTTTTTGAGTTGCGGCTGCTGACCGCCGCCCCGGCGAGGAAGCCGCTGATAGCTCCTATTCGATGTACGTATCCCGTGCCGAATTGGTATTGAAGCTGTTTTGCTGCGCTACAGGATAGCGCAATCATTATTGTCACGCTTTCCTCTTTGTGGACGGTTTTGGCAACGAGTCCCGCCAGGTGGGATGGAGTCTGTGCTCGCCCCCGCTTGCGCGACCGAACAGTTCTGCCGCAGGGAAGAGAGTGAAACAGGCTCATGAGCGTGCAATGCCAGTTCGTGAGTGAGCCCAATCTTCACCAAAGGAGCAAAGCACAAAATGGCAAGTGTAACCTACGAACATGTCTACAAGCGCTTCGGCGACGTCGTGGCCGTCAATGATTTGACGATTCACGTCGAGGACAAGGAGTTCCTGGTCTTTGTCGGCCCTTCGGGCTGCGGCAAGACGACGAGTCTGCGCCTTCTGGCGGGGCTGGAGGAGATCACAGAGGGGCAGATCCTGATCGGCGACCGCATCGTCAACGACGTGCCGCCGAAGGACAGGGACATCGCGATGGTGTTCCAGAGCTACGCTCTGTACCCGCACATGAGCGTCTATGACAACATGGCGTTCGGTCTGAAGCTGCGCAAGACGCCGAAGGACGAGATTCAGAGGCGTGTGGAAGAGGCCGGCGGGATTCTGGGCATCGAGCATCTGCTTGACCGCAAGCCGAAGCAGCTTTCGGGTGGCCAGCGCCAGCGTGTGGCGGTCGGCCGTGCGATTGTGCGTGAGCCGGCGGTGTTCCTCTTTGACGAGCCGCTGTCGAACCTGGACGCGAAGCTGCGCGTGCAGACGCGTGCAGAGATTTCGAAGCTGCACCAGCGCCTGGCGACGACCTTTATCTACGTGACGCACGACCAGGTGGAGGCGATGACGATGGCCTCCCGCATCGCGGTGATGAAGGACGGCGTCCTGCAGCAGGTGGACTCGCCGCAGAACCTGTACGACCATCCTGCGAATATTTTCGTGGCCGGCTTCATCGGCAGCCCGAGCATGAACTTCTTCGATGCCACGCTGGTCGAAAGCGACGGCAAGATGGAAGTCAATGCGGGCGGTTTCCGCCTGGATGTGCCGGAAGAAAAGGTGGTGGAGTGGCGAGAGCATCTTGGCAATGAGGTGATCTTCGGCATTCGTCCCGAGGACATCCACTCCAAAGAGTATGCGCCGCCGCAGATTCTCGAGTCCGATATGGTAGCCCAGGTCGACGTGACCGAGCTGATGGGCAATGAGATTTTCCTCTACTGCCTGACACCGGACGACAAGCAGTTCATCTCGCGTGTCGACCCGCGTGTGCGGGTTTCGACGGGCGACGAGATCGAGCTGGCGATCAATATGGCCAATGCGCACATCTTCGATCCGAAGACGGAGTTGACGCTGGCCAGCTAAGTTTGAGCAGCGAGGGGAGAGGAGCGGGGAGCGGGGACCCTTTCCTCCTCCTCTCCTCCGATTTTCTCCTCCTTCTCTCCAACGGGCCCTATACTTCAACTGTCGTATCTGGCAAGACTTCCTTGTTGCAAGCAGGGCGTCTTTCACCACCGTTCCCGGTCACCAGTCGGTGGTTATCGGTAGTTGTGCCTGTCCACTCTTCACTCATCTCTGCCTGTCTTTTCTGAGGGCGGACTCTCAGATTCCAAAGTCAGTTCCACCAACTTAATATCCCATTTCAGACAAGGAGCTTTGCATGAAATTGCTCAATCGATTGACGGTACTCCTGCTGTTGTTTGCAATCTTGTTGGCGGCTTGTGGGGCTCCGGAGGCGCCGGCGGCCGCGGAGGCACCGGCTGCGGAGAGCGAGACGGAGGAGATGGGCACGACGGAGGACTATCTCAATGCCTCGCGTGAGGAGACGGTCATCCTGGACCGGACGAGCCCGCTGCAAGGGAGTGACAACTGGAACCCCTACGTGCGCGGCAGTGCGGTCGGGTGGGGCTATACGGAGTTTTCGGATGTGCTGACGCTGCTGAACTACGGCAGCGGCGAAATCGAGAACTGGCTGGCCGAGTCGCTGACGCCCAACGAGGACCATTCGGTGTGGACGCTCAAGTTGCGCGAGGGCATCACCTGGCAAGACGGCACGCCATTCACGGCCGACGATATCATTTTTTCGACCGAGCTGCAGATGAACAACGATGCGCTCGGCCAGCATTTCGCCTACCAGGAATGGATCGAGTCGGTCGAGAAGGTGGATGATCTGACGGTTATCTACAACCTTAAGAAATCGAATGTGCGTTTCAAGCTGGAGCGTTTCTCCGACAACATTTGCGGCGTCGACTATTTTGTCCCGAAGCATATCTGGGAAGACGTGGAAGACCCGGCCACTTTCAAGAATTTCGACCTGGAGAAGGGGTTGCCGATGGGTACGGGCCCCTACAAGCTGGCCAAGGTCACTGAGAACGAGACGATCTGGGTTCGCAACGATAACTGGTGGGCTGCCGAAATCGGCCTGAAGAAGTTGCCGGAGCCGAAGAAACTGGTTATGTCCTACACAGGCACGGAGGAGGTCCGGCTGGCGACGGCGATTGAGGACGACTATGACGGCCTGCACGACATCACATTCGGCTCGTTCCAGGCATTGGTGGCACAGAATCCCAACTGGATCGCGTTCCAGGATGAGATGCCGTTTGTCTGGCCCGATCCATGCGCGCGCAGCCTGACGGTCAACAACTCGATCGAGCCGTGGAACGATAAGGATATGCGCTGGGTCCTGAACTACGTGATGGACAGGCAGCAGATCATCGACATCGCCTATGAGGGGACCTCGATCATGGGCCCCTATCCGTTCCCGCTGTACCCTTCGATGCAGAAGTTTGCCGATTTGGTGCCGGCCGAGACGATCGCCAAGTTCACCCAGCCCAATCTGGCCGCAGCCGAGGAGATCCTTCTGGCCAAGGGCTATGAGAAGTCGGGCGACTACTGGGAGAAGGACGGCGAGGAGTTGAGCCTTGAGATCCAGGTCTACGAGGGCATCAGCGAACTGGAACGCGTGGCTGACGTCTTTGCCGAGCAGCTGCAGCGATTCGGCATCAATGCCGTCAAGGTAAACCTGATTGGCGGCACCTGGGTCGAATACCTGGACACGGGCAACTACGAGACTCAGAGCGGCTGGCAGACCTGCGGCTCGATCGTGGAGCCGTGGAATACGCTGCGCACTTTACGCGCGGATGAGGTGCCCCCGCAGGGCGAACGCCACCAGTTGCCTCACTCCAACCGCTTCCGCTGGCACAATGCCGAGTTCAGCGAACTGGTAGACCAGATCAGCGAGTTGGGTTGGGACGATCCGCTGTTATTCGAGCTTACGGCACGCGCCCTGGAGATCTACTACGACGAGATCCCGGCGATTCCGACAGCCCAGTCCAAGAAACTGGTGCCCTTCAACACCACGTATTGGACGAACTGGCCGACGATCGACAACTACTATCAGCGGCCGGTGATCTGGTGCCCGAGCTTCGTGGGCATCCTGCCGGAGATTGAATCGACGAGCAAGTAAGTAACTTCAGTGGTTAGTGGTCAGTGGTCAGTGATTAGTAACAGCGCTGGCCACTGACCTTTGAAATTCTGCCTATGCGCGGGTTGACCAGAGAGTACGTACTGCAGCGTTTTCTGATGTATCTCCTGACCATCTGGTTGGGGTCTACGTTGATCTTCGTGATCCCGCGTTTGGCGCCGGGGGACCCTATAAGCGAGATGGTTGGCCGCCTTTCGCTGGATGCGGGCTACATCGAGAACGCGGACAAGTTGATCGAGAGCTGGAAGGCCCGTTTCGGGCTGGATGCCCCGATTCACGTTCAGTATTTCCGCTATTGGGGCAATGTGTTCCGGCTCAATTTCGGGTATTCGCTTTCGCACTTCCCAACCGAAGCGTGGACCATGGTCAGCGATGCACTGCCGTGGTCGCTGGGTCTGTTGACGGTGGCAACAGTACTGTCCTTTTCGATTGGCGTGACCATCGGCTCGCTGATGGGCTGGCGGCGCACGCCGCGCTGGTTGCAGCTGATCCTGCCCAGCAGCTTGACCTTTACTGCGATCCCCTACTTCATGTTCGGCATTATGCTGATCTATCTGGTGGCATTTGAACTGGACTGGCTGCCGGCAACGGGGGCCTATTCGCGCAGAGTGGACCCGGGATGGAACCTGCCATTCATCAAGAATGTGCTCACCCATGCGATTCTGCCGGTGGTGTCGATTGTGCTGACCTCGATGGGCGGCTGGGCGCTGGGCATGCGAGGTCTGATGATCAGCGTCAACAACGAGGACTACTTCCTGCTGGCGCAGGTGAAAGGGCTGTCGCCGACGCGCATTTTCTTCCGGTACGGCGTGCGCAATGCGATTCTGCCGGCGCTGACGGCGCTGGCGCTGGGCTTGGGCGGGCTGATCAGCGGCTCCATTCTGGTCGAGTTCATCTTCGCCTATCCGGGCACCGGCTATACCCTGTACCAGGCGATTATCTCGCAGGACTATACGGTGACACAGGCGATCGCCAATCTGATTATCCTGGTTACGGCAACTAGCGTTTTCCTGCTTGACCTGCTCTACCCCTTCATCGACCCGCGCATAACCTACAAGAGGAACATGCGCTAGAACAGGAAACAGAACAGACCGTTGACTGCCGGACAGCGAACCGCTGATGAAACAGGCACCCCGTCGCGCGGCTGGGGGCTGAATACATGGGATTCGCCGTGGCTGAACTTCAAGTTCCTGCTGGGCGTCGCCATCGTCGGGTTGATCCTTCTGTTCGGCCTTTTGGGGCCTCTTTTCTGGGACACCGACCTGGCGTACACGGGCGCGGGGCCGCTGAACAAGCCGCCGGTGTGGCAGGAGGGGGGCCTGCCGGAACATCCCCTGGGAACCGAGAGCAACGGGCGCGATATGCTGGCGCAGTTGATTTTGGCCACACCTTCGTCGCTCAAGGTCGGGTTCCTGGCGGCGATTATCGGCATGGGCATCGGCATGGTGCTGGGTTCGGTGGCGGGGTACGTTGGGGGATGGTGGGACCATGTGATCCGCACGCTCAGCGACTCGGCGGTAACGATCCCGGCGCTGGTGGTGCTGGTTGTTATCGCCTCCTACGTGCAGATGACCGACACGACGGCGATGGCGCTGATCCTGGCGGCGTTTGCCTGGCCGGGGCCGACGCGCCTAGTGCGCTCGCAGATTCTGACGTTGCGCGAGCGCAGCTACGTGCGGATGGCGCATCTTTCGGGCGCGCCGGCGCTGGAGATCATGTTTGTGGAGATGCTGCCCAACATGCTGCCGTGGCTGGCGGCCAGCTTAACCGGGGGCATTTCGGTGGCGATCCTGGGAGCGACGGGGCTGGAGGTGCTGGGACTGGGACCGACGCGCGTGCCTTCGCTGGGGCTGATCATCAACCAGGCGACGACAAACGCGGCGCTGGTGCGGGGGCTGGTATGGTGGTGGCTGCCGCCGATCATCATTTTGATGGTCATTTTCGTCGGCTTCTTTCTGATGACGATCGGGCTGGATGAGATTGCCAACCCGCGCATCCGGCAGTTCAGTTCGACACGACGGGAGCGGACAGCGGCGGGCGAACTGCCGGCTGTAGAGCGCGCAGAGCTCGGGGGCGGCGATGAAGAAGATGCGGCCCTAGAAGTGGACGATCTGCACGTCCACTATTTCACGCCGCGGGGAGAGGTTATTGCTGCGAACGGGGTCAACTTCAGCGTGCGCAAGGGCGAGATCCTGGGGCTGGTAGGGGAATCCGGCTGCGGCAAGACGACGGTGGCGATGGCGATCCTGCAGGTTGTACAGGCGCCAGGCCGGATCGTGGAGGGGGCAGTGCGCATTGAGGACCAGGACCTGGTCAGTCTTTCGGGCAGAGACCTGCGTGAGGTGCGGTGGCGCGATCTGGCGCTTGTGCCACAAGGGGCCATGAACTCGCTCAATCCGGTCACGCCGATCCGCGAGCAGATGGCGGACGCGATCCTGGCGCACGAGAACGTAGGCCGCGTCGAACTTGAACAGCGTATTCTCGGCCTGCTGAACGATGTGGGTCTGCCGGAGCGGGTTATTGATATGTACCCGCACGAGTTGAGCGGCGGCATGAAGCAGCGAGTGTGCATTGCGATGTCGATTGCGCTCAACCCGCAGGTGATCATCGCGGACGAGCCGACGAGTGCGCTGGACGTGGTGGTGCAGCGGGTGGTGGCGCAGACGCTGCTGGAGGTGAAGGAGCGGCTGGGCGTGTCTATGGTGATGATCGGTCATGACATGGGCTTGCAGGCGCAGCTGGTGGACCGCATTGCGGTCATGTACGCGGGAAATCTGGTCGAGGTGGCGCCGGTGGAGTCGGCCTTTGCGGAGCCGCTGCATCCTTACACGCAGCTGCTGATCGAATCGATCCCTTCGATCAAGGAACGCAAGCCGTTGAACGTGACCGAGGGACTTACACACGACCTGCGTAACCCGCCGCCCGGCTGTATTTTTCAATTCCGCTGCCAGCATGTGGAGCAGATCTGCCGAGAACGCCGGCCGGAGCTGGTAGAGAGAGAAGATGACCACCTTGTGGCGTGCTGGCTTTACGAGCCGGAGCGTCATTCTCTGATCGAGCTGGAAGAGGCATGACGCAGACAGCCAGGGCAGAACCGCTTCTCCAGATCAGGGAGGCCACGATGGCGTTTGGCGGCGGCTTTCTGAGCTCGCAGCCGCCTTTGGTGGCGCTGGACTCCTTCAGTCTCGACCTGCACGAGTCGCCGGCGCAGATCACGACGATTGCTGGCGAGAGCGGCAGCGGCAAGACGACTCTCGCCAATCTTGTGCTCGGCTTTATCACGCCGACGCAGGGACAGATCCTCTACAAGGGCGTTGACATCGCGCAGATGGACCGCAGGCAGCGGATGACCTACCGCCAGGAGGTCCAGGCCATCTTCCAGGACCCGTATGAGGTCTTCAACCCCTTCTTTCGCATCCAGCACACATTCAATTTGGTCATGCGCCATTTTGACTTGGCGCGTGACAAGGCTGAGAGGCGGGAGCTGATCGAGGACGCGCTCAACGTGGTCGGATTGCGGGGAGATGAGATCCTGGAGAAGTATCCTCACCAGTTGAGCGGCGGGCAGCGGCAGCGGGTGATGGTGGCGCGGGCCTATCTTTTGCGCCCGCGGCTGATCGTGGCGGACGAGCCGGTGTCGGCGGTGGACGCTTCGCTGCGGGCGATGATCCTGGACATCATGCTGCGGCTGCGCGACGAGCACGGAATCTCCTTTCTGTACATCACGCACGACCTGTCGACCGCGTACCAGATCGGCGACAACATGATCGTTCTGTTCCAGGGCATCACTGCGGAGACGGGGGATACCGGCCGGATCATCGAGAATCCACAGCACCCATACGTACAGGAGCTGATCAACTCGATCCCGGTGCCTGACCCGAAGGTCAAGTGGGACACGGATATCAGATTGCCGGCCGAGGAGACGATGCGAATGCAGGACGCGGAGGGTACGCCGCGGGGCTGCCGCTTCTACCCGCGCTGCCCGCACGGGATGGACGTCTGCCTCGAGAAGCAGCCGCCGCTCATCCAGGTTGAAGGCGAGCATGCCGTGGCCTGCTATCTTTATGAGGACGGAGTGGAGGAGCGAGTGAAAAGAAGTGAGAAGTGAGAGATACACCGCCACCTTCGCAGCGCTTCCTCTGGATCCTTCCACCTGAGTTTTCTCCTTGCTGAACCATCCACTTGAAGAAGGAGTAAGACGATGACGTCTCCGTTCACCGACTTTGAACTGATGCGTGACCTGCAGCAGGACGGGGGGAAGATCGTTCTGCTGGTGATGGATGGATTGGGCGGGCTGCCGGCTGCGTTGGGCGGACAGACCGAATTGGAAATGGCGCATACCCCCAATTTGGACGCGCTGGCCGTTTCCGGGTCGCTGGGACTGAGCGTTCCGATCCGGCCCGGCATTGAACCGGGGAGCGGGCCGGCGCATTTGAGCCTGTTCGGTTACGATCCGGTGCGGTACATGATCGGGCGCGGGGTTCTGGAGGCGCTGGGTATCGGGTTCCCGTTGCAGGCCAGCGACGTGGCTGCGCGGGGCAACTTTGCATCGGTTGACGGGGACGGGCTGATCACGGACCGGCGGGCGGGGCGGATCGCGACGGAGGAGTGCATCCGGCTAACGGCCAAGCTGCGTGAGGCGAGCGCCGGGTTGTTCGAGGACTGTGAGGTGTTCGTCGAGCCGGTGCAGGAGTATCGCTTCGTGTTCGTGTTGCGGGGCGAGGGGCTGGGAGGCAGATTGACGGACACGGACCCGCTGGCTGTGGGCAAGAGGCCGTTGCCGGTGCGGGACGAGAGCGGGAGCAGCGAGGGCGCGCGTACTGCGGATCTGGTGAACCGGTGGGCGGCGCACGCGCGTGATGTGCTGGCGGACGAGCCGCGGGCGAACAGCCTGAACCTGCGGGGGCTAGCGCAGGACCCAGGGCTGCCGCTGTTCCCTGACATTTTCGGGATGCGGGCGGGGGCGATCGCGGTCTATCCGATGTACCGAGGGGTGGCCAGTTTGGTGGGGATGGAGGCGATCCGGTTCGAGGGGGAGCGTCCGCGGCATGAGGTGGACGCGCTGGTGGACGCTTGGGACGACTACGACTTTTTCTTTGTTCACGTGAAGAAGACGGACAGTTACGGGGAGGACGGCGACTTCAGGGCAAAGGTGCGTGAGATTGAGGCGGTGGACGCGGAGATTCCGCGTATACAGGATCTGGGGCCGGGGGCGCTGATCGTGACGGGAGACCACAGTACGCCGGCGATGCTGCGCAGTCACAGCTGGCATCCGGTGCCGACGCTGCTGTGGAGCCCGAATGCGATGCCGGATGCGAGCCGGAGTTTCGGTGAACGGGCCTGCGCGGGGGGTCAGTTGGGGCTGTGCCATGCGACAACACTGGTCCCGCAGGCGATGGCTCATGCGGGGCGGTTGAAGCGTTTCGGGGCGTGAGACTGCAGTGGTCAGTGGTCAGTGGTCAGTGGTCAGTGGTCAGTGGTCAGTAGTCAGTAGTCAGTAGTCAGTAGTCAGTAGTCAGTAGGGGTCGTTGACATTTGATGAAATTTGACACATTGGCGACAATAGCAGGATGTCTACAACTAAGATTTCCGACTATCAGTGGCAGAAACTTTACGCGTTTCTGCAAGGACACCCTC
>JAPOVP010000007.1 GCA_026708085.1 Caldilineaceae bacterium
AAGCGGCCTCCCTTGTGCGGGGGCTCCGCCCCCGCAACGCCCCCTCTCCTAAAACCTCGCGCCGCAGCGAGTGTGAGGGCAATGCGAAATTGTCGTCCCGCGGCGACCCGCGCCTCCCCCCACGTCGTGGCTCGTCCCGAATGTGAGCCAGCCCAGACAAGCCAGGCGAGGCAACGCCCAAGCAGCCCCAACCTGCCGCCTCCACCGTAGGGGCACCCCTTGTGGGTGCCCAAGCCCGCCGCCCCAAAACGCGCCGCCCTGCCATATGCCCCCGTAGGGGCACCCCCTGTGGGTTCCCTCTTCAGTACGCGGCGCCCCTTCGCGTCGCTCCGCGCATCCAGAGCAGTTGGAAATTCTCCGCATTCCTCCGCGGCCCTCCGCGGATCAAGAGAAGTCAGATGTTCTTCGTAGATATCCCGTTTCAGGCTAACGTCAGCGAACCCCAATTGCCCTTCCAGAAAGATCCACGCGAAACCATGACGAAAGCCCTTCAAAACAGAAAACACCCGCAAACATGCAGGTGTGTCTACACCATATGTGTCCGAAATGTTGACCGTTCGCCGTCATTCCTCCGCGACGCTGCGCCTCCTTTCCCTGAGCATCAGCCCTATCCAGACCTGCGCACCGCCTAGCACCAGAGCCAAAAAGCCTGCAATAGCGGAGAATATCACCCGTGTCGTCTGAGCCGCTGCATGCACTTCAGATCGTAAGGCGACCACCTCCGTTCGTACCCCCTCTACATCGACCTTAGTAGCCAAATGCTCGTATGCACCTTCCAGTCGAGCGATGCGTTCACCATCAGTTGACCCCTCTTGCGCGGCAACCGGTGTGCAGAACAAGACGAACAGCAGTATCCCCAGAGAGACATGATACAATTTCATCTGATATTTTTTCTCGCTCTCTGATTCCGGTTCCCTGTCCTCCCTGACACCTGCGTAGTACAAATGTATCACTCCCTACAAGTTTTTTCAAGGCTTTTTCAGGGAAGTTGTGGACCAGTATCGGGGTAATCTTCACCATCCATCCCTCAGCGAGTGCCCGTAGGGGCACCCCTTGTGGGTGCCCAAGCCCGTACCCCCCAAAGCGCCATCCAGCCGAATCCCCCCGTAGGGGCACCCCTTGTGAGTGCCCTCTTCAGTACGCGGCACCCCTTCGCGTCGCTTCGTGGACCCAGAGCAGCTGATAGTTCTCCTCGTCCCTCAGTGGACCAGAAAAGGTGTTGCCGTTCCTCGTGCCACGCCGTGGATCAAGGAAAGTCAGATGTTCTTCGAAGATATCCCCTTTCAGGCAACCGTCAGCGAACCCCAGTTGCCCTTCCACAAAGATCCATGCGAAACAATGGCAAAGACATTTCAGAACAAAAAACACCCGCAAATGTGCGGGTGTGACTGCACGGTCTGTTTCCAACTATTGACCGGTCACCGTTATTCCTCCGCGACGCTGCGCTTCCTTTCCCTGAGCATCAGCACAATCCAGACCTGCGCGCCGCCTAGCACCAGAGCCAAAGAGCCTGCCAAACCGGCAAATATCACCCGTGTCGTCTGTACTGCTGCATGAATTTCGGATCGTAAGGCGACCACCTCGGTTCGTAACCTCTCTACTACAGTTTGTGCCCTCTCTACTTCGGTTCGTACCCCCTCTACATCGACCTTAGTGGCCAAATGCTCGTATGCGCCTTCAAGTCGAGCAATGCGTTCACCATCAGTTAACCCCTCTTGCGCGGCAACGGGTGTACAAATCACGACAACCAGCAGTAACCCCAGCACGACATGATACAATTTCATCTCTATTCTCTGTTCTCGATCTCGACCCTTGGCTCCCTGCCCCTTTCTGGCACCTGTGTAGTACAAATGTATCACTCTCTACCAATTATATCAAGGCTTTTTCAGAGGAATTGTGGACCAGTTTCGGGGTAATCCAGACCATCCGTCCCTCAGCGGGTGCCCTTACTCCTCGCGCGCAGCAGTTCACTAAAAACTAAAAACTAACCACCAAAAACTGCCCTTCAAACGCCCTCCAACACCCCCAAACACCGCTCTATCTCCTCCACCGTGTTGTAATGCACCAAGCCCAGCCGCAGCCAGCCGCCGCTCCCCTCCATACCCATCCTCTCGCTCAACGACTGCGCATAGAAATCCCCGTTCCACGCAAAAATATTCTCCTCCGCCAGCGCCCGTGCCAGCTGCTCCGGCGTCCTCCCCTCCTTCCGCAGCGACACCGTCGCCACCCTTCTGTCCAAATCCTCCCGCTCCGTCAGACCGTAAATCCGAACACCCGGCACGCTCATCAGCCCGTTGACCAGCCGCTCCGTCAGCATCCGTTCATACGCCCCAAGTACTGCCCAGGCCGCAATCAGCTTCTCTCTCCGGCTCTCCGTCGACGCGACCCCGCCGTACTCAACCCCCAGCCCGGCCAGATAATCGATAGCCGCCGTCACGCCCGCCATCCCTTCATGATTCTGCGTGCCCATCTCCCACTTGCCCGGCGGCACATCCCCGGCCGGACGCACACGATAAGCCTCCAACCGCTCCCACTGTTCCCGCTTACCGTATATCTGCCCGCTGTGCGGCCCAAAAAACTTGTACGACGAGCACGCCAGGAAATCGCACCCCAGCTCCCGCACGTCGATCAATCCGTGCGGCGCATACTGGACCGCGTCCACAAACGTCAGCGCGCCCACATTTCCCGCCCAGCCGATGATTGTGTCCACGTCATTGATCGTCCCCATCGCGTTGCTGGCATACCCCACCGCCACCAACTTCGTGCGCTCCGTAATCTGCCTCCGCACATCCTCCATATCCAGCGTCCCGCTCTCCACGTCCACGTCCGCCCACCGTACGTGCGCCCTCCGCTCCTCCGCCGCCAGCACCCACGGCATCACGTTCGCGTCATGGTCCAGCCGTGTTACCACCACCTCGTCCCCCGGCCCCAGCTCCCGCGCCAGCGACCGGCTCACTTGAAACGTCAGGCTCGTCATGTTACTGCCGAAAACAACCTCATCCGCGTCGCAGCCGAGCAGATCAGCCACCGCCCTGTGCGCCGCTTCGATCACCGCATCAGTCCGTCGGCTGGTCTCGAACACCCCGTGCGTATTCGAATTGCGCCGCGTCATGGCATCGACCATCGCCGCGATCACGCTCTCGTGGACCTGCGTACCACCGGGATTGTCGAAAAAGATAGCCGGCCTGCCGTTGAACGACTCCTGCAACGCCGGAAACTGTCCCCGGACCTTCTCAACATCGAACATGGCTTTCTCCAGGCTCCCGCGCCGCGTCGCGGCGCGGCCTACTTAACCTTTACTTAATCTTCGGTAAACCGTCCGCCAGCATCCATACACGCTCACGCCCCATCAATGAAGACACATCCCCTTGCAAAACCCCCAGCAGTGCCTCCGTCAACTCCGCAAACTCCTCCCCGCCCACAAGCAGGTCCAGGCTGCCTTCCGCAACAGGCGGGCGCGGCCGTTTCTCGTCCGCTTTCACCGCGACCACGGGGACCGTCCCGTCCGTCGGCAATCTCGCCAGTTCGCACAGCCTGTCGACGGCCGTGGCAAAACTGCCGATCTCATCCACCAGACCGCGCACCTGCGCCTGCCTGCCTGTCCACACGCGCCCGCCGCAAAGCGCCTCAAGCGAGTCCGGCTCCATTTTTCGCGCATCCGCCACCAGCCGCTTAAAGATCCCATACGTGTGCCCTATCTGTTCCTCGACTTTGCCCCGCTGCTTTGGCCTCCAGGGACCGTCGTTCGCATAGAGATCGGCGTTCTCGCCTCGCTGAACCGGGAAGCTCTTCGCGCCTATCTTGTCGAATGCCCCGCTCGTAACCAGCTTGGCCATTACCACGCCGATGCTCCCGGTGAGCGTCGCCCCCTGGCACACAATCCGCCGCGCCGGCAGCGCCACGTAGTATCCTCCGCTGCCCGCTACATCCCCCATATAGGTCACCACCGGCTTCTTCCGGTTTAACAGTGTCAGCTCCCGCCACATCAGATCGCTCGCCAGCGCCGAACCGCCGCCCGAATCGACGTGCAGCAGAACGCCTGCCAGGCGTTCGTCCTGGATCGCCGCCCGGACTGTCTGCTGAACAGTTGAACTTCCGGCTGTGCTGCTGCCAATGATCGGCAGCCCTCCCGGAAAACGTCGGCTCTTCCCCGTTGTGATCGTCCCGCTAAGCGAAATTACCCCGATCCCCTTTCGGTGCCGCAGCCGGGGACGGCGATAGAGCGTCCGGCGCGCCTGATCATAAGGCAATATCTGCACCTCCTCCTTCGGCCCGCCCAGCGCCTTCGCCAGCTCGTCTTCGTAGACAGTGTCGTCAACCAGGCCCAACTCCGCGGCTTCCTTGGCCGTCAGCGGAGCACTGTCGATAGCTGCGCGTACCTGCTCTTCGCTCCTGTCGCGACCCCTGCTGATCGCCGAAACCATCTCGCCATACAAACCGTCCAGCAGCCGTTCCATCTGCTCTCGGTGTGCCGCACTCATCTCACTGCGCTCCAGTGTGTCCAACGCAGTCTTCCATGGCGCCACCTTCACCACCTCCGCCTCGACGCCGATGCGCCGCAACGTCTCAGCCAGAAAGATCGGCTCAGCCCGCAACCCGAGTACCGACCACTCCGTCTGCGGCGAGACGAACACGCGGTCGGCCGCCGCTGCCACCACGTACTCGGCACCGGCGCACGTCTCCAGATAGACCACGACCTCCTTCGCCTCGGCGCCGGAACTGTGCTCGCCGCTCCAGCCTCGGAAACGCGCAAAAAGGTCGGCTAGGGACTGGGCCTGCGCTAGGCTGATCTGTGCTCCCTTGACCAGGATCACTACGCCCCGCACATCAGGGTCTTCCGCGATCCGCCGCAACGCATCGTGCAGCGCCTCGACCGTCAGCGCAGGCTTGCCTCGCGAAACTATGTTAAGATACCGCGGCCGCTGCGGCGTCCTCTCCAGCAACGGGCCGGAAAGCTCGAACAACACATAGTCAGCCCAGCTCCCCTTGGACAGCCGCCGCACGCCATTGGCCAGCAAGCACCCGCACGCCTGCCACAGCCACGCCATGCCCCGCACAAGCCGGATGACGCCTCTTCCTATCACACTCATAACCAACCCCCTCCCTATCCACGCGCCATCGGCACAATGAACAGCCCAAACGACGCCCTGCCCCACATATCTCATCACTGCAAAACCATACTATACCCGCACGATCTGCAGGAGAAAAATCGACCTCCTTCAAAGCCCATGTAGGGGCAGGCCTTGTGCCTGCCCAGGTACCCCGCGGCATCATCCCCGCCTTCCCTCAAAAGCTCCTGCAGGGGCAGGCCTTGTGCCTGCCCGGGTACTTACACACCAAAACTGGTCTGCACCCACACAAGAAAACGCCTTGATTCCCGCACCCCTTTCGGGTTATGATGCAACGCACCGGCAGAACCCTCCCGGCAGCGCACAGCCCCAATCCTTGCCGGTGCAGTCCACCGCTCCCAACTCTCCAATCGAGGTACATGATGCCAGCCGCGGTCGAAGTGCGAAACCTCAATAAGCGCTACCGCAGCGGAACCTGGGCCAATCGCGACATCACCCTTACCGTCGAGCGCGGCGAACTGCTCGCCATCCTCGGCCCGAACGGCGCCGGCAAGACCACCCTCGTCCGCCAGATCACGACCGAGCTCCTGCCGACCTCCGGCGAAGTCCGCGTCTTCGGACTCGACGCCGTCTCGCGCCCCAACGAAGCCAAGGCCCGCATGGGCGTAATCCCCCAGGAGACCAACTTCTACTTCGGTCTCTCCGTCCGCCACCACTTCCGCATCCTCGGCAAGCTGCGCGGTCTGCCTCCATCGACCGCATCCAGCCGCGCCGCACAGCTTGTCTCCGATCTTGGGCTGGATGAACACCAGGACAAACCGGCCGAACATCTGTCAGGCGGGCTCCGCCGCCGCCTCCTGGTCGGCATCGCCATGCTCGCCGAGCCCCCTCTCCTTGTCCTCGACGAGCCCAGCGTCGGCCTCGACCCCGAGTCCCGCCGCGACCTGTGGGACCTCCTCCGCAACTACCGCCGCAGAGGAGCAACCATCCTCCTGACCACGCACTCCATGGAGGAGGCCGAAACGCTCAGTGACAAGGTCGGCATCATCCACGACGGCGCACTGCTGGCACTCGACACCATCGCCAACCTCCGTGCCGCCCACGGCTTCGACTTTAAGATCAGCTATCTGGCCGACGGCCGCACTCACGTCCTCTACGGCGCCAGCGACACCGAACTCCTCCAGCAGGTCCAATCCCTGGGCATTCGTGAATACGCCGTCTCTCGGACAACGCTGGAAGACGTCTACCTGGGCCTGACCGATGGCAAAGGACGGCTGAACGAAGGGCCAATCGCCGATGACTGAACACAACGATTCCGTCCCCAACCTCCCCGCATACCCCTACGCGACAGGCGGCTTCCGCAAATTCATCTCCGATACCGTCAGCGTCTTCGAGCTCAACTTCATCCCTTCCCTCCAGCACTGGTACTTGACCCTCCTCCTCGCCGTCGCCTTCCCGCTGCCTTGGTTCTACGTAACCAAAGCCATCGCCCCTGACGACCCCCAGGTCCTCCGCCGCCTGCTTGCCGGCACCCTCATCTTTGGCGTCGCCTTCTCTGTCGGCATGCTCGTCGGGCAGAACTTTGTAGGCCAACGGTTTACCGGCACACTCCGTCTGCTCATCACTATGCCGGTCTCCAAGGGCGCCTATATCCTCGGTTCGCTCGCCCACTCCGCAATCTCGGGCGTGATAACCGTAGTAATTCTGCTCGCTTTCGCCCTGGTGGCCGGGATCGACATCCAACTGAGATGGGGACTGGCACCCTCTCTCGTACTCACCGTGCTCGCAGTCAGCGGCCTCACGCTATTCTTCGTCAGCTTTGCACCGTCAGCGCAGGCCGGCAACATCGCCACCGGCCTCCTGTCCCTCGTCCTGGCCGCCCTCTCCCCCGTCTACTTCACAATGGACCAGGCCCCCCTTCTCATGAAGCTGATTGGCTACATCTCGCCTCTGCGCTACGCTGCTGACGCCATCGAAAAGTCGCTGTCAGGCAGGATAGACGTTTGGACGGAAATAGTTATACTCTCTGTAATAGCCTTGGTCGCCATGTCCCTCGGTCTCTGGAGAATGCCGTGGAGAGAAAAGTAGCCAAAAAAACCCTGGCTCGCGATCAACACGCACTGCACAGCCTGCACATTACCCAATCTTCCAAAGCCTCCGTCTCCAAACCGATACCGTTTCGGCTGGAATCCTAACCCTGTGTAAGGAGCGAGCAAAATGTCCCACCAGTACACGGCCGCTGTCATAGGCGCTGGCATGGGAGGCAGAGTCAGCATGGCTGGCCTGGACGCGTCGCCCCGCTTCCAGCTTGCCGCCTTCGCCGATATCCAGGCCGAAGCGCGCGCAGACACCCAGGAAATGTACCCAGGCATCCGCGCCTTTTCGAGCCATCAAGAACTATTCTCGGCCTGCCCCACCGACATCGTCTGCGTCTCCACCTGGCCGCCCTCCCACCTGGAAGTGACCCAGGCCGCCCTGCAACTTCCTCTCAAAGGCATCCTTGTCGAAAAACCATTGGCGGACAACTTTGCCGTTGGCCGCCAGATCCTGGAGCTCATCCGCGCCAGAAACCTGCCCATGGCCGTACCCCATGGCCTCCTCGTCGCCGACCACAGCACCCAGGTCCTCCAACGCGTCCACGACGGCGAGATCGGCCAGCTCAAACTCGTCGAAATCCAGTGCACCGGCTGGGACATCATCAACGCCGGCATCCACTGGCTCGACTTCTTCGTCGAACTGACCCACCGCGAACCCGTCGAATACGTCCTGGCCGCCTGCGATGCCAGTACCCGTACCTATCGAGACAGCATGCAGGTCGAAACGCTCGCCGTCACCTACGCACAGACCACCTCCGGCACCCGCGTCGTCATGAATACCGGCGACTATGTTTCTTTCTCCGAACCGGTTGAGAATACCCTCTTCCGCCTCGTCGGCACGCTCGGGACGATTGACTTCTACGGCTGGGAGAACCGTTACCGCATACTTAACGCCGAATATCCGCAAGGCCAACTGTTCGAATTCGACCCGGGCCCCACCGTCCTTCACCAGCGCCACCTCGAAAACCTCGCCGCCCAGATCGACCGCGCCCAACCTGACTACACGATCGCCGAAGGCTCGCTGGCCGCCCTCGAACTCTGTGAAGCCGCCTACGTTTCCATTCGCAATGGCAGCGTGCCTGTCCCGCTTCCGCTCGACGACTTTACGCCCCCGCCCGCCGTCGACTGGCAGCCCGGCCTCCCCTACAGCGGCCAGGGCGGCGGTCGCAACGGACGCCGCCTGCCCCCTCGCCCGCAATCAGATGACCCAACCCTTCGCACCGCTCAGAAGGAGGACAAATGACTGCCCGCTTTGGCATCGTCGGCGCCGGCTGGCGCGTAAACTGGTTCCTGCGCGCCGCCCGCGCCCTGCCGGACAGGCTGCAGATCGCCGGTCTGGCCGCCCGCCGCCCCCAACGCGCCTTCGACCTGGTCGCCGGTTATGACGTAAATATCTACCGCTCACCCACCGAAATGATCGCCGCTGAAGTGCCCGACTTCGTCGTCACCAGCGTTTCCTTGCCGGCCAATCCGCCCATCATCCGCCAGCTTGTAGAACAGGATATGCCCGTCCTGTCCGAAACGCCTCCCGCGACCACCGTCGAAGAAATGATCGAACTTTGGGCTCTGCAGGAGCAGGGCGCCCGCATCCAGGTCGCAGAACAATACCATCGCCAGCCCCACCACGCCGCCCGCCTCGCCTTCGCCCACAGCGGACGTCTCGGACGCATCAGCCAGGTCCAGCTCTCCGCCTGCCACGGCTACCACGGCATCAGCCTCATCCGCCGTTTCCTCGGCATCGGCGCCGAGCAGGCCACAGTCACCGCCCGCCGTTTCACCTCTCCCATCGTCCAGAGCCCCGGTCGCGACGGCCTGCCTCCCGCAGAGAAGATTGTCGGGTCCGATCAACTCCTCGCCACCTTCGACTTCGGCGACCGCCTCGGCATTCTCGACTTCACTCCCGACCAGTACTTCTCCTATATTCGCGGCCAGCGCCTCCTTGTGCGCGGCGAGCGCGGCGAAATCATAGACAATCAGGCCGTCTATCTGCAAGACTACCTTACACCCATCCGCGTCCCCTTCACCCGCCACAGCGCCGGCCCCGACGGCAACCTCGAAGGTAACTACCTCAAGGGCATCCAGGCCGGCGAACACTGGTGGTACCGCAACCCCACCCTCCCCGCCGAGCTAACAGACGACGAGATCGCCGTCGCCGACCTCCTCCTCCGCATGGCCGACTACGTCCGCGGCGGCGAAGAAGCCTACTCCCTCGCCGAAGCCTGCCAGGACCGCTACCTCGACATCCTCGCCGCCCAGGCCGCCGACACCGGCCAACCGGTCCACTCCCAGCACCAGCCTTGGAGCAATGCCCTGTCTGCGCAAAGCTAAACCTGCATCATTTCCTTCGGCCCGCGGCTTCTCACTTCTCCCCCTGCACGTCTTTACTAGGGCTCGTTAACGACTGTCTGAACAACGACTTCCGTCTGCCAATTGCGATTGATCATCAAATGGCGGCGCAGCTACGCAAAGAAAACCCGGCACGCCTCTAGCGCTCTCCGCGCCCCTTCGCGTCCTCCGCGGACAGCAAGATGTTCTTCGCGCCCCTTCGCGTGCATTCGCGGATAAAAAAGGTGTTCTCCGCGTCCTCCGCGGACAAAAAGGTGTTCTTCGTGGTCCTTAGCGGCCCTTCGTGGATCAAAAAAGGTGTTCTCCGCGTCCCTCCGCGTCCTCCGCGGACAGCAAGGTGTTCTTCGCGCCCCTTCGCGTGCCTTCTAGGACAAAAAAAAGGTGTTCTCCTCATCCCTCCGCGTCCTCCTACGCAATACGGATCACGCACACAGCAGGCTTTCACATAGAACGAACGGAACGAACGCGAATCCAATCGATCTGCGCAACCGCCGCGCCTGCCCTCGCGGCCGATTTTTCCCGTTTGATTCATGACTAAATATTATTTACAATGGTGCTGACTTCTCCGCATTGAAATACTGTATAAAAACATAGCTAAGGAGAATCACGAGATGTAAGAGCCCAAATGAGTCCCCAACTTTCCCCCCGTCGAGGATGGGCGCCGGGAACTGCTGTCAGCGTGCTATCCGCACTTCAGACCGCTCAACAGGTCTTGGCAGCCCGCTGTCCTGTTGAGTAATCTTCACCGCTTCATGTTGAGGAGTAGACGTCGGCTTGCATTTGTCCCACTGAAATCACCACAGAGTTGATCGCTTTTTCCACGTGTTCAGTACGCCTGTGCCCCTATCGAACAGGGGGACAAACGACACGGATCAATCTTCTACGGTCTGAGGAGGGCCACCATGAATGCGAAACGCTTGAATCGACGTGACTTTTTGAAGACGACGGGAACTGTGACAGGCGCTTCTCTGCTGGCGGCATGTGTTGCGCCGGCCGCCCCCGCCCCGGCAGGAGAGCAAGCGGCCGCCGAAGAGCCCATGGCGGAAGAAGGCTCGGTTGCAATGTGGAGTATGAGCTTCCCGCCGCACGAGTGGATGATGGGGGCAGCGATCGAAGTATTCCAGGAAGCAGGAGAGCGCGGGTTCACATTGGACTATCAGCCGCAACCCGGCCAGTACAGCGCAAAACTGCGCGCCGCCATGTCGGCCGATGAGGCCCCCGACATCTTCGTCATGCACGGGACCGCACTGCTGGAGCTGGCCCTGGCTGGGCATATCGCTCCGGTGACGCCTGACATCGTGACACTGGAGCAGGCCAAAAGAGAGTTCATGCCCGAAACCTATCTGCAGTCTCTCTACGATGGCAACCTCTACGCCATTGGTGTGCCCGACCCACCTGGCGACGCCGGTTTGGTCGCCAACCTGGATCACCTTGAGGAGGCCGGGCTGGAGCACCTGACGGTCTTCGAAAACATCGACCAGATGCTGGACTACGCAGAGCAACTGGTCATCAGAGAAGGGGATGACATACTGCGCGCCGGCTTGATGTTTACAGGCGATGGGAACAACCCGATTTATTGGCTTAGCGCCATTATCGATCTGGGCGGTACCTGGTTCGACAATGACAACCAGGTTTTCACCCTGCAGACAGCCGAATCTACCGCGGCGATGCAGTTTTTCTATGACGTGGTTTGGGAAAAACGACTCGATGACCCCGCTCTTGGCAACAACAGCTCTGATGCCTTGGCCCAGGGCCTGGCGAGCCTGGCCTTCAAATGGCCGGAGTTCGTGCCCTATTCAGGCACCGCCTTCCCCGGTCTGAGACTGGGATTCATCGTCAAGCCGGGATTTACCGAAGGCAAGCCGGCTATCTTCAACCACTCCGATACATGGAACTTGGCCGTCTGGTCTGGCACCGAGAACAAAGATAGTGTCACCGAGTTTCTCTCCTATTGCGCCCAGCGCGAAGTGCAGCGCGCCATGCTGGAGCAGAATCCGGGTATCTCCCCCCTCAAGGAGATCAACTTCAATGACGACTTCTTTGTCACCGGCAAGGGCGCATATCTGGCCCCCGTGTTGGACGCCATCACCAAGGGGCAGTACCGCTACTACGGACCGTTCGGCAACATGGATACGCTCGAGTACGATATCATGTGGCCTGTCATGAACAGAATGCTTCAGCAGGAGCTGACGGTTGAGGAGACCCTGGTCGAAATGGAAAACGCGCTGAACGATGAAATGGCGCAGTACCAGGACAAATATCCAGGCCTGGATCCGGTTCAGATCCAGTGGGATGGCTTGCCGGCTGAACTGATGGAAGGGATCCCCATGCAAGGGTAAAGCGGATGGCACTCTCCAGGTAGGATGCCGTCCACAGGTATCGGGGATTGGGGAAGCGCCGAACACTGACCACTCTCGGGCCCCCAATCCCCTGCTACAGTTTCCCTCCAGCCGTCACACTTTGGGGAGGTTCAGGGTTGACAACGATTGAAGAATCGCGCGGCGATCAAACGACAGAACGGACCGGAAATGTCCTGTTGAACCGCCTGCGCGTGCCCCGTAACGCCTTTCCGTGGCTCGTGCTGACCCCAATCCTGTTGTACTATTTCCTCTTCCTGATCTATCCGATTCTATATGCCGTCTGGGTCAGCCTCCACCTCTGGATCATTGAAGACCCCAGCGCCAGCCAGTTTGTCCTCTTCAGAAACTATAGCGATCTCCTGCTGCCTACTTCCCGCTTCCAGGACGCATTCAGAAACACGATCGTCTATGTCATTGTCCGCACAGTCGCTCTGGTGCCGCTGGGCCTTCTGACCGCCCTGTTGCTGTACCAGTTTCGACGTACGCAGCGCTTCTATCTCTTCTGCGTCTTTGCACCAATCGTCTGTCCCAGCGCCGCCATCGCCGTTCTCTGGAAATGGCTCTACCATCCGCGCTTTGGGCCGATCAATGCCCAGTTGGCGGAGCTTGGTCTCCCGCGCCAGGGGTTCATAACCGAGGCCAACCAGGCCCTCTATTCCGTCGTAGCCGTCGACATCTGGCAACACATCGGCTTCGGGGCCGTCATCTTCCTGGCAGGACTGATGAGTATCCCTGAACAGCTGTTGGAGGCAGCCCGCATCGACGGCGCCAGTCGCTGGCAGCTTTTCTGGAGAATTACGCTGCCTCTTCTCTCCCATACGACGCTCTTCGTGACCGTCATCACGCTGATCGGCTCCTTCCAGGTCTTCGACCTGATCCTGGTCATGACTTCAGGCGGCCCCGGGTACGCAACCTATGTACTCTCCTATCTGATCTATAACGAAGGCATTTTGCGGACCGACATGGGGGCCGCGTCGGCGATCTCGCTGGTGATGTTTGCCATCATCATGATCTTTACCGTAATTCAGTTTCGCCTGCTGCGTCCCAGGTGGGAGTATTAGGCCCATATACCGGTTAGGTCGCCAAAAGATTGTCCCGGCCTGCAATGGTCACTCCCAACGACAGCTGACGAATTGGGTATCTGAAACGGAAAGCCGGGAACTGCAAGAAGGACGAGCCATCACCTATGTTTGAAAATGGCATTTCGCCCAGGACGTTGGGCAAGGGAAACATATCGTTCGAGCGGATTGTCCTCACGCTCGTCATGCTTGCGATCGCCGCGGGAATGTTTGTGCCCTTCATCTGGATGGTGCTCTCGTCGTTCAAGCCATACCAGGAAATCCTTTCCCTGAAACCGACGCTCTGGCCCAAAGGGTTCACCGTGGGAAACTATACTACGTTGACGGGCGAGCTTCCTTTCTTGCGCTATTTTCTCAACAGCGCTGGCGTTTCGTCAGTCGTAACCCTCGTCATCCTCTTTACAAGCTCATTATGTGGATATGTTTTCGCCAAGTTTGACTTCGCCTTCAAGGAACTGATCTTCATGACCATCATCAGCAGCATGATGGTTCCCTTTGCAGTCGTCGTTCTGCCTCTCTACTTTCTCATCGCCCGGTTGGGAATGCTTGATACCTACCTGGGCCTGGTGGTCCCCTTCATGGTCAACGCCTTTGGCATCTTCCTCATGCGCCAGTTCATGGAGGGCATTCCCCGCGATCTTGTCGATGCCGGGCGCGTGGACGGCGCCGGCGAGATGTGGATCTATTGGCGAATTATGCTCCCTCTTTCCCTCAATGCGCTCTCCGCCCTGGGCGTCTTTGTCTTTCTCTGGTCCTGGAACTCTTTGTGGTGGCCGTTCATGATCATCTCGGTAAGCGAACTGCGCACGCTGCCGCTTGGCATCGCCACCCTGGCCTGGGAATATGCCACTCGCGTAGATCTGGTCATCACCGGCGCAACCATCGGCGTAGTCCCGATACTGATCCTCTTCGCCCTGATGACGCGCACAATTGTGCGCGGCGTAGCCTTGACCGGCATGAAATAACAAGACTAGGCAGCTTACCAGGAGTCCCTCTCGGTCTGGAACGTTCCCAAACCCACCCCCATCCTCCCCCAGGATTCACTTCTTCTCTGAAAGTGACTGATTCACCCGCACACCGGTCGAGCAGCGCCTGAGCGCCCACACGCGACCAGTGCATCCCAGACCGCCCGAATCGCTGCGCCACGACGCCCATGCTCTCCTGTCCCAAGCCGCCGACGCCGCCCAACCCCAATCCCTCTCCCCTCATAGCAAGACCTGACATCACCAACCATTGACCACCGTAGGCGTGCAGTTCAAAATGGGGGTGACTTCTCCTACACGTCCGGCAGCAACGAAACCATAGCTATTCCGCGTTCAGCTATGAAGCAATGGTAACGCCGTCTCTGACCACTAACCACTGCAGTTCTGGGCGGTCGGGCCTTCGGCCCTCCCTTATGCGGGGGGACTCCCCTCGCAACGCCCCCCTTCAACACCAGCCTCATCCACCGTGCTGCCTCTTCCCCACCATCGTGCCTGCTCGACACTATTCCCCCCAACCGGTCCCGCCAACACAGACCTCATGCCCGCCCAGCCCCCCCCTCATGCGTCGTCTTCACCACACCCTTGAAACGGACCCGTAGGGGCAGGCCTTGTGCCTGCCCTCGCCCCCCTCATGCGCCATCTTCATCACACCGCCAAACGATCCCGTAGGGGCACCCCTTGTGGGTGCCTCACTCAAGGGCGCTTTGTGAAACTTTGTGACTCTCGTGGAAGGACAACATGATGGGACCGCAAGTACCAGTCCAGACAAATGCCAACGACTCCTGACCACTGACCCGCGGTTCCTCAGGCCAATTGTATCAAGAACAGTGTTATAATAGCCTGGTGCCGAAATATCAATTGGCATTACTGAGACCGTACTGTCATCACCAAACCATGACTGACGCTGCTGGCAGCGAATCCGAAGTCAGGGGAGGACCCTTCCAAGACTGGTAACTGCCCAGTACCCAACCAAGACAGCGTGGAAACGTGCGCGAAGCCAAGCGCAAAAGTCCAGGAAAAGGAGTACTGCCCGCCCTGACCCGCCCTGACCCGACATTATCCTACATAACCCGACTTGACCCGACATGAAACGTCCAGTTCCTCCCACCAGGTCAGAGTTCGTACAACTCTCGTACAACGCACGCACACACTCGTCCGGCCTCGCCAGCGCCGGCGAGGCCATAATCACAGCCCATCCCGTAAATCCCATGAATCACAGTTCAGACAACCCGCAAACGCTCATAAACTCTCGTCCAACGCTCATACGAGACAACCAGCGCCTGCCAGCCTCTAATCACGGTTAATCCCTTAAATCCCATAAAATCACAGTTCAGACAACACGTAAACGCTTATGAACGCTCGTAAACTCTCATACACTCTCGTCCACCACACAGATGAGAAATCCGCCAAGGTCGGCATCGCTGCCAAACGCATACGGGCCGGCTGGAATTAGAAACATCTTCCAAAGGTGCCACACAACTGAGATGCGATTGCCCTGCCCCAACATAAATACGTCCCCTGTGGGCGCCTGCTGTGTGCTAAAATAGTGACCGCATTCAGACGAAATGGCACTGGCCCTGGCAAGCCGGCTCTTGTCAAAGGAAAATCCGAATACGTAGAAAGACAACTGTAGTTCAGTCATTTGCCGAATGTCTGACTGTCCCTATCTGATCAAAGACAGCGGAAGACAATTTGCGAAGTCAAACTGCTTTGTCAGAAAAGACCCGTTTTGGCGCGACATGTGTAGTGGTCTGACAGGTAGGGTTTAACGGATAAGTGAACTGTGGCACACTCTCCATAGGAGCAAACACAAGGAGAGGGGAAATGCCAGCGAAACAATATCGGCTGAGCTTGACAGCGGAGGAGCGCAAGGAACTGGAATCATAGGTGAATACAGGCACAGGTTCGGGGCGCCGCTTAAGACGAGCTCGCATCCTCTTGATGGCCGATGAGGCACAGGAGGGCGGTGGCTTTAAGGACGCCGAGATTGCCAAGGCTTTGGGTGCGCATGCACGCACAGTCGAGCGAGTTCGGGAGCGGTGTGTCACAGTCGGAATCGAAGCCGCCCTTACCCACACGCGTCCGAAACGGAAGCGGCCACGCGTCTTGGATGGTGAGGGTGAAGCCCGCCTGGTGCAGTTAGCCTGTAGCGCTGCGCCCGGTGGACAGGAGAGATGGACGCTACAGATGCTGGCCGATAAGCTGGTCGAATTAGAGGTGGTCGAACGCATTTCGCCCGAAACGGTGCGTACAACGCTCAAAAAACGAACTTAAGCCTTGGTTGAAAGATGAATAGTGTATTCCAGAGAAGGCAAGCGCAGAGTTCGTCTGCGCCATGGAAGATACGCTGGCAGTCTATCATCGGGAGCAAGACCCCAGACGACTGCTGGTCTGTCTTGATGAAGGCAGTAAACAACTGACCAAAGAGACCCGTCTGCCCCTGCCTCCCCGACCCGGTGCGGTGGCCAAATATGACTACGAGTATGAACGCAACGGCACCAGTAATCTCTTTCTCTGCTTCGCACCTCTGCAAGCCTGGCGTCATGTCAAGGTGACAGAGCGCCGTACCATGGTCGACTTTGCCCACTGCATGCGCGACCTGGTCGATTTCCATTTCCCGCAGGCAGACACGATCGTCTTGGTGATGGACAATCTGAATACGCACAAACTCGCATCTCTGTATGAAGCGTTTCCGCCGGCTGAGGCGCGCCGCATTGCCGCCAAACTGGAAATCCACTACACCCCCAAGCATGGAAGTTGGCTCAACATGGCTGAAATCGAACTCAGTGTTCTGCATCGACAGTGCCTGAACGCTCGCATCCCTGACAGACAGACCTTGATGCAGAAAGTCGCAGCTTGGCAAAAGCGACGCAATGCTTCTGCATCGACCCTCAACTGGCGTTTCACCACCGCTGACGCTCGCATCAGACTCGAACGCCTCTATCCGTCAGTAGAAAACTGTTGAACTACGAGTAGGCAGCGGCAAAGTCCGGCGGCAGTTTGCGCAGGGCGAGAGTAGTTTGGAGGAGAGAAAGTGACGGTAGCGGTGGTCTCGGAGCAGGCTTCCGAATTGGAGAAGCTCTGCGTCCGCTATCATGTTGAACGGCTGGATCTGTTTGGTTCGGCTGCTTCCGGCGGCCACAGAGAGGGCGCCAGCGATCTGGACTTTCTGGTCGAGTTCCGGCCTTTACCCTCTGGGGCGTATGCCGACGCCTATTTCGGGCTGTTGGAGGCTCTGGAAAGGCTCTTTGAAGGTCATGTTGACCTTGTGGTCGAGTCGGCGATCCGGAATCCTTTCTTCCGGCAGCGCGTTGAAGAGACCAGGACACAGATCTATGCGGCTTGAGGCCAGGAAGTACCTGTTTGATATTCGCAGCGCAGCAGATCTCTTGGCCGAGTTCCTGGCAGGAAAGACATTCGCTGATTACCAACGCGTTATCGCCTTTCGCAATATCCTGATACATGGCTACTCCGACGTGGACGACGGGCTGGTATGGGACGTGGTTGAGACGAATCTGCCATTGCTGCGTCATGAGGTTGAGAGACTGCTAAACGATGAGTAACATCTGTTTTTTGGTCAGCTTATCGACCTGGAGGAAGCTCTACGGCTGCCTACGGTCCCGTTTCTGGTGGAGGCGCGGGACTGGGCGCGCCTGCCCTAGAGTTTTCAGCGCGAAATCGGGCGAGATTACCTCGTACTGGTGAAAGAGCCGTGTGGGCCGGCGCGGCAGCCGTTTGAATCCGGAGATGGCTGATGACATATACCGACGAAGAGATCTTGCGCCGTTTGCGTCTCGGTGAGGACAGCGCTTGGGAGTTCAAGCAGCTTGAATTCAGCGGCGACAGGCCGGTAAGCCCGCGCCGCGATGACTGGGCCAACGAGGTCGTCGCCTTCGCCAACGCAACCGGCGGCGCGCTCCTCTGCGGCGTAAGCGACGACGGCGACGTGCAGACCATGTCGCGGCGGCAGATCACCAACCTGGATGCGCTTCTGGTCGAAGTCTGCACAGACTCGATCAAGCCGGCGGTACGCATCCGCACCGATCATCGCGAACTCGCTGGCGGCAGACCGGTTCTGCTGGTCGAAGTTCCCCAGGGCGACTCACTGCACGAGGGGCCGGGCGGCGCCTATATCCGCGTCGGCGCGTCCAAGCGCCTCATGACGAGCGACGAGCGCATGCGCCTGGCCCAGCGGCGCGGCCAGGCGCGCTTTCGCTGGTTCGATGAGCAGCCTGTGCCAGGTACGGGATTTCGGACACTTGATGAAGATCTTTGGAAGCCTTTTCTCAGTTCGGCCGGCGCGGCCGATCCTGAAGCGGCCCTGGAGAAAATGGGTTTCCTCGCGCAAGATGAACATGGTGTCCAGAGGGCCACGGTCGCCGGCCTGCTTCTATGCAGCCGGGCTCCCCAGGAGTGGCTTCCAAACGCCTGCATCACTGCAACCTGCTACCGGGGCAAGGATCGAACGACCGGCCAGATCGACGCCCAGACAATCACCGGACCACTCAACCGACAGATCGCGGAGGCAGTCGCTTTCGCATTGCGTAACATGCGCGTCGCGGCGCACAAGGCGCCCGCGCGGGAAGAGCTGCCTCAATATAGTGAAGAGGCTCTGTTTGAGACGATCACCAACGCCGTGGTCCACCGCGACTATTCGATTCATGGGACGCGGACCCGGCTGTCGATGTTTGAGGACAGGGTGGAGATTCAGTCCCCCGTAGCGCTTTCGAACAATCTGACAGTTGACGACCTGGCATACCGGCAGTCGACGCGCAACAAGATTCTGGCAACGGCGCTCGAACGGATGTCCGCCGGAGATATCAGAGGAGCTGGCGGACGGCTTTACGTGATGGAGAGACGCGGGGACGGCATACCCATCATCCAGCGTGAAACGCGATCGCTGAGTGGCAAGCCACCCCATTTCGAGCTTGTCGGCGGGTCGGAACTCCTTGTCATCTTGCCTGCCGCGCCACAGGAACTGGCCCCCGCCCGCGTCGTCATTACCGTCCGCCATGCCGACCAGCCTGTCGCCGACGCGGGGCTGCTGGCGTTGTTTCCCAACAAGACTTGGAAACAGGCGAGTACAGATGCGTCAGGGCAGGCGGTCATTGGTCTGCATACCGGGCATCTGCCGATGTCGGTCTTCGCGGCTGCCGAAGGCTTCGCCGCGCAGGTGGAATCGGGGTGGATTCCGGCCCAAGGGCCGCTTACTCTTGAACTGAACCGGCTGCCCGGCGGCGGTTCAGTCATTTTCAACGAAGCGACCGGCCAGATTCCAGGGGTGGCGGGGGGTTTGAATCCGATACGGGATACGCATGACAGGACCTACCTGTACGCTTCCAACATCGCCATAAACCAGGGCCGGCGGCAGCCCGTTCACTTCCTCTTGGGCGAGGAGCTGCGCCTGACCGACGCCAATGGCCAGGAGATGTTCGTACGTATCGTCGACATCGTCGGGCGCTCTGCGCTGGTGGAGTACCGGCCGGTCGACGGGACAGTGGGCTTGGCTTGATCGTCAATACATCTTTAGGGATATTTTGATGCGATTCCGATCCTTCAACTCGTGGATCTGGAGAAAGTCCTGTCGCTGTCGAGGATCAAGATTTTGTAGCGGATTCCGCGGCCAGAGCGAATCTGACCTTAGACCGCCGCATCCGTATCGCCGATGGAAGGACGAGTAGTTTAGAGTACCCTCATGCCTGAAAAGGCGCTCAGAGCGGCCCTGGCGCCGTCGCTTGACTTTGACCTGCCCTTGGGTGGTTTCACGGCGGGCTTTCTCTTCGTGATCGCCGCCGAAGGGCCAGTGAAATTGCATCAAAAACAGTGATATTGCAGTGATATAATAGCTTGGTGCCGAAATGTGAATAGGCATTACTGATAGAGTTTCGCCGTCACCAAGCCATGACTGTCGCTGGCAGGGATTCCGAAGGCGGGGAGGACCCTTCCAAGACCGTAAGCTGCCCGTCACCCCACCAAGACTGTGAGAAACTGTGCTCGAAGCCAGGCGATAAAGCCCAAGAATAGGAAATCAGCCCGCTCTGACCCGACATAAACCCGACTTAACCCGACCCTAACCGTCCGGACCCGACGCACTACCCCCCACCGCCGGCAAACCGGCATGAGTCTGTCGTCTGTTAGAGCAGTGGATGAGCATCGTAGAGAACCTGCCAGAACCGGGAATCGACTCTCGAAACGGAAAAACTGATGCAAAAGCGTAACGAAAACGGGGGACAGGAGAAAAAAAATTCGCCCTACTTTACCCGACTTAAGCCTACTTTACCCGACTTAAGCCTACTTTACCCGACTTTACCCGACTTGGCCCGACATTTGACGCCCACTGCGTTCCAACAAATCACCGGAAATACAACTCTTGTACATCTCTCGATTGACCTCGTACGCGCCCACGCGCACCGGCGAATCCCTGATCACAGCCCATCGCGCAAATCTCATGAACTGTAGTTCAGACATCACCCAAACACTTGCAAACCCTCGTAAACACTCGTAAACTCTCGTAAACGCTTACAAACTCTCGTCCACCACATAGATGAGAAATCCGCCAGCGTCGGCATCGCCGCCAAACGCAAACGGGCCGGCTGGATTCAGGAACATCTTCACAAGTTGCTGCAAAACCAAGATGCGATTGCCCTGCTCCAACAAAAATTCGTCCCCTGTGGCCGCCTTTAGTGTGCTATAATAGTGACCGCATTCAGGCGAAATGGCCCTGGCCCTGGCAAGCAACGACTCTTGCCAGAAGAAAATCCGACAACGGAGGAAGGCAGCTGTATCGCATATGGCCAGAGCCTCGCTTTCCTGCCTGAACCCTGTAGATGCCCCCCTAGTGGGCGCCCTACAAGGGCCGCAAAGGCGTCAAAATGTCGATGAATCGGTCCCGAAACTGCTTCCTTAGACAGTCGACGCCGCGCAGTGTATAATCACCCTCGGTCCTAAGCGGACGGCCGCGCGCAAAAACTGTCCGCTGTAGACAGAAATCCAGACCAATGGCAAAAATCCTTCTCGTTCACCCACTCTTTCTCAGCCTCAATCCCGAAGAGCAGGCACTCCAAAGCCCCTACTTCCCGCTCGGCCTTCTCTACCTCGCCGGCTATGTACGCGCCCAGGGCCACCAGGTCGCCGTCTTCGACGGCACCTTCGAAGAAGACGTCAGCGCCTTCTCCGCACGCCTCGCCGCCGAAAAACCCGACCTCGTCGGCATCTCCGCCGTCCTGCCCCTGCGCGACATGGCCCTCACCCTGGCCGCCGACGCCAAAACCACCGGCACACTCACAATCCTCGGCGGCCCCGACCCGACCAAAGACCCCGCCTACTACCTCCAATTCCCCCAGGTCGATATGGTCGTCCACCATGAGGGCGAGCAGACCCTCGACGCCCTGCTCCGCCTCATCGACGCCGGCCCCCTCACGCCCGCACTGCTTGCGCGCGAACCCGGCATCGCCTTCCGCGACGCCGCCGGCGCGCCCGTCGTAAACCAGCCGCGCCCCCCCGTCGAAAACCTCGACGAGCTGCCCCTCCCCGCCCGCGACCTCATCGACATGGACCGCTACCTCGACACATGGCGCGAAGAAAACGGCTACTCATCCCTCACCATCTCCACCTCCCGCGGCTGCCCCTACGGCTGCGATTGGTGCCGGGACTCCGTTCACGGCCAGGCCTTCCGCCAGCGCTCCCCAGAGAGCGTCGCCGCCGAAATGAAGCAGCTCAAAGAGACCTACGAAATCGACCGCCTCCGCGTCGTCGATGATGTCGACGGCATCGAGCGCGAATGGGTCGAAGGCTGGGCCGAAGCCGCCGAAGCCGCTGACGCCGCCATCCCCTTCGAGGCGCTCTACGACCTCGAACGCCAGGACCTGCCCATGCTCGATGTGCGCGATACGTTGTGAAAAAAGCGCAATCAGTACCTCCCCACCGTGAGTGGGGCCCTACACGCACCTCCGGATGACGCGGCTGCCGGGAACTGAAAGTTGAATGACTTCTTCTCGGACGGCTCCCCCTTCCTCCGCCATCCCCTGCTAACCGCCGAACGAACCCGGCGGGAAATCGACTTCCTCGTTGACGCGCTGCCCCTCCCCCCCGGCGCACGCGTCCTCGACGTCGGCTGCGGCTTTGGCCGCCATAGTGTCGAGCTGGCCCACCGCGGCTTCCATGTCCTCGGTATCGACCCCGCCGCGGCCATGATCAGAGCGGCCCGCGAAAAAGCGCAAGAGGCTGGCGTCGATGTCGAATTCCAGCAAGTGGCCGCAGAAGGCTATTTCACCGCCGAACCCTTCGACGCCGCCCTCTGCCTCTTCACAACCCTTGGACAGGTCCCGCCCGCGTCAGATGATGACAACCGCGACCTGCTAACCACCGTCTTCGATTCCCTGAAAGAAGGCGGCCGCTTCGCCCTCGAGCTCCCGCAAAAACAACCTGCCCTCGACGCCCTCAAACCCTCCGACCGCTTCGGCAGCGACACCAGCTACGCCCAGGTGGACCGCAGCTACGACGCCGGCACCGGCATCGTCACCGAAAAGTTCCACATCGTCTCCCCCGACGGCTCCCAGGACTTCCACCTGCGCTACCGCCTCTTCACCCGACAAGATGTCACCGGCCTCCTGACCGCAGCCGGCTTGCAACTGCGCAAAGGCTATGACGGCTACACCGGCGCCGACCTGACCGCCGATAGCCCTGCTATGCTCTTCATTTGTGCCAAATGACTCCCAATTGGCTCACCCCCGACCTGCTCAACCTGCTCCTGCAAGGTCTCCTCCTCACCGTCGCCCTCACCGCCGTCACCGCCGCGCTCGCGCTCGCCCTCGGCGTCGCCGCCGGTACCATGCGTATCTCTGGCAACCGATTCGCCGCCGTCCTCGCCGTCCTTCACGTCGAGACGCACCGCAACCTGCCCGCCCTCGTGCTCATGATCATCTGGGCCTTCGCTCTGCCCAATCTCTTCCCCACCGAGCTGAGGCGCCCCATTTTCTTCGATAACGCCTTTCTCAACTGGCTCAGCAGTTGGAGCGGGCTCTCTCTGCCCTACTATACGCTCGCGGCCGGCGTCGCCCTGGTCCTCAATACCAGCGCCTACCTCGCAGAGCTCTTTCGCGCCGGCGTCGGTGCCATCCCCCAGCAACACGTTGACGCCGCCCGCACGCTCGGCGCCTCGCGACTCAAACTCTTTTGGACGGTTCTGCTGCCCCAGGGCCTGCGAACCGCATTCCCGGCCATCTCAACCCGCCTTATCCATCATCTCAAAAATACCGCGCTGGCCGCCTTTGTCGCCACACCTGAATTCTTTCACAGCGCCCAGACCGCAATCACCCGCACCTTCCTGGCGCTCGAATTCCTAATGCTCGCCGCCATCGTCTATCTGCTGCTCGCCTTTGCCTTCTCCGGCCTGCTGCGCTGGGTCGAAAAGCAATGGCTCGTAGCCGGAGGCTGACGGTGCCGGTTTTCAGCCTTTGCCCTCGTCTACTGATCGCCGATGAGTGACCACATATCCTTCCTGATCGAAAAACTGCCCGCCCTTCTGTTTGGCTTCTCAGGCCAGCGGCCCGGTGGGCTCTTCCTCAGCCTCATCCTCGCCGTGCTCGCCGTCGCCGTAGGCTTCTGTCTCGCCGTGCCTGTCAGCAGCGCCGAGAGGTCAAAACTGCGCCCGCTGCGCTGGTGCGCCGTCGCCTATGTCGAGTTCTTCCGCGGCATACCACTGATTCTACTGCTCGTGCTCATACATCAGGGAGTCGGCGGCGTTCGCTTCGGGCTCAACTGGAGCCCCCGCACGTCGGCGCTTGTGGCGCTGGCTCTCTATTCCAGCGCCTATCAGGCCGAAATCCTGCGCGCCGGACTCGCCGCCGTACCCCAGGAGCTGGTCGAGTCCGCCCGCCTCATGGGCAGCCGCCCCCGCCAGGTCTACATCCTCGTCAGACTGCGGTACGCCCTCCGCGTCATGCTGCCCGCATTCACCGGCCAGGCCATCAGCCTCTTCAAGGACACCTCAGTCGTCGTCGTAATCGGTGTCGCCGAAGTCATGACCGTCGCCCGCATGGCCCTTGGCGCCGACGTCACCAACGCGCCCTACTGGGTAACCATGTACAGCTTTGTCGGCGTGCTCTATTTCGCCCTCGCCTTCACACTTTCCCGCCTCTCCCAGCGCTGGGAACGGCGTAGTCGACCATCCGATCTTGCCCACTCCTTTTTCAGCTACTGAAGCAAGCCCGCCATCGCGGCCTGCACTCGAACCGCGCGCAAGGATCTGACCTTGAACAACACCCGCAATTTCGATTCTTCGCAGAGGGATTGTATCGCGAATGCGTACCATTGCTTACATATGTTATGCCCTCAATTGTGTTACGATTGAACGAATACGCTGTTAGTGCGTATTCAACCACACTTGCTCAGCCGACTCTACGAAATTACTGCCGCGCAATGCAGCGCACTTCCAGGATTCGTCGCCGGTTTTGCTGAACCCGGTTGCCATCTGCTACACTTCAGCTTCAGGAGCCACATTCAATGAAGAATGCATCGCAACTTATCTTCCCCCTCCTTCTCGTCGCCCTCTTGCTGGCCGCCTGCCAGGCGATCCCGGCTATGCCTGCTGGCGACACTCTTTCTCTCGCTGATGAAATAGCCGATCGCGCAACCGTGCGCATCGGCGTGCGCAACGACAATCCCCCCCTGAGCTTTGTCACCGAAGATGGTGAATGGGTCGGCTTCGATGTCGACCTCGCCCACGCCATGGCCGCCCAGTTGGGCTTGGAACCAGAACTGATCGTCGTCGACGGCACCACCCGCATCAGCTTCCTCCAGGAAGGCCGCGTCGACATTTCGATCGCCAGCATGAACCACACCCGCAAACGCGACAACGCCATCGACTTCAGCATCACCTACTTCTGGGACAACCAGTCCTTTCTCATTCGTTCAGGCGAATACACCTCCATCGACGAGTTGATGGGCAAAAAGGTGGCCGCCAACGCCGGTAGCTCCGCCATCCCCTCTTGGATTGCCTACAGCGAGGCCCAGGGCGGTCCGGCCCCTGAAATCGTCGAATTCAGCGACAAGCTTGCCGCCATGCAGGCCCTCCGCGACGGCGCCGTCGAAGGCTACACCGAAGACAACATCACCATGTTGGCCCTCGCAGCCGGCGACCCCGCCCTTGAGCTACTGCCCGGCGGACACAATCCCGTCCAATTCGGCATCGGCGTACCCAACAACCAGTCCTCCTGGCGCGATCAGATCAACTACGCCCTCCAGGAACTCTGGAAGTCCGGCGTATACCACGAAATCTACGCACGCTGGTTTGAAGGTCCGGATGCGCAGATACAGCTGCCGCTAGGCGGTCAGATGGAGATCTGGCCGGAATAACTTGCGTTCCCGGTTCCTCGGCCCGGTTTGTCTGCAGGACGGGGATCCGGACACCGTGAAACCAAAGGCCCGCGACCGCAGATCATTTTCAGTAGTCAAACAATGACCACCGTTTCGCTGCACAACCTTTCACACGCCTTTCCCTTCGGGCCTCCCGTCCTGCACGACGTCTCGTTTACCGTCGGACAGGGGGAGCTGATGGTCCTGCTCGGCCCGTCCGGCAGCGGCAAAACCACCATCCTGCGCTCCATTGCCGGACTGGTGCGCCCCACTGAGGGCGACATCATCTTTGACGACCAGTCCGTGCTCGGAGTGCCGCCTGAAAGACGCGGTGCCGTCATGGTCTTTCAGGAGCATGCTCTCTTCCCCTACATGGATGTCGGCGCCAACGTCGCCTTCGGCCTCAAAATGCGGCGTGTCGACACAAACACGATTCGCATCAAAGTAGCCCAGGCCCTGGCAGCCGTGCAACTGGCCGGCTACGAGAACCGCCGCCCTGACGAGTTGTCTGGCGGCCAGCGGCAGCGGGTCGCTCTCGCCAGAGCACTCGTCATCCAGCCGCGAGTCCTCCTGCTCGATGAACCGCTCAGCAGCCTGGAACCCAGCTTGCGCGAGGACCTGCGAGTCACCATCCGCACCCTCCAGCAGCAGGCCGGCATCACCATGATCTTCGTCACCCACGACCAGACCGACGCCGTTGCCGTCGCCGACCGCATCTGTCTGCTCATGCACGGCGCCGTCCGCCAGATCGGTGAGCCCCGCAGCTTCTTCGAACGTCCCGTCGACAGTGACGTGGCCCGCTTCTTCGGCGGCATCAACTTCCTGCCCGGTATCAAGCGCGGCCGCATCGTCGAAACCGATCTCGGCCCGCTCGAAGTGGACGACACCGACAAGCCCGACGGTGACGTGCTCGTTACCATCCGCCCCGAAGCCGTCGAGGTCGGTCGTAACGGCCATAACAACCTGGTTGGCATGGTCGAGACCTACAGCTTCCAGGGGCTTGTCGCCCGCTGCGGCGCCGGCATCAGCGACACCCAACTGCAGCTGACCGTGACGCCCTATCAGCGCTTCCGCCGCGGCGAAGAAATCATCCTGCACCTG
The DNA here is from genome assembly GCA_026708085.1 of Caldilineaceae bacterium. Lineage (GTDB taxonomy): Bacteria > Chloroflexota > Anaerolineae > Caldilineales > Caldilineaceae > Bin5. The sequence goes on from JAPOVP010000007.1 coordinate 26,390, forward strand.
CCTCGCGAACGCATCCATCTCCTACCCGCCGAGAACGGCCAATGAACGTACGCGCGCCCCTGTGGCCCATCGCCATTGCTCGCGCCATCATAGGAGTACTGTGGCTCTTCTCTCTGCGCTGGAAACTGCCGCCCGATTTCATGCCCGCAGAGGGGCCCGGCCTCATGGACTGGCTGCAACTCGAAGTGACACATGCCGCCTTCCCCCTCTACGGCCTCTTCGTCGAGCAGATCGTATTGCCGAACTTTACACTCTTCGCCTGGTTGATCTTTCTCACGGAGCTGGCCGTCGGCCTCAGCCTTCTCATCGGCGCGTTCACCCGTCTCGGCGCGCTGCTCGGCCTGGGCCTCTCTCTTAACCTTGGTATCGGCCTCCTCGAAGTGCCTGGCGAATGGCCCTGGAGCTACGCCATGCTCGCAATGTGGCACGGCCTCTTTTTGGTCACCGGCGCCGGCCGCGTCTGGGGCCTGGACGGGCTGGGAAGACAGAACTGAGGTCCGCTACCGTGCCGCCTGACCGCCGCCCTCTTCCTGCGCAGCTTTCCCCCCAGCCTGCCGGAAAAGATCGATTCGCCAATGGATTTCAGTCGGCTGGCAGCGGCTACCAGCCGCCAACTGGAGTCCGCAATCGGAATGCAGTCGGATGACCATCCTGCTGGCCCTTGCCGCCGGTTTAGTGCTCGGATACCTCCTCGAAAGGGGCGATTTCTGCTTCCACAGCACCCTGCGTGGCCTGATCCGGCGGCCGCCGCAACTGAACCTGCTCCGCGCCTATCTGCTGACGCTGCTCGTCGCCATCCCCCTGGTGCAGGGCATGATCGCCCTCGGCTGGATCACTCCTTGGGTAGCGCCCTGGGCCTGGCAGGCCAACCTCGTCGGCGGCTTCATTTTCGGCGCCGGCATGGTCATCGCCGCCACCTGTGTGACCGGCATCTTCTATAAACTCGGCCACGGCATGCTCGGCACACTTGTCGGCCTCGCCACCTGGTCAATCGGCGACCTGCTCGCCTGGCGCGGGCCCCTGAACTCCCTCAGGATCGCTTTGAATCAGAATCCGGTGGTCACGGACGGAATGTCAACAACGCTCCTCAATCTGCTCGGCGCCCCCTTGGGAATCGGCATGCTCATTCTGCTGCTGGCCGCCGCCGCACTGTTCCTTTGGCGTAGCCCCCGTCCCCAACAGGGGAAATACTGGTCATGGTTGCCCCTCGGCCTGGCCGTTGGGCTGTTCACAGGCTTTGCCTGGCTACTTGCCCGTGCCGGTGGTGCAAACTATACCTTCGGCACATCACGCGTTCCAACGACGCTATTTGAAACCCTTTTTAACGGAGGCGAGACCGGGAATCTGTGGATCCCAGTGGCCCTGATAGCCCTGCTGCCCGGCTCCTTCATCGCTGCCCGCCTCGCCGGCACCTTTTGGGCCAGGGGAGAAACGTCGGGCCGCTATACACAGCTGGCCGTAGGCGGCCTCCTGATGGGCGTCGGCGCCGGCATTTCCGGTGGCTGCAACCTGGGCCATTCCCTGGTTGGCGTCCCCCTTCTGAGCCTCGGCAGCATTACCACCACCCTGGCAATGCTGCTCGGCCTGTTCCTGACCGACCGCGCCGCAGGCTTGCTCGACCATCTATCGCCCCACCTGAATCGATCCGCCACCGGAGCTACAAGTCCGGGTTGAATATTGTGTAACGGATACTGAAATCGTACAGGAGCATCGAAATGGGTCAGGAACAGAACACAGCTCGACAGGCCACCGCCATTCTACGTATCACGCTGGGCGTGATACTGATTGTCACCTGGTTCAAGAATCTGCAGGATGGAATCTACACGGCCGATGGCATCGTCGGTCTCTTTAACTATCTCTTCAACGACAACGGCGGTGGCCCCGCCTTCTATCGGGCGCTGATCAACGGCACGATCCTCCAGGTGCCCGGCCTCTTCGCAGTCTTTCAACTGGTCGGAGAGTTGCTGCTCGGCCTCGGGTTGCTGGTCGGCCTCTTTACGCCTCTGGCTGCCCTCGGCGCCGCTCTCTTCTTCTTCAACCTCTTTTTGGCCTACTTGGGCGGCAACGATTGGATCTGGACCTACGTGCTGCTCACCGTCTCCGCGCTCGTCGTGGCTCTGGCCCAGTCCGGCCGCGCTTGGGGACTGGATAGCCTGCTCCTTAAGCGGTTGGGAGAACCCCCGGGCGGCCCCATCTGGTAGCGTAGTCTGAACCTGGCGCGCGGTTAATCCATACGGAGTCCGCCGTCAGGTTACAAGGTCGTATTCACAGTAGAAGCAACGCACGCCTGCTGCCGCCTCCTTGCCCCGAACGAGAGTTGAACTGGCAACCGCAGACAGGAATCCGAAGGCTGAAACTCTCGCATGACAGTTCTTCAACTTATCTACATCATAGGCGCGTCTCTTCTCGCCATCTATGGCCTGCAGGCGCTCCTTCTGACCCTCATCGCCCGGCGAACCCTCTTCGACGCCGAACCGCCCTCGTCCCCCGAAACACGGGACTACCCGTCCGTAACCGTTCAGCTCCCCGTCTTCAACGAACGGCACGTCGTCCGCCGCCTCATCGACGCCGTCGCCGCTTTCGACTGGCCCGCAGACCGGCTTCAGATCCAGATCCTCGACGACTCGACCGACGATACCAGCCAGATCATCGCCAACTGTATCGCCTTCCACCGCCGCAGCGGCATCGACATCAGCCAACACCACCGCACCGTACGCAAAGGCTACAAAGCCGGCGCCCTGCGTGAGGGGCTCGCCCACGCCCGCGGCGAATTTATCGCCATCTTCGACGCCGACTTCGTGCCCCCGCCCGACTTTCTGCAACGCACCATCTCCCCCTTTGAAGATCCCGAGGTCGGCTGCGTCCAGGCCCGCTGGGGCCATCTCAACGCCAACGTCTCCCGCCTGACACTGGCACAGTCCCTTGGCATCGACGGCCACTTCGTCGTCGAACAGCGGGCCCGCAACGAGCTGGGTGCGCTGCTCAACTTCAACGGCACCGCCGGCCTCTGGCGCCGTTCCTGCATGGACGAAGCCGGCGGCTGGCAGGAGGACACGCTCACCGAAGACCTCGACCTCAGCTACCGGGCACAACTCTGCGGCTGGCGCGTCGCCTACCTGCCTGACGTAATCGTGCCCGCAGAGATCCCCGTCTCTGTTGACGCCTTCAAGCGGCAGCAGTTCCGCTGGGCCAAGGGCAGCATGCAGACGGCAAAAAAGCTATCCATCTCCGTCCTCGGCTCCGGGCAGCCGCTGTGGCGCAAGGTGCTCGGCATCGCTCATCTCACCGGCTATGCCGTCCACCCGCTCATGCTCCTCAACCTGCTCTTCCTGCTGCCGATGATGTCCTCCTTCAGCCCCGCCCTGAGAATCGCCTCCCTCTTCTCCCTCACCGCCATCGGCCCCCCTCTCATGTACTGGACCGCAATGCAAAGCCAGGGCGTCTCCGTCCGCCAGCGCATTCGCCGGCTCTTTGTGTTGCTGGGGCTGGGAACCGGCCTCTCCGTCAATAACAGCCGCGCCGTCTTTGAGGCCCTTCTCGGCGTCCGCAGCGCTTTCAAACGCACACCCAAGTTCGCCGTCACCCGCGCCAATAAGGACTGGCATACCAGCGCCTACGTCCTCCCCAGCGACCCGACCGTCTGGGCCGAACTCGTCCTCGCCGCCTACGCAAACGCGCTCCTGATATACAGTCTCCTCAACGGCTTCTGGTGGCTTTTCCCCTGGCTCTCCCTTTACGCCGGCGGCTATACCTATATCTCCTACCTGTCCATCCGCCAGGCCTGGGAAAGACGCGGCGCACTGCGCCATGAACTGGCTGCCGTGCGGGAGGCGGGAGATTGACCGCTCAAAGCGAGGGGGCAGCGCAAAGAGGCGGTAGCGAGCCCTCCTTTCCCGGCGACTCGTCCCTACCGGACGGCGGTCCACTCCTTCGACCCTCCATCCCATTGCACGTCGACAATCCCTCCGGTCGCGCCCTGCTTGTCATGGCCAAACAACCCATCTCCGGCCGCGCCAAGACCCGCCTCGTCCCGCCCCTCACCGGCGACTCCGCAGCCTCTCTCTACCACTGCTTCTTGGAGGACATCCTGGCAACCGTGCGCGCCGCCGCCCACCTTGAAGCCTTTATGCCCGTAATCGCCTATACACCGGCCGCCGCATTCGACTTCTTCCGCCGACTCGCGCCCGATTTCTGGCTGATCCCACAGGAGGGCTTTGCGCCGCGCCCCCCGTCCGCACGGACACAACAAGAGTCGCCCGCCCGCCGTCCCGAACTGCTGGGCGACCGCCTCCAATTCGTCCTCTCCACTGTTCTCGGTTACGGCCTTCGCCAGGTTGCCGCCATCAACAGCGACAGCCCCACCCTGCCCGCGGACCTTCTAGGCGCCGCATTTCGACGCCTCGACGATCCCCAGGTCGACGCAGTCTTCGGCCCCTGCGCCGACGGCGGCTACTACTTCATCGGCGTAAAAGAGCCGCCCGGACGCCTCGTAACCGGCGTGCAGATGTCCACCCCAACCGTCCTGCGTGATACGCTGGCTATCGCCGCCGAAGAAGACATCCACGTCGATCTGCTGCCCGAATGGTACGATGTCGACAGCGCCTCCGAGCTCGAACGACTATCCGCCGAACTGGCCTCCCATCCCGAACGCGCCCCCGCCACAAGCCGCTTCCTGACCACCCAATGGACGTCGACGTCATCATCCCAGCCCTGAACGAGGCCGGCAACATCGCCCAACTCGTGCGCGAGGCCGCCGCACAGCCCGTCTCCCGCGTCATCGTCGCCGACAACGGCTCCACAGATGGCACCGGTCCCCTGGCGGCTGAAGCTGGCGCACATGTGGTCGTTGAGCCGCGCCAGGGCTACGGTTACGCCTGCGCCGCCGGCGTCGCCGCCGCCACCGCCGACATCCTCCTCTTCCTCGACGGCGACTTCAGCTCCCTCCCCGCCGAAATGCCGCGGCTTTTCCAGCCCGTTCAAAAAAAACAGGCCGCTCTCGTGCTTGGCTCGCGCGTTCTCGGCGAAATCCTCCCCGGTGCCATGCCCCCCCATCAGCGTTTCGGCAACTGGCTCACCTCCGCCCTCATGCGCCAGCTCTACAAGGTTGCCGTAACCGACCTCGGCCCCTACCGCGCCATCCGCCGTGATCTGCTGCAAGAACTCCAAATGCAGGAGATGACCTTCGGCTGGCCCACCGAAATGATGGTAAAATGCGCCCGCCGGGGCGTCCCGATTCTCGAAGTGCCCGTCAGCTTCGCCCCGCGCCGCGCCGGCCAGTCCAAAGTAAGCGGTACACTCCGCGGCTCAGTCCTCGCCGCCTACTACATACTCGGCGTCACCCTGCGCTACGCCTTCTCCAACCACTAGGCAAAAGCGAAACGTCGCGTCTTGAGCCACTTTCCACTGATCAAAGTTCTTGACCATCCACTGATGTTCACCAAAAAACTGAAAACTCAAAACTAGAAACTCAATGAACCACCGCAAAGCAATCTACTGCATGGCCCTGGCAGCCATCTTTTTCAGCACAAGTGGACTGCTGATCAAAGTGATTTCCGTTCCCCATCTGCCCCTGCTGGGAGTCCGCGGCGCCTTCGCTGCCCTGACAATCGCTCTCTTCATGGCGCGACCTCACCTGCAATCCGCACGCCGCAACCCATCCAACACCCCGCGTCCCACGCAAGCGAAGCCCCGTCCGAGAATCCCGTGGTCGTTCCCCCTGCTTGGCGGGGCCATCTCCCTCGTCTGCGCTCAGGCCTTCTTTATCATTGCAGTCCGCGAGACTACGGCCGCAAACGCCATCTTCCTCCAGTACACTGCGCCGATCTTTGTCGCCTTTTTCGGTATTCACTACCTCCGCGAATCCGTGGGGAAACTGGACTGGCTCGCCCTCGCCGCCGTAGGCGCAGGCCTTCTTTGCTTCTACGGCGACGGCATGACTGCTGGCGGCACCATCGGCAACCTCTTTGGCTTGCTGGCCGGCCTGACCTTCGCCTGGTTTCTCCTCTTCATGCGCAAACAGAAAGACGGATCGACCATCGAAACCGTCCTGCTGGGCAACGTCCTTTCCGCGCTGCTGGGGCTTCCCTTTCTGCTCGGAGCCGCACCGAGCGCGGCCGACTGGTTGGGAATGATCTTCCTCGGCATCTTTCAGATCGGTCTCCCTTCGATTCTCATCGCCCTCGCTATCAAAGAGTTGACCGCGGTGGGAGCTGTCCTTATCCAGACCCTGGAACCTATTCTCAATCCCGTGTGGGTCCTTCTCTTCATCGGCGAGATGCCCACGCCCCTTGCGCTGCTCGGCGGAGCTATCGTTATCGGAGCAGTAACCTTCCGCTCTGTCCTGGCCAATCGGTCGCGGCGCCTGGCGGCTGCCTCCCAGCCCACAGCATGACAACGCAGCAAAGACCACTGTGACCCGCTTGATATCATTCCCCAAGGGCCGCATTGCCATGGCGGCCGCGCGCCTGACAGCGATCCGTCAGCGCATCTGGACCACCTACCTGCCCGAACTGCTCGTCCTCCTCCTCGCAGCTCTGCCCCGCCTCTGGCGCCTGGAATATCACAGCATCTGGTTCGACGAAGCCATCTCCCTCGACTGGGCAAGGCTCGGCCCCGCTCACATTTTGCCGGGCACCCTCCAGCTGATCAGAGACAAACACCCGCCCGCCTACTATCTCGCCCTCCACTACTGGCAGACTCTCCTCAACTGGTTCGGCGCCGGCCAAAGCGACGCTGCCCTGCGCATCTTCGGCGTCCTCATAGGTATTCTCATGGTCTGGGGAATCCTGCGTCTTGTAACCCGGCTCAGCGGTCGCGCCAGCGGCCTGCTCGCCGCCGCCCTCACCGCGCTCGCGCCTGTGCTCGTCTGGTACAGCCAGGAGCTGCGCATGTTCCAGCCCGCCGCCACTGCCATAGTCTGGGCCGTCCTCTTCCTCGTCGCCGCCCGCGAGCATCTTCCCCCGCACGGCGCGTCAACCGGCAGCCGCGCCGCTCCGGCCCGCCTTCTCTGCTGGCTTGGCCTCGTAGCAGCGCTTACCTTCGCCCTCTACAGCTATCTCTACGCCGCCTTCTTCCTACCCGGCCTCGGTCTCAGCATATTCCTCCTCGCTCGCCGCAGCGGGTCCTTCGACAGGCGCTACCTACTCGAGGCCATCGCCGCCTTCGCCGTCGTCGCCCTGCTCTTCCTGCCTCTTGCCCGCAGCGCCTGGACCGTCAACAGCGCATCCGGCACAACCGGCGCCCCCTTCGCCGGCTTCCTGCCCAACCTGTGGCGCCAGTTGCACATCTTCACCGTCTGGTATACCGGCTGGCCCTCGTCAGTCCGTACTGCCGCAATCCTCTTCTTCGCCCTGCTCGTCCTCGCCGGCCTGCTCCTCCCCGGAGACCGCCGCCGCGAAACGCGCCCGCTACTCTGGCTCTGGATCGGCGCGCCCCTGCTGATCGGCAGCGCCCTGCTCGCCACCAACGCCGCCATCTTCCGCGAAGATCGCTACTTTCTCTTTCTCGCCCCCTTCGTCCTCTGGGCCGCCGCCCGTGGTGTGAGCGCAATCGCACGCTGGCAGCCGTCTGCCGGCGCTCTCAGTGGCCTTGCCGCCCTCGCCCTCCTCGCCGCATCGCTACCCGTCCTCTGGACGCCCCCGCTCTTCCGCGAAAACTGGCGCGCCGCTGCCGGCTATATCAATGCCTATCAGGAGCACAGCCCCCACGCCGCTGCCGCCGCTCTCGTCAACCCCTATTTCCTCCTCCCCGCCCTCGACTGGTACCTGCGCCAGCAACCCGCCGCAACAGAGATGCCCGTCTACGGCAACTTCAACGCCCCGCTGACCCCCGAACAGGCCGAATCCCTTATCGCCGCCCATCTGCAGGATCTGACGGCGCCCAATGGCGCCGAAACACTCTGGCTGGTCCAAAGCCACCTCGCCGGCGTCGATGATCACCGGCTGGTCCAATCTTGGCTGGATGGGAGATTCCCCCTCGTCACCGAGCAGTACCCGGCTGGCGTGGAGATGCGAGGCTATGCCGTCCGTTTCAGATACCAGACCCTGCCCGAGCTGTCCGAGACCGCCGTCCATCCGCAGGCTCAGCTATTCCCCGGCGTCGAACTCACCGCCTGCGAGATCACCACGCCGGTCGTCCCCGCGCGCGACATCTTCTACCACCCGCCCAGTGGCTGGGTCCATCTGCGACTATGGATGAGGAAACTCGAAGAAGTAAGCGAAGCGCCCCCGCTCTTCGCCCTGGTCCAGGCCGGTGACGGGCAAATCTGGGGTCGTTCCTTAGAGCGCGCCGGCGACGTGCTCTCCGTCTACCCGCCCACCGCGTGGCAACCAAACGAGTTCGTCCGCGTCGAACTCGACGTAAACCTCAACCCCCTGGCCCAACCCGGCGCCTACAATGTCAAAATCGAAGCCGAAGGCCAACCCGGCGTCCCCTGCGGAAAAGTCCAACTTGAATGAGATGAAAAGGAGATTCATGTGAGGAGAAACTCCAACTTCTCCTGGACTTGCGGTGCAGGCTCAACGATGTCCGCTGTACAATAGATGTGCCGAAATCGAGGCAAATCGCAACGGGCAACGACCGTTTTCCGGGCTAAATCCAGCGGCAACAGCGAATGGAAGCGCCCCAAATCCAAGATCGCTTCAAAGCGGGGCAGCAATCGGTGCAACGCCCGACAAAACTTTTTTTTGTTCCAATCAGGTAATTTACACACGCGACCCGGTACAAACAAACAGTGTTCGTTGACATGCATTGCTGGCGCGGAATCTTTAGCTGTTGGATATTGAGAGTGGAGGATTTCCCTCAGCATCTCGCCGTACAGTTCTCCCCAAAAGTGAAAGAGCCACGTTCCTTCGGCCACCGGTATAGTTGCTATCTGGGCCGGCTGCAGGCCGGCCCAGGCAGCCATTGCCTGACCGACTTCCAGCGGCAGGGCGTAAGGGGCGGTCTGGGAATAGATCTCTCGGCCCAGTGGCGCTCCTCGGATGCGTTCAACGCCGATGCGGTAACGGTCTTGCCATACGACCCGCAGGGTGCGCCCGCCTAGCTGCAGAACTTCTCCCACTGTACGGCGTCGGTGAGTTTGGGCTAAGGTTCGTCCGCTGAATGCGTCTACCAGTGTCAGCGTAAGGGGGGCACTGCCGATATTGCTATAGATTTCGTGGGCGTCCACCAACTCATCCAACGCCGGCCCAGGCCGCCACTCACCCAGCCGTCCGGCGCGCAGGAAATCGAGCCGGCTTAAGTGACCCAAGATACTGCGCAGGATCTCATCATCAAATGACACCGGCGTTACTCGCCTCAAATCGGGCAATCGAATGGCGCCCGTTGGGCTTTGCTTGAGAATACTGAAAGTCTGCTGAACCAGTACCGACGGCAAGAACGAAACCCCCTCCCGCCCCGCAACTCCGTCGGCTAGCGCAATCAGTGCCTGAAACTGTGCAACTTCCAGCCGGGAGCGGGCCATGCACAACACGCGCGTGATACCCGTGCGCCGGCCCCCGCGGCCGATGCGCTGCAAAAAGGATTGAAGCGACGGAGGTGGCCCGATGAGGGCCACATCGTCAATGCTACCGATGTCGATGCCTAATTCCAATGTGGAGGTGCTTACACAGACAGCCACAGGCGCGACAGCAAAATCCCTTTCCACCTCAAGGCGTAAGGCCTGATCCAGATTCGAGTAATGGGCAAAGACGGCAGCGTTATAACCCAGATACGCGCGGAGAAAGGCCGCGGTCTGCTCCACTTCGTTGCGAGTGTTGCAAAAAACAAGCGTCTTGCGGATTCCGGTGCCTCTTCGCACTCGTTCAGTGAGAGCCGCCGCCAGCTCATCCAGATCCGTCATCGACGCAATCGTAGCGTCAAGTCTCCGCTTGCCCGCGACTGCGACAATTTTCAGTGGAGCGGTCGGAATTTCGTCAAAAGGCTGGCTTTTCAGGTAGCGCTCTGCTACACCTTCGGGATCAAGAACAGTGGCGGACAGGGCAATGCGCTGTAAAGGAACAGCCTCTGTTGTCGCCTGCTTTTGGTGATAGGCCCGCACAGTCTCGATGCGCCGCAATAGGCAACGCAGTTGGTCGCCCCGGGGGCCGCCATCAAACAGGTGAATCTCGTCCAGCACTATGGCTTGCAATGGGGCCAGCAGGCGCGGTGCTCGGGTGAGAAGGGAATCGGTCGATTCTGGTGTGGTGATGAGAACGGTCGGTGGATTTCGGGTGGAGACCGGCCCGGTGTCGCCGCTTTTCATTGTCAGGGACACTTCCAATGCTGCAAAGGGTCCCTGCAAACGCTCGTACAGGTCTCGCACCAACGCCCGCGTGGGGCAGATGTAGAGAATGTGGAGACGGTTTGGAGATCGTAACCCTTTCTGCCGCTGGATCGGCCCAAAACAGTATCGCTCCAGCAACGGGGCTATAGCCGCCTCGGTTTTGCCGGAGGCGGTAGCGGCTATGACGAGTGTATTTTTGCCATCGAGAATCGGTGGGATCGTTTGCTGTTGGACGGGGGTAAGGCTGCCGTGCCGAGCGAAAAAGGGTGTCCAGGTACGGGGTAAACGGGACTTGAGGGCGAGAAGGCAATCATGCTGTGTCCAAGTCATCAAGCCATGCTTTCAGTTCGGCGAAATCTCTGGAAAGCTCATTGATTAGCTGAAAATTCAAATCTGCAAGGATTGTTTCTAGCTCTGGCGCGTAATCTATATGGCTTGCTGACTCAAACTCTTTCGCAATTCGCTCAGTAACGTTGCCGCCGAATAGTCCGGGTGTAGGTAAAGCAGATCAAAGAGTTCCACAGACAGTCGCATGGCAGCACGAATGTTCAAATGGTCACTACGCATCCCCTGACCCAGATGTTCAGCTGCGCCCTGGCATACCTTTCGGTGGCGTTCGTCAGGTTCGTAGGCGTAGGCTTGGGTGTGGAACGCCAGCGCCTGTTCCAAAAATCTGTCAATCTCTTGGGCTGTGTAGCGGTGATTCAGGTGCAGAATCTGCTCATCCTCAAGCCAGGCTTCCAGCGGTATGTCGCTGTGGGTAACGGTAAACAGGAAGAACAAGGACTGGCTTCCACCGTACCGGATGGGATACTCCCGAAAACGATGTTGGGGCAGACCGTCAGGATTGATTCTGATCGCAGAGTTCCCCAACGCGGCCCGCACCACAGCGCTGAAGAAGAGACTGGCCTTGGGCCGCTGATAAGGATAGAGGAGCGAGTAGCTTTCCGCTTCGTCAAGCAGTACGCAAAGGCCGCTGTAGCCGGCCAGCCGGGCCAATACGCTGATGCCTGTCAGCAGATAAGCAATCTGACGGGCGTTGTGACTGTTCCGGTAGATTGAGGGGAAGCGAAATCCACGGGGCCTCGACCGCTTCATCGCCCAATCCATCCATCTCTCCTTGCGTCCGCCCATCAGCCAGTTCTGCCAAGCAGCCCGCTTGTCGGAAGAGGAGCTTTCGCCCAGCGCCTGCAAGCCACAGACCAGTGGATCATCCGCTTCAGGCGCGCTTTCAGAGAACTTGGCCTGAAGCGCCGGCGTCTTCGTTATTTCGGCCAAGAGCGGCCCCAGCCCACGCTCGTCACTTTGCGGGTAGCGCAGATTGCGCATCAGACTGCCGTAAATGTCGAAGGCCCGGTGGGGCGGCAGTTCATGCAAGTCCAGGCTGGTGACGGCAACGAGGAAATTGCAGTCCAGCGCCTCTTGGGTGGTCAGTTCAATGACATGACTCTTGCCATAACCGTACTCACCGAGGACTGCCCGCGTCGCGCCGCCTTCGCTGTGAGCCTGGTGCAATGCCTGCGTGAGGCTCTTGCGCTCGGCTTCCAGGCCTATCGTCAGATCGCGGATGCGCTGCGCTGGCGCCACGCCCACCCGCAGTGACTCGATTAGGTGACGGGCCTCCCAGCGGTCGGGGGCCATCGGCATGGGGACAATGCGGGAGAGGTTGCCAGCGGACACAAGGGTCTCTCGCGGGCGCTGGCCGTTGAATTCCAGTCTGGACCGGCGAAAACGCAAGCCGCTGGCAAAATGCACCATCCACTCTGTGCCATTGCGGTACTGCGCGACAATCCGGCCGCGTCCATATTGGGGATGCTCTACATTTTCACCAATCATGCCGGAATCCAGTGGGGAATCCAACCATCGCGCCCCGTTCGAGCAGGGCTGCATTTGACGCCTATCAATATGGCGGTGTTTCGCCTGCGCTCAGTTCAGCCACCTGCCCGCGTATGATCGCTTTTGCTTCGGCTTCGGTCAAGGTATTCTCTTCACCGGCATTCTGCTGGGCTAACACGGTGACGAAGCTCTTGACGAATAAACGTCTGTGGCTCACGTCCAGGAACATGTCCGTGGCGGCATTTGCCAGAATCTCCGCGTTGGCACGTTGTGTCTGGTGATCCAGATCTGTATTGAACGCTGTTTCGAAAATTGGGATCAGTTTTTCACCGATGGTCAGCATAAGAACGTTTTCGTCGACGTCCAAACGTTCCAGATTGATCTGCGGACTGAAGGAATTTGTACGTGAGAAGGGGCCAAAAGCCTGTACGCGCTGTCGCAACGCGTCGTAGCGAGGTACAGTTTCGTTGATGAACTGGGGGGGCACTGCGTAGACGAACATGCTGCCAGGCAGATCGTCCCTGGTACGGTCAATGACCTCTCGCAGATTGTCTGTCGCAAGTCTTTCCGCCTTGCCGCCAATGCTGGCCATTCGGTCCACCTCATCGAACAGCAGGACCAAGCCATTGTAGGAGAGTTCCCGGATCGTCTGTACCAGCGAGCGCAGCATCCGAAAGGCATTCGGGCGGGTAATTTTTTCGGTGACGCCGAGGCCCCGCAGAATTTTCGTATCGTCGGGGCTGGTCGTCTCCCCCATCAGCCAACGGGTGATCGAGTCCAGCCGGGCTTCGTGCCTGCGAATCAGAGCGTCAAAATAGCCCAGGATTGCTCTCTTATAGGCTAGGCTGTCGATGGCCGCCTTTTCCAATGTTTCCACGAGACCTGTGTAGTTAGGGTGGGTGAGTGTCTCCAGGACAGGGTGACCGACGAATCTCGTGAGAGTACCTTCCAGGAACCGAGTCAGTCCCTTTTCATCGCTAATCTCCTGCTCTTTCTCGTGCCAGATCAGGTTTCGGGCCACCGCAGCATAGACTAGTCGTTGGTCGTTGTAGGGAGTTTCCACCGGACTGAGGTCCACTTTGGCGACGGCAAATTCCTGACTCCAAGCCAGATCCTGTAAGCAATATAGAAAGTGGGATTTGCCGCTGCCGTAATCGCCGACGACGATCTTGTAGGCGCCGCCGCCATTCTGCAGATAGGAAGAGAAGTAGTACTCATCCAAGGCATCAAGCAGGGAGCGATTGCCCACATTGAAATGCTGAACCCCCCGAGCCGGCGGTGTGCCGCTGGTCCCCAGATTCTCAATGATATGGCGGGCCAATGACTGGGAAATGCTCATTAGCGGCTCCACAGGTCTTGCTGTTTCGGATTATCCTCCTCGAAGAATATGTCGGCATAGAATACACCATCCAGCGGGCCATTCGGAATCCACACGCTGCGGTTCGCTTGCTCCGCTTGGCTCTTCGTCGCAACGCCTAGACGCAAGCGCAACTCCGTGCCATCCACGTTTACCAGCGCGCCCGCCTTCTGTGCCAGGACCAGATCCCGCACAAAGAAAACGCGTTCGTAATCTTTGAATGTGGAGCGAGAAGGCTGATTCCAGAAGCGGGGGTTCTGGCGGTTGAGCACCATTTTGCTGTAGATCTCAATAACATTGATGCGCCCTCCGACAGGGTATCGGGAACGCTGCTCGATCAGTTCATTCCAGGTGTTGTACAGTTCTTGCAGAAATTGGCCGGCATCGGTCTGCCGCTCGACAATCTGTTTTTTCTGCTGGTGATACGCTTTAGGAATTGCTATGAACGACAGGGCCAGAGGCTTTGTCAGCGCCTCTTTTCCGTAGAACCACTGGCCTCTACGCGCCTTGGTATCCAACTGCAATACCAATTCGCCGACCACGACCGTGGGTGGCCGGCCTGACACCGTTTCACCTTGTGTCTCGAACAATTCCCTCAGATCACGAGCGAAGTCGAAAGCCAAGGCCTCCAGCGCCTGCTGCGTTACGTCAGCAAAGGTTCTGTGGATTGTCAGCAGTTCATCGGTGACCAGACCCTGTTCTTCGACAGCCTGCAGAGCAGCCTCAAACTTGGCCAGAGCCTTCTGCATGGGCAGGGCGTCGAGCTTTTCTTGCGATGTCAGACGCATCCCCTGCTTCAACGCGCTGGTCATAGCCTGTAGCGCTTTGAAACGGGGCATGATATCCGATTGCCCGATCTTAAATTGCTCAACGAGTATGTGATTCACAAAATATACCCTTCCAGAGTGAAAAAACGATTCTATTACACCATTTTCTACACGTCTACGGCAAATGCAAGACAGATTAATTCGAAGTGATCCGGAAAAAAGCGTCTGCCATTCGCTAGGGGCATCATTATACACGACCCAAATCATTAGGAATGATAATCCCCAGCGCCCCCACCGGCGCCCGCTGAAAGAACCGCCTGTAAGCCCGCACCTCAGCCAGCAGTTCCTTCAACTCCTCCTGCAGGAGCCTTCTCTCACTGCCGTCCCCTTCGCTCCCGTCCCCCGGCATCACCAGCGCGACATCGCCCTCTTCCCACCCCTGCAATCGCAGCAGCCCCTTCTGTTCCAGCCAGAGCAGACTGCAACGAACGATCTCTTCCGTTAAACCGATGCGGGCCGCCAGCCTGTCAATGGGAAGCTTGCCGTCCTGTACTGCCGCGCCCCGACCCCCATCCTCACCCGGCCGCATCGACCACTTTGCCATCCCCGCCACCTGCTTCAGCACTGCATCCGGCTGTGCTTCCGCCGTGTCGCGGCCAATCAAGTACAGTTCAGTTGGGGCTACCCTTTCCACCAGCCAGTGCAACAGCTCCGGCGACGGCGGACTGCTCCACAACACCAGCGGACGATCCGTCTCGGCCCGGGTCGACGCCAACCGCGAGCGCAAGGGAATATCTCCCAAACGCGTACCCTCCGCATACCATACCGCGCTTTCGAAGGACGGCAGATCCCCCGCGGATACAAGCTCGCGTCGCAAGTCATGAAGGACACACTCCCCCTCCACCCCTTCGACGACGCGCGTCGCCTCTGCTTCTTCCGCCGCCCGCACCGCCTCCAGCGTCAGTTGAGCCGTCCGCTCACCGCGATACTCATTGACGCCCAGCGTGTAGGCAATATCAACCGCACCGCCCGGCAGCTCCACATCCGCGCTGCGCCACCAGACCGCCGTCTGCCTCCTCTCCTCCTTATCCTGCAGCAGCAAACGCCGGTGCGCGCCGTCCCGTCCGATCCGACGGTCCTGAACCACCTTCAGACTCTGGGTTACAAATTTGGGCAGCGGGTTGCCGTTGCCAAAGGGGGCCAGCCTCTCAATCTCCTCTGCCAGCGTAAGGCTTACCTCGGAGAATGGCAGCTCCGCGTCAATTTGCAAGCCTTCCGGCCCCCCATCAATTCTGTGTTGGTCGACCTGCCGGCTCAACTCGCGCCGGAAGCGGTCAATGTTAGCCGCCTCCAGCGTCACCCCGGCCGCGCCCGGGTGCCCGCCATGCTGCATAAGCAGCTCCGCACACCCCGCGATCGCCCCGCCAATATCCACCCCCGCCGTGCTGCGCGCGCTGCCCCGCGCCGGCTCCCCAGGTGGGCTGCACAGCAATACCGTCGGCTTGTGATACGCTTCAACCAGCCGCGCCGCAACGATGCCGATGATCCCCGCATGCCAGTTGGGATTCGCCAGAACGATCGCATTGAAATCCAGCAGGACCGGCTCCCGCTCCAGCATGTCGAACGCAGTCTGCGTGATCTGGCTGGTCAGCAGCCGTCTCTCGTTGTTCAGCCGCTCCATCTGCGCCGCCAACTGCCCCGCGCGGATCGCGTCATCCGTCGTCAGCAGCTCCACCGCCACCGTCGCATCATCCAACCGCCCCAGCGCGTTCATACGCGGCCCAATCTGAAAACCGATCGCCTGCGCGTCAACGCTGTCCGGCGACAGCCGGGCGATCTCCATCAGCGCCTTCAGCCCGATCCGTTCCGTCCGCCGCAACCTGTCCAACCCGATCTGAAGCAGGTAGCGCGTGTCATGCATCTGCTCCGCAACGTCTGCAACAATACCCAGCGCCACCAGGTCCAGGAACTGGGCCGCACC
Organism: Caldilineaceae bacterium; assembly: GCA_026708085.1. Lineage (GTDB taxonomy): Bacteria > Chloroflexota > Anaerolineae > Caldilineales > Caldilineaceae > Bin5. Next base: position 42,595 of record JAPOVP010000007.1, read on the forward strand.
TTCGGGGTCGCCCGCCAGTTCATAGAGCCGCTGCACCAGCTTATAGGCCACGCCCACGCCCGGCAGCGTGCGCAACGGATCATCAGCACGCAAAAACTTGGGGTTGACGATCGCGTCCGCCCGCCGCACGCTCTGCTCACCGGCCACGTCCGCCGCTTCACCGCATGGCGGCTCCTGGCCCGCTTCAGCGTCGGCAAACTCAGCCGGCAAGTCATGGTGGTCCGTGACCACCACCGTCAGCCCGGCCTCCTTTGCTATGCCGATCCCCTCACCATCCCCGATGCCCGTGTCGCACGTCAGCAGCACGTCCGGCTCAAAGCTCTTGTCCTCCAGCAGCTCCTTCAGTTTCGCGGTTTTGATGCCGTGCCCTTCACTGAAACGGTTCGGCACGTGAAAGCGCACTCGCTCCGCCCCCGCCAGCTCCTGCAGCGCCGCCACCAGCAGCGTCGTGCTCGTCTGACCGTCAACGTCGAAATCGCCCCAGACAAGGAAGTTCTTACCCTGACGGACCGCATCCATCAGGATCTCCGCCGCCCGGTCCAGGCCGACCAGCGCGCTCGGCCGCGCCGGCGCATACGCCGCGCTGTCCAGAAAAGGCAGCGCCTTCTCCGCAGTGGTCATCCCCCGCTGCGCCAGCAACCGCGCCACCAGAGGATGCCCACCCACCGCAGCCCGCAGCGCCGCCGAAGGTTCAACTAGTGGTCTCAGAATCCAGGGTTGGGAGGGCATAGTAAGCAATGTGGGCAGCGATTTTCGACGACCAGGGTCAGAGGTGCCACCCGTTTTCCCGAATTGCGTTGCTGACCTCTTCTTCCAGAGCCGCAAACGCACTCAGCTGTCTCAACGGCGCATAATCACCTATGAATTCGGTGACGCGTTCCGCATGTTTGGTTACCCGGGAGCTTCTCAGCCGTCGTCTGTTGAGGTCACTGGCTTGAATGAGTAGCTGGCTCAGGACACCCTTTGGATCGGGTAGACTTTCCAGCCGACTTACTGCGGGCAGTTCTAGTTGACCCGTATAACGCCTGTTTCCTGCTGCTGCCTTGATAGCGTCTTCATCTATCAAGAGCCAGGCCTCTTGCATTCGAACTGGAATTACGCAGACATAAGCGGGCGACAGGCCATCTGGTATAGCAGCAATCGCCTCATGTATCTCTCGTATGCGTTTCTCTCGAGGTTCCCTGTCTGCATCTCGGTGAACAAACAGGAGATCACAGGGGTAAAACGCAAGGCTGCGTTCTATCTTGTCTGCCAACTTTGGTCTGTCAGGAAGCGGCAAAATGCCAAGATCTGCCCAAGCCGCTTGAATGGGACAGCGTACTCCATTCTCAATCAACAACCAGTCCAGGACAGGAAGAAGTGCCCTATCGCTACCTCCTTCAGCAACCAGCGTATAGCGGAGTTCCTCCATCGTCAGTACAGTTCCACATTTTCCATCAGAAGACTCAGTTGACTACCGTTATTCGGTATAGGATTCAGATAGTATAGCAAGCGTCCTTTCATCACAGTTCTCTCCCCAGGGGACGCCTCGCCGCGCCAATTGTCCGGCAGCCATCTGAAGACCGCCTTTTGAAAGCGCTTGTCATCGCGGATGGCCTGTTCCGTCTCCGCTATAAGTAGGCTTTCGGGCGGAACAAGATGTACAACCGCTGGAGAATGGGTATTTACGATCACTTGGCGTAGAGGATTGTCCTTAGCAACAGACCTTGTAACGTCGACCGCAATGTCCTGAAGCAACTCCAACATGGCCGCAATTCGTTCAGGATGAATTCCGTTTTCCGGCTCCTCCAAACAGATGACGCCCTGGGCAGAGGGATCGAGCGCCAGCACTGCCAGCGCCAGAAATCGTAGCGTGCCGTCGGACAGAGATCGGGCGGGGTAGGTCGTGCCATTCTTGTCCTGAACTTGCAAGGTCAGCAACTGCCTCCTCTCATCTCTATCGATACTGACCTCATATCCATCATCAATCAGGTCAGTCAACCTCAAAGCAATCTGTTCGTAAACCCAAGTATCATGGTCATCAGTACTTTCCGGGCTCTCGGAGTGCGCTAGCGCATAGAGTGTTGCAGGTAGGTGGGAGCCATCGGGACGCATCCCTGGAGGTGTCATAAAATCGTCGGGCCTGCGCAACGACGAAGGTTCGAGTTGGAGCAAACGCCAAGATTGCATCTCTCGCCGGGCAAGCAGAGCGGTTGGACTTTCGGTCGCGTTAACGGTTGAGAGTAAGGTTCGAGGAAGATTGCTCGCTGAGAATGACTGAGGGCGCCCACTGCTGCCACCATCTTGGTGCAGACGGATTACTCGCTGCCCCTCGTGATCCACAGTAGAAATAAATGGAGCCGCCCTGCGTCCTTTGACGACTGAGTTCCGCCAGCTTTTTGCGCTATGATGGAATCTGAGGTGTTTCCACGCCTCGCCAAGTTTTATGTGCTCCAGGCTCTCCTTGACCAACTCAAATGAACCAGACAATGGCAGTCTGTCATCAACGCGATAGGCCAAGTCCAAAGAGTAACGCAGAAATGTAAAATTGGCCTTTGCTTCCTGACCCAGGTCGTCTACCCCTTTATCTGGGATTATCATTTCTGCCGTAAATGAGATTCTATTTGTGTACTCGTTACCTATGCGATGGAACAGACCTTGAACTGATGATGCCTTTTCGTCTTCTGCGCGGACTGACGCGGCGGCATCAACAAATGTGTCGCTGGCAAGCCTGCTCAGAAATTGTATCGCATCAAACAGGTTGGACTTTCCCGTCCCGTTCGCACCGGCGATGCAGGTGAAAGGGCCAAAGCGGACATCAACGTCGACCAGGTTTTTGAAGCCGGATACTTGCAGTCTCGTTAACATAAGGCCTCCATCAGTCTCGAATTCAACCCTTCCCCATCACACCGGAATCCACTCGTAGGAAAGGTTCGAGACATCGATATGCTCACCCGCATGCTCAACTATCAAGCTGACAATCTTCCCATTGCCGTCCAGTTCAATCAAAAGATCCTCACCTACATCCCGCGTTTCGACGATTTCCCTGTCAGAAAAATCGATTAAAAGCGTATCAGTATCCTCAAAATATCTCACGTCCATGGCGCTCCGGGCGATGGCGTTCGGCGTAGTCCACCTAAAACGCCAGCTCCTGTACCTCCTCCAACGTAAACTCCAACGCCCTCTCCAGTTCCTCGTCCGAAAACGCCTCCTCGTCCTGCTCCTCCAACTCACTGGCCTCGACGCCGCGATCGCAGCGCGAACGGTAAATGCAGTAGCCGCAGAATCGCTTCCGATTCTCATCCGTATCGGCCACCTTCGGGAAATCCCTCTCCCTTTCCCCACTGAGAATCCCGCCCAGCAACTCCTCGAACTTGGCCCGGTTCGCCGCATGCAGTTCACTGCTGTAACAAAAAGCGACCGGCTCAGCCGGCGCCGCCGTGAACCAGTAGCGCATCTCCACCTGCTCAGGCGCCAGCGGCCCCCACGGCAGCCCCGCGCTCGCTTCCACCAGCACGTACGGATAGACAAGCGTCTGCATCCGCTGCTGCAAGATCGCACGCCGCGTCACCCGCTTATTCGTCTTCCAATCAAGGACCACCGCCCGGCGGTCCGTCCCCTCTCCACCCACTGCGATCATATCGTAGCGTGCCGCAAGCCGGTACCGCCCCGCCTCAACGTCTAGCGGTATGCTCAGTTCTCGCTCGATTTCAACGACTTCCGTTGGCAGATCGGCCGGCCGGTGGCGCAGATAGCTCTCAAACCACTCATCCAATGGATGTTCCAAACCGTCCGCCAGCAGGTCGGTCGCCAAACCGGCCTCGACCCGCTCAACCAGCTGATGAAACTGACTCCCAATTTTCAGCTGCCGCTCGTTTTCGTCATAGGGCGAAGCCTCCAACGCCGGCCACTTGAGCTGCTCCACATAGGCCAGCCAGAAACGGCGTGGGCAGTTCACGTAAGATTGCAAGCTGGACTGGCTGAAGGCAAAGGTCGAGGGCAGTTTCAAAGACACGGTGAACCGTTTTCTCCTTATGACCAATAGGCCCAAAGGCCCCCACAACTGCCGTAATTGTAGCACACAGGTTCGCCCACCTCAATCAAACCTGCCTTTGTACGTGCCCTGCCTCCTGGCTTCCAGCTGGCAACGCGCGCCGCGCGCCACTGTGCCAGTACCCCCGCCAGCGTCCATCCGCAGGCGGCCAGCACCCAAATCAACTAAGTCACAGTCTGGACAAACGACGACCCCTCCCCGCTCACAAGGTCCGCGATACCCCTGACGTTTGCGGGAATCGCCTACTTCGCATACCATCAGAAAACCATCGCGCCCCAGGCACAACGGCAGGCGCCCATCCATTCCAACCTCACTCACCCATCCGAGGAACCCGCTCTATGAGCAGACCCACCCACGACTACGCGGCCATCGAAGTCCCGTCTGCCGGCGTGCCCTTGCCCGTTGACGGCGGCCCCGTCACCCGCCCTCAGCCTGAACTCATCGAACAGCTAAAGCGAGTCAGCACCGCCACCGCCAGCGCCACCATGCACCGTTTCGGCATCCGCCACACCTTTATCCAGGGCCCACTGCCCCGCACACCAGGAGCCAAAGTTGTAGGCCCGGCCGTGACGCTTGCATTCATGCCCCAAAGAGAGGACGTCTTTTCAGGCGCTGCCCAGGAAGGCGCCGAAAAACGTGGCGCGCTCTGGGCAGTCTTCGAGACCGTCGAAAACGGTGACGTGCTCGTCATCCAGGCCTTTGCCAGCCGCTATACCGGCTGCGTCGGCGAAATGCTGACCACCTACTTCAAGGGCCGCGGCGGCGCCGGCATCGTCGTCGATGGCTGCGTACGCGACTGGCCCAACATTCAGCAGATCGGCGTGCCCCTCTGGACAGTCGGCTTCACGCCCAACTACGCATCTCAGGCCGAACTCTTCCCCTGGGGCCTCAACGTGCCCGTCAACATCAGCAACGTGCTTGTCCTTCCCGGAGACGCCATTATCGCCGACGATGACGGCGCCGTCGTCGTCCCCCGCCAGATGATCCCCCTCGTACTCGAGCACACCCTCGAGCACGAAGAATGGGAGGTCTTCAGCCGCATCAAACTGGCCGAAGGTGGCGCCCTCAGCAAATACTACCCGCTCAATGACGAGGGCTGGGCTGAATACGAGGAATGGAAAAAGTACAACGGATAACCCGGCAAACCAACTCTGTGCACCCTTGAAGGAGCAAGCCCCAATGTATCTCACCAGACACAGTACATCTGCTGGTCCGCGCTGGGCGGTCGATGGCAAGCTGCTGCCCGCCGGCGTGACGCTCAGCACACTGCTGGCCCTGCCCGAAGGTCGACTGTCCTCGCTGCTCACCGAGCTGGCGACAGACGAAGAGGCCGCCGGCCCGCTGCTGGCGCCCCTAGACGACCACCAGGAAGTCTGGGGCAGCGGCGTCACCTACCTCCGCAGCCGTGACGCCCGCAAAGCAGAATCCGAGACAGCAGCCGACGTCTATCAGCAGGTCTACGATGCCGACCGCCCTGAAATCTTCTTCAAACAGGTCGGCTGGCGCACCGTCGGCCACGGCCAGACCGTCCGCATCCGCGCCGACACCACCTGGAACGTGCCCGAACCGGAGCTCTGCCTCGTAATCAACGCCGCCGCCCACATCGTCGGCTACACCGTCGGCAACGACATGTCCAGCCGCGACATCGAGGGCGCAAACCCCCTCTACCTCCCCCAGGCCAAGACCTACGACGGCTCAGCCGCGGTCGGCCCCGGCATCCGCTTGGCCGCCGCTGGCGCCCTCACCGATCTCGCAATCAACCTGGAGATCGAGCGCAACGGAGCCGTCGCCTTCGCCGGCGAAACCTCCACCAGCCAGATGAAGCGCACTTTCCCCGATCTGGCCGAATACCTCATGCGCGAGATGACCTTCCCCCACGGTGCCCTGCTGATGACCGGCACAGGAATCGTCCCACCCGACGAGTTCACCCTGCAATGCGGTGATATCGCCAGAATAAAGATTGACGGCATGACCCTGGAGAACACGATTGCGTAGCAGTTGCCGTAAAGTTTAAAGCCCGCTGAGGAAAAGGATAAACGGCGAAAATACTTTCCTCCGGCGAGCGCATGTTCGTAAACGAAACAAGACCGGTGCCGTCTAAACGGTTGAACTATGAAATTTTTGCAAGAAAGTCCACAAGATGGCTAAGGTAGGACGCAAAACTGTAGAGTTAACCCAGGTAGTTTCCAGGGATCCCGAAGTCCACAGCGACGACCTGGTGTTCGCCGGTACTCGCGTTCCCGCGGAAATACTGGTGGCCTATCTCTCAAGTGGCTCCTCAATTGAGGAATTCCTGGAGTCTTTCCCAACGGTTGAGCGCTGGCAGGTCGAGTCGTTTCTCGAATTCTCGCTCGCAGCAATCGATAATCTGCTGTTTGAAAGTTCGCGTGCTGCTTGACTAGGATTTCGATATCCGCTTCACCATCCCCACGACCAACCTGTTAACGAAGCCTCGTTAGCACAAACTCTGCTTTTGAGACCTGATTACGTCTACCAAACCCGACAGGAACATCTAAATGGCCCGCCCCAACATCCTCCTCTTCCTCACCGACGACCATGGCCAGTGGGCCAATGGATGCTACGGCAACAGCGAACTCCAAACGCCCAACCTGGACCGCCTCGCAACTGAGGGCGCCCGCTTCGCCGACGCCTTCACCCCCTGCCCCGTCTGCTCCCCGGCGCGGGCCTGCCTCATGACCGGGCGCACACCCTCGCAGGTCGGCATCCACGACTGGCTCCAGGAGGCCGAACCGGTCATCGGCGACCATGACTGGCTGGCCGGCGAAGAGACGCTGCCGCAGCTCCTCTCCCGCGCTGGCTACCACTGCGGGCTCTCAGGCAAATGGCACATGGGCCGTTCCCACCGCACGCCCCCCGGCTTCGACTGGGCCTTCGGCCTCCCCCGCTGGCAGGGTGCCCACAACGGCGCCTATACCTATCACCTCAACGGCGAACCGGTGGAACTGACGGGAAACAAGAGCACACTAATCACCGATCACGCGCTCCAACTTCTAGACAACGCGCCCTCGGATCAGCCCTTCTTCCTTAAGGTAGGCTACATCGCGACCCATTCGCCCTATCAGGCCGAAACCCATGACCCGGAACTGACCGCCCAGTTCAAAGACGCCGCCTTCACCGACATCCCCCCTTACCACCCCCATCCCTGGCAGCGCAACGAGGGCCTCGCCGGCGGCTTCCAACCCACCGACCAGCAGATTCGCACCCGCTATGTCGGCTACTACACCGCCGTAACCGAAATCGACCGCGAGGTAGGCCGCCTCTTGGACCGGCTGGAACAGGACGGCACCCTCGACAACACCATAGTCATCTACACATCCGACCACGGCTGTTCTGTAGGCCAGAACGGCTTCTGGGGCAAAGGCAACAGCACACGCCCCCTGAACATGTACGAGATCTCAACCCGCGTCCCCCTCATGGTCCGCGCCCCGAGCCTGGTTCAGCCCGGCCAGGTCAACCAGCGCTGCGTCGATCACTACGACACTTTCAGCACCATCTGTGACTGGGCCGGCATAGAGCTTGACGAGCGCCGCAACTACGCCGGCGCCAGCTACGCCCATCTGCTAGACGGCAGCGGCCGTAACACTTGGGACGACACCCGCTACGGCGAGTACGGCGACCTGCGCATGATTCGCACTCGCGAGCACAAATTCGTCAAACGCTATCCCGACGGCCCCCACGACCTCTTCGAACTTGAATCGGATCCAGGTGAACAACTCAACCGCGCCGGCTGGGACGAATTTGCCGCGTTGCAGGACGAGCTGGAACAGCAGATGGAAGATTGGTACAGCCGCCATGAGGACTCTCACAGCACCGGCCTGCGCATAAAGTTTCAACGCACCCACAACCGCAACGAGGCTTGGCGCGACGGCTTCCGCGAGCGGCGCGGGCTGCAGGTATATGAGAAGTGGCAGGATGCTTGAATCAGAGAAGAAGAATAGCGATCTGGGCGAACGCCCTCCTCGCTACTGGGACCCCATACTTCTGCAATGAAAGCACGCCTGTGTTGACCGCTCTTAAAGGCCGTGCCAATTGCCGCCCTTGAACCAGTTCAGAAAAACCTCTCGATCTTCCTCATCTGCAATTGCCTCGCCGGCAGCCTGCGCTTGCTCTCTGGTTTCTCGCGCTGCCGCCGTATCCCCACCGGCCGCGTACGCCCTGGCCAGGGAGTCATAGGCAAAAGCCTTGTCCCAATCTTCCACCGCATCGGGATTGCCTTCTATCAGCCCGAGACAGCGCCGGGCATGACGCAGCGCAGCCTCGCCCAATCCTGCCGCCGCATACACGCTCGCCACCGCAAACTCGCCGCGAGCATGATTGGCTACCGTGCCCACCTGCATCCAGTGATAGCAGCTGGCGTGCACCGCATGGATGTAAGGCTCGCACGAATCAGGCGTGATCAGCCCGGCATCCAGTGCGTCCATCGTGCTGTTGTTCAGATCGATTCCAAACCAGCGGTGGGCTTTGGCAACTTCAAAGGGGGCTTCCGCCATTGTTCTTTCGCTCCAGACAGTTTTGGTCCCGCCCGCCAAACGGACAGAACATTGTAAGTTGGCGGCAGGTCACCGCCTGTGAAAGAATAGGTCAGACACTTTCCATGCTGCATCTGCGTCCTTTCGCTATGTCCCGCGACTCTGAGACTAGACGATTCCCAGCAAGCAGGCATAGTTTTGGGACGCCGTCGGCGCCTCGATCTCCTCCTCCCACAAATGCAGATTGCGCGTGTCGGAAAAGCCAGCCTCCTGGAGCAGCTCCAAATGACGGCCAATAGGGAACCGGCCCGGTTCAAACGGCAGACGCGTCCCGTCCGGCTTTACAAAATCACCGTTAAGCAGAATCCTACCCTCTGGAAGCGCCGCCGCGCAGGCCCGATAGACATGCAAGGTCTGCGCCTGACCCCCCAGATCGTGCAGCGCCCAGGTTGATACGATCGCCGCCGGCGGACCCGCCAGGTCGCTGCCCCAACCGTCGCCCAGCAGGTCAGCCTGCTGAAACTGTACGCGATCGCCAAACCGTGCCAGACGCGTAGCCGCCTGCGTCAGCATCGGCTGCGAAAAGTCGACGCCTTCATACGAGATCCGCGGCATCCGCTCAAGCAGATACTCCGCCAGATAGGCAGGCCCGATTCCCAGTTCGACGACATGACCGTCGGCCGGCACCGCGCTCTCTAGTTGCTGGAGAATCGTCTCGAACAGATGCAGTCGCTCCGGCGTCGGTATGAACCGCCGCGCCCAATCCTCGGCGTACGCCGCCTCGTGAAACTCATGCGTCGCGCCAACTACCTCAGACATCGCTCTTCCTTCCTTACTCTGAATCAAGAGATGGACCATAACCTGCCGCCTGACCGACCCGCGGCAGCATCAACTGTCCCGTTCACATAACCACACAAATCGCAGTTCAGACAAATGAATTCGTGCCTGAAAACTGAGAAGATCCCCCTGAAATAGCGAGGAGCCGGACGTCATTGTCCCGGCTCCCCAACTACATATATTGGAGGAAGCATATGTCATCTGAAAGAGATGGCGGCACGCGCCCCTGGCAAAGCAGGGGCGCGCTCAACCCCACTACTCAATTGCCGCTGTCCACTTCCAGGCTCAGTACTTCGCCGCTCAACGCGTCTACCAAGACTGTCGCCGTCTCCTCTTCACCTGCAAGCGTTACGATCCATACCCGCATACCCCCGCGGATTCCACTCCGAGCCGAGCTTCTCCGGATCGGTCCTATCTCGTCTGACACCTCGTCAACCGCGATCCCAATCGCTTCCCCACTGCTGATCACCTGCGGAGCAGCCTCACCACTCGCTTGCACGGGCGGCCGCGCATCCAACTCCACCTCAAATGTGCGGCTTCTCCGCCCGCGCAGGACCTCGATCTCCACTACCTCACCCGGCGACTTCTGCATCACAAGGTAGCTGATCACGTCCTCGAAACTCCGTACCTCTGCCCCGTCAATCCGGACGATGATGTCCCCGTTCCGCAGACCCGCCTCTGCAGATGGACCCCCCCGCAGCACTTGGCCTACAAGTACGCCAAGAACATTCGGGTTCAGGTCGGCTTCCCGCGCCACAGGCGCTGAAATCGTTCTGCCGGAAATGCCGAGAAACGGATAGACAAACTCCCCTTCCTCGATTAGAGCCGGTATGACCCGCTCCGCCACTAGAATTGGAATCGCGAAGCCAACACCTGAGTTGACTCCGGTGCCGAAGGGTGTGCGCTCATCCGTACGAATCGCGAAGTTGATTCCCACGACCCTGCCGCTCAGGTCCAGAAGCGGCCCTCCTGAATTGCCGGGATTAATGGCAGCGTCTGTCTGAATCACCTCGGGCAGCGAATAACGACCCGCGAGGCCCGGAGCCCCGACAGGCATGCTGCGACCCAGCGCACTGACGATACCCAGGGTCATCGAATTATCAAGGCCGAACGGGCTCCCCAATGCAATCGTGTAGTGGCCCACTTTGGGCAACGCCGGCGCTCTCTCCAGAGGGAGCAGAACCATCCCTTCGGGCGCCTCTACCTTCAGCACGGCGAGGTCCGACTGCGAATCGTCAGCGACCAGCTCGGCCTCTGCCCACCTTCCATTGCTGAAGCTGACTAATATGTCGGCAGCGTCTTCAACGACGTGGCTGTTGGTCACGATGTGTCCCTCTTCATCCCAGACCCAGCCGCTGCCTTGCCCCCACATTCTTTGGGTGGGATCCTGCGCACGCGGCCCTGATCGCCGCGCCTGAATGCTGACGACCGACTGGGTTGCTCCTTCATAGATGCTGGACAGCAGCGTCTGGTCGGGGTGATCAGGTCCCTCTTCCTGCGTAATGTAAGTGTACTCTTGCGGTCGGTACTGCGGCGTCGTGGCATCAACTGTCGCCGGCGTGATCTCTATCCTGCCTATACCGGCCAGTCCAATTACGAACGCCATGGTCAAAATACCAACCACGATCAGAAACGTTCGTAGACTCACGGTCTTCGGTTGCACTTGAATTCTTCCTTTATCTACAACACATCTTCCCCAATAGTTCAGAGAAAATGTTCTGCATCGACACTTCTTTGCCCACATAGCATAGCAGGACGCGCAAAGGGAGTCCTTATAGGAATCCTATGGCAACTTTAATGCAACCTTAAATGCTGTGACCAGTTTTGGAAGATTTTTCTGCTTGGGCCGCTATATCAGATGTTTGGGGACTCTCCATCGGCAGCGAAAGCACAAATCTCGCCCCCGTGCCCGCAGCGCGATGATGGGCCGTCAACCTGCCGCCCTGCGCCTCGGCCAGCCTCCGCGACAGCGCCAAACCAATACCCATCCCTTCCCGTACCCGCTCCTGCCGCGGAGAACGATAGAGAAAGTCGAAGATGCGCTCAAATTCGGAAGGATCGATGCCTGGCCCTGAATCTTCAAAAGTCAGTACGACCAGTCCCGTCTCTGTCCCAACTTCAATCTGGATCTGCCCGCCGTTCGGCGTGTACTTGATTGCGTTGTCCAACAGGTTGCCGATTATCTGGCTCAAGCGCATCGGGTCCGCAGCCGCCCGCGTCGCCTCCGGCGGAAACTGCGTGACGAGTTCAATCTCTTTCTCCCTGATGCGCTGGCCGTAACGGCGGCACTCTTCCAAAACCAGCTCTCCAACATCGGTAGGAACGATGTCAAGCGCAAGATTCTGAATTTCATTCCGCGCCAGTAAGGCCAGATCGTCCAACAGACGGCGCAACTGATCAACCTGATCGTCAATGCCTGATGAGAGCTCGACCACCAGCTCCGAATCTTTGCCGTTCTGTCCCAGAACCTGTGCGGCCGCCTTAATCGCCCCCAGTGGCCTCCCCAACTCATGCACCACCGAGCTCAGCAATCGTCTCCTCCCCTGCTCAAGCTCATACAACCGCTCCGACATCTCGTTGAATGTACGCGCCAGAGTTCGAACTTCGGCCGGCCCTTCCTCCTCCACGCGTTTTGGAGGAGCATCGAAATTAACCGCGCGGCTGGCTGCTGTCAACCTCTCAAGTGGCTTATTGAGTGAACGGCTGAGGACAAAACTGAGAAGCACCGACACCAGCAGGCCCGCGCTCACCGCCCCCCATACGGTCCACCGCAGAACTGCCAGGCGGTTTGTCACATCCGTCAGCTGCTGTGACAGATGCACCGCGCCCACAACCTCCTGGTCCTCGTTGCGCACCGGCACGGCCACGTCCGCGTTACCCATGCTCACTTGCCTTGCGATCTCACCTGCCAGAGCCTTCTGCAACAGCTCAGGGTCTGGCGGCCGTATCGGCACCTCTGTCGATGCCGTGGCCAGACCCGGTCTGACCACAATGTTCCCGTTCCGGTCCACCAGATAGAAAAGAGTGGGTATCCGTACTCGCAGCCGGGCGAACAACGAGCTTGCCTGCTCCGGATCCTCCTGCGCCGCCAGTTCAGCCTGATAAAGCCGCGAGATAAGTTCTCCCTGTCCGGCCAGCTCCGCCGTCGCTTCATCCAACACAAAACGGGCCTCAATCAGATAGAAGAGTAGAAAGCTGAGCAAGGGAACAATGACAAGCAGAGGAAGAAGATGGCTGATCGTCAACCGGCTGCGCAGGCTACGCCACATCGGAGCTATCCTTCCCAGCAGGGGTCAATCGGTAACCCACGCCCCGAACTGTATGAATACGCCGCGGCCGGGCTGCGTCCTCTTCGATCTTCGTGCGCAGCCAGCGAACATGCACATATACCGTCTGCGATTCGCCAACCCAGTCCGTCCCCCACACATTCTTCAAAATGTCATCAAGGGGAACAACCTCACCCGCCCGGCTCGCCAGATAAGCGAGCAGTTGAAACTCCCTCGGCGTGAGCTCTACAGTTTTTCCCCCCAAAGTGACCTGATGTGCCGACCTGTCCAACTCCAGATCGCCAACAATCAGATTGGACAGGTCGACCCCGCTGCTGGGCTCCCCCCTCGCCGCGGCACGCCGCAATACGGCCCTCACCCTGGCCAGCAACACGTCGATATCAAACGGCTTCGTCACATAGTCGTCCGCGCCCAGTTCCAAGCCGACGATTTCATCCAACTCCCGCCGCCGCGCCGTCACAAAAATAATTGGAGCGTCGAACGACTGCCTGAGCGCACGCAAAGTTTCCAACCCGTCTATTCCCGGCAGCCCAATGTCCAGCAGCACCAGCTGTGGTTCCACTTCGCGAGCCTTAGCCAGCGCCTCCTCTCCACTGCCGGCCGTTTCCGTACTGTAACCGGCATCCCGCAATCCGATCGAGACACTGCGCCGCATCAACCGATCATCATCCACCACGAGGATAGTCGTCATAGACAGTTTCAGTAGATCAATCTACCCGTAAAGAAATCGACCACGAGAGGGAGCGCTTCCTCCTTCTCTCCACCGGTCAGCGTACGCCCACGCCGAACTCATACACCAATTGCCCACCCAGCCAGCCACTGAAGATAACGAGCCCAATTCCCAGAAGGAGTTGCGCAGTGAATCGCCACTTCCCTCCTCGTCCGGTAAGAAGATCCGTCTCCCAATCCCAGCCTTCACTCTCCGTTCTGTTCCGCCGCAACCATCGCAACCAGCCGCGGTAAATCAGGTCGCCGTAGAGAACGGCCAGGACCAGACCGCTGCCCGTATGCCAGTTGAGAAGCGGACGGTACGGTGCATCCGGTGGCAGGACCCCTTGCGAAACGATGCCGCTGACAATGGCAGCCAGCAAGGTCAGCCATCCTGGCAGGAGCAGCCCCCATCCTAGAATACGCAATTCAACCCGGGGCCAGCGGTGGAGGGTTCCCAGTAGGGCGAGGCTGCCGCAGATCAGCAACGCGATCGGGAAATGTACGACTGCCGCATGAATGAGCGAAGGTTTCATTGTAGCCAGTGTAGGCGCGTTCTGACCTCTTTGAAGTAGCTGCGATTCCTGTTCCCGGATGATCGCTGATCTGCCCAAGTAGGCCGGATTATCTCGGACTTCGAAATCAGTAATTTTGTCTTCAAATTGGCCATCCTGCAACTCTGCGCCGGAGTCTCCATTGAACGACAAGGTGCAGGAGAGATTCTACCGTGTTTTTCGATTATCGATAACGATCTGATAAGATTTGGGGCAATAGTTACATAATAAATGAGGGCTATACTGGAAGATGTAAGTAATTTCATGGGACCGAAACCAGCCTGGGCTGGCAAGCGCATGGAGAAAGGATTAGAGAAATGTCACGCATACATATTCCCAAGATCCCTTGGCAGGAAATTACGCCTGAAGAGGTCTTCCTGAATCGGCGCAAATTCATGAAGGGCGCAGGACTGGCACTGGGCACGGCAGCTCTCGCTGCACGTTCCATGCCTGAAATGGAGGAGGTAGCCAGCGGGGCCGATTCCGATAGCGCCGAATCCGAGGCGGCTCCAGCCGAGCTCGCTGCAACCGACGAGCTTGGCGACCCGTTCAACACCTTCGAGCAAATCACCAATTACAACAACTACTACGAGTTCTCAACCGACAAGCAGGCGGTCGCCCGTCTGGCCGAGGGCTACCCCACCTCCCCCTGGACCGTTGAGATCGGAGGGCTGGTCAACAACCCCGGCACCTACGACGTTGACGACCTGAAGCAAATGTTCGATATCGAAGAGCGCGTCTACCGGCTGCGCTGCGTGGAAGCCTGGTCCATGGTCATCCCCTGGATGGGATTCCAGCTCTCCGACCTGCTTGAGGTCATCGAGCCGACGTCGGACGCGAAGTATGTGCGCATGGAAACGATCCTCGACATGGAGGGAATGCCCGGCCAGAGGAACAGCAGCTGGTACCAGTGGCCCTACGTCGAGGGCCTACGCATCGATGAAGCCATGAATCCGCTCGCGATTCTCGCCACCGGCCTCTATGGCAAAGACCTCCTGCCCCAGAACGGCGCACCGATCCGTCTCGTCGTCCCCTGGAAGTACGGCTTCAAAAGCGTAAAGTCGATCGTGAAACTCGATCTCGTCGCCGAGCAGCCGACCTCACTCTGGATGGCCGCCGCCGGCCACGAGTACGGCTTCTATGCCAACGTCAACCCGGAAGTCAATCACCCGCGCTGGTCACAGGCCACAGAGCGCCGCATCGGCGAACGCGGCCGGCGTCCAACCCTGATGTTCAATGGGTATGAAGAACAGGTCGCCTATCTCTATGAGGGCATGGACCTGGTTGCAAACTACTAGAGTACCGTCGAGTTTGAAATGGCCGGCGGTCAGTTCCCGACCGCTGGTCACCAGAGTTTGAAGTGTAGAAGGTGACGTATGAATCTCGATAAACTGCTAACCAAAGGGCAGATACTTTGGCTGACGCATATCGGTGCCTTGATACCTTTGGCGTGGCTGCTGTACCAGGACTATACGAGCGGACTGAGTGTCAACCCAATCCAGGACTGGACCCTCCGCACCGGCAAACCGGCCCTTGTCCTGCTCGTCCTCTCTCTCGCATGCACGCCCCTGAATATCATACTCGGCTGGCGAAACATCATCCCGGCTCGCAAATGGCTGGGTCTCTATGCCTTCAGCTACGCGGCCGTCCATTTCTACATCTTCATCGGCGAAGATTACGGCTTTCAGTGGATATACATCTGGCAGGATGTTGGCACCAAACTCTATATCATCGTCGGGTTCAGTGCCCTGCTGATTCTGCTCCCTCTCGCTCTCACTTCGTCCAAAGGGTGGATGCGCCGCCTCGGTAAGTGGTGGAAGAAACTCCACCAGTGGGTCTACGTCGCCGGCGTCCTTGCAGTATTTCACTACGTCTGGGTCGTGAAGGCCGACTACCGCGAACCGGCCGCCTGGGGTGTTCTGCTCGGCATCTTCCTGCTCGTGCGTATTCCCGTCGTCCGCAAGCGCATCGCCAGGTGGCGCTCCAGGCTGCGCGGCCCGGCCGCACCAAGAGCGAGACGGTCTCCGGCCTGATGCCGCCGCGACAATAAAACCGATTGACCGCCCAAGCGGTAACTCTCAACGGGGGGTGTTCCTGAAAGTCCACAACGGACCGGAACATCCCCTTACTCTTCTGTCTCCTGGGCGCACCGGGGGCAGAACTGTGGGTCCTCTAACTCGATCAAATGCTCGCTGCACACCGAGAATGTGACTTCAACTCGTTCAGAGAGGAAGCGCTTCTTGACCTCGGCTTCAAGCAGAAGTGTGCGACAGTTGCTCGTCAGCAGAAAAGTCGGCACAGGACACCGATTGCACAGCTTGCGGTGCCAGGGGCGTTCGTTACGCGGGCTCTCTTCAAGCAAACGGCATGTCTCCCGCTGACTGCCGCGGTGATAGTCCCCATAGAAATACCGACAGTTAACCGGTTGTGGCATCGAGTTCTACCGGGTGAGGCCGCCCTCCCGACACTCTCTGTAACGCGGGCAGAAAATGTGAGAAAGAGTCGGAAAAACAGAACCGCCGAAACCGATCGGCGGCCCTTGCATCTGACTGTATCTTCAGCGCGTGCTTGCGCCTAGTTGTTCCAAAACGGGACATCACCGTAGTCGTCCTGGTCCCAGTCACCGCCCAAAAGATAATCAGGATCGATAAACAGTCGGTCAGCCAGTTCGTTCTTACGCCTCTCCTGCTCCGGCATCAGAAACCCAAATTCGTGCTCCAGGCTGACAAGCATCTCCAGTTCCGCCTCCAGCAGGTGGAACTCCGTATGATTGAGTGGCGTCATGTCCGGGGCGAACTCCTTGAGTTCACTCAAGTACGCCTGATACGCTTCACACGAATCCCCTTCAGAATCCGACGCTGGAAGTTCCCCTCGCCCCCATTCCAGGGACGGGAATTCCGGATGGCCGTTTCCATGGACGAAATGATCATATCCGGGGCTGTCCAGATTCTCAAACAAGGACCCCAATCGGTTCTTAGGCGGCTTATCTGCCTTGGACGGTGTCTCGCGGCCATTGGGCGCCGCGTCGTCGCCGCTGCCATTTTGGCTCCCGGTTGTATATCCGGCGTCTTCAAGCAGGCGCAAACTGCTATACTCGTGCAAAACAAAATGCATATCGTCCGGCGGAATCTCATCGCCGTATACGCTCTGTCCGATTAGGGCGCCCGCCAGCTCCCACACCGGCATCGCAGCACGCGTTTTTCTGTCCCTGCCGACGATCTGCTCCGCAGCCCGCGACAGAACGACGTTGCGCTTCCGAATCAGATCCTCCTGACGGGACTCTTTCGGCTGCAGACGCATCCCATATTCGCCGCCAACTCCATCCTTCACCTGGATCAGCACATCGTCCTCGGTTGTTCCGCCAGCCTGATCAACCCATCTCACAAACGGCTGACCAAGCCGCAAGGCCCAGGTGCCCCGTTCAATCTCCGCATGCACCTGCAGAGTCGGGCCCCCCATCAGCTCTACCGAAATCAGCCGTGTATCGGGCCGGTGTGTCTGAAAGAACTGGGGGAAGAAGACAGCGTGTTCCAGTTCGTCCAGCAGCAACGTGCCCTTCCGGATTTCGCTGCGTGTAAGGGGATGTCGAAACTGTTGACCCCGCAGC
Organism: Caldilineaceae bacterium; assembly: GCA_026708085.1. Taxonomy (GTDB): domain Bacteria; phylum Chloroflexota; class Anaerolineae; order Caldilineales; family Caldilineaceae; genus Bin5. The sequence goes on from JAPOVP010000007.1 coordinate 60,111, forward strand.
AAACAGGAAAGCCAGCCGAAACGTCCAGACCCCACCGGGATCGCCTGATACAGTTTGCTGATAGCCTGATAGACGGCGCTGCGCGCACCGCTCCCGACCGGTCGCTGTTTCGCTATGCGGGAAATCAGGGTATCGATACTGAGGGGTGTAGGGGAGTTGCTCAGAATCTCGGCAACACAGGTGAAATAGCTGGGATATTCTCTATCTTTCGCCATTCAATTTGCCTCCTGGAAGCTATTATCCCATACGAGACCCCGTTTGTCCACCACAAACCCTGGCGCCGCAACAAACTGTCTCGGTTCCTGTCGCGTTGCCAGGGTGTAGTTGAACCGCTTATGGCACCGGCAGACTGCTCACGTCGCAGCGCGCCTCAGTCGGCCGCTGCGAGAACAGGCCGGAACTTGTATCCGTACACGATCTCGCCGCCGTCTCCCTCCTCGCGCAGCTTTCGTGTCACCATCTCCACCGGCATCCCAATCTCTACATCCTCTTCTGAGATATCCGTCAACTGCGCGGTCACCATCGGTCCTTCTTCCAATTTGACCAGCGCTACCGTGTACGGCCGCTGCGCCAGAAAACCATCCGGCACATTGAACATCTTCGTATAGCTGTATACCTCACCCCGCCCGCTCATCGTGTGCAGCGGGCCCGCAGCTTCACTGCAATGGGGGCAGACATCGCGCGGGGGAAAGATCGCCTGATGGCAGTCAGGACAGATTTCACCCTGAAGACTGTATCGCTGCTGTCTTGTGCGCCAAAGGCTGGCAATACTCATAGCATCCTCGCTGATTCAATCCGGTCACTACCGCTTCTGCACTTCGATCCTACCTCTATCGACCTATCAATCTCTATCTACCGGAGGCCCGTGAACAGCACTGATAGCTTCTGACAGCCGTTTGCCCACTGGATCTCCCGTCACAGCCCGCTCACCCGCCCAATATATGGGTGACTATCGTCGCGCCGCTGCCGCCGATGTTCTGCGTCATGCCAACTGATGCACTCGCGATCTGCCCTTGCCCGGCCTCGCCCCGCAACTGCTGCACCGCCTCCACAATCTGGTACATTCCCGTTGCGCCTACAGGATGACCTCTGCTCTTCAATCCTCCCAAGGTGCTGATTGGTATCCTCCCATCCGGTCCAATCGCATCGTCAGCGGCCAGATGCCAACCCTCCCCCCGCCTCGCGTAGCCGGTCGCTTCCAGGCTGAGCGCGCTCATGATAGTGAAGGCATCGTGTAACTCGAAAAAGCTGACGTCCGCAGGCGTTACTCCGCTCTGCATATACGCCTTCTGGCTGCTGACATAGGCCGCTTCCAGAAAGAGTGGGTCTTTGCGATCATGCAGAGCGATCGTATCGTTGGCGCTGGCGCTCGCCAGAATCTGCACTGCGCCGGGATGATGGCCGGTCACGTATGCCCCCGCCTGCTCCGACGCCACCAGCACCGCCGCCGCCGCCCCATCGCAAACGGGGCTGCTGTCCATGATATTGATCGGTGTCGCGATCATCGGTGCATTGAGATATGCGTCCAGAGAGATCGGTTTCTGGAACATGGCATGAGCGTTCTTGGCGCCGTTTCGATGAGCATTGATGCTGAATCCGGCAAATGCATCGATCGGAACGTCGAACTCATACATATACCGCTGCATGATCAGCGCGTTCAGCCCCACAAAAGAGACGCCGTGCGCCGCTTCATATTCGGCGTCCGCCGCCGTCGCCAGGCCGGCCGTCGTGCTTTCTCCAGACGTGTCTGTCATCTTCTCCACACCGCATACGACCACAACGTCGTGCATGCCGCTGGCCACCGCCATGTGACCGATACGCAGCGCCGACGCCCCGCTGGCGCAAGCCGATTCGATCTTCGCCGCCTCGACGTTTCGCAGCCCGCTGAAGTCTGCGATCAGCGTCGCCAGATGTTCCTGGCTCAACAGGCTGCCGCTGAGCATGTTGCCGACAAACAGCGCGTCTACCTGTTCCGTACCAGCCTCCTTCAACGCCTCTGCAATCGCATGATAGGCTATATGGCGGACGGACAGATCCCAGTGTTCGCCCACAGGTATCTGTCCGATTCCAACTATCGACACATTGCGCATAGTCGCATTCCCGGCATTGCCTTCAAAGATCCGCTCACAATGTAACAGGTGCGCTGCAAAGCGCTTCTCCCCCTGCAACTGCTGGATCGTCCGCGCACTCACTATCATGACCCAACTGAGGTACCATTAGCTACCGGTCGAAACTACTGTCCTGTCAAAACCTATCGCACCGACCGCCTCACCTCCCCGCCCGCGCCCAAATACCCGCGCCCAACAGGATGGACGCCCAAGTCGCAGGAGCCAGCGAGCCATGCGCTACGCAAAACGCGCCGCGCACTGACGCGACCCGCAAAACCATGAACTGTGTTTCTGGAATGAGGAGAAAGAATCTGCGCCGCCTACTGACCACCGCGTGGGGTGGCCTCACCATTGCGCCTACGTAGAAGCCAGCCGACTACGTGTAGACCCGCATCACCCTTGTTGTTTCACATCTATGATCCGCCACTGGTCCGTCGTCCTGTTGCTCAAGTCCGAGGGGACGTGTTCCAGTGTAAACGCAAAGAGTTTGCTCTCCAGCCCGCTGCCGACTTCATATATGAGCGATGCCAAGACCTCCGTCGTGATCAATTGAGAGGTAGCTGCCTGGCCGGCAAAAGTAGAAATCGTTGGATAATATTGCATGGCATCAACCCAGGCGAACCCTTCCAACGTGCGTGGGACAGTCTGACGTGCCTCCTCGCTCAGAAGCAGCGCATTTTGGTCGGGTTGCAGGAGATATGCCAACACAACCGCCTCAGGGTAAAACGGGGACTGGGGAATGCCGTAACAGAACGTAAACTTTCGAGGGCCTTCTTCATAGTAGATAGCTGCGCGATAGGCTCCGGGGCTCGTAAAGTTTGGGTCCAGCCGGCGATGAAAGCGGGACTCCTTGCACAGCAGGCTACGATCATTCGTTGGATATCGAGCGCGTATAGTCCGCATGGGGGAACGATTCGCCGCGCCATCCCACTCCTCAACGTGCAAGCCGCCAGGCGCGGAAATCTGTGTGCTGCCGTACCCTTCGCTGAGGGTGCTCCACCAGAAAATGCTGATATAGGTCGGGCCGCCTATCGGGCTTCTGCCGCCGTACACGATCAACTCATCGTGAACGGGCAATTCCCCCGGCGCCTCGCCCGCTGCCTGTCCGCTGACAGATGCCGGCATCTGCTCCGCCAGCACCTCGAAGTACCGGTTCTCAGTCTCTCTCGGATCTTCACGCCTGACCACGATCCACTCGGGGCGGCCCGACTGCCGCGGCGGCGCCACAAAACCGAATCCTGAACCTTGCCAGTAGTTGGGCAGCAGCGCATACGGCTGAAGCCAGGGGGCCGGTGGCCTTGAACTGTCTTCCGACTCCTCCGGCATGCCGATCGGCGTCTGCGAGTCGTAGATCACCGCCCCAACCGGACCGCTGATCTCTTCGCCATCGGCAGTCGTACTGGCATCGTAGCGGTAGAAGAGAAGATACTCCTCCTCTGCGTCTGCGTCGATGTTGATCGACTCCCACGTAGAGACGGCCTTCCACTCCTCCGGCAGTATCATCCCCAAATCGATGTTCAACTCGGGGCTCGGCTCCGGAGGCTCGCACGCACTCAAAAAGATCAGCATACACAGTAAGCAGAAGGCGCCCGCGCGCACCTTCATCTTCCAGTCGCTGTTATGACCGCCCTCCTTCCCGCGAGACTCGCGGATCAACAGGGCACGGGAGTCAGAGCCGCCGCCGGCTCCCGGGAGCGGCGTGCCGTAGGGCCGTGTGTTCTTATGTCTCATCGGTTAAATGGTGCCGTATGCGGGCGGAAGTGGCGCCAGGGGAGGATCCGTATTGGCTTCGTGAATCCAGTCGTCAGCCGGGAAGAGTCCGGGATGCAGTCCATTCCACGTCTCCCGCAGTTCTGCGGCGACGAAAACGGATCCGGTGCCGACCATGTAGCCTTCCTGCGGGGTTACTTCTTGAGCGATTTCAAACGCTGCATTCATCGACGGTGCCGCTACCACCTTTCGGCCTTCGTCCGCAGGCAAAGATCCGATGGCTGCTCGCAGGTCCGGCACCGGCAGCGCCTTCGGATGACGACTCTGCACCAGCACAATGCGCGGCGACGCCGCCATGGCCAGCGTCAGCATCGGCGCGATATCCTTGTCGCTGTTGACCCCGAAGACGAACGTAAAAGGGCGCCCGGCGTGCGTATCCGCAAGCGTCGATAGCAGTATCTCCAGGCTGTCTCTGTTGTGGGCACAATCGACCACTAATGGAATGCCTCCGGATGCCGGCTGCGGCAGCCACTCAATGCGGCAAGGCCACCTGGTCTGTACCAGACCGTTGTCTACCAGCTGATCTTCCCATCGTACCAGTCCGGCACGGTGCAGTTCCCGCACCATCTCGTAGGCGATCCCGGCATTGATCTGCTGGTGTCCCCCAACCAGCGGCAGCGTGGCCCGCCGGTACACCTGCACTTCCGACAAAGGCGCCTCCCTATCTTCGGCTACCTGTCGCAAGACCTCCTCGGCTCTCCGCTTCTGCGGTGCGCTGAAAACAGGCGTCTCTTGCTTGATGATCCCAGCCTTCTCCGCTGCAATCTCCTCCAGGCTTTCGCCGAGGATATGCATGTGGTCCTTGCTGATATGCGTGATGCCGCACACCTCCGGCAGCACGACATTGGTGCTGTCCAGACGGCCGCCCATCCCCACCTCTACCACAGCCCAGTCGACCCCGGCCTCCGCAAAAAAAAGGAAGGCAACGACAGTGATACGACCAAAAACGGTCAGATCGGGGGTCGCCTCAAGATACGGTAAGGCCCTCTGGATCAGTTCGGCACACTTTTCCTGGGAGATCAGCTGTCCGTCAACGCGCATGCGTTCCCGGAATGTGTGCAAGTGGGGGCTGGTAAACAGACCGGTGCGGTAGCCCAGGTGACGAAGAATCGATTCCGTATACGCGCTTGTGCTGCCCTTGCCCTTCGTGCCCGTCACATGGACAGTTCGAAATCGATCCTGGGGGTTGTCCAGCGCGGCCAGCACCGCCCGCATGCGTTCCAATCGGCTTTCCGGGTCCTTCGAACGGGGAGCGCGGCCGTCAAACCTGGCATCGTGGAATAGTATGCCGATCGCCTCTTCGTATGTAAGCCGCCTTGTAGAAAAGAACTCTGGCGCCGGCCTTATCGACACGGGCACTCCTTGACTCTCAAGATGCACAGCCTGACATTGATTGTAAACTCTGTTCCCAAAACCACGCAAACGGTTGCCGGAAAGCGACCCCTCCGCATAGCCCATAAAGCGGCCCGCTTCCCGACGATGCAAATCACAGTACAGACACAGGTATTGTCAGCGATCCCGGCCCGATATGGTAGAATTGCCAATATTAGCAATTGTCCAAACTCGCCGAGGAGACTATTAAATGACCACAAAAATCGCCATCAATGGCTTTGGTCGTATCGGTCGACAGGTAACTAAAGCTCTGTTTGAGCACCATAATGATACTTTCGACCTCGTCGCTATAAACGATCTGGGTGATGTGGAGACCATGGCCCACCTCTTCAAATATGATACCAACTACGGCGTCTTTGATGGCACCGTTGACATTCTCGATGGAGATCTCGAGATCAACGGAGACCGGCTGAAAGTCCTCAGTGAGCGCGACCCGAGCCAGCTCCCCTGGGGCGAGTTGGGTGTTGACATCGTCGTCGAGAGCACCGGCGTCTTCCGCGATCGGGAAACGGCAGCTCTCCACATCGCCGCCGGCGCAAAAAAAGTGATCATCAGCGCACCCGCCAAAGGCGAGGACATCACCATCTGCATGGGCGTCAATAACGATAAGTACAACCCAACCACCCATCACGTCATCAGCAACGCCAGTTGCACAACCAACTGCCTTGCCCCCGCGGCCAAGGTTGTTAACGACACCATCGGCATCGAGCAGGGGCTCATGACCACCGTCCATGCCTATACGACCGACCAGCGCATCCTTGACTTCGTTCACGAAGACCTGCGCCGCGCCCGCGCCGCCGGCATGAACATCATCCCGACAACCACCGGCGCCGCCAAAGCCGTGTCGCTCGTCGTGCCCGAATTGGACGGCAAATTTGACGGCATGGCCATGCGCGTTCCCACTTCCACAGTCAGCGTAGTCGATTTTGTCGCCAAAACGAGCACCCAGGGCAATACCGAGGACCTGCTGGACGCCTTCTCTGAAGCCGCATCCGGACCCATGAAAGGCATCCTCGACGTCAGCCACGAGCCCCTGGTCAGTTCCGATTTCCTGGGCAATCCACACAGCAGCGTGATCGACGCCGAGTTTACAGCCTGCTACGGCGATCTGGTCAAAGTCGTCACCTGGTACGACAACGAGTGGGCGTACAGTGTTCGCGTTACCGATCTCGCCGCCTTTGTCGCCGGTCAGGGCGTCTAGTCCGGTTGCCACCCACCGAAGGCACAGAGACGTGACCCGCAAGAAGACCATCCGGGACGTCAACTGGGAAGGCAAGCGCGCACTCGTCCGCGCCGATTTCAATGTGCCCATAGATGAAGACGGTTGCGTCGGCGACGATACCCGCATTCGCGCCACGCTGCCCACCATAGAATTCCTGCGCACCCACGGCGCATCACTGGTCCTGATGAGCCACCTTGGCCGCCCCGATGGCGGGCCGGCCCCCCGCTACAGCCTGCGGCCAGTCGCAAAGCGGTTGAGCCAGCTGCTCGACGACGACGTTCACTTCCCCGGCGCAGTGACCGGCCCCCACGTCGAGACGGCCGCATCCGGCCTTCGCCCTGGAGAGCTCCTGCTTCTCGAAAACACACGCTTCGACCCCGGAGAAACCAGCAACGATCCTGCGTTGAGCACTGCCCTCGCCCGCCTCGGCGATATCTTCGTCAACGACGCATTCGGCAGTGCCCATAGGGCCCATGCAAGCACCACCGGCGTGGCTGCCCATCTACCCTCCGTAGCAGGTCTGCTGATGGAAAAGGAGTTGACCTACCTCGGCGAAGCGCTTGAGGAGCCCGAACGTCCCTTCATCGCCATCCTTGGCGGCGCCAAGGTCAACGACAAGATCGCCGTCATCGAGCAGCTCCTGCAAAAGGTGGATGCCATCCTGATCGGCGGCGGCATGGCCAACACCTTTCTTGCCGCTGCCGGCTGCCAGATGGGAGTCAGCCTGGTCGAAACCGAAGTGCTTGACACGGCCCGGTCCCTACAAAGCACCGGAGATGATGTGATCCAACTACCGGTCGATCTCACCGTGGCCGACAGCTTTTCCGCCGATGCAACCTCCCGTACCGTCAGTGTGACCGAGGTTCCGGCCGGGTGGATGGCCCTCGACATCGGCGAGGCCACCGTCGCACACTTCGCCAATCGCCTCGCCGGCGCCCGCACCGTTCTCTGGAACGGCCCTATGGGCGTCTTCGAGTTTCCCCCCTTTGCCCGCGGCACCAACGCCGTCGCCGAGATGCTGGCCGGGTTGTCCCTGGCCACCACAATCGTCGGCGGCGGCGACTCAGCCGCCGCTGTACAGCAGGCCGGACTGGCCGGGCGGATCTCCCACGTGAGTACCGGCGGGGGCGCCAGCTTGGAGTTCCTGGAAGGGAAACTTCTGCCCGGCGTAGCCGCTCTGGACGACGAGGAGGCGTAACCTATGAGCTTTCTTAAGAAACTGGCATCGTTCTTTTCCGGCGGCGGTGGAGGCGACAATCGCGCCTTCCCAATATATGTCTTCAGCAACCGCTGCCGCGAACCGATCATGGCTGAAATCGACCTGGTCAACAGTCTCAGCCGCGACGAGGAGAATGACGACCGCTACTACACCCGCAAAGTTCTGCAAGGGAGCGGTAAGCACCGCTGTTTTACCCAGGTCGAAGTCGAAATCTGGTTCGACCGCGGCAAAAGGGTCTCCCACTACGAAGTCAGCGGCGGTCGCTGGTTGACCCAGGAGGAGTACGAAGAGGAGCTGATACGCTTCGAAGCGCCTCCTGAGGAGGAGAGCGCGGCAGACGACGAATCTCAGCCGGGCTAGAATTTCGCAGCAACCGCTGGAGTCCGGATCCATTTACCGTCTGCCAAAGATACTTTACAGAGCGGCAGTAGTAGGACGCCCGTAGTCAGAATCTGTCTGCCCTTCCCTTAGTAAAAAGCAGTTCGCCAGTATCCCCCGCGTTCACATTACAGATCTTGGCCTCGCCGCCTGACTCAGTCTTCTGCGGAGAATACCTATAATGCGTAAACCGATGATGGCCGGTAACTGGAAAATGAACATGACCGTGGCCGAAGCGCTGGATCTCGCGCGGCAGATCAACCAGTTAGTCGGTGACACAACCGTGGTGGAGCAACTGCTATGCCCGCCTTCCGTCTGTCTGCACCCGCTCAAGGCAACAACGACAGGCATGCCCTTCGCACTCGGCGCCCAAAACTGCCACTGGCAGGATAGCGGAGCCTTCACCGGCGAAATTAGCCCGCCCATGCTGCGCGGCCTCGCCGACTACGTCATCATCGGGCACAGCGAACGCCGCCAGCTCTTCGGCGAAACCGATGAAACCGTAAACAAGAAGACCCGCGCCGCGCTGGCCAACCAGCTGATCCCGGTCGTCTGCGTAGGCGAAAGTCTCGAACAGAACGAGCGCGGCGAGACCACAGCCATCATCACCGCTCAGGTACAAGCCGCCCTGGAAGGCCTGAGCGCCGACCAGGTCCAATCCCTCGTTATCGCCTACGAACCCATCTGGGCCATCGGCACCGGCCGGGCTGCCACCGCACAGACGGCCGGCGAAATCTGCGGCCTCGTACGCTCCATCCTGCACGACATGCACGGTGCCCCCGTTGCCGCCGCGACGCGCATCCTCTACGGCGGCAGCACCAAACCGGACAACATCGGCGCCATCATGGAACAACCCGACATCGATGGCGCGCTGATCGGCGGCGCATCCCTTGAGGCCGGCAGTTATGCCGAAATGGTGAAGATCACGGCCGAGCCCTACAGCGGCTGACCCCCGCCCTTCTGACTCACCTTGCGGAAATTAGGAGCGGGAAAAGCTGGGCCATGGACTAACCTCTCTCTCCTCTCTCCTCTTCACTCTCTCCTCACCCCTCCCCATGTCTCCATTCGGACCCTATCTGTTCTTCGCCCTCTTTTTCATCCTGCTTGCCGGACTCTGGTGGCTGAGCTGGCGAATCGGCCTGCTGATTCAGGAGATAGTCTATCTGATCACCGGCTCCGAAGACTTGGCGATGGTGATCCTGTTCCTGATCTACCTGCCCGGCATCCTCGTCCACGAAGCCTCCCACTGGCTGGTAGCACGGATTCTGGGCCTGAAGACCAGCAAATTCCGCGTGTGGCCCAAATACACACGCAACACCATCGGCTTGGGCAGCGTAACCGTTTCGTCCGGGGGCACTCTTCGGGATAGTCTGGTGGGGCTGGCTCCGCTCCTGGTCGGGTCCCGGCTTATTGTGCTTATCGGTGAACAGGTTTTCGAAACACACACACTCCCCTTCTCTTGGCGTACCGGCAGGCTGCTGGACGGGCTGACCCTTGTCCTCGACAGCCTCGCCCACAAACCCGATAGCCTGTTGTGGAGCTACCTCCTCTTCGCGATCGCCAACGCGATGATGCCCAGCGCCAGCGACCGCGCGCCGCTGAAACTGCTGGGCATCTATATCGTTCTCCTCGCCGCCCTGTTCGTCTTCATCGATCAGTCGGGCCGCAATGTGATTCTTCTGCTCGACTTCCTTTTGGGTCCGGTTCAGCTGCTGACCGGCGCCTTCTTCCTGGTCGCGGCCATCGACCTCGCTATCTTCCTGCTGCTGCTCGCCGCGAGAGAGGTATCGAAACTCTTCGTCACACAATGATCGCAGTCGTCTTCTTTACCCTCCCAGGGCCCCGGTCCGCGGACACCTATAGCGAAGGCACCTTTTCCAAGCTCGCCCGAATCGCCTCCTCCGGGTATTCGAAATCCTCAAGGTTGTCGCCCAGATGCTGCTCGTACGCAGCCAAATCGAAGTGGCCGTGGCCGCACATATTGAAGACGATCACTTTGCTCTCGCCGCTCTCCTTGCACGCCAGTGCCTCCTGCATTGCCCCCCAGATCGCATGGGCCGGTTCGGGCGCCGGCAGGATCCCCTCCGTACGCGCAAAAGAGACCGCCGCCCCGAAAATCGCCCGTTGCTGAACATTGACCGCCTCAATCAACCCCGCATCATGCAGCGCGCTGACCTGTGCGCTCATGCCATGATAGCGCAGTCCACCCGCGTGGATCGGAGCCGGCACAAAGTCGTGGCCAAGCGTATGCATCTTGATCAATGGTGTCATCTGTGCCGTGTCGCCGAAATCATAGGTGAAGACCCCGCGCGTCAGGCTCGGCGCAGCCGCCGGTTCCACCGCAACGACGCGGGCGTTCCTGCCGCCGCTGATGTTCTCCTTCAGGAATGGGAACGCAAAGCCGCCAAAGTTGCTGCCGCCCCCCGTACAACCGACCAGCACGTCCGGCCAGTCCTCCCCGAACGCCTCCAGCCCGCTGATCACCTCCTGCCCCACGACCGTCTGGTGCAGAAGCACATGATTTAGCACCGAGCCTAGCGAGTACTTCGTATCCTCTCGCGTCGCTGCATCTTCCACCGCTTCCGAGATCGCAATCCCCAGGCTGCCCGTGCTGTCCGGACTCTCGGCCAGGATCTGCCGGCCGGCGTTCGTGTCCTCGCTGGGGCTCGGCACAACCTCCGCCCCCCACGTCTCCATCATTACCTTTCGGTAAGGCTTCTGCTCATAGCTGACCCGCACCATGTAGACCTTGCACTCCACACCGAATACCTGGCACGCGAAACTGAGCGCACTCCCCCACTGTCCCGCGCCCGTCTCCGTCGCCAGGCGCGAGACGCCCTCCTCCTTGTTGTAGAATGCCTGTGGCACTGCCGTGTTCGGCTTATGGCTGCCCGACGGGCTGACACCTTCGTACTTGTAGTAGATGCGCGCCGGCGTATCCAGCGCCCTCTCCCATTCATGCGCCCGGTTCAGAGGCGTCGGCCTCCAAATACGGTAAACATCCTGCACCGGCTCAGGAATCTCGATGTAGCGCTCGGCGCTGACCTCTTGCAGTATCAGTGACATCGGAAAAAGAGGCGCCAGGTCCTCCGGCCCAATCGGCTGACCGGTGCCCGGATGCAGCGGCGGCGACAGTTCAACCCCCGCGGCCGGCAAATCGGCGTTGATGTTATACCAGTGGGTCGGCATCTCCGACTCATTCAAGATTACCTTCTTCTGTCTGCTCATTTCTGTGCTCCTGAAGTGCTGGTGACGAATCCCTTCCTATGCGCCGACGAATTCGCCGCTGTACTGCTGACGACCACAACGCCTGGAAGTAGGATCAAAAAGGCCTGCCGCAATCGCGACAGGCCTTGACACAAATCCACTTAGATCTGCAATCAGTTCAGGTGCGCCTGAATCTTGCCCAGCAATTGGCCTTTCTGCTGAAAACCAACGATCGTCTCCACCTGCTGACCGTCTTTGAACAGCATCAGCGTGGGAATGCTCATCACGCCAAACGCCATCGCTGTGCTCTGATTCTCGTCCACGTCCAGCTTGCCGATCGTCAGTTTGCCGTCAAGCTCGGTAGCGATCTCATCCAGCACCGGTGCGATCATCTTGCAAGGTCCGCACCATTCCGCCCAGAAATCCACCAGCACAGGAAGCTCCGACTGGATGACTTCATCTTCAAAATTCGCGTCTGTGACAACAACAGTGTTCGCGCCCATTTTCTGTCTCCTACTCCTGTTTGCGAGCGTACAAACTGCAACTTTCCGACGGATTACTCTTGATCCTGCCCAACACGCCCTATCTTAACATGCGATGTCCGGCAAGGCTGTAGAGTAACATACAAAAAATATAGTACGCCCAATGGAAGCCAAAAGTCAAAATACCGTCCCAGCCGATTTTAGCTGTCTTTAGGGTCTATCCTTAGCTGCCTGTACTGTCAACCCTTTACCCACTCTTCTGCCGCCTTCTCAGAAACTCGGCAAACTCCGCCTTGTCCAGGGCTGCGGAGCGGGGCTTCATTTTCTCCGGTTCAGGCGGCGCGTCCTCGGTGGCAGGCTGTACATCTCCGACTCCAATCCGCGCCATGACCGCAGGGATCACGTTGACTATACTTTCCAGGAACGCCGCTGTCAGCGCCTCCCCGCCAGGCAAATTGATGATCAACGTCCGTCCACGGATGCCCGCAACGCCCCTATCCAGCAGCGCTATCGGATCCGTCGCCGCAGCCCTGGCGCGCATTCTCTCAGGCAGCGAGGGCATCAGCCGCTCCAGCACGGCGGCCGTGGCTTCGGGTACGATCTCCTCGGCCGAAGGTCCCGGCGCCGGAAACGTACCGCCCACCGTCAGGATCAGGTCCAGCTCCTCTTCATCGCACCACTGCCGCAGCGTCTCCTCCAACTGGTAGCGAGGAGGCTCTCTGTAGACGCGACTGAGGAGGGGAAGGAATCCATCCAGAACGCCGGCCGCCAACCTCTGCACCTGAGCCAGAACTTCATCCGCGTCATCGGAGCTGGCCGGGCCGGCAATGACAAGAAAACCGCACCGGATCACCATTGATGTCGGACACTCCTTGCCCGTTAACTCAACTGGGTTCGCCCCATACTGTCAGATTTCCGAACGAACAAAAAGCGATGGCTTGGCCACCGCTTTCATTCCTGCGTCGGTTTGTGACGGGCATCTCTCACCGCTTCGTGTACTGCGGGGCCTTGCGCGCCCGTTTGAGGCCCGGCTTCATCCGCTCCTTTACGCGCGCATCACGCGTGAGGAATCCCGCGGCCTTCAAAGTCGGCCGCAGATTCGGATCCGCCGCCACCAGCGCGCGGGACAAACCGTGCCTGGCTGCGTGCGCCTGGCCGCCTTCACCACCGCCATGGACCTTTATGCTGATATTGAAGCTGTTCTCCGTGCCGGTCAGAGCCAGCGGCTGCCGGATCACCATCTGGTCCAAAGCGCGTCCGAAATAACCGTTCATCGGCAGGCTGTTTACGATGATCTCACCGTCTCCCTCGTACAGCCGCACACGCGCCGTCGCGCTCTTTCGTCGTCCGACCGCCTCGATATACTCACTCATATCTGTTCTCCTGCAGCTCCAGTACTTTGGGCTTCTGTGCCTCGTGCGGGTGATCCGGACCAGCGTAGACTCTCAGCTTCTTCATCTGGGCGCGGCCAAGCCGGGTCTTGGGAACCATACCTTTAACCGCTTCAAAGATGATCTTCTCCGGCTGACGTTCCAACTGTTCGCGCATCGTTCGGCTCTTCAATCCTCCCGGGTAGCGGGAATGCCGGTAGTAGCGCTTGTCGTCCAGCCTGTTGCCTGTTACGTGAAACTTGTCGCAGTTGACGACAATTACGAAGTCACCACAGTCCACGTTGGGCGTGAAACTCGGCTTGTGCTTGCCCCGCAGCACCTGCGCGATCTCCGACGCCAACCGGCCAAGCGTCTTGTCAGTTGCATCGACTACCCACCATTCACGTCCGCTCTTGGCCTCTTCATAACTCAGGCTCAGTGTCTTCACCCTCTAATCTCCTCATTCCCACCTGCAAGCAGCCCCTCTGCCATCTGCACCGGAACTACGGATGCGCAGAAAACAGATCAGGATACTCCGCGTATTGTACTCGCTCCAGAACAAGCCCTTTGGGCGGGAGCGGCGGCGCAGAGCGACTGCGGTCTTTCGCATGCAGCGCCCCAGCCAAGTCATCGGCCTGCCACACTCCCAGGCCAACCGCCAGCAACGAGCCGGCCAGATTACGCGCCATCCTTCGCAAAAATGCGTTGGCAGTAATCGTCAGGACCAGCCGTTCGGACGGATAAAAATCCAGCACCGGCAGCGACTCTTCCACCCGCTCCCAGAAGAGCGAAACGATTCGACGAACCGTATTCTCTCCTTGTGGCGCCTGCCCGAACGTGGCAAAGTCGTGTGTCCCGATCAACAGGCCGGCAGCGCCGTTCATCGCTTCCAGGTCCGGGCGCCTGGGCAACACCACCGCAAAACGGTCGACAAGTGGAAAGCGTCTCTCGCCCTCTCCCTCGTAAACCGGCGCCCACGCCGTGTAACGGTATGTTCGCTCCGAAGCGCTGAATCTGGGGTGAAACCCGTGAGGCGCTTCCGCTAGACTGCGAACGAGTATCGAAGCGGGCAACCGCTGGTTCCAGGCCTTCCGCAGGGCTTCCGGAGAATGTTTCCAGGGCGCATCTACCGAAATCACTTGCCCTCTGGCGTGAACCCCCGTGTCCGTCCTTCCGGCGCCGCTTACCCGGCAACTCGCGCCGGTCAACTCCTCCAGCGCCTCTTCCAACGCACCTTGGACTGTCGGCGCATCCCTCTGCACCTGAAACCCACAGAACTCCGTGCCGTCGTAGGCGATTAGTCCGGCGACCCTGGGCATTCGCTCCTCACCGGCATGGCGTACGGAGCCGCACACTGACTTCCCTTCCGACTGCCGCCGCCAACTGCCGCCAGCCTTGCAATCACTTGCCTTGGACGGCGACGTCCCCGTCTACTCGTTACTCCTCGTTCCCCACCAACTCGATGACAGCCATATCGGCCGCGTCGCCGAACCGCTTGCCCAGCTTGACGATTCGTGTATAACCGCCGTTCCGCTCCTCATAGCGGGGAGCCAACTCGTCAAAAACCTTCTTCGCGACCGCCTTGTCATTGAGGTACGCCACAACCTGACGTTGCGCATGTACCCTGTCTATCTTCCCGGCTAGGCCGTGCTTGGCTTTCGTAATCAGCTTCTCGGCATCGCCGCGCATCGCCCGTGCCTTGGCCTGCGTGGTCGTGATCCGTTCGTGAATATAGAGTTCTCGGATCAGGTTCCGAAACAGCGCCTTGCGTTGCGCCGCGTTTCGGCTTAACTTCTGACCCGCGATCTGGTGTCGCATCGTGCTATTCCTCCGGTAGCGGCGTTAAGCTCGCCTCGTCAACGATCTCGACCGCTTCTGCCGCTTCGGTTTCAGCTACTTCGTTGTCAGACAACTCAGCTTGAGCAACTTCGGCCAAAATCTCCTCAACCTCGGTACCGTTGCCTCCACCCAGATAGGCGCTGAGATCGACGCCCACCACGTTCATGTATCCCTTCTCGCTCAGCTTCTCTACCAGTTCATCCAGCGACTTCTTGCCAAAGTTGCGGATTGCGAGCATCTCGTCCTCGCCCTTCTCCATCCGCTTCAGAATTTCCCCAACCTTCGTGATGCCGGCCCGCTTCAGGCAGTTGTACGCCCTTACGGTCAACTCAAGCTCCTCAATCGGTGCCTCGGCAACACGGCTGGGGATGCTCTCTTCCTCTTCCTCGGGCAACTCGATCATCGCTGTACGTTCGCCGACAAAAAGGCTCAGATGCTGTACGAGTATGTCAGCGGCCTGGCGCATGGCATCCTCAGGCGAAATCGTGCCGTCAGTCCACACTTCCAGGTTCAGCCTGTCATAGTCGGTCTGCTGCCCGATGCGGGTCCGTTCCACCCGGTAGGATGCCTTCTTTACCGGGCTGAAAATCGCATCCACAGGGATCTCGCCCAACGGCAGCTGCACACGCTCCTCAGCCGGACTGTAGCCCCGGCCCTGCTCCACCACCATCTCGATATCCAGGTCAACCTCATTCGAGTCGGCGAAAAGCAGGTACAGGTCCGGGTTGACGATCTCAACCTCCGGAGGGCAGTTCAAGTCGCCCGCCGTTACCGGCCCTTCATGGTACACCTCTACCGATACGCGAACAGGCTCAGCGCTGTCGCTCCTGAAGCGAATCTGTTTTACATTCAATATCAGCCGGGTGGCATCTTCCAGTACATGATCGATCGTGGAAAACTCGTGATGCACACCACTGACCGAGATCGACGTTACGGCAGCGCCCGGCAAGCTCGACAGCAATACCCGGCGCAAAGAGTTCCCTAGAGTTATCCCATATCCGCTTTCCAGCGGGCTGATCACAAAATGGCCGTAGTTCCTTGAACTGGCCTCAACTTCTATCTTCGGCAATACTAGATTGTTAAGCAACGGCTACCCCTCCCGGCTGTATTACAGTCTCAACCAAACACCGTGTGGCGACAGACAATCGTCTCTACCCTGCCGGTCGTCCGTACAACTAACCTGCAAAGGCAACGAAATCAGTACCATGTCGGCTAGCGACTGTAGTACTCAACGATCAACTGTTCGTTCAGGAGTACGCCTATCTCGTCCCGTTCCGGCGCCGAAGTCACCGTACCGTTGAGATTGGTCGCATCCAGACTGAGCCACGTAGGGGGGGACGCACTGCCGAGAATCTGGGCGCGCTCACGAAAATAGGTCTTGGTCTGGCTCTTCTCGCGAACGGAAATCTGGTCGTTCGGCGACACCAAGAAGGAGGGAATGTTCGTCTTGCGGCCGTTTACGGCAAAATGACCGTGCCGCACGAGCTGACGAGCCTGCGCCCGGCTGTCGGCAAATCCGAACCGGTACACTACATTGTCCAGCCGGCTCTCCAACAGCTCAAGCAAGATACCGCCGGTCTGCCCCTTGCGCCGCGATGCCTCCCTGAAATAGCGGCGAAACTGCCGTTCCATCACCCCATACATGCGACGCGCCTTCTGCTTCTCCCGCAACTGGATCCCGTAATCCGAGACCTTGCGCCGCATGACATTGCGCCGGCCTGCTTCCCCCGGGGGGAATGGTCGCCGGTCAACCGCACACTTGGGGCTCACACAGCGTTCGCCTTTCAAGAATAACTTCTGTCCTTCTCGTCGACAGAGTTTACAAACTGCATCCGTATATCGAGCCATCTTTCCTCCATGTCGACTAACGCTCGCAACCCTTTACCGCACGCAGGGCCGCGTCGTAGCTCGGTGTGCCGGCTTAACTGCTCGAATGGTGATCGCGTCCCCAGTGCACGCGCCATCCGCACCTTCTCTCCCTGGCGGACATCCGCGACACACTTCGATCACCGCTTCTTCATTTCCATTTCAATGCAAAACAAGCGGCATCGCGCCGAAACACGATGCCTTTCTTCCGGCAGGTTAATCCCTTTGTTGCGCAACCTCTCCAAGCTCGACACCTGAGGCAACGCGCTGTCCGTTCTCCTACACTCTTCGCTTACTCGGGGGACGTACCCCGTTATGCGGAATCGGTGTTATGTCCGCTATCGACGTAACTGTCAATCCGGCCGGGTTCAACGCCCTCAACGCACTCTCGCGGCCCGGCCCCGGACCCTTGATAAACACCTCCACCTCACGCATATTGAACTCACTCACGGCCTGGCGAGCCGCGGCTGATGCCGCAAGCTGGGCCGCAAACGGCGTACTCTTGCGGCTCCCCTTGAAACCGGCCGTGCCTGAACTGGCCCAACACAGAACCGCTCCATCGGGGTCGGTGACCGTGATGATCGTGTTGTTAAATGTTGCGCGAACGTGAATTTGACCGCTCGGGACGTGTTTTCTCTCCCGGCGGGACGACCGACCACCGCGACGACGCTGCGTTCGAGCCATCGTTTCTCCTTAACCTGATGTTCCTGCGCCAAAAATACGCAGACGATTATCTGCTGCTACTTGCGCGCTCGCTTCTTCCCGGCTACCGTCTTCTTTACACCGCGGCGCGTGCGCGCATTCGTGCGCGTGCGCTGGCCCCGGCTTGGCAGATTGCGCCGGTGGCGCAGACCTCGATAGCTGCCAATCTCCATGAGACGCTTGATGTTCATGTTCACTTCGCGCCGCAAATCCCCTTCGACGCGACAGTGGCGCTCAATGTAATCCCGCAAGGCGACCAATTCATTCGTGTCCAGGTCATTGACGCGCTTATCCTCGTCAATCCCCGTCGCCTCCAGAATCTCCTGGCTGACCGAACGGCCAATCCCGTAAATGTAGGTTAGAGCGATAACGACCCGCTTGTCTCGAGGAATGTCGACGCCTGCAATACGTGCCATGGAAATTGCCCCCTGGGTTTCTAGCCTTGTCTCTGCTTGTGTTTCGGGTTCTGACAGATCACATATACAACGCCTCGCCGACGCACAACCGAACACTTCTCACACATCTTTTTCACCGAAGGCCGCACTTTCATCCTTCAACCCCCTCCCCCAAAGTCGTAACGCAATTCCACCAGTGTATCATATCGCTATGGACGCGTCAAGATTTCGGGGCCTCTGTTGGTTACCGCAACTGTATGCTCGAAGTGAGCGCTCAAGCTGTGATCCTCGCTGATAACGGTCCACTTGTCCTTCAACGTCTCCGTCCGCCACGTGCCCATCTGCACCATCGGCTCAATTGCAATCACCAGCCCGGGGCGCAGTACAACCCTGCCGTCCGTGTCGTCCGATACATAGTTCAGTACCTGCGGCCCCTCGTGCATCGCACGACCCACACCGTGCCCCGTGTACTCCCGCACTACGTGAAAACCGCTCGGCTCTACACTGTTCTGCACCGCCGCGCTGATATCAAGTACACGGCCGCCGGAACGAATCGCCTTTATGCCGGCATTGAGGCTCCCTTCCGTTACCCGCAGCAACCGTTCGGCCCCAGGCTCGATCGCCCCCACAGGATATGTCCAACCGCTGTCGCCTACAAAACCGCGGTAGAACACGCCTACATCTATGCTGATAATGTCGCCCTCTTGCAGCACACGCTCGCGGCTCGGAATCCCATGCACCAGCTCCTCGTTGATGCTCGTGCAAATATTGGCCGGATAACCGCGATAGCCCAGAAAACTGGACTTCGCACGATGACCGTGGATCGTCGCCGCGGCCAGCTCGTCCAAATCCAGAGTGCTGATCCCCGGCCTGATCGCCTCCCGAAACTCCTCATGAACTCTGGCAACGATTCGACCCGCTTCCCGCATGATCTGTATCTCACGCGGGCTCTTGAAGACCGGCGCAGGACGTTCCTGTTCCTGCCTCGCCTTGAGACGCGGCCGCCCATTGCCGTGCAGTCTGCGTCTGAGTCGGGTCATCATGCTTTCGTCGCTCATCTTGCACTTGCCGCCGGCGACAGCCGGGCCCCCCATGCTTCAGGCCGACATAGCGCTTTTCGCCGCCTCGATATTCCTCGACGCCAACCGCTCCAGCAGCTGCTCCTGCATCTCCTCGATCGACCTCGCGCCGTCAACTTCCTCCAGCAAACCCTTCGCGAAATAGTATCCAATCAGTGGAGACGTCTGCTTGTAATAGACATACAGCCGGTTCTGGACCGTCTCCGGCTTATCGTCATTGCGCTGGTAAAGCTCACCGCCGCAGCTGTCGCACTTTTCGCCGCGGGGAGGATTGAACGTCAGATGGTACACCCTGTCGCAGTTGCGGCATACCCGCCTGCCGGTGATGCGCAGCGTCACTATGTCGTCTTCCAGCTGGAACATTGGCACCACGTCGATGCCCCCGTACACAGCCGTCATCTCGTCCAGCGCCTGGGCCTGAATGAGATTGCGCGGAAAGCCATCCATGATCGCACCCTGTGCGGCATCTTCCTGGGCCAAACGCGCTTCCACCATCCGAATCGTCACCTCGTCGGGGACCAATTCACCTTTGTCGTAATATCTCTGTGCCAGCTGCCCGAGCTCCGTCTGGTTCTTCAAGTTGTACCGGAAAATCTCCCCTGTTGAAATCTGCGGGATTCCCAGCTTCTCCTCCAGTAACTGGGCCTGTGTGCCCTTGCCGGCCCCAGGTGCTCCCAACAACACCAGATAGATTCGGTCGCTCATCGGCACCTCTTCCGTGCGCTGCGAAATAAGGAAAGTGGTGGGTTAACGGATAAAGCCCTCATAGTTGCGCATCATCAGCTGCGCCTCGATCTGTTTCATCGTGTCCAGCACAACACCAACCACGATCAGGAGACCCGTGCTGCTGATGATCAGTGTATTGAAACTGCCCACGCCTCCACCGAAGACCACGCCGGCGAGAAAAGGCAGTACCGCAACCAGGCCGAGAAACAGCGCTCCCACCAGCGTAATACGCCCCAAAACACCGTTCAGATATTGCTCGGTCCGCGGACCGGGCCGGATGCCTGGGATGAATCCCCCCTGCTTCTGCAACGTGTCAGGGAGATTCTGTTGCCGGAACATGATATCGGTATAAAAGTACGTGAACGCCACCGTCAGCATGAAGTAGAACAGCCAGTACAGAAAGTTCTGCGGACTGAACGAGGTGAAAAAGAAATTCGCTATCGAGCCGAGCCAGTCATCGCGCAAAATGAAGTAGGATGCCATCGTGTTCGGCAGAATGAGCAGACTCTGGGCGAAAATCAGCGGAATCATCCCGGCCGTATTCACCCGCATCGGCACGTAGGTACTCTGCCCGCCGACCATCATCAGGCGGTTGCCCCGCATCGTGCGCACCCGTTTGCCGTACTGTACTGGTATGCGTCTCTGACCCTCCTGCACCCATACAATCAGCGCCACCGTCAATACCGTGATCACGCTGAATATCAGCAGCTGTGTGATGCCCTGCTGCGTCAGCAGACGCACCTGGCTTGGCGCCGCCGCCACAATACCGGCAAATATGATCAGCGATACGCCGTTGCCGATGCCCTGCTCGGTCAGCAGCTCTCCCATCCACATGGCCAGCATCGTGCCCGCCGTCAAGCTGATCAGAATCGTCAGGGACGGAAGCAGTGCTTCGCCCGTGAAACCCCAGTTCTCAAGAACCGCACCCGTCGTCGCGCCGCCCACCGGACGGCTGAGCAGCGTCGCCTGACCAAATGCCTGCAAAAGCGCCAGCGGCACCGTCATATAATGGGTGTAACGGTTCAGCTGCTGTCTCCCTTGCTCTCCCTCCCGGCTCAGCTCCTCCAACTGGGGCACGATCGGGGTCAACAGCTGCATGATAATCGTGGCGGTAATGTAAGGATATACACCCATCGCCATCACGCTGAACTGGGCCAGCGCGCCGCCGCTGAAAAAGTTCAAAAGACTCAGAAGAATGTTCTGGTCCGTCGAACGAAATATCTGATCCAGCACCTCTCGATTGACGCCGGGAAGAGGAATATGCGCGGCAAGCCGGTAGGCGACCAGAATCAGAAACGTATACAGCAGCTTCTGTCGCAGGTCCGGCAAGCGAAAGGCATTGCGTACGGCTTCGAGCATAAAGTTTCTCCGGTAGAGATACGGCCGGGCCAGGCCGCCTGTTTGGCCGCCAACCCGACCTCCCTACAGTTAAGACCGCGGCAGATTCCTGTTGACTTCAAAGGGCAGAATGTCGACCGTACCGCCCGCGGCCTCTACCTTCTCCCTTGCGCTCTTGCTGATCCGATGTACCTGCAAATGGAGCGGCTTTTCAATCTCTCCCCGCGCTAGTACGACCACAGGCTGCTTGCTGTCGCCCAGCAACCCCGTGTCGAAAAGCGCCTCCGGCGTCACCTGCGCGTCAGCCTCGAACCGTTCCCCCATTCTGTCGAGGTTCACAGGCGTGTAGGTCACCTTAAAGCGGTTGTTGAAGCCGCGCATCCTCGGCAGCCGGCGCAGAAAGCTGAACTGACCGCCTTCAAAGCCTCGAAGGCCCCCGTTTCCGGCGCGGGCATTCTGGCCCTTTGTGCCGCGTCCGGCCGTCTTGCCCCGTCCCGATCCCGTACCGCGGCCAACGCGCTTTCGGTTTTTCGTGGCGCCCTCGTTCGGGCGCAAATCGTGCAGTCTCATGTTTCCCTTACTCCAGCCAAATGGTAAGAGCCGCAGCAACCCGGTAAAATCCCGAATTGCCTGCTTACGCCTCCGCTTCCTCAACCACCTCAACAAGGTGAGAGACCTTGGCGATCATCCCCCGGACCGTAGGACTGTCAGTCTTCTCTACCGTCTGATTCATCTTCCGCAACCCCAGGGCCTGAACTGTTGCCTTCTGACGTTTGTTGTAGCCGATCGGGCTCTTGACCAGCTTCACCGTTATCGTCTTTTCCATGGATCTAATCTTCCTGGTACCAGAAGGGACGCAACTGTTCGGGGTCGACGCCCCGTCTTTGCGCCTCCACTCTGTAGTCCTGCAGCTGTTGCAGCGATGCAAAGGTGGCTTGCACCACATTCAAAATGTTGTCGCTCCCTAAAGACTTGGACAGTATGTCCTTCACGCCCGCAGCCTCGACCACCGCACGTACACCCCCGCCGGCGATAACCCCGGTCCCGGGGCTGGCCGGCCTCAGCAGTACCTCGCCCGCGCCAAACCTGGCCTGGCTCGCATGCGGAATCGTCGTACCCAGCAGATTCACCTCTACCATCGTCTTGCGGGCCGTCTCGCTCGCCTTGCGAATCGCATCCGGGACCTCGCGCGCCTTGCCTACGCCTACGCCAACACGCCCGTTGTTGTCTCCGACCACCACCACGGCGCGAAAAGCAAACCTGCGTCCGCCTTTCACCACTTTCGCTGTGCGCGCGATATGAACGACCTTCTCATCAAATTCATCCTTCTCTTCTTCCTGCTCGCGGTCCCGCCGACGGTCTCGACGTCCCATATCCTTCTCTCCTTGCTCTGTTTAGAAGACGAGACCACCCTCTCGACTGCCATCGGCCACCGCCTTCACGCGGCCGTGGTAGCGGTACCCGCCACGATCAAAGACCACCTGCTCAATACCGGCCGCCCTGGCGCGTTCAGCAACGATCTTGCCGATCTCCTTCGCCTGATCCACCTTCAGCTTGTCGGACAGTGCCTCCCGCAGTTCAGCTTCCATCGTCGAAGCCGATACAATGGTGTGGCCGGTCTGGTCGTCGATTACCTGTACATTGACGTTTTTCAGGCTGCGAAATACATTCAACCGCGGCCGCGCCGCAGTGCCCGAAACCTTGCGCCGTACCCGCATATGACGGCGCTTTCGCGCCTCCGTTCGTGTAGCTTTCGCCATGATTCTCCATCCCTGCCTGGCTATACTGCCGCGGCCCCGGCCTTGCCTGCCTTGGAGCGCACGTATTCGCCCTGATAGCGGATGCCCTTGCCCTTGTAAGGCTCCGGCGGACGCTCCTTGCGAATCTTCGCGGCCAGTTCGCCTATCTGCTGCTTGTTGATTCCCGTAATCGTCACCGTCCGCCCATCACGCGATACCTCAAACTCAACGTCCTGGCTGGGCGGTGCGTACTCCACAGGATGGCTCTTCCCCACCTGCAATAGCAGGTTCTTGCCCTCCTGCTGGGCTCGGTAGCCGACGCCGTGGATCTCCAGAATCCTCCGGAAGCCTTCCGTCACGCCCACCACCATATTGTTGAGCAACGATCTCGTCAGGCCGTGTATGGCCCGATGCTGGCGCTGGTCGGTCGGTCGGGTCACAACGATCTCGCCATTCTCCCTCGAAATCCGCATGTCCCGGTTGAACTTCTGGCTAAGTTCCCCCTTCGGCCCTTTCACCGTTACCACGTTGCCTGGCACGATATCAATCGTCACACTGGCAGGCACAGGAATCGGCATTTTCCCGATTCGTGACATGTTATCCTCCCGACTTTACCAAACGTTGCACAAGACCTCGCCGCCAACTCGCTCGCGCCGGGCCTGCCTTCCGCTCATTACACCTTTGGGCGTCGAAACAATGTTTATTCCCAGTCCACTGCGGACAAGCGGGATAGTCCGATAGCCCATGTACGTCCGCCGCCCTGGGCGGCTCACTCGCTCTATGCCGGTAATGACCGGTTGCCCCTTGTCGGAATACTTCATCCCAACGATCAGATTCGGCCGCGTCTTGTCACCCGTCACCGAATACCCGCTGATGAAGCCTTCCTCCGCCAGGATCTTCGCGATCGCGACCTTTACATTGGAACTGGGCATCACCGCACGACGATGCCTGGAGTTTGACGAGTTGCGGACTCGCGTCAGAAAGTCCGCGATTGGATCGGTCATCATAACCAGTGCTTCCTCTTGAATCTTGCAGCACATGCCCTGCCGGTACTGTCACCGGCAGATGTGCTGAATCTTGGTCCCTCTACCAGCTGGATTTGACTACGCCCGGCAAATGGCCCTCGAGCGCCTCCCGACGAAAACAGATGCGGCAAAGGCCAAAACGGCGCATGTACGCCCGCGGGCGGCCACACTTTGAGCAACGGTTACGCACTCGCACTTCATACTTCCGCTTTGACTCCCGCAGAACAATACTTTTCTTAGCCACAGACAGCTCTCTCCTTCATCTTCGTAGCCGTTGCCTCTTTGCGGCTACTCTTTCTTTGTAGCCACCGTCTTCTCTTGGATACTGTCCCTAATGGTGACTGCTAAGTCCCTGCCAAAATGCGCTCATGATTCAGCATGGCGAAGGATGTTTCTCTCTCCTCACTTCTCTTTACTCTCTCCTCGCTTTTGGGCGGTCGGGCCTATTCGGCCCTCCCTTGTGCGGGGGCTCCGCCCCCGCAACGCCCCCTCTCCTACAACCTCGCGTCGTAGCCAGTGTGTGGGCAATACGACGGTGCCGTCCCGTGTCGGCCCACGCTACCCCCCGCCTACTGGCAGATTCCGAAAATGTGCCAAGCGCGAGCAAGACAGGCGAGGCAGCTCCCAAATATGCCCAACGTTCACCGCCATGACCATCGAGAACCCGCTACACAAATGCTGACGGTACATTCCCCCCAGGCAGACCCTACACAGAACATGGCTGAGTAGTTACCCTTAATGTAGTTACTTTCTCTACCGCCGCTGGAACGGCATATCCATCATGGCCAGGAGCCGCCGGCCTTCTTCATCCGTTCCCGCTGTCGTAACGATCGTCACTTCCATCCCTCGGACCTTGTCGATCTCATCGTAGTCGATCTCCGGAAAGACCAACTGCTCACGTAGGCCCAGGCTGTAATTGCCCCGCCCATCGAAAGAGTCCGGCGAGATACCGCGAAAATCGCGCTGGGCCGGCAACGCAATGCTGATCAGACGGTCCAGAAAATCCCACATGCGCCGGCCGCGCAG
Organism: Caldilineaceae bacterium; assembly: GCA_026708085.1. Lineage (GTDB taxonomy): Bacteria > Chloroflexota > Anaerolineae > Caldilineales > Caldilineaceae > Bin5. The sequence continues at coordinate 84,994 of JAPOVP010000007.1, forward strand.
CGTCACCTTCACACCGATCGGCATCCCTGCCCGCAGCTTGAATGTGGCTATCGACTTGCGCGCCCGCGTCACGATCGGCCTCTGACCCGTGATAACCGTCAGATCATGGCTTGCGCGCTCGATCGTCTTGCCATCCGTGATCGCCTCTCCCATGCCGATGTTGACGCTGATCTTGTCGACCCGCGGCACCTGCATAATATTGGTATAACCGAATTCCGTCATCAGCGCCGGCGCGATCTCGCCGTCAAAACGTTCCTTCAACCGGGGCTTCTGCGTCGGCATTACGGCCGCTTCACTCATCTCTCTTGACTCCTCGCCCGTAACTGCCGCCCTCGGCGGCATCAGGCCGTCATTCTGACCCTTGAACTAACTTTCACTCCCAGTTGGCAGAGACTCACCGGTACGCCTGTCCACTCGGATCTTGTCCTCACCTTCAAATCGGTAGCCGGCGCGAGTCACTTCGTTGTCAGTCCCTACCAGCGCCACATTGCTGATGTGTATCGGCGCCTCCAACTCGATGCGTCCGGTCTGCGTGCGCACCGTCGGGCTGCGGCGTTGATGCTTCGTTACAAAGTTCGCGCCCGCAACGACAACGTACACCCGATTGGGATCGAGCCGGCCCTTCTTGTCCTTCTTGCGTATTACGCTCTGGACATCACCGCGGTGCCCCTTGTCATTGCCGGCGATCACCTCAACGAGGTCACCCTTCTTGATCTTTACGCCCATCCCCTCTTCTCCTCAAATCCTGTACGATACCGCCCGCCGGCACGCCCAACCTGAAGCCTGATCTCCTGTACGCCTCAGAGCACCTCCGGTGCCAGGGACACGATCTTCATATACCCGTGGTCCCGCAACTCCCGCGCAACCGGGCCAAAGATTCGTGTACCGCGTGGATTCCTGTTGTCATCAATCAGTACGGCGGCATTCTCATCAAAACGAATATAGCTCCCATCCTTCCGCCGCACCGGACGTCGCGTGCGCACGATAACCGCCCGCACAATCTCTCCCTTTCTCACCGACGCCGTCGGGCTGGAAGACTTGACCGTCGCCACGATCACGTCACCAATCCCGCCGTAGCGCCGCGTACTCCCACCGCGGACCCGTATCGTAAGTAACTCTTTCGCCCCCGTATTGTCGGCAACCCGCAGGCGGCTTTCTTGTTGAATCATGGCTCCATACCCCTTCTCTTGCCGGCGCGCCTCGAACTAGACAACAGCCGCGTGGTCCAGAATCTTCGAGACGTAAAACTTCTTGTGCTTGCTGATCGGCCGGCATTCACGAATCTGGACCGTATCGCCAACCCGGCAGGCATTGTCCTGATCGTGCGCTTTGTATTTCTTATGCGACTTGACAACCTTGCCGTACAGGGCATGGCGCGCAGTTCGCTCCACTTCCACCACCACGGTCCTGTCCATCTTGTCGCTGGTGACCACGCCAACCAACTCGCGTCTTCGCTCGCGCATCTCCCCTTACTCCTCTTCCTCTTCGGCCATCAACTCCCGCTCACGCAAAATCGTCTTGATCCGCGCAATCTCCCGGCGGACCTGACCCTTGCGTGCCGTATTTGTCAACTGCCCTGTTGCCTTCTGAAAGCGCAAGTTAAACAACTCCTGGTACCCCTCGTCCAGCCGGGTGTACAGTTCACTCTCCGTGAGCGGGCGCAGCTCATGTGCCCTCATCTTGCTTTCCTCCTCGCCTTCACGTCAGATATCCTCCCGGGCGACGAACTGTGTTCCCATCGGTAACTTATGTGAGGCCAGCCGAAATGCTTCACGCGCCTGCGCCTCGTCAACACCGGCGATCTCGAATACCATGCGTCCCGGCTTTACAACCGCCACCCAGTGATCGACGTTCCCTTTGCCAGAACCCATTCGGGTCTCGGCCGCCCGCTCCGTAACCGGCTTGTCCGGAAAAATGCGAATCCACAACTTGCCGCCGCGCCGCACATAGCGGACAACCGCACGGCGAGCCGCTTCGATCTGCCGGCTCGTCACCCACGACGGCTCCGTGGCCTGCAGCCCGTACGTGCCAAAATCTATCCGGTGGCCCCGCGTTGCCGTTCCCCGCATTCGACCGCGGTGCATCTTGCGAAATTTTACTCGCTTTGGCATCAACATTTTCTGCTCTCCATCCCGCTTCGTTAGGTCCGGCCCCGCCCATCCAGGGCAGAAGCCGCTACTCGGTCAGCGCCATCTCCGCATAGCGGGCATGGTACTCTTCACCCGGCAGCACTTCACCGTGATAGACCCAAGTCTTCACGCCTATCACGCCGTACGTCGTGTTCGCCTCGGCGGTGCCATAGTCGATCTCGGCCCGCAATGTGTGGCGCGGAACCTGCCCGTCGCGGATCGTGTCGACCCGTCCCATCTCGCTGCCGCCTAGCCGGCCGGCCACCTGGATCATGACGCCTTCGGCCCCGGTTCGCATCGCGCGTCCCGCAGCCTGCTTCATCGCCCGCTTCCAGCTGATGCGGCGCTCCAGTTGCTCAGCGACATTCTCAGATACAAGCTGGGCATCCGTCTCCGGCTTATCTATCTCGCGGACGTCGATCTTGACCTTCTTGTTCGTCAGCTCCTGCAGGTTGACCCGCAACACGTTTACATTCGCGCCCTTGCGCCCAATGATAATCCCGGGCTTGGCCGTGTTGATGATCACGTGGACCTGGTTCGGCTGCCGTTCAATCTCGATGAAGCTGATGCCTGCACGCGGCGCATCACGATGAATCATTGCCCGAATCTCTCGATCTTCGGCCAGCTGATCCACGTATTCAGGCCCCGTGGCGAACCATCGGCTCTTGTGTTCTTTGATAATGCCCAGGCGAAAACCGGTCGGATGTACTTTGCGTCCCATTGGGCCTCCTTGTGCAGAGCAACTGGTCAACTAACCACCTGCTGCCGCGGTTCGTCCTCTACGCCTCGTCTAAACGCTCTTCTAGCACCACCGTGATGTGCGAAGAGCGTCGAATCCATGGCTTGAATCGGCCGCGCGCGCCAAAACGCCGCCAGCGCCGGTTCGGCGCCTGATCGGCATAGATCTGGCTGATATATAGCTCTTCAGCCTCCAACCCGAAATTCTCGACACCATTTGCGATCGCGCTCTTCAGCGTCTTCGCAACGACCTTGGCCGCCTGCTGGGGCATGAACTGCAGCAGGGTCAATGCCTCTTCTGCCTGCCGCCCCCGCATTTCATCCAATACCAGGCGCGCCTTCTGTGGGCTGATCCCTGTATACTTGGTAACTGCTCGAACTTCCATCGTACCCGCTCCCCAATCTCCAGGATGGAGGAAGATAATGATTCTCGACTTAGACCGTACTCCTACACTCGGCGCGTGCTTCTTTCCGATCTGACATGACCGCGAAAGAATCGGGTCGGGGCAAACTCGCCCAGCTTGTGCCCCACCATGTTTTCCGTGATATAGATCGGTACATGACGGCGGCCGTCGTGAATCGCCAGCGTATGCCCCACAAACTGCGGAAATATCGTCGAAGACCGTGACCATGTCTTGAGCACCTTCCGCTCTCCGGCCCGGTTCATGTCTTCGATCTTCTTCAGTAGCCGCGGCTCGACAAATGGTCCCTTCTTCAGACTACGTCCCATCGATTCTCCTCCACATATGCATCTGCACTGCTATCGACGCTTTCCACCCCGCCGGACTATGTATTTGCCTGTTCTCTTGTTGCGCCGTGTTCGCTTGCCCAGCGCCGGCTGCCCCCAAGGCGTCTTCGGACCGGGCATACCGATCGGCGACCGCCCCTCCCCGCCACCGTGAGGATGCGATGCAGGGTCCATCGCTACACCCCGCACCGATGGCCGGATTCCCAGCCAGCGCCGGCGGCCGGCCTTGCCCAACGAAATATTGCTGTGATCCGGATTCGACACCTGTCCAACCGTGGCCAGGCAGTCCATCTCAATGTAGCGAACCTCGCCGCTGGGGAGACGCACCTGCGCACGCGGCCCCTCTTTGGCCACCAGCTGCGCCGAAACTCCAGCACTGCGTACAAGCTGCGCGCCCCGTCCCGGATACAGCTCAATGTTGTGTATCTGCGTGCCCGGCGGAATATTGCGAATCGGCAGCGCATTCCCGGGTCGAATGTCGGCGTTCGGGCCCGACTCCAAAACGTCGCCAACCTGAACGCCCAATGGCGCTACAATGTACCGCTTCTCGCCATCCTCATAACTGAGCAAAGCAATGCGGGCACTGCGGTTCGGGTCGTACTCTATCGACGTGACCTTCGCCGGCGCCCCAAACCTTTCCCGCTTGAAATCAATGATGCGGTAGCGCCGCTTGTGTCCCCCGCCGCGGTGACGCACAGTGATCCGACCCTGGCTGTTGCGCCCGCCCTTCTTGTTCAGAGCAACCGTCAACGAGCGCTCGGGCTTCGTGCGCGTAATCGTTTCGAATGTCGAGACACTCATGTCTCGTCGCCCCGGAGACGTGGGACGGTATATCTTTACAGGCATGGAAATCTATCTCCGTTCGAGAAGAGAAAGATGGGAACGAACCGCTCCCTTTTCTCCCGCCGGCTCCTGGCCGTTACACACCCTCAAAGAACTGGATGCTGTCACCTTCACTCAAAGTAACAATCGCCTTTTTCCAGGGCGACTTCCGCACCACCTTGCGCCGCCCGCGCATCCCCGTCTTGGCCGGCATCATCATGACCCGTACATCCTCCACATTCACCCTGAATGCAGTCTCCACTGCATCACGTATCTGGTGCTTGTTGGCGCGGGTGTCCACTTCAAAAGTGTACTGATTGTTGAAATCGGCCGCATCGTAGGACTTTTCCGTTATAACGGGACGCTTTATCACTTCATAAACGTGCATCTGGTTCTCCTCGTATCGGACGCTGACCCGTTCTTCCTAACCGCCGCCAACTATCCCTGTCTCCGCAAAAAGCGGCTGTCAGGCAAGCCAGTCATGAATGAATTCGACCGAGGCCTGCGGCATTAGAAGCCTGTCGTGACTGAGCAGGTCTTGAATATTCAGATTACCGCTGAGAAGCGATTTCGCCTGCGGCAGATTGCTGATCGACTTCTCGACAGCCATATCCGGCTCCGGCAAAATGACGAGTACGCTGCCGCTGTCCAGGCCTAGATCAGCAAGCGTCTGCACAAATACCTTTGTCTTCGGCGCTTCGATCGTCAGCTCTTCCAACACAATGATCTGGTCCGCTCCTGCCTTGACGCTCAGCGCGCTCCGCAGAGCGGCCCTGCGCATTTTCTTGGGCATCTTCTTGGTATACTTGCGCGGTGTGGGGCCAAATGCCGTCCCGCCCCCTACCCAAATGGGAGACCGGATCGAGCCGTGCCGCGCCCGGCCGGTGCCCTTCTGACGCCACGGCTTGCGGCCGCCCCCGCGAACCTCGCTGCGCGACTTCGTCTTGTGCGTACCCGTACGCGCGTTCGCCAGCTGCCTCACCAAAGCCTGGTGCATCAGCCCACGATTGATCGGAGCGGCAAATACCGTATCCTCCAACTGCATCTGACCGGTCTCTTCACCGGCCATATTTCGAATTGGTACTTCCACCGTTTCTCCTCCGTACCAGTTGCTGCCGGTGAGCAAATGAAAAAAACCGGCCGCCCCCGTCTTACGCCTTTGCCGCCGTCCGCACCATGACCAACCCCTTGTTTGGGCCCGGTACCGATCCCTGAACGGCGATGAGATTCCGCTCCGCGTCAACCAGTGCGACCTTCAGATTCTGCACAGTAACGCGCTCATTGCCCATCTGTCCTGGGCCCTTCGAGCCAGGGAAAGTATGGCCCGGAGTCGTGCCTGCACCGCGCGCGCCCGGCGCCCGGTGTCGGTCCGACTGCCCATGGGTCTTCGGTCCGCCTCGGAAACCGTGACGCTTGACCGCGCCGGCAAAGCCCTTCCCCTTCGACGTGCCGGTTACATCCACAAGCTCGCCTTCGGCAAATACATCAGCCTTGATCACATCGCCCAGCGCATGCTCCGCTGCCCTCGGCAACCGGAACTCGCGCACAAAGCGCAGCTTCGGCACATTGGCCTTCCTCAGGTGGCCGAGCTGGCCCTTCGTCAGCTTGCGCTCCACCACCTCTTCAAAGCCAAACTGGACTGCGTTGTAGCCGTCCGTATCTTCAGCCTTCACCTGCGTAACATAACAGGGACCGGCTTCGATTACCGTGACCGGCACCACCGCGCCGCTGTCATCAAATAGCTGGGTCATCCCGACCTTGCGGCCCAATATCCCTTTCACTTGCTCCTCCACGACTGACAGTGCGATCAACCGGACCCCGACCGACTGTCATATAGCCCAACCTGGCCCATCACCGGCCAACCGGCGCAGAACCAATCCGCTCGGTCCTCTCCGCCCGCAGCCGCAACCTGGGCCCTATAGCTTAATCTCGATATCGACGCCGGCCGGCAGATTCAGACGGGTGAGATTCTCAATCGTCTTGTTGCCTGGATCTACCACATCGATCAGACGCTTGTGAGTGCGTATCTCAAACTGCTCACGGCTGTCCTTGTCGATGAACGGCGATCGCATCACCGTGAACTTCTCGATCCTCGTCGGCAGAGGCACAGGCCCTACCACCTGGGCGCCCGTCTGCTCAGCAGCAGTGACGATCTGCTGTGCCGACGCGTCCAGGACGCGATGATCGTATGCCTTGAGCTTGATACGGATCTTCTGCTTTGCCATGTAGTCTTCTCTCTTGTCGTGGCCCAGGAATAAAATTGTGGCGAGTGATACACTCGCCACAATCCACGTTACTCGACGATCTCGGTAATTGCGCCGGCAGCGACTGTGCGGCCGCCCTCGCGGATGGCAAAACGGCCGCCGGTCTCGATGGCGACAGGTG
>JAPOVP010000095.1 GCA_026708085.1 Caldilineaceae bacterium
TTGGCAGATTCCGAGTATGTGCCAGCGCAGGCAAGACAGGCGAGGCAACTCCCATACATACCCAACGTTCACCGCTACGACCATCGCAAGCCCACTATAGAAATACTGACGGTATATCCCCACCGGACAGACCGCACACAGAACACACAGAACATGGCTTAGTAGCTACCTGACAACTGACCACTGCAGTTCCGACAACATGATGCCGACGAAATATTGTCCGAAGCGCGTGTTCTTAGCTGGCACTTCCCGGTAGCCGTCGAAGGGATAGCGAAAGCAAAAATGGCTGCACACACATTTTGCCGCAACCACTTGGCGCAATCCTGTGACAACATGCGCCCTCTAACTATGACTCATTCTTGGTCAGCTACCGGGAAAAATAAATATATCGCTATAATAAGGGAAAAAGGGGAGGCTCGCAACCATACTTTTTCTGGCGTGCATCCCAAAATGAAGGTCACCCCTCGTACTCCTCTGGTAGCAACCAAACTGCAGTCAGTCCCCGTTCCAATCTCCGGCAAAAAACCCGTAGGGGCAGGCCTTGTGCCTGCCCTCGTCCGCCCACTAAGTTCGGCCCCCCCTTCCCCCCTCAAAAGACCCGTAGGGGCAGGCCTTGTGCCTGCCCAGGTCCGTCCCCAAGCGTCGCCTCCCCTATCCCCCTCAAAAGTCCTGTAGGGGCAGGCCTTGTGCCTGCCCAGGACCGCTGCCAAGTGCCGCCCTCCCACCTGACCCTTCTCGCCCCAAATTGGATTACACGCTTTTTTGAACAACTGAGAGGATCTGCAGCATTCGCAGAAGATACTGTGCTCTGCGTCTCTGCTAAAGCTGACCTGGTCAGGCAAGAAAACGACCGTGCCTGCCGAATACGTCGCGCACGTATTCCAGACTACGTGCGTGGGCCAGGACCAGATCAGCTGTGTGGGGAGTACCTTCTTCGCGCGCCAGCTCAACCATGAGCCACCCGTCAAATCTCACCTCGGCAAGAGTTTGCGCCAACTCCTGGCAATCGGGATCACCATCACCCAAGGTTTCACTCCAAATGCCCTTTTGAGAACTTCGCAACTCCACAATTTCAAGCCGTGACGCGAATTCCCGAATCCACGCCCCCGCATCCTGGCCGCCTCGGCACATCCAATCGGCATCTACTGTCAGCCCTACGTCCCCTGCGTCTGTATGTTCCAGTAGGTGGCGTAGCTCACGACCGTTCTCGGCCAGTTCGGGCAAATGATGATGCACAACGAGACGTAAGCCCTCTCTCTTCAACGCCGCGCCCAGCAGAGTAAACCCCTCGGCCTGCACTGCCAACATCTCGTCGGTCTTCCGCGCCCCAATCGGTTGAGGATTGGCATTGATAAACTCTGCCCCCATCGGTAACAACAACCGCGCTCTCGCAACGATCATTTCGATCGACTGCGCCTGTGTGCCAGGCTCATGCAGCAACGCATGCACGTATGCCCCCGCCAGCCGCACCCCATGCCTGTCCAGAGCCGCCTGCCAGCGGCTTGCCCAGTCTCCCTCTCCCTCTAACGGATCGAGAAGTCCCTCGAAGTAGGCATAGCCCGCCCGGGCCAGGCCGGCCGCAACCTCGTCAATCCGCTCTGTCAGAAAGTGCCATCCGTAATGTTGAGACCAGCGATAGAAGCCGCTGCATATCCGCATGGCATGACGCTCCTGTCTGCCGTCTTCCTGGAAACAGCACCGGGCTCCTTACCGGCCCAATTCAACGCTTTCGCCCGAATTGGAACTTTCCACTGCCGCCACCGCCATGCGTATGCTCTCCAGGTTGTCGCGGCCTGTACATTCCGGCTCGCGCCCTTCTTCCATAGCGCGCAACATCTCTCCCATCGAACCCGCGAAGCCCTCATATCCCCACGTGCCCGCGATTTCGTATGTCTGCACCTGTTCCGGCGAATCCTTCAGCGACACGCTCAACTTGGCCGTTCCCATGGGATTGCTGAGCAGCGCGCTCCCCCGTGTGCCATCCAGGAACCACAGATGATCATGCAGAGCGGGCGCCGAAACGATGTTGTTGAAGTGCAGGGTCGTCATGACCTGGGCCGACTCCTCATATTCAAAAAGGATCGTATAGATCATCGGGGAGACCGCATTCTGGCCCGGCGCCAATGTAGTTGTCGCCTTCACCCGCAGCGGTGTGTAACCGCTGAAGTAACGGCTCAAATCAACATAGTGGATACCGTGATCAACGATGTTGAAATCCTCATGCTCAGCGTACCAGCCATAGTCCTGATAGGCCCGATGAAAGTGGGTAACGGAGTAGACATGCCCCAACACGCCCTCTTCGACCAGGAGTCTCAGCGCTCGGTGCGGCGGTGCCCACCGCGCCTGCTGATTGACCATCAGCGTCACCTCCGCGTCGCGGCATATCTCAACAATACGCTCCGCCTCGCCCAAGCTGGGAGCCAACGGCTTCTGCGAAAAGATGTGCTTGCCCGCCGCTGCGATCTGCTCGACCAGAGGCAGGCGTTGGTAAGCATGTACTGCCAGATCAACGATCTGCACCTCAGGATGCGCAAGCAGTTCTTCTACCTCGGTCGTCACCAAAGGGTTGTCGAAATTGGCCGCCACGCTGCGTGCTTTCTCCTCCGTTAAATCGCAACAAGCGACAACGCGAAAGCCCGCCCTCTTGTAAGCGGGCATCTGCGATCTTTGGACGATATTGCCGCATCCGACGAAGCCAATGCCAAAGCGCAAATCTGACGGCAGATCGGGCTGGTAGTCACCAGGTTTCAGGTCCGGGAACATGGCTATGATTCTCCTTGGACGTAGCACGAGGCGATGGTCGTACCAATCCGCCGCTTCACTCAGTTGCGGCGAAGCAACGTCATAATGTTCGTTGAAATTCTTCAGGACAGCGAATTCCGAGAACACAGTCCGCCGGATCCGCGAAAGGCCGTGCAGCCATGCGAAGAAAACTCCATCTGTCTCTTAGTGTTCTCCGCGTCCTCCGCGGACAGCAAGGTGTTCTTCGCGGTCCTTAGTGGCCCTTCGTGGATCAAAGGTGTTCTTCGCGCCCCTTCGCGTGCCTTCGCGGATCCATCGGTGTTCTCCGCGACCCTCCGCGTCCTCCGCGGACAGCAAGGTGTTCTTCGTGGTCCTTAGTGGCCCTTCGTGGATCAAAGGTGTTCTTCGCGCCCCTTCGCGTGCCTTCGCGGATCCATCGGTGTTCTCCGCGACCCTCCGCGTCCTCCGCGGACAGCAAGGTGTTCTTCGTGGTCCTTAGTGGCCCTTCGTGGATCAAAGGTGTTCTTCGCGCCCCTTCGCGTGCCTTCGCGGATCCATCGGTGTTCTCCGCGACCCTCCGCGTCCTCCGCGAACAGCAAGGTGTTCTTCGCGGTCCTTAGTGGCCCTTCGTGGATCAAAGGTGTTCTTCGCGCCCCTTCGCGTGCCTTCGCGGATCCATCGGTGTTCTCCGCGACCCTCCGCGTCCTCCGCGGACAGCAAGGTGTTCTTCGTGGTCCTTAGTGGCCCTTCGTGGATCAAAGGTGTTCTTCGCGTGACTTCGCGGATCAATCGCCCTTCCCGAACTGTCACCGGAATCCGGTACTTCAGGCTCCTTCCTTACGGGCTATACTTCAGCACCCGCCCCCGATTATCAATCCCACCAGCCCGGTCCGACCCGCCAAGTACAAACGCCGTCCCCCCATAACCCACCACAGGCATCCCATGTATCCCCGCCGGCAGCTCCGGCAAAAGCGTCCACGCGCCCGAGCCCGCGTCATACACCTCCGCGCTCGCCAGCGCCGTCCACGGGCGTGCACCCAGAATCTCGCCGCCTGCAACCACGATACGGTCGCCCACCACCGCCGCGCCGAACCCGCTGCGTGCCTCGACCATCTCCGGACCGTCCCGCCACGCACCGCTGGCCGGACTGAATATCTCCACCGTCGCCAGCGCGCCCGTCCCGCCCCAGCGCCCACCGATGACCCACAACTCGTCGTTGAAAGCCACCGCCGCCACATGCTCGCGCGGCTGCGAAGGACCCGGCAAAACCGACCACGACTCCTCCGCCGGATCAAACCGAAGCAGTGCCGTCGTACCCCCAGTGCCGCCCACAAGATAGATGAAATCCCCTAACAGCACCGCTTCCCCGCTCATGCGCCGCTCTGGCATCAGACCGGACTCCGCCCACGCGTCGGTCGCCGGATCGTAGACCAGGATCGATGCCGTTGCCTGCCAGCTCAAGTCCGGCCCGCCGCCAAAAACATAGACCTTGCCATCGTAGCCTGTCACCATCATATGGTGCGCCGGTTCAGGCATCGGCGCCAGCGCCGTCCAACTGTCGTTCGCCGGGTCGTACGCCTCGAAACTGGTCAAACCGCCAAACCCGCCCGGCACATAGAAGATCCCGTCCACAACCGCCACCCGCATCTCCGAGCGCGCCGTAGGCATCGCCGCCCCGCCCTGCCAAATGTCTAATTGTTCAGTGCTGTCAGCCGCCACATCGGTAGGAGCCTCCGCGGCCGAAGGCTGGGCTGGAAACTGACCAACCGCACAGGCCCCAAGGAGCAAAACAGCCGCGGCCGTCTGCAAAACGGACACCGCGGCAGCGTTAAATCTGATCACAGTTCTATCCCCTCACCAACCCTTCTATCGCCTCTCCCCACGCCAGCAACCGCTCATCCGCCCCGAAAGGCGCGCAGAACTGCACACCCAAAGGCAGTCCGTTTTCCGCTTCGCCTGACGGAACCGCCAGCGCCGGCACGCCCGCATTCGTCCACGGCAAATTCATGATCGGATTGCCCGTCGAATGGATTCCATACGGCGCAGGGCCCGGCGCCGCCGGCGCAACCCACAGATCGGCCCCGCAAGAGAGCAGCGCCTCCTCCATCTTATGGCGCAATCGCAGCTGGTCCGCGCGTATCCCCTCCCGCTCCTCGTCGGATACAGTAGCCCCCGTCTCCATGATCTCGTGCATATGCACACTGTAGCGGTCCGAATACGCCTTGTACCACTCCTTATGCACCTCTGACACTTCGACCGCAGTCAGCCGCCGGTGCCGCACGTTAAGTTCGGCATAGTTCGGGAAAAACGAAACGCGTTCGATGCGCAGCCCCGCAGCCGCCATCCTGTCCAGCGTCTTCTCGAACTGCTCCAAACCGGCCTCCTCGGCCTCCTCCAGATAGGGGCCGTCCGGGACCGCCAGTACCGGCAGACCGTCGGGAGGCGCTCCCGCACTGTCATCCCAACTTCCCAGCAGCGCTGAGCATGCCAGCTTCATCGTCGCCACATCCTGGCTGAATAGCCCCGCATGGTCCACAGACTTCGAGAAGAAAAGCATCCCAGCCGTAGCAATCCTGTCATAACTGGGCTTGAAGCCAATGATCCCGCAGAACGCCGCCGGCCGGATGACCGAGCCAATCGTCTGCGTGCCCAGCGCCAGTGGAAAGAACCCCGCTGCCACACCCGCCGCCGAACCGCTGCTCGAGCCGCCCGGCGTATGTTCAGTGTTGTGCGGGTTTCGCGTCGGGCCCGGCTGAAAGTACGCGAACTCTGTCGTCACAGTCTTGCCCGCGATCAGCGCCCCGTTCCGCTTCAGGCGCGTCACCACATCCGATTCCATCCCCTCAAACAGCTCCGCCGGCAGCTTCGAACCCGCCTTCGTGGGAAACCCATCCACGCGAAAAAAGTCCTTCACACCCACAAGCAGCCCGAACAAAGGCGGCCGCTGCGCCGGATCGGGATAGCGGGCCAGCAGCTCCTCGGCCTCTCGCGTCAACCGCGGGCGTCGCCCCGGCTCTGGAAGCAACGCCTGGATAAGCGAGTCCTCAGCGTCAATGCGGTCGCAAATCTCTTCGACATGCGCAACCAGATCGACCTCGCCGCTACGCAGCGCAGCCGGGCTGGGAAATCCTCTTTCAGGCATCAGCTCTTCTCCAATATCGCAAACTCTACTCTTCTTCACTGCTGAGGTGGTGCTAGGGCGCTTTGGCGTTTGTCAGAGCAGCGAATTGAGGTGGCAAAGTGCCTCTCTGCGGACAGAAAGGTGTTCTTCGTGGTCCTTAGTGGCCCTTCGTGGATTAAAAGGTTTTCTTCGCGCCCCTTCGCGTGACTTCGCGGATAAAATGGTTTTGTCTATCACAACACTCGAGCGAGAAACATCCCTTTCACGCCTGCAGGCTTTCTCTTTTTCGCGAATTCTTAGCGGCCTTCCGAAGAATTTCAACGGAACCTGACCTCTCGCCCCGCCGCTAGCGCAGAAACGCCTCCACCAGACCGCCGTCCACGTTGAGAATCTGCCCCGTCGTCTTCGCAAGTGCCCCGCTCACCAGCAGATACGCGGCCTCGGCCTGGTCCTCCGGCAAAATCGCCTGCTTCGTCAACGTCCGTTCGGCATAGAATGCCGCCAAACGGTCCCGCAGCGCCTCCGACTCCTCCCACTCTTCGAAGGGCAGCCCATACTTCTGCAACCCCGATATGACCCGCTCCCGCGGGAACATCGAGCTGCCCGTCACCACCGTCGCCGGAGCCAGCCCGTTGACCCGCACATTCGGCGCCAACTCGATTGCCAGCTCCCGCACAAGATGGTTGGCCGCCGCCTTGCTCGTGTCGTACGCCAGCGAACCCTTCTTGGCCACCGCCCCGTTGACGCTCGTCGCGATCACCAGCGAGCCCGGCAGTCCCTGCGCCTCCCAGATCTTGCGCGCTTCGTCCGCAACAATATATGCCCCTTTGACGTTCACGTCGAACGTTGTGTCCCACTTCTCATCCGGAATCTGACCGCTCGCATCCGGTGGATAGTAGTAACCCGCCGTAATAACCAGATGGTCGATGCCGCCATAGGCCAGCAGCGTCTGATCGAAAAGCGCTCGCACGCTCGCCCTGTCGCCCGCATCCACACCCAGCCCAATCGCCGGCCCGCACGCCGAGATGCCCGTACCCGCGACGCCGATGCCGACCCCATAGATGCCGGTCAACTCATCCGCGGTCGCCTGCGCCGCCTCCGCGTTCAGGTCCGCGCACACCACATGCGCACCCTCCTTCGCCACCCGGTGCGCAATCGCCCTGCCAATGCCGCTGCCCGCGCCAACCACAACGACCACGTTGCGCGCCAACTCCTGCTCCGGCGGCATCCGCCGCAGCTTCGCCTCCTCCAGCAACCAGTACTCGATATCGAAGGCCTCCTGCTTCGGCAGCGCCGCGTACCTGCTCACCGTCTCCGCGCCCCGCATCACCTCCACCGCGCAGTTGTAGAACTCCGCCGTCACCCGGCTCTCGCTCTTGTTCTTACCCCACGCGATCATCCCCACACCCGGAATCAGAATCACCGTCGGGTTCGGATCCCGCATCGCCGGCGAATCCGGATGTTTGTGCGCGTCGTAATAGTCGGCGTAGTCCTGGCGGTACCTCGCCAGCCCGCTTTCCAGCTCCGCCAGCAGCGCCCCCACATCATTCGTTTGCGGGTTCCAGTCCACGTAGAGCGGTTTAATCTTGGTGCGTAGGAAATGGTCCGGGCAGGACGTACCCAACTCCGCGAGCCGGGCCGCGTCGTTACTATTGACGAATCGCAATATCGCCTCGTCCGCCTGCACCGTGCCCACAAAAACATTCTCCTGACTGACCATGCCCCGCAGCGCCGGCAGCAACGCCGCCAGCAGCGCATCCCGCTCGCCATCGTCAAGCGCCGCGTACTTCTGGCCGCCAAACGTCTCTGCCCCCTTGTCCCGGCTCTCAATATAGCGGGCCGCCTTCTCGATAATGTCCAGGCTTAACACATAACAGGCCTTGTCATCCCCGGCCCAGTTGATCAGCCCGTGACCACCCATCATGATGCCTTCCATCGCCGGGTTGGCCTCTGCCGCCTCGCCCATCACCAGTCCCAGGTCGAAGCCCGGCCGCTGCCAGTCCACCCAGCCCAGCTGTTCGCCGAATATTTCAGCCGTCAGCGCCTCCCCATCCTCCGCCGCGGCAATTGCAATAACCGCGTTGGGATGCGTATGGTCCACGATGGCGGCGGGTATGAACGCGTGCAGCGGCGTGTCAATCGAAGAAGCTCGCGGGTTCAGGTCGTAGACGCAATGAAGATACTTCCCCACCATCTCGTCTTCGATCGGCGTCTTGACCCCCTTCTCGTCGGCCGCGTCATAAATCGCACGCAACTGCCGGATCTTGTCCATGTACAGCGACGAGAAATTCTCCCGCTTCGAAGTGCGTAGATCCCCGCCCGATCCCTTGACCCACAGCACCTCAACCGTCTCGCCTGTCAGAGGGTCGGTCTCCATATACTTGGAGGACGTATTGCCTCCTCCCGTATTGGTGATGCGCAGGTCCTGGCCCAGCAGATTGGACCGATAGACAAGGCGCCCGACCGGATCGAGTTCGGCCGCGACTTCATCGTCCCACAAGTAAGATACATGTCGATAATCGCTGGGTGCAGTCATGTCAACACTCCCAATATGTAGAAAAGACCGGTGGCCGGAACCCCATGTCCTATAGGAAAGTTATATCGCCAGCCGCAGTCACCGGCGGCTGGTCACAACAGTTGGCAGTGTAGCAGAAAGCACAGGCCAGCGCTAACAACTGGCCTCTGGAAAGGGAGCGAGCGTGCATCCCAAAAGTGGTGTGAACTTTCCTGTACCTCGGGTAGCTACGGAGCCATGTCCAGTCCGCTTTCAACCCTGAAGTAGGTGAGGCGCCTCCTCTGACCACTGACCACTTACCACTGCAGTTCTGGGCGGTCGGGCCTATTCGGCCCTCCCTTGTGCGGGGGCT
>JAPOVP010000106.1:0-3379 GCA_026708085.1 Caldilineaceae bacterium
GGGCAGGCCTTGTGCCTGCCCGCGTTCACCCTCAATCTCCGCTAAAGCCAGCCCTCTGCCTGCCCTCCCACTCCCGTACGCGCCGTCTCCCCCGCCCCTACCCAGATCTCCGGTAGGGGCAGGCCTTGTGCCTGCCCGCGTTCACCCTCAATCTCCGCTAAAGCCAGCCCTCTGCCTGCCCTCCCACTCCCGTACGCGCCGTCTCCCCCGCCCCTACCCAGATCTCCGGTAGGGGCAGGCCTTGTGCCTGCCCGACCCCTTACGCGCCACCCTCTTCTTCACCCCCGCCACCCTCCCGCAGTGCCAACCCTCGTACCTGCCCACCCCCACCCCAAAATCTGGGATGCACCCAATTCCAGCAACAGCTTGATGTGACTCTCCACAATGGGGCATAATCAGATGCAAACTCTTCCAATACCCTGCCATTCCCGGCGTCTCCGACCACCGGACAACACCCAAGCGTGGCCCCGTGCTCAAGTCCGTCGCCATATGGAGCATGCAAAATGAAAGAGGTCGACAACCGCCAGCACAGCACAAAAACCTTGCAAGCCCGACTGTCCACACTCAACCAGGCCGTCACGCGCATCAAAGAGAAAACAGACCTGGAAAACGTGCTCCAGGAAGTGATAGACAGTGCGCGGGAGATCACAAACGCCCGCTACGGTGTAATCACATTCCTGACCGACCCGCCGCGCGACTACAGGGTCACCTGGGCGCCCGTCGACGACCGCTTCCGTACCTGGCTTGACCCTTCAATCAATGCCTTCCCCATGACCTCCCCCTACACGATAACCGGCCTGAATCCCTGCCAGCGCTACATGGTACGTGTGCGCGCCCGCTACAATAAAGGCCCTTACGGCGATTGGAGCCGCATTGCCGAGGCTGACGCCGCCCCGATCGCCCTTAACGAGACGACTGCAGACACACAGATCCCCAAGTGTACGCCCGCAGATCCTGTACCTCATAGGCAGGTCGTCGCGCTGAACTTGGCGTGCAGTCGGCCAGGCGAACTCACTGTGTCGTGGGACGCGCCCGATGACTCGGGCCAGCCGCACGACCTCTTCTCCGCCGGTCTGAATGCCGCAGAGCATCGGCGGCTGATAGACACGCAGGGAGCAAAGCAGTTCTTCACATACCTCAACAAGCTTTCAAGGCCCTTGAGGATTCCCGACTTCCGCAGCCCCGCCAGGGCAAAAGACTTCCCCGACTCCTGTCCTCTGCCCGCAGGTTCCCTCCTGGCCGCCCCCATTCGTCACCAGGGGGCTGGCTTTGGTAGCATCTGCCTGGCCAGGGCGAAAGGAGAGCAGGAGTTCAGCCGGGAAGACGAAGAAATCTTTACCCTTTTTTCCTCCCTGGCTGCCATAGTTATCGACAGTACGCGCCGCTTCAGACAGGCACGGCAGGCCGCCTTCAACCTGAAAACAGTCATAGAGACGACACCGGTCGGTGTCGCCGCCTTCGTCCCCCGGTCGGGTGGCCCAATGTCGCTCAACGAGGCTGCGATCAGAATCTTTAAGGGCCTCGACCCCACGAATCGCCATCTGAAACACATTGTGGATAGCTCGATCGTCCGCTGGACCGACGGACAGGAAATGGCGCTGGCCGAATTTGTTTTCGCACAACTGCAGCCCGGCAAAGGAACGCTGCGCGCAGAGGAGTTGGTCCTGGCCGTGCCCGGCGGGCGGTCGTTGCCCGTTCTCGTAAACACTTCACTTCTGAAAATGCCGGATGATGAAGTCAGGTCAGTGCTCGTAACCCTGCAGGACCTGTCTTGGATGGAAGAGCTGGAAAAGCTGCGCGCCGAATTCCTTGGCATGGTAAGCCACGAGCTGCGCTCCCCGCTGACGTCAATTCAAGGTTCTGCCTCAAATCTGCGCGAATCGCTGAACGCGTTCAGTCCCGACGAGATGATCCAGTTTATCCGCATCATTGAAATGCAGGCCGCCCGGATGCGCGATCTGATCAGAGAACTCCTGGAAGTGGCGCGGGTCGAAACGGGCTCGCTTTCCGTCACGCCCGAACCCTATGATGCCGCCCGATTGATAGACGAGGCCAAAAACACCTTCCTGAGCGGAGGCGGTCGCGACAACTTGTCCATTAACCTCGAGACCGACTTGCCCCGGGTGATGGCGGACAAGTGGCGCTTCATTCAGGTATTGGAAAACCTCCTCTCCAACGCCGCCAAGTACTCACCCGAGCCGTCGGTCATAAGAGTAAGCGCCGCACGGGATGCCGGCCGCATCGCCTTCTCCGTCGCTGACGATGGCCGCGGCATTGCCGCCGACCGCATTCCCTACCTGTTCCGAAAATTCGCCCGGGTCCACGGCGAAGAAGGAGAACGCAAAATCTCGGGATCTGGCCTCGGCCTTGCCATCTGCAAAGGCATCGTCGAAGCCCACGGCGGCCGCATCTGGGCCGAAAGTGCCGGTCCGGGCCTGGGAACGCGGTTTACCTTTACCCTTCCCGTTGCCGACCAGGAAATTGAGAACGCCGCAGGCACATCCTCGCTACACGCAAATTTGTCGGGGTCCTCCAAAACGGAGCCGGCGCGCATACTCGCAGTGGACGATGACCCGCAGACCCTCAGCTACGTGCGCAGAGTCCTCTCAAAAGCGGGTTACGCTCCCATCGTGACCGGCAAACCCGATGAGGTCCACCACATTGTGAGGTCAAACCCTCCACGCCTGATACTGATGGACCTGATGCTTCCGGGAAACGACGGCATTGAACTGATGAAACGCATCCTGGCTACGGCAAAAGTGCGCGTCATCTTCCTGTCCGCCTACGGCAGTGATGAAATCATCACAACCGCCTTGGACTCAGGCGCCGTCGACTACATAGTCAAGCCTTTCTCCCCCACCGAGCTTGTCGCCAGAGTCAGCGCAGCCCTGCGCCAACCATAGTCGCCACTTCCGAGAGAGCACGCAGTGCCTGCCCGCGTACCTGCCCTCCCACCTCCATACGCGACGCCTACTCCGCCCCAACCCTCGACCCCCGGTAGGGGCAGGCCTTGTGCCTGCCCGCGTACACCCTCACACTCCCATTCGCGACATCGTCTCCGTCACCCCCTCAACCCCCGGTAGGGGCAGGCCTTGTGCCTGCCCGCGTACCTGCCCTCCCACCTCCATACGCGACGCCTACTCCGCCCCAACCCTCGACCCCCGGTAGGGGCAGGCCTTGTGCCTGCCCGCGTACACCCTCACACTCCCATTCGCGACATCGTCTCCGTCACCCCCTCAACCCCCGGTAGGGGCAGGCCTTGTGCCTGCCCGCGTACCTGCCCTCCCACCTCCATACGCGACGCCTACTCCGCCCCAACCCTCGACCCCCGGTAGGGGCAGGCCTTGTGCCTGCCCGCGTACACCCTCACACTCCCATT
>JAPOVP010000106.1:3399-8607 GCA_026708085.1 Caldilineaceae bacterium
CCCCTCAACCCCCGGTAGGGGCAGGCCTTGTGCCTGCCCGCGTACACCCTCACACACACCGCCTTCACCCCCCCCTCAACCCCCGATCGGGACAGACCTCGCACCCACCCTCTCACCCCACGCCAACTCAAGACCCCCCACCCCCACCGGGATTCTCCCGATCCAACTCCCAATTCCTGGGATTATTCACAATATACTCCCTCACCGCCCTCATCTCAGACCCGTTCCTGACCACACGCTCATAATAATTCCGCTGCCACAACCGCTTCTCGAACCGCTCCCACCCCAATCCCCGCACACCCCTCCCATATTCCACCGTCGTCACAGACTTAAACATACGCACCACATCCCCCAACGTAGGCACATCCCCTCCTGTTTCCCCCGTAGACGCATCCGGCGTTGCCGCCGTCTAGCCGAGAAAAACAACCCCATGCACATGGTTGGGCATCACCACATACGCATCCACCACAACATACGCAAACCTCTCCGCCATCCCCTCCCAAACCCGGCGCACCATCTCCCCCGCGCCATTCAGGCGCATCTCCCCGTCCACCACTTCACCGAACAGACACAACCTGCCCTGCGCCACAATCGAAACAAAATACGCTCCGGCGCTCGCGTAATCATACTCACTGAGCCGGATTGACCTCCGGCGAGGAATGTCTGAATCATGGGTCATGTGGTTTTCCAATCAAAAGGGGCACCCCATTGGGGTGCCCTGGTGGTTGCCAATATATGCAGGATGACAATGACGCCGCCAACTTCGATCGTTCGTAACCTCCCAGGCGCCCCATCCCCTACCCGGCGACCCCAAAAATCCGGACCGCGAGCCAAAGCACACAACTCATCAGCTAACCGGGCGCCTGCCTACCCGGCCCTGCCCTCTAGACCGTTCCCAACGCCTATCTACTTTCGGCCACTCTGCTACAAACCCCCAAAATAGTGGACGTAATACATCATGCCCACAAACAGCACATACAACACCGCGGCCGTATACGTGACGCAATCGTACAGAATCCACTTGCGGTCACCAGGCTCTTTTTCATTGGATGAAATCATGGGATTTATCTCCTCACTGTGCTGCACGCACCCAAAGATTACCCCACCTTGCCCCCCCCATCAGTGAGCCTGGCCCCAATGACAGGACCGCGAGCCAAGATACCAGATTTGGCCGCCTACCGGCGGCCATGTGCTAACTCCCCGCCTCGGGCGGTCCGCCGGCGTCTCCTTCTTCACCGCCCCTGCGCCAGCTGGATCCTCTGGGCAATCGCTCCTCCTCCGCAACCCTCTTCTTCCGGTAAAAGTAGGTGCGCTCTTTCGGCCCTGAGGGGGGCTTCCACTGTCTGGCGGGGAGTATGAACACGTGGAATACCCACCAGAACATCAGCCCTACGGGAATCAATACCGTGATTATCGCTTCGATGTCGCCTTCGAGGACGCGCAGAGTAAGGTCGTACACATAATACATAGTTTCCTCATTTACTCTGGCCGCCCTGGGCTAGGTCGCTGGGCGCCTCAGCAAAAATGACTCGGCTTCACCATAGCCCCGGCCCAAACCAACCCGTGATACAATCCAGTTCACCAACCCAACACATCCCGCCACCATGTTCTACTTCCCGGAACTCCTCGAATACGCCGATCTAATAGCGCTGATCCCTCCCATCCTGATCTTCTGGTGGCTGATCAGCATCAGCACCCCGTGGAGACGCCGTAAAATCCTCTGGAAAAAACTGAAGCAACGCCTGTTCCCCGAAGACCGAGCCAGACCATAGCGACTCATCCGGCTCCTCGTACGAGCACATTTCTTCCCCAATCGCAGCGAAGAGCGGCAGCCAGTCTTTAGCTTGACCCCAAATTGCTGAGACCTGCCCACCTGATCGCATAAAAAAAAGCTGCGTCATTTGCAAACGCAGCTCTATCTCTAACCTGCCCCGGATTATACCCTTCGACCGCGTACGGCCCTCTACAAGGAATCGCCCCCCATGGACGCCAAAATCTGGGCAAGCTTAACATACAGGGAAGCATATATGAACTTGCAGTCGAGCCAAAGCTGTTTCAACACTGAAACTTCACCCTTGCTGTACCTGTACCGTATCCTGATCATGTGCCCTTACCCAACAACCTGGCAATGGGATCGACGAGCCACTTCTTCATCGATCTTCCCAATGACGCAAAGAACGCAACCGACGTCAAGAGCAGAATTAGTTCCATAGGTATCAGGTCGAGCGCCATAAACCACTTCGACTCCTCCGACCCAGGCCCCCACACAGCCAAAACCATGACCGCAAAAACTGCCGCAAGGCTCACCGCACCCTGAATTAGGACCCGTTTTTCCTCCACAGGACTGTCCTCCCTCCGCCGGCCGAAACCTGTCTTCGCGGCACTCTCGTATGGTTTTCCCCTATCCACCTCAGCTGCCGATACCGGGAAGTTCAATAGTGGAGTCCGCTTGTATCCCCTGCACCTGCTCCTGCAACACTGTCTTCCGTACGTATCGATCCGCAACCGACTGTTCCGCCGCCGGATAGCTGCCCAACATCTTGACAAACGCCGCATTGTTGAGCAGACCAAGAAGTGCGGCGCCGCACTCCGGCTCCCGCCAGTGACCCTCGACGTCCATATAAAATACATACTGCCACGGATAATCGCGGCGCGGACGGCTCACCAACCTCAGAAGCTTGATTTTGCGGTCGGCAAATTCCCGGATGCACGCTGACAACCCGTCAGGATTGTGTGGCGTGGCAAAAACGATGGATGTCTTGGCATTATCTGTCTGCCCCGCTTCGCCCTTCCCGATGACAACGAAACGTGTATAGTTGAAACTCGCGTCCTCAACGTTCCGCCGCACGATCTCCAGGCCATAAATCTCCGCGGCCAGAGAACTGGCAATTACGCCCACATTCGGCTCCGGGCACTCCGCCAGGTCTTTGGCGCTGCCCGCCGTGTTATACCAGGGTACTGCCTCGTAACTGTTGCGGTTGAGAAAACCTTCGCACTGCGACAAAGCCTGGGTATGGCTGCGTACCTTCTTGATCTTGTCGCCATTGCCGGGAATCGTCAGTAAGTTGTGTTCCACGCGCAAAAAGACTTCACCCTGAATGCGCAGGTCGTGATTCAACAACAGATCACTGGCCTTGTTGATGCTGCCGGCGGCAGAATTCTCCACCGGTACAACGCCAAATGTGGCGCGATCGTCGTCCAGAGACGAAAAGAGTTCCTCCATCGTCCTGCAGGATACGGTGTGGGCCCCGGCTCCGAACTGCTGATGGCATGCCTGTTCGGAAAATGCGCCGTGCTCCCCCTGAAATGCGATCACTGCCATCGGACCACTCCTCTTATCACAAAACCGCAAGAAGATAAGGCCTCAAAAACGAGAAAACCCCGTTCTCCACGAACGGTGACTGCGCTCCGAGCCAGCGGTTTGCGCCGGAATCAGCACTGCGTACACGCTGTGCAAAAATCCGGGAAGTGCCACCCTATATCACGACCTCGGCCGGATACAAGCCCCGCCACGGCCCGGCCATTTCACCGACGGGCACTTCGATCACAACGGGCACGTCCGCAGCGTAAGCATCGGTCAGCGCGTCGCGCAAACTGTCTGCGGACCGTACCCGGACCCCTGACGCGCCAAAGGACTCTGCCAAAGCCACAAAGTCCGGATTCACCAGGTCCGAGGAGATGGTGCGCCCGGCGTAGAGCTCTTTCTGCATGCGGCGCACGTTGCCATAAGCGCCATCGTTGAAGACGACCGAAACCGTGTTAATGCCATGCTGCACCGCCGTCGCCAGTTCGCCTACGCAAAAAAGGAAGCCGCCGTCGCCGCTGATCGAGAGGACCGCTCGATCCGGAGCCGCTACCTTTGCGCCCAGCGCAGTGGGAAGTCCCCAGCCCAGCGTCGCCTGATAATTGGGGGTAATGAATGTACGCGGCTCGTAAACGGGCATCGCCAGAATGCTGGCATACCCAACCTGCGTGATCTCATCCACAAAGATGCCGTCATCCGGCAGCGTGTCGCGAATAGCGCGAACGAAGTCCGTCTGGGGCTGGAACGAGTCAAAGAGCGCTTCCATCTCCTTGCGCAGCGCAACCATTTCAGCCACGCGCGAAGGCCGCGGCCGGTTGTAGCGCGCCAGGACTGGCAGCAGGGCGTCAAGGGCTTCCTTGCTGTCGGCCGCGACCGTCACATCCGCCGGGACTATCAGATCCGACTCTTCGGCCGCGATATCGACGCGAATCAGAGTCATATCGTCCGCGCCCTTCCACTGAATCAACGGCTTGGTGATTCGCGTGCCGATGGCGATGACAAGATCGGCCTCTTCCCACAGCCGCTCACCCACGCCGTACGTGTGACTGAATGGATGACGGCTGGAGAGAATGCCGCGCCCGCGAGCGCTGGCGACGACAGGCGCCTGCAGCGCTTCGGCCAGTGCACGGACCTCTTCGCCCGCGTCCATTGCGCCGCTGCCGACGAATATCACCGGGTTGCGTGCCTTGCCCATGAGCCGGGCCGCCTCTTCGACGGCCTCGGCGTCCACGGTGGGTCGTCGCACGGTCACGGGAAACGGACTGTCGTCAAACTCTGCCTTGTCGGCAAGGACGTCCAGAGGCGCCTCCAGCCCGACCGGCCGCGGGCGGCCTGAACGCATTTCGCTCAGCGCTTCAGCCAGGAGCCGCGGGATTTCGCCGGGTGTTTCGACGCGCCGCGTCCACTTCGTCAACGAATGCATGACAGCCAGCTGGTCCGGGATCTCGTGCAACATGCCGTAACCGCGGCCGAGCTGGTCCTGATGGATCTGACCGGCCAGGCAGAGCACGGGCGCATTTGTGGCGTAGGCGGTGGACAGTGCGGCGGTCGTGTTGAGGAAACCTGGCCCGGGCACGACAACATAGACGCCGGTCTTTCCCGAGGCGAGCGCGTAGCCGAGGGCCATGTACGCTGCTCCCTGCTCATGCCGCGAATGGATGGCGCGTATCTGGTCGCCGGCATCGTAAACCGCGTTGTAAAAGAAGTCGACCTGCACGCCGGGCAGTCCGAAGATCGTGTCGATACCGTGGGAGAGTAGGCCTCGCACGAGTGCTTCGCCGCCGGTACGTTCGGTCTTCATAGGCGTCTATTTCCAATGTGTGGGCCAGGGCGAACGATCTCTCTGACAACTGACCACTGACCACTGCAGTTCCGGGCGGTCGGGCCTATTCGGCCCTCCCTTG
>JAPOVP010000114.1 GCA_026708085.1 Caldilineaceae bacterium
CCCCCGCACAAGGGAGGGCCGAATAGGCCCGACCGCCCGGAACTGCAGTGGTCAGTAGTCAGTGGTCAGTGGTCAGTAGTCAGTAGTCAGTGGTCAGTAGTCAGTGGTCAGTAGTCAGTGGTCAGTGGTCAGATGGCAAAGACGGTGCTCTCCGTGCATCAGAGTTGATTGCGGACTGGATATGGCTCCATTGCTACCCGAGGGACTGGAAAGTTCGCCCCAATTTTGGGATGCACGGCGGAATGGGAATTTGCTTGACTTTCGGTTGGGGGTGATGTATAAGAACAGGGGCCGCACAGGTAT
Organism: Caldilineaceae bacterium; assembly: GCA_026708085.1. Taxonomy (GTDB): domain Bacteria; phylum Chloroflexota; class Anaerolineae; order Caldilineales; family Caldilineaceae; genus Bin5. Next base: position 304 of record JAPOVP010000114.1, read on the forward strand.
TCTTTGAGACGGAATACCTGCCGGAAAAGAGCAGCAGGTCCGCATTTGTGTGCAGGCGCGGGATCGCGTCCCTCACGGCCTGTGCGCGTGTGTTGGCTGTCCATTTCCTCTCTGTTGCCAGTGCGGCCAGCCGCACTGGGCCAAGAATATTTAGCACTGAAAACTGAGGTCTTCCATGCACATATCTGAAGAACAGCGAGTGCAGTACCGCAACGAGGGGTACTTTTTCCTGGAGAACGTCATTCCTTCGGAGCAGGTGGAGGGACTGCGGGCGGAGTGTCAGCGTTATATTGGCCGGTACGACGCTGAGATGGAGGCCAAGGGGGTGACGGTCCAGGGAATCAATCACTACAAGAAGCGGTATTTTATCAGCCGGCGGGGGTTGGAGAGTCCGACCATTACGGATTTTCTGTTCGGCGACCTGATGGCGGACGTTTGCAGGGCGACGCTGGGCGAGAATGCCTTTTTGTTTCACGAGCAGTATGTGGTCAAGTTCGCCGAGGTGGGCACGAAGTTCGGCTGGCACCAGGACTCCGGATACGTGGGACACTACCACAGGCCATACCTGTCGTGTTGGTGCGCGCTGGACGACATGTCGATTGAGAATGGAACGGTTTCGGTCCTGCCGTATTCGGCGATCGGGATGACGCCGGACGACCTGTATGACCATGAAATTGAAATGGGAAGCAATGACAAGATTGGTTACCAGGGAGACAACCCAGGCGTCCCGGCTCTGGTTCCGGCCGGCAGCATCGTGGTATTCAGCAGCCGCACATTTCACCGCAGCGGGCCGAATACGACGTCGAGAATCCGGCGGTGTTACCTGGCACAGTATTCGGCGGAACCGATCATGAATCGCGAAGGGACGGGTCTGTGGGGGCAGGCGATCCCCATAGTGAAAGACGGCGTGCGGTGCGGGCTGCCCGTGCAAGGCTGAGTTGCATTGAAATTGCTTGCGGCGCGGCTCGAATCGGCTTTGGTGCACAGTGGAACAGGTAGCGTTGTAACTCTGTACCTACGAAGAAGGGAAGCAAAATGAGCGTTTCGAACTATCTTCTGAATGATGAGCAGATGCGGCAGTTCATTTCGCGCGGCTACCTTGTCCTGCAGACGGACTTCCCAAAGGAGTTCCATGAGAGGCTGAACGCCAAGCTGAACGAAGCGATGGAGAAGGAGGGCAATCCCGGCAACAATATCTTGCCGCGGTTCAGCGAGGTCGGAGACATCATTCAGAATCCGGTTGTGCGGGGTGCGCTGACAAGTGTTGTCGGGCCTGACTATACGATACATCCGCACCGGCACTGTCACTTCACGTATCCCGGGCGCAAGGTGCAGACGTGGCACAAGGACAGCTACTGGGGGCACCAGAAGGTGCGCAACCACCACAACTGGTGGGCGATGATCTTCTATTACCCCCAGGCGGTGGACGAGGAGATGGGGCCGTCGGGCCTGCTATCGGGGTCCCAATACTATACGAAAAGGGCAGGCGACGAGACGGAGACGCCGGTTTACATGGAAGGGCCGGAAGGCACATTTGCGCTGATTCACTATGATCTGTGGCACCGAGGCGGAGCCAACCTTTCTCAGAAGACGCGGGCGATGATGAAGTTTCAGTTTGTGCGGATGAATGCTCCTACCGGCCCGGCCTGGAACAACAAGGAGGCTGGATGGGCGCCGGTCGATGATGCTCTGGTAGATCACAACGTATTGTGGGGGCACCAGTGGCGCTGGCATCGCGGCGAGTCCGGGGCGGCACGGAACGGGGCCGCGCCAAATGCTTTGCAGTCGAACGGACACGGGACTGAGGAGACGACAGTTTCCGAATTGGCCGAGAAGCTGTCCTCCAGGTATGAACCGGAGGGGGTAGACTCCGCCTACCGGCTGGCGACGTATGGTGTAGAGGCCATTCCTTCACTTGACGGGGCTCTCACCAGCGGCAACGCCACCGCCTCCCGGAATGCAGGCTACGGCCTGAGTGAGGTTGGCGCTGCAGCCCAGGAGGTCTTGTTGGATGCGATGGGGCACGAGAGCGAGGCGGCGCGCATGCATGCGGCTTTTGCTCTGGGTGAGCTGGGAAAGGCGGACGCCGAGAGTACCGGAGCGGTGGCCAAGGCTGTCTCGGACCCATCGGTTGTGGTGCGGCGCAGTGCGGTGGAGGCACTGGGGCTGCTCAAGGAACCTGTTGCGTTGACGCTGCCGGCGCTGGAGCATGGATTGCGGGACGACGATGACCAGGTGCGATTTACGGCGGCTCTGTCGCTGCTTCGTCTTGGGTCCAGGTCGGCCGGAGCCCTGCCGGCTCTGCAGGCGGCTTTGCGCGACGAGAACCGTTATGTTCGCGCCAATGCCGTGGATGCTCTGCGACGAATCGGGACGAGCGAGGCTCTTAACATAGCGTTGGACTATCTGAGTGCGCACCGCTGGTGTCCGACGACGACACCGGACAACCTGTTTTAGAGGAAACGCCCATGTCCGCGTTCGTGATGGAACCGAAGATTACCGCCGACGAGATATCGGTGCCGGTTGAAGACCTGGACGCAGCCGAGGCCGCGGAAGTCTACCGCGAGCATGGCTGCCTGGTCGTACGGGGTCTGATGAAGCCCTATATCGAGGAGATGGCGGCGGACATCGGCGCGACGGTGCGGCAGTCGATTGAGATGCTCGACCGGGCGGAGAGAAAGCCGGAGGGCTGGGTTTCGCCGAACGGCTCGCTGTTCATCCCGGCACCTGACGGGTACAGCAGGGATAAGCAGATTATGACGGTGGGCATCAGCTACACTACGAGCGCGGCGTTTCTGCGTGCGGCGATGGACCCGACGGCTCTCGACATTCTCGAAGCGATTTTGGGGCCCAATATTGAATTGTTCGGACAGGGGCAGTCGCTGGTCAAGGAGCCGGTGGGAGGCCACCCAAAGCATCTGCACCAGGATTCGGCCTATTTTGAGCACCGGTTTGAAGGGCCGGTCGGGATTCTGACATACGTTGTGGACACGGACCTGGTGAACGGGGCGCTGCACGTCGTTCCCGGCACACATAAGCAGGGGCAGCTCCAGCACATCGATACGTCTTCCCACCTGGGCCTGGACGAGGACGAGTGGCCCTGGGAGGTTTCGCTGCCGATCACGGGGCAGGCGGGCGATTCGATCTTTTTTCACGTCAGGACGGTGCACGGCTCCAAGCAGAACCACTCGGACAGGCCGCGTCCGGTCTTCATCAACCGCTACCGGCGTCCCGATGATTTCGCCATAATCCGGGCGACGACCACTTCCAACCGCGCCGAAGCTGAGAGCCGGGCGCAGCTGGCCCGGCGCGAGGACGAGCCTCCGGGGCTGATGGTGCGGGGTTTCCGGCCTTACTCAGAGACGGGCGGGGCCGGCAGCGATGGGGCGCGGTAGGGAAGATACCACCTGGAATTTCTCCGTTAGTCTGTGGGACATAACGTTCATCACGCTGGGCATCAGTTTCATTTCCAGAGAAACTGTGGTCCCGGTATTGGTGAGCCAGCTGACCGATTCCAAACTCGTAATAGGTCTTGTCCCGGCGATGTGGTCGCTGGGCCTCTACCTTCCCCAACTGCTGACCGCCAACCTGGCCGAGAGCATGCCCTACAAGAAGCCGTTCGTGATGGTCATCGGCTTCTTCCTCGAGCGGCTGCCGTATCTGCTGATCGGTCTGGCAATCCTCTTTTTTGCAGTTGAAAGTCCAACAGTTGCGCTTATTGCGGTGCTAGTGGGCATTGGCATGGCCGCGTCGGGGGCAGGGCTGGGGACGCCGCCGTGGCTGGACATGATTGCGAAGGTCATTCCGGTGCGGCGGCGGGGCATCTGGCTGGGGTTGGGCCACGGGATGGGACAGCTGATGGGGGTAGTTGGCGCCTATTTCGTGGGGCGGATTCTAGTCAGCCGGGCGTTCCCCGGCAACTTCGCCCTGCTATTCTTTATTGCCTTCGCATTTGTGGTTATTTCGTGGATGGGGCTGGCCGCAACGCGGGAGCCTGTCAGCGAGGTGACGAAGAAGGCGGCTCCTCTGATCCGTTACCTGGGCCGCTTGACAACGGTGTTGAAGCGTGACATCAACTATCGACGCTACCTGATAAGCAAGTCGATGGTGAATCTGGGCGGGATGAGCGCGGGGTTCTTCGCGGTCTACGGGACGGAGTTGTTTGCTCTTGACGGTCGCGGCGTCGGTCTGCTGACGGCGGTGCTGGTGGGAACACAGGCGGTGCTCAATCCGCTGTGCGGACTGCTGGCCGACCGGGTCGGTCATAAGACGGTGCTGGCGGGGGCGGCTTTTTTTGTTGCAGTTGCGCCACTGAGCGCGCTGGTTATCGGCCGCGCGGCCGGCGCTGGGGAGGCGGCTGGGGCGGTTATCTCGCCGTACGCAGTAGGTACCGTGCCGATTGGACTGGTGGTTACTTTTGTATTTCTGGGGACTTTCCTGGCTGCAGACCACACCTCTTCGTTGCCGATCATATTGGAGTTCAGCGCGCCGGAGGACCGGCCGACGTATATTGGGCTGACAAATACGTTGTTGGCGCCGATCTTGATTGGCGCGCCGATTCTGGGTGGCTGGCTTGCCGGTGCTTTGGGCTATAGGGCCGTGTTCAATGTTGCGCTGGTGGTGGGGGTGATGGCGCTGGTTCTGATGGTGTTTTGGGTGAGGGAGCCGCGGAGGACGACCCCGGTGCGTTTGGAGGAGGAGCAGCGTGCCGTGGTTGGTAATTGATTGTTGTAGTTTTTCGTTTATCCCCGATTGATAGCTTTGAAAGACAGAAACCAATTTATCCGCGAAGGGGCGCGAAGGGGCGCGAAGAACGTCTTTTTGTCCACGAAGGGCCACGAAGGGCCGCGAAGAACACCAAAGTCTACCAGGACTCTCCCTGCGTGAATCCGTGGATCAGCAACACCTGGTTCCTCCCATTGTTGTTCAGCCAGACGTAGGCGATCCCTAGAGGCAGCGGGCTTACTTCGGCGCGCTCAGTCGGTCGAGGAGCATGACGACGGCGAATCCGGCGACAGCCAGTCCGAGAGCAAGGTAGACCTCTGTGGTCAAGGCGGGGGGCAGGTGGTTTCGTTGCACGGTGGGCAGGAGTTCGCCGTGGCGATCGATGATGGAGGCGATGGTTTCCTTCCAGGGCCAGATTTTGCGCAGGCTGCCGGCCATCAGTCCGATCAGGACGGCGATGGTGGCGTCGTGGTAGCGCTTGAAGAGCCAGGCCAGGATTTGGGCGAAGGTGACGATGCCGACGACGGCGCCGGCGCCGACGATGGCCAGGCTGGCTATATCGCGCTGGTTTACGGCGGCGAGGACGAACTGGTATTTGCCGAGGAGAACGAGGATGAAGGAGCCGGAGATGCCGGGGAGGATCATGGCGCAGATGGCAATCATGCCGCTGAGGAAGAGGAACCAGGACGCCTCGGGCGTCTGAACGGGGACGGCTCCGACCACGAAATAGGCGCCGACCGCGCCAGCAGCCAGCGCGGCGAGGAGTGCGGGATTCCAGTTATGGATGCGTTTAAGCACTGTGATGATTGAGGCGGACACCAGGCCGAAGAAGAAGCTCCATATGAGGACGGGTTGGTGCTCCAGGACCCACTCGAGCCAGGAGGCGAGGGTGAGGACGGCAATGGCGATGCCGGCGAGGACGGCGAGAAGAAAGCGGGCGTTTACTGCTTCAAGCGCGGCGGGGAGGTTCAGACGCAGGAGTGCCTGCCAGAAGGGGCGGCGGGCGCCGGCGCGGATGCTCATCACGAGCTCTTCGTAGATGCCGAGAATGAAGGCCATGGTGCCGCCGGAGACGCCGGGCACGATATCGGCGCAGCCCATGGCGAAGCCGCGTGCTGTGAGGGCGAGGTACTCTCGGGCTGATCGGCTTGCTCCGAATTCCGCTGGCACAGGTGTACCGGAATGGCTGGGGTTGTCTCCCTGGCGGGGCGAGGCTTGGGACTCCGCGGTCATTGCAACGCCTCGACGAAATTTTCAAGAATGTGATTCATAAGTAGAGGGTTTTCGCTGAGTAGGAAATACCATTGGACCGGGACCAAAGGCATTGCAGCCGTGTTGGTCCCGGCACTGTCAGATAGACCGGCCTGTACGGCAAGGCCTGCGTGTCGAATATGCGGGCTTGTGCAGCTGGTTGAATGCAAGTGAGATCAGACCGGGAGACAGGCGGGACCGATGGGTTCGAAAGTCTTGTAGGTCAGAACGAACTCCTGGTGGCCGAGGCTTTCGGACTTGGTTGGTGCGCCGCCGGCAACGTCGATCACGTGGGCGAAAATCTCGCGGCCTACTTCGTCAAGCGTGGCCTCGCCTACGAGGATGCGGCCGGCGTCCACGTCCATGTCGCCGGCCATGCGGCGGTAGGTCTCGGGGTTGCCGCAGACTTTGACGACGGGTGATATGGCTGAACCCACGACCGAGCCGCGTCCGGTCGAGAAGAGGGTCAGATGCGCGCCGCAGGCGATCAGTTCTGCGATTTCGGCGGTGTCGTTGATGTTGGGAAAGCCGAAGCGGGCGCCGCCGTCGGGTACGATGTCGAGCAGGTAGAGGCCGCCGGCCGGGGGCACGTCGCCGGGTTTGATCAGCCCGGAAATCGGTGAAGAGCCGCTCTTGGCGTAGGCTCCCATCGACTTCTCTTCGACGGTTGTCAGGCCGCCGTCAGCATTGCCGACGGCGAAGCTGCCATGGCCCATGGTGGTGTAGTAGCGGGCGGTTTTCTCCATGGTTGAGAGGATCTCTTCGCCCAGTGCCGGGGTGACGGCACGGTCGGCCATGATCTGCTCGCAGCCGATGAGCTCGCCTCCTTCTTCGAAGATGGCGCTGGCGTTGTTCTCGACCAGGAGATCAAAGCAGCGCCCGATGGCCGGGTTGGCGGTGATGCCGCTGGTGGCGTCAGAACCGCCGCAGATGGCGCCGACGACCAGTTCATCCACCGACATCGGCACGCGCGTCGCGGCTTCTTCGAGTTCAATCAGCGTTTCTTGCAGCCAGGCCAAGCCCTGGTCGACGGTGGTGAGCGTACCTCCTCTTTCCTGGATGACGAGTGTTTCGACCGGGCGTCCGCTTTCGCTGACGAGTTGCTGCAGGCCGCGGCGGTCGAAACTTTCGCAGCCCAATGAGACGAGGAGGACGGCGCCCGTGTTGGGATGGGTACAGAGGCGGGCCATCATGTCGAAGGCATACTGGTTGGGGTAACAGCCGCTGAACCCGATCAGGTGGACGCCCTGCTTGCGGTAGGGATAGACGATTTCGCGGGCGACGTGGTGGGCGCATTCGACCAGATAGACGACCAGGATGGTGTTGCGGATGCCTTTGCGGCCGTCCTGCCGCAGGAAACCTTGAAATTCGGTTTTCGCAGACATACTGTCGCTCCTCTACCGGTTCAATCGGTCTCCGAATTCAGTGTGTAGGTGGGAATGTAGTCGCTCCTGATGTTGTGCAGGTGGACATGCTCGCCTGTGCGGATGTCGCGTGTGGCTGAACCGATGGGGGCGCCGTACTTGACGATCTTTTCGCCTGCAGTGATATTGCGGGCGGCTATTTTGTGTCCCAGTTCGAGGGCGTTTTCGACAATGACGGTTTTTTCGCCAAGTTGTAGAGGGGTGCCAGCGTTCACGCTGCTCAGAAGGACGTAGACGTTGTCTTGGTCCGAGATGCGTAGCAGCAGATTGCTTTGAACGTCAGGCATAGTCTTGATACGGGTTACGAAGTAGCGCGGCGTGCACGGCTCTTGAGATCGCTTAATCATAGCCGAAAAATGAGTAAAGATACAGTTTATCGGCGAAGGGACGCGAAGGGACGCGAAGAACATCATCTTATCTGCGAAGGGATGCGAAGAAGGGGTCTTTGACGTGCTGCGGGCCGCCTGGAGGCGCGGTTCAGTTTGGGTGTGTGTAACTGGGCACCCACAAAGGGGCGCCCCTACAGTGGATGGGTGGATAGGGGGAGGAAGGTGGGGGAAAAGGCAGTGGCGGCGCGTACGAGGGCAACCACAAGGGGCGCCCCTGCGGGGTGTAGGGCGATTTCTTGTCTGAATCAGGATTTGCAGGAATGAGGATCGGGATTTTCTGGATTGCTGTCGCGGGTATTGGATTGTGATGGGGGTGGCAGTTGGGCTTCTGTTGGCTCGCGAGGGGTCGATGGTGCGAGACCGGGTTGGGGGCGCACTCGGTCGATGAGGCATTTGCTGGTAACGCGGCGCATGGGTGGCGAGGCATGTTGTAGGAGAGGGGGCGTTGCGGGGGCGGAGCCCCCGCACAAGG
>JAPOVP010000154.1 GCA_026708085.1 Caldilineaceae bacterium
TACGAGCACACCTATTATCTTTATACAATGTTAGTGCCGCGAGACTGGGCCGGCGAAAAGCGCGATAGCCTGATGCGTATCATGGAGGAGGAGCACGGAATAGGGTGTGGAGTCTACAACCGGGCAGTCTACGCCGATTCACCGTTTATCCGCGCGCAGACGGCCGGCCAGGAATTGCCCCTTTCCGACGAGCTCAGCTCTCGCATATTCTGTGTGGCCTTGCATCCGCTCATGACGGAGGAGGAGAACGAGTACACGGCGGCGGCCCTGTGGGACGCGGTGGAGCGGGTGCGTAGCGAAACGTGATGAACTGTAGAGCGGGAAAGGAGGTGGAACGGGTCTCAACCGTAGTCGTGCTTGCCGCGTAAACCGTATCTCGTGCCTGCATCCCGTTTCCGCCCAACCGGGGCGGAGGGATAGGCGCCCACAAAACCGGGCGCAGACGCAAACACCTTAGCGGCCAAGACTTGGGCCGCCTGAATTGGAGGTGACAGCATGAGAGCACAGAGGCTGACGCGCCGAGATTTTCTCAAGGGCGCGACCGTTGGAAGCATCGGCATTGCCATGGCAGCCTGCGTTCCCGCACAGACGATGGCACCTGCCGAAGACATGCCGGCCGCGGAAGGCGTGACGCTGAGATTCATGTCGCGACCACACTCACAACTGGCGCAAGAGGTATTCCCCGACATAATCAACGACAACTTCACGGCGAATACGGATCCTCCGATCAATGTAAATGTGGAGACGGCGGCTAGCGGCTGGGCAGACAAGCTGGTGACATCGATGATCGCGGGCGATGCCGTCGATATCTTCCAAGCCTGGCCGGACATCTTCTACGTCTGGGTTGCCAAGGACCTGATCCTGGACATTCAGCCTTACGTAGACCGCGATCTGACGCAGGCGGATCTTGACGATTTCATCGAGGCCCAGTGGACCAGGCTGCGCATTCGCGGCATTCGCGTGGGAATGCCCAAGTACATCGATGTCCGTTGCATGGCCTACAACAAGGAAATCTTCGATGAGTACGGCGTTGCGTATCCTTCCAACTTTGGGGCGGACTGGGACTGGCAAGAGTACACTGCCATGGCCGAGGCGCTCACGCACGATAGGGATGGCGACGGGTCCATCGACCTTTGGGGCAGCCGCATCGTCGCCACATCTTCGGCGGAGTTCTTCGGCTGGCTGCGTGCGTTTGGCGGAGACTACGTCAATCCTGATGACGACACCGACTGCTGGCTGGATGAACCGACTTCGCAGCAGGCCATGAACTGGGTATACGAAAACATGTGGGTCAAGGAGCCGAATCCCTTCATTCGACCGGAGGACGTGAGCGGCACTTACGACGACTTTGTTTCCGGTCGCGTCGCCATCCCATGGTTCAATGTGCGGCCGGCCCAGCAGGCAGAGCAGGTTGGCCAGGAGATTGATTGGGACTATGCACATGTGCCCAGCGGGCCGGTACGACGTGACGCACTCGGCGACGCCGACGCCTGGTCGATCTGGATTGGGAGCAACCACCCTGATGAGGCATGGCAGTTCATCAATTTCCTGGCAGGCCCCGTGTTCCAGGAGTTAGGGACCTTGCGTTCAGAAGGCTCGTTGCCGATCCGCAAGTCTCTGATGAGCAAGGCGGTGGATGTATACCGCGACGAATTCCCGTCAGTGGCGGACAAGCATCTCGAAATCATCCCCGAGATGATGGAGATGGGCTACCTGGAGAACGTGATCTGGTTCAAGGACAACGCGGCGGCGTTTGAGCTTATCAAGCCGGCCATGGAGAGGGTCTTCAATCTGGGCGACGCGGATCCAAGCCTTCTGATTGAAGTTTGCGCAGAGGTAGAAGCGTACCAGGCCAGCCTGGAATAGCGAGAAGCGTTAAGGCAGGAGTGAGGGAAGAGATCCGCTTTCTCCCCTCACTCTTTCTCACTTCCTCGTCACAGCAGGAGGAATAATGGCGCAAGCAGTCTCTGGCGGCTCGCCGGCGCCCCGCCGGTTTTCCCTTTCGCCCCAAGCCCGGATCAATATTGCGGGCTACCTTTTCATCACCCCTTGGATTATCAAATTTCTTACTCTCAACGCCGGTGCGATGCTGGCCTCGTTTGGAATCAGCCTCTTCAAGACGGACTTCTTCACGACGTTCGACTTCATCGGCCTCCAGAACTACACAAAGCTATTCCGAGATCCCTTGTTCTGGAAGAGTCTCTCGGTCACTGCATACTACGCCTTCGGCATGGTGCCGCTTGCGCTGGTCTTTTCGCTCGTCATCGCTTTGCTGCTGAATCAGAACGTAAAGTTTCAAGGGGTCTATCGCGTCATCTACTACCTGCCCTCGATCGTCTCCGGCGTAGCGGTCGCCATTCTGTGGAAATATCTGCTCCAGGCGCGCTGGGGGTTGATCAATCAGGGGCTGGCGCTTCTGGGGATAGAGGGACCGAAGTGGCTCTTTTCCACGACGTGGGCGATGCCGGCGTTCATCCTGATGGGGGTGTGGGCTGCCGGCGGGAATATGTTGCTGTACCTGGCCGGGCTGCAAGGGATCCCGACCGATCTTTACGACGCGGCTTCGATTGATGGGGCCAACGCATGGCATCGTTTCTGGAAGATAACGCTGCCGATGCTGACACCTACGATCTACTTTAACCTCATAATCAGCATTATCGGCGCATGGCAGATATTCACGCAGTCGTACATCATCACGGCCGGCGGGCCTGACAACTCCACTTTGACGATGGTCCTCCTGTTGTACCGGAAGGGATTCCAGCAATTTCACTTTGGTTATGCTTCCGCGATTGCCTGGGTCCTCTTCGCCATCGTGATGCTCTTTACAGTACTGGTTGTACGCAGTTCGGAGGCCTGGGTCTACTACGCAGGTGAAGTGAGAGGATGATCAGGGGACAATCGCTGCCAGACATTCAACGTGGAAGGCACCGTATCCGGATCGAGTACTTCGGAGGGCGCCTCGCGCTCTATGTGGTCATCACGGTGGGGGCGTTCATCTTCTCCACTCCCTTGCTGTGGATGATCTCGACCTCACTGAAGTCTCCTGAACTGATCAACCGAATCCCCATTGTCTGGATCCCGCCTGAGTTGCGCTGGTCCAACTATATCGATCCATGGCGGGAGATGCCATTCCTGCTTTTTTACTGGAACACGATTTTCATAACCGTTACGAACACGGTCATGATACTGATCACGAACTCACTGGTGGCTTTTGGATTCGCCCGGATACCTTTCAAAGGCCGGACAATCATCTTTTTCGTGCTCCTGGCCACGATGATGCTGCCGCCGCAGGTGACGATGATTCCTACTTATCTGTTCTGGAGCCGTCTGAGGCTGGTGAATACGTTCTGGCCCATTATGGCGCCGGAGTGGTTGTCGGCGGCCTATGACGTGTTCCTGATGCGCCAGTTCTACATGACGATTTCGACAGACCTGGATGAAGCGGCGCGGATCGACGGCTGCGGCTGGTTCGGCATTTACCGTCATATAATCCTGCCGCTGTCCAAGCCTGTTATCGGCGTGCTGGCGATATTGAACTTTTCCTTCAACTGGAACAACTTCATCACCCCCCTCATCTACCTGAATGACTCCAAACTGTTTCCTATCGCGCTGGGTCTGCGTCTGTTCGAAACGCAGATGGGAGGCGGCGACACCTATGTCAGGCTTGGGCCGCTGATGGCCATGACGCTCGTGTCGATCATTCCGCTCATGGTCGCCTTTTTTGTCGCCCAGCGCTACTTCATCCAGGGAATCGTCATGACCGGAATCAAGGGCTAGGCCGCCGCGGCTTTCAACCCACCCCGGCGTGGTGGACAGAGTAGCGGCGACCCTTTGAAGCCCAGGCGTCCCTTGGCAATCGGGGCGACCCGTTTGCTCTTCCCCGTCCAGAACGTATATAATGCCAACCGCCCCGCGCACTGCAAGCTCGTCGGTCCGACACTCAGAGCCAGCAGCACAATGATCGCGTTCATCGTCCGCAGAATCCTGCTTCTGATACCGACGCTCTTCTTTATCACCATCGTTACATTTCTGGTGATCGAGTTGCCACCGGGCGACTACCTGGACGCCTACGCGGCAAATCTGGCAGCCGGCGGGGACCCTGTCGACCAGGAACGGCTCGAGGCGTTGCGCAAGCAGTTCGGGCTCGACAAGCCCGCACCCCTGCGTTACCTGCAGTGGCTGACCAATATCCTACGCGGCAATTTTGGCTTCTCCTTCGAATGGAATGTGCCGGTCGAAAACCTAATCTGGGAGCGGCTGGCGCTGACCTTCTTCATCAGCCTGTCGACGATCCTGTTTACGTGGGTCGTCGGATTTCTGATCGGCGTCTATTCGGCAGTCAACCAGTATTCGATTGGCGATTATATTTTCACCACGCTGGGCTTTGTCGGTCTGGGGCTGCCCAATTTCCTGATCGCGCTCGTGATCATGTGGTATGCGTTCGACCAGTTCGGCCTGAGGCTGAGCGGGCTCTTTTCGCAGGAGTACCGGGCGGCGCCTTGGAGCCTGGCCAAATTCCTCGACATGCTCACCCATCTGTGGCTGCCCCTGATCATCCTGGGAACGGCAGGCACTGCCGAAATGATCCGGACGATGCGCGCCAACCTGCTGGACGAGTTGAACAAACCCTATGTAGAAACGGCGCGCGCAAAGGGCCTGAGAGAGCGGGTGCTGGTGCGAAAATATCCGGTGCGGGTCGCGCTCAACCCTTTCGTCAGCACGGTTGGCTGGACGCTGCCCAATCTGATTTCGGGGGCCACGATCGTCTCGGTCGTCTTGAGCCTGCCCACCACCGGGCCGATGCTTCTGGGGGCGCTGATGACGCAGGACATGTATCTGGCGGCCAGTTTCCTGTTGATGTTGAGTATGCTGACCGTGATCGGCACATTGATCTCTGATCTGCTGCTGGCGGTTCTCGACCCGCGTATTCGGATGGAAACGCAGTGAGCCGGTGCGTAGGAACGTTGTGTAACCGCTGGAACTCCAAGCTGTGCGGGGAAAATCGATGACGCAGGAACTCGCTGAAAGGACCGACCCCATTCTTCCGGAGGATCCTGAACTCGAAGAGGTCCCGAGCGAACGGGAGAAGATATTTGTCGCTTCGCCGCGGCAGTTAATGTGGTGGCGCTTTCGCCGGCACAAGATGGCGCTGTTGAGCAGTGTCGTGCTGATTCTGCTCTATCTGGCGGCTCTCACGTGGGAGTTCCTGGCGCCCTACGACCCGCTGCGCCACGACGTGCAATCGGCCTACGCTCCGCCGCAGCGGCTGCAGTTTTTTGATGAGGACGGGCTCCATTTCCCGCCTTTTGTGTATGGTTTGAAAAGTGGACGAGATCCTGAGACTTTCCGCAAGATTTTTGAAGTGGACGAGTCGGTCAAGCATCCGATCAAGTTTATGGTGCATGGCGACGCCTACAAATTCTGGGGATTGATGGAGACCGATCTGCATCTGTTCGGGCTCGAGAGCAACGAGAGCACCGTCTTTCTTCTGGGCGCGGACCGGCTGGGGCGGGACGTGCTGTCGCGCTTGCTGGCGGCAACGCGGATCTCCGTCTCGATTGGGCTGGTGGGGGTGATCCTCAGCTTCGTTCTGGGCGTTCTGATCGGGGGAATTTCCGGTTACTACGGGGGAACGGCCGACATATTGATCCAGCGTATCATCGAATTCATTCGTGCGATGCCCAGCATCCCGCTTTGGCTGGCTCTAAGCGCGGCGATTCCCAAGGACTGGCCGGTGACGAGAGTCTATTTCGCCATTACAATCATTCTCTCGTTGATAGGATGGACCGGCCTGGCGCGGGTCGTGCGCGGGCGTTTTCTGTCGTTGCGGGAAGAGGACTTCGTGCAGGCGGCGCGATTCGCGGGCGCGTCGGAGGGACGCATTATCGTACGCCACATGACGCCTTCGTTCCTCAGCCACATTATCGCCTCGCTGACTCTGGCCGTTCCGGCGATGATTCTGAGCGAGACCAGTCTCAGTTTTCTGGGCCTGGGCATGCGGCCGCCGGCTCTCAGTTGGGGCGTGCTGCTGCGGGAGGCGCAGAACTTGCAGGCAGTCGTGCTGGCGCCATGGCTGCTCACCCCGGGGCTGCTGGTGGTGATCGCAGTGCTGGCCTTTAATTTTGTGGGTGACGGGCTGCGCGATGCAGCTGATCCCTATGCCCGGTAGGAGACGAGGACCGGGAAACGGCTCAGGTGAAAGAGATTCCCAACAGGAGATAAACCAGTGCAACAGGACACAGAAGAATGACGGAGATTGTGGTTGACCCTGCCGAGATTGAGTTCTTCCAGAACAATGGCTACATTCAGTATCACGACTTCTTTTCGTCGGAGGAGATTGCGTCGTTGAGGCATGCGCTGGACAATGCGGTCGCCAGCGAACGCGAGCGAATTCGCGGCGCCGAGATGGGGGGCCGCTTTTCCGAGGACTATGAACGTGTTTTCAATCAGATGGTCAATCTGTGGACCGACTACCCGCAGGCGAAAGAGATCGCGTTTGACTTGCGATTAGGCGAGTACGCGCGCCAGCTGAGCCGATGCGAGCACGTGCGCATCTATCATGATCACGCGATGATCAAGCCGCCGGGCCAGGAGAGCAAGCAGACCAACTGGCACCAGGACGCCCCCTACTGGCCGATGGACCCGGTCGGTGCGCTTTCGGCATGGATCGCGGTGGACGATGTCAGCGTCGAGAACGGCTGCCTGCATTTTGTGCCCGGCACGCACAGTCATGGCAGGTTGGACCCAATCAGTCTGACCGACGAGGACGACAGTGTGGTTGAACGGTTCAAGGAGCAGGGTTATGAAGTGCCAGAACCGGTGGCGATGCCGATGCGCGCCGGCGGCGTCACTTTTCACCATGGCTGCACTTTTCACTTCGCCGGGCCCAACCGTACGGACAAGCCGCGACGGGCCTTCGCCATCATTTACATTCCGGACTATACGCGCTTTACGGGGGGCGGTGACGCGGCGGGGGCCGACGAAGAGATGGAGGTGGGCGGCCCCTGGGAGCATGCGACTCATCCAATTATCGCCGGACAGTGACGAACAGAGTGGAAAGAATCACCTTGCTCAGAATAGGAAGACCGGAACATTCCTGCAAAGAGAGGCTTCGGAATCGACAGTTTTCGCGGACCGACGCAACTCGTTTTTCGAGGGAGAAAGCCGTCAGATGCGTCAAATAAAAGTCATAGTCGAGAGGCATGAAGACGGCTATGTCGCCTATCCAGTCGGACTAAAAGGCTCCGTTGCGGGGGAGGGGGATTACTACGAGGAGGCAGCTGCCAACATCACCTCTGCGATTATGTTTCACATTTAGACCTTCAGGGATGAAGAACACTAGAAGGATGAATAGTCTTGGAGGCATACAAGCAAGCGTGACCGATGACCAGGCGACCTATCAGAAGTAGCTCACGGTAGTGGAATGAGAGTGGCCATCTGAAGAAGAGAAGTTCGCGCACAATTTCAGCTAAAATAGTGGAATGCGTTAGTCAGGCTCTCATACATCATTCAGCAGAGGTACCTACTGAGCCATGTTCTGTGTGTGTACTGTGTGCGGTCTGTCTGGGGGGAATGTTCCGTCAGTATTTCTATAGCGGGCTCGCGATGGTCATAGCGGTGGACGTTGGGTAGATTTGGGCGTTGCCTCGCCTGTCTTGTCTGCGCTGGCACATACTTGGAATCTGCCACGACGCCGGGTTGGGGGGAAGCCCGGTCGCAGCGGGTCGCCAAGGTCATATTGCCACACACTCGATGCGGCGGGGGTTGTAGGAGAGGGGGCGTTGCGGGGGCGGAGCCCC
>JAPOVP010000009.1 GCA_026708085.1 Caldilineaceae bacterium
CTCTAAATCACCACCTCCCTCTCAGTATAGCTCACCCCCATTTTGGGATGCACCCCTCCGGCACGCCGATTGACACCATCCCGAACCCGTGTTATCTTCACCCGCAGTGCCCCATCTTGTTTCAGGCAGGTCCTCACAGCCGTCAGCAGCCGCAACCGGTTGCGCGGCGCAAGTTCTTCGAAAAATCTGCCAGTGACTGTCCGTTCAACGAGTCCAACTCACCATGCAAAGGAGCGACGCAAAATGACACAACGCGCAATGAGCCGACGTGACTTCATGCACGTGGCAACCGCAACATCTGTCGGCGCCCTGATCGCCGCCTGCGCACCTGCTGCCGCACCGTCGGCGGGAGACGACGGAGGGGGCGGAGCGGCGATGGAAGAAGTGACCATCGAGTTCTGGGTCAACCAGCCGATGGCCCGCTCCGAAGGCCTGTGGGACACGCTGATGGCCGAGTACGAGGAGATCAACCCCGGCGTCACCGTATCCTCACTCATCATCCCGCACCGCGACTATGAGCCCAAGGTCCTCACCGGCCTGGCCGGCGGCACCGTCGGCGACCTGCTCGACGTCCATCCCATGCACAACGCCACCATGGCGATGCGCGGCGCGCTCATGCCGCTGGATGAGCTGATGCCCACGCTCGGCGTCGGCGAAGACGAGATGACCAAGGCCTGGGACTACAACGTTTGGCGCGGAAAGCGCTGGGCGATTCCCCGCTCCGACAACCCGACAATCATGCTCTACAACCGCAGCATGGTCGCCGAGGCCGGCATGGACGACCCGGCCGAACTGTGGGCGGAAGGCAAGTGGGACATCGAGGCCTTCGACAACACCATGGACGCCGTCAGCGGCGGCGAGGGCGAAGATCGCGTCTACGGCTGCGCCCTGCCCGGCGGCGGCACGATCCGCATGCAGTGCGTCTGGATCTGGGGCAACGACGCCACGGTGTGGAATGCGGACGAGACCGCGTCTGCCTTCAACAGCCCGAAGGCGATCGAGGCCTGGGAGTACATGACCGGCGCCGTGGCCAGAGGCTGGGCGCCCACCCCCGCCGAGAGCAACATCCCCGGCGGCTGGGTCGCGATGATGGGTCAGCGGCGTCTGTGCATGCAGTGGCCGGGCGCGCAGTTCGTCCTCGGCGGCCAGGCGCAGTTCATCCCCGAAGACGTCATGTCGGAGATGCAGCTGGTGCCGCTCAACACGCTGTGGAACGGCAACCGCGAAGTGCGCAACGCCACCAACTCCCACGGCATCTACCTGCAGACCGACCACGTGGACGAGTCCTGGGCGATGTGCCAGTACCTGATTTCGGACGACGCCCAGTTCCGCATCATCCGCGAGCGCTGGACTTCGCCGATGGTCAAGCGCCATGCCGAGAGCGAAGCCTGGTTGGGCAGCCTCGAGCCGAGCCTGGAAACGGCGGAGATGTGGGAAGACTCCTTCAACAACATCCGCGCCTTCTCGCACCTGCCGCGCCAGCAGGAGATGGACAACCTGATCCAGGCGGCCAAGGACCGCATCATTCTCGGTGATGCCACGGCCCAGGAGGCGATGGACGATGTCGCCGCCGAAGTCGATGCCATCATCGCCGAAGTGGAAGTAGAGATCCAGGAAGCTGGACTGTAAATCGTGATCAGTGGATAGTGGTCGGTGGGCAGTGAGAGCCACTGACCACTATCTCTCCTTCAATGCGGGGAGTGGCTCATGGCAGACGCCGTACAGGTGGGGGTGAGCAGCCCTGTTCAGACCCAAAAGCCGAGATGGTCGCGCAAGGTCAAAGCCGATAACATCGCCGGCTATCTGTTCCTGGCGCCATGGATAATCGGCTTCCTGGCGTTTATCGTCGGCCCCATGCTGGCCTCCGGCTATCTGTCGCTTACCAAGTACTCCGGCTTCGGTGACGCCAAATGGGTCGGTTTCCAGAACTACGACAAGATCTTCCAGGACGATCTCTTCTACACCTCGCTGTACAACACCACCTACTTCGCCTTTCTCGGCGTGCCCGCCCAGCTTCTCGTAGCGCTCTGCCTGGCCGTTCTGCTCAACATGAAGGTGCGCTACGTCAACGTCTTCCGCACCGTTTACTACATCCCCACGGTTACGCCGGCGGTCGCCAACGTCTTCCTGTGGGTCTGGATCTTCAACTTCGACTTCGGCCTGATCAACTCGCTGCTGCGCCTGGTTGGGATCTCGCCGGTCAACTGGCTGTGGGACCCGCAGATCGTCAAGCCCGCGCTGATTCTGATGAGCCTGTGGTCGGTGGGGCAGCAGATGGTGATCTTCCTGGCTGCCCTGCAGGGCGTGTCCGAAGAACTGCTGGAGGCGGCATCGATCGACGGCGCCACCAATTTCCGCCGCTTTCTGAGAATAACGGTCCCGCTGATCAGCCCGGTCATCTTCCTCAACCTCATTATCGGCATTATCAATCTGTTCCAGACCTTCACCGTCGCATTTATCGCCACCAAGGGCGGGCCGATCAACTCCTCTCTCTTCTACGTGCTCTACATCTATCGCAAAGGGTTCGAAAGCTTTTCCATGGGCTATGCCTCGGGGCTGGCCTGGATCCTGTTCATGATTATCCTGGTGATCACCGCCATCCAGTTCTATTTTGCCCAGAATTGGGTCTATTATGAGAGTGGCGGCGCGCCGAGCTAGAACGCCGGTGACCGGTGGTCAGTCGTGATCACGGGCCGCGGCGCATAGACTGCTTCTTCGGAGGAATGCATTGGTAGATCGAGAAGAAAAGTATATCGGGTCGATTTCCGGGAAGTTAGCCGCGTATATTCTGCTGGCGTTCGGGGCGGTGATCTCATTGATGCCGCTTTACTGGCTGGTTATGACTTCGTTGCGGCCGGCGGGAGCCGAATTCACCTACCCGCCCGAATGGATCCCCTCTTCCTTTCACCCGGAAAACTATCCGACTGCTTGGCGTCGGGCTCCCTTCTGGCTCTTCACGTTCAACAGCGTTCTGGTCACCTTTCTGGCCACGTTGGGCACCCTTCTCACCGCCTCGATGGCGGCCTACGCCTTTGCCCGCGTCCCCTTCTATGGGCGCAACGTCTGGTTCGGGCTCACGCTCTCGACGATGATGCTGCCGTGGGCGGTCACGCTGATCCCGCGCTTCCTACTCTTCAAGTATATGCAGCTGTTTGATTCGCTGTGGCCGCTTTTTCTGCCGTTCTGGTTCGGCGGCGGCGGCTTCTACATCTTCCTCATCCGCCAGTTCATAATGACGCTGCCGGTCGAGATGGAGGAGGCGGCCGTTGTGGACGGCGCCTCGCGTGTGCGCATCTTTTTCATGATTACGATGCCGCTCACCAAGCCTGCCATCGCGGCTGTGGGCGTATTTTCCTTCATCCACCATTGGAACGACTTTATATCCCCGCTGATCTATACCAACCGCGAAGAGACGCGCACGTTGGCGCTGGGGCTGCGCTACTTCGGCGACGAGCAGTTCACCGAGTTCCGGCTCATCATGGCCGTCGCCACGCTGATGCTTGTCCCCGTCCTCGTGGTCTTCTTTGCCGCCAACAAGTATTTCGTCTCCGGCGTCGCCCTCTCCGGCCTGGCCGGGCGGTAGAGGCGTACCTGGTTTTCAGTTCTTGGTTTTCAGGTGACTGCTAAGTCCTTGCCCAATGGCGCTCATGATTCAGTGTGGCGAAAGATGTTTCTCTCTCCTCACTCCTCTTTTCTCTCTCCTCGCTTTTGGGCGGTCGGGCCTATTCGGCCCTCCCTTGTGCGGGGGCTCCGCCCCCGCAACGCCCCCTCTCCTACAACCTCGCGTCGTAGCCAGTAGGTGGGCAATACGAAATTGCCGACCCGTGTCGGCCCACGCTACCCCCCGCCTCCTGGCAGATTCCGAAAATGTGCCAGGCGCGAGCAAGACAGACGAGGCCACGCCCATATATGCCCAACGTTCACCGCCATGACCATCGAGAGCCCGCTACAAAAATGCTGACGGTACATTCCCCCCAGGCAGACCGCACACAGAACATGGCTTAGTAGTTACGTTTTCAGCAACTCCACTCGTACATCGCAGCTTACCGGTTCTGAACCACTTGCAATGGGAACAGGATCCCGACAGTCCCAAACTGCCAGGACCCACTATCAACACTTTCTGGAGTACAGACAATGCAGAGTGCAAACGGAAACGAGGCGCAGGTCCAACGCAAGGCGCTGACCGAAGAACAGATCAACCGCTTCTGGATCGACGGCTATCTCACGATCGGCAAAATTCTGGAGGAAGACGAGATCGAGCTGTTGCGGCAGGAGTATGACTATGAATTTGAACGGGCGCGCAAGGGCCAGAATCCCAGGTTCCGCAACCTGTCGATCGAAGATACCGACGACGTGGAGGCCAAGAACCAGGCCGAATCGCAAATGCTCCAGATCATGCAGATGTGCGAATACAACATTCACTTTCGCCGCCTGCTCTACGACGACCGCATCCTCGACATGGTGGAGGACCTGATCGGGCCCAATATTCAACTTTTCCACGACCAGGCGCTGTTCAAACCGGCCCACCACGGCGGCCCCGTCCACTGGCACCAGGACAACGCCTACTGGAAATGCAGCCCCCCCAACCTCGTCAGCTGCTGGCTCACGCTCGACGACGTCGACATTCACAACGGCGCCATGCAGTTCATCCCCGGCTCCCACTTCCAATCCGTTTCACATGAAGACTCAACCGACGACAGCGTTCTTCTCGACTACGGCGACAACGTTGACAAGTCCCAGGCTGCGGTCATCGCCCTGCCCGCCGGCGGCGTAACATTGCATCACTGCCAGACCCTGCACTACACCGCGCCCAACGTCACCGACAACCAGCGCCGCGCTTTCGCCATCCACTTCATGACGCCGGGCACCAAGTCGCTGCGCGAGATGCAGTATCTGGAGGTCTCGTTCGAACGGCCGGTATTGAGGATGCGGGTCTGAGGTTAGTTCTTAGTAGGCAGTTTTCAGTAACGGCACGCGGCCGCGTCTTGGGCATTGGCCGAGAGCACATGACCAGCGGTACGGGGCTGCCAAAACAGGCAGCCGGGCACGATCGAGTTCTGGAGGAATGGCAATGCAGACCGCAAATGGGAACGAGACCGCAGTAGAGCGCAAGGCGCTCAGCGAAGAGCAGATCAACAGCTTCTGGACGAACGGTTATCTGAAGGTGGGCAAAATCCTGGAAGATGACGAAATCGAACTGCTGCGCCGCGAATATGACGGGGAATTCGAACGTGCGCGTAACGGTCACCATCCCAGGTTCCGAAGCCATGAAATCGGGGAAACCAGGGTTCTCCAGATCATGCAGATGTGCGAATACAACATCCATTTTCGTCGCCTGCTGTATAACGATCGCATTCTGGACCTGATCGAAGATCTGATTGGGCCCAACATCCAGCTTTTCCACGACCAGGCGCTGTTCAAACCGGCCCGCCACGGCGGCCCCGCGCACTGGCACCAGGACAACGCTTACTGGCGCTGCTCCCCGCCCAACCTGGTGAGCTGCTGGCTGACGCTGGACGACGTCGACGTCCACAACGGCGCCATGCAGTTTCTGCCGGGCACGCACTTTCGCTCTGTGGAGCACGGCCGGCTCGCCGAAAACAACGCCCTGCTCGAATTGGGGGAAGAGATCGATGAGTCGAAGGCGGTCGTCGTGCCCCTCCCGGCCGGCGGCGCGACGCTGCATCACTGCCAGACGCTGCACCACACCGCGCCCAACAAAACCGACCGGCAGCGGCGCGCCTTTGCCATCCACTTCATGACCCCCGGCACCAGGTCGCTGCGCGAGATGAAATACCTGGAGGTGTCTTTCGAGCAGCCGGTGCTGCGGATGCGGGTCTGAGGTCAGCTTTCAGCAGTCAGTTGTTAGGGCCCGTTGACATTTCGGCCAGCTACCCCACCGTAGGGGCACCCCTTGTGGGTGCCCTTGTGGGTGCCCTGGTGATTGCCCCTCCTCAGGGCCCTTCGCGTGATTTCGCCGATCAACTGGTTTTGTCTGTCACAATATTTAAGCGAGGAAACCGAACGAATTCATTCAGAGAAGGAGAAACACAATGGGTAACGTAGTAGAAGAAAGAGGCTCCAGTCGACGTGAATTCCTGCGCGCCGGTGCTTTGACGGTGGCCGGAGCGGCGGTGGTTGCCTGTGCGCCGGCCGCGGCGCCGGCTGAAGAGGCGGCCGGGTCCGAGGCGCCTGCCGTCGTGAAGGCATCGGTCGCGGCCAATGATTTCGAAGCCGCCTACGAGGAGGTGGGCCGCCAGTGGGAGGGCACGCTGCTGCGGGTCCCGGTCGGCGGCGTCGGCCACTGGGCTGTGAATGAGGCGGCGTCGGCTCGGTTTACGGAACTGACCGGTATCGAGACCGAATGGGAGAACAACCCCTACGACCAGGTCTACGACAAGACTTTCCTGGACCTGGGGTCGCAGAGCGGCACCTACGACATAATCGACCTGAACTTCGCCTGGTTCGGCCAGTTTATCGCCACCGACGGTCTGCTGCGGCTGGAGGACTATGTGGACAACCCAGCCTTCCCGCCGATCGACCTGGACGCCTTTGTGCCGGCGGTGTTGGAGGTCTACGCCAAGTGGGAAGGCGACCTCTACGGCCTGCCCTGGCTGGGCGACGCCATGATCTTTCCCTACAACCAGACCCACTTCGAGGCCGCCGGTCTGGACCCGGACGCGCCGCCCGTTACCTGGGACGAAGTGCATTCGTTCGGCATGGAGCTGACGCAGGGTGACCAGTACGGTTTCGCGCTGATGGGCGGACGTCAGATCCAGGCGATGTGCACCTATGCCGCCATCTTCTTTGGGCTGGCGAATAAGGGCTTCTACAACGACGCCGGCGAGCCGCAGTTTGCCAGTGACGAAGGGTTCGAAGCGATGGAGATCATGGCGGTGAAACTGCCGGAGATCTCGCCGCCGGCGGCCATCTCCTGGGATATTGTGCAGGCTGCGGAAGCGGTTGTCCAGGGTACATGCTCGATGGAAATCCAGTGGCCCGGCATTCTGCCGGGACTGATTGCCGAAGATTCGCCGGTGTACGGTCAGATGGGCTTCTCAGCGCCTCCTGGGGGGACTCCCTTGGGCGGCCACGGCATCGCGGTTTCCAACTATTCGAAGAACAAGGACGCCGCCTATCTGCTCTGTCACTACCTGGTCTCACCCGAAATCCAGCGCCAGTATGTGAGCGAAGGCTACGCCATCACCCTGACCGACCTGTTTGAAGACCCCGAAGTCCAGGCGATCAACCCCTATCTGAAGACGATGGGCGACGCCATGGCGATCGGTCTGAGCTGGCCGCGCACCGAGGAGACCAACGAGGTATTCGATATCATGGTCAAGCACATCAACGCCGCCATCACCGGCGAGGAGACGCCGGAGGAAGCGACCCAGCTGATGAATGACGAGATTCTGGAGCTGCGCCAAGAGCGCGGCTACGTCAGCTAGGGCTCGTTGACATTTGATTAATTCTGTCACTTTGGCGACAATAGTAGGATGTCTACAACTAAGATTTCCGACTATCAGTGGCAGAAACTTTACGCGTTTCTGCAAGGACACCCTC
>JAPOVP010000071.1 GCA_026708085.1 Caldilineaceae bacterium
CTCCTGGTCTAATTGCTTCAATTGCTCTCGGTCCAGCTGTTCCAGTTTGCTCATGTTTCTTACTCTACATCATCCAAGAGCAATCGCACATTGGCTCTTTCTCGTTACATAGGCTTAGTAGTTACTCTTCAATTATGTATTGGGCGATACGGTTCTGGATCTGAGCGCTGGCCCAGTTGTAGTCGGCGAAGACGATCGTTTCAATCGAGCCTGGAGGGGCAACCGCCTCGCCTGAGGAATTCGGCTCCGCCGCAGCGCAACCGACTAAGGCGATAACAAGGAGAAACAGGACAAGGGCAATATGTCTTGGTCTAATTTTTCTTTCCTTCCGAACAACCAAGGTTCATCGATCATGGCACCAATGTTTTGGTTCATTCAGCCAGCTCTGGCCAAAGTCGTCGGCTCTCAGAAACAAGCCACGCTATTCCAGTTTCAGGCATCAATCTCAATAAGAAGGCGGCAATGGTCGCTTGAGCCCCAGCAGTCAACGCCGTTGAGAGCGCGCACCTTGATACCTTTGTGGAAACCCCGCGAAGCGAAAACGTAGTCTAACTGGTTCTCCGCAGTCGCCGGCAACTGTTTTCGAGAGTGGAAAGTAGGAACATTCTTTGTTTCTGGCGGCAAATAGCCAGGTGTAGGATCCGCCTTTCTGCCATTTGGATACTGTGGGCCTAAGAACTCCAAGCCAATAGCAGCCATTCTGTCCCAAACGGTACGTTCTCGAACAGCAAACCCTCCTCCAAAATCATCTCCTGTGCCAAAACAAATATTCAAGTCACCAGCCACCAGGATTCAGTGCGTGCTGGGATCCGTGCTGCCGATGAATGCCGACAAGTCAGATATTATTCTGTGCGCCGATGTGTCGTAGACGATCCAATTGCTCTCTACAGTTGGGTGTGGATCTAGCCATCGAGCGTACATTGACACAGCGATGAACGGTTGCGAATTCTCCGGGACTATCCTGGCTGCGGCGATCGTTCCGATGCCGCTGACAGCAATTTCATCCTGACTGGTTCCACTGATGGGAGAGACTTGCTTAAACCATTTGACCTCAACCC
The DNA here is from genome assembly GCA_026708085.1 of Caldilineaceae bacterium. GTDB lineage: Bacteria > Chloroflexota > Anaerolineae > Caldilineales > Caldilineaceae > Bin5. The sequence goes on from JAPOVP010000071.1 coordinate 1,059, forward strand.
TGTCAGATAGCTTTACCACCAATGGCCAGCGGTTAAGCAAATTTGGAAACCGGCCTTCATACCAGCACGAATTCCAAACGTGGGAGTCCCAATGCTCTCTGCTGCCCGTGTAGACACCCGTGATTCTTTTCGCTAAACCATTGCCCAGATCCTGTAGGAGAGCGATGTCGGCATCCATTTGCAAGAGCTGATCCCAAGCAGCCAGTCGAGTATTGATGTTCCAACATACTACCTTTGTTGTCATTGCTTTCAGCCACGCCGCACCTGTCGAACAGCTTCTATTCTGGAATCCGTTGGGAATTAATCACTATCCTAACCAAGAGAGTACGTCTCCCTATTTGTCGGACTCCTCTGTTGGTATTCTCTCCACTTCTGCACTTACTGCAAACGCTAAATCGAACAAGAAAGATGAATGCACCCCAAAGGTGGGTCCTCTGCTCCAACCTTCCTTGACTTCGTTTCTTGCAAGAATGGTCAGGCAGAAGACACCATACCCTCAAGTATCTCGTCTCTTAGAATCACCTACCACTGAATATGTATGCTCCAAAGATAACAAGCCCAGCAATTAGCCCGCCGACCGCACTTGTCAGAACGGCGGCTGAGGCTATATCTTTGGCGACTTTCGCGACTGGATGATATTCGGGAGACACCAGGTCAACTACTGCTTCTATAGCGGTATTGATCAATTCCATCCCGATGACAAAGAAAATCGAAATAATAACGATGACCCATTCCAGCCTACTGATACCCAAAACAGATCCAATCACGACAATAAATCCTGCAATAATGACTTCGATTTGAAGGCTGCGTTGACTTCTAAAGGCATAGCGCAACCCATCGAGAGCAAAGCCCATACTTCGCCAAATACTGTGAGGGGGCATCTTAATAGACCTCACCTAGCTATGCCTAGCCGTAAAGAGAATGAAATGCACATTCCCTTCTCTTAATTCCTATTTTACTATTGAAGTTTTTCGTATGTCAACGAAAACGGAGGAGGCTAAATCAGAGTACCAACAGAGGAGGTCGGCAAATAGGGAGATAAACTCTCTTGGTTAAGTTAGTGATTAATTCCCAATGCGTTTCATGTATAGAGAAGCCACTTAGCAGCCGAAGTGGCGGGCACTGTCATGCGTTTTCTTACCTGCATTTGGGGGCCCTACCCCGCACTCCGCCTGTCCTGCTGCTCCTGCGCCACCGACTGCGTCAACCGGTCAATAATGATCGCCAAAAACACGATCGCCAGCCCCGCAATAGCACCGTTACCCGGCTGGTTCTTCTGCAACGCCCGCAGCACATTGTCACCCAGCCCGCCCGCAGCCACCATACTCGCAATCGTCACCATCGCCAGCGCCATCATCGTCGTCTGGTTGATCCCCGCCATGATCGTCGGCAGCGCCATCGGAATCTGCACCTTCATCAGCAGCTGAAACGGCGTCGTCCCGAACGCATGCGCCGCCTCCACCGCCTCCGCCGAAACCTGCCGGATCCCCAAATTGGTCAGCCGGATCACCGGCGGTACCGCATAGATCAAAGTGGCAAATATGCCCGCCGGCTTCCCCAGCCCAAAAAAGAGCAGCCCCGGCAGCAGATAGACGAAACTGGGCATCGTCTGCATCCCGTCCAAAATCGGACGCATCAGATTGTCCGCCACCCGGTTGCGCGCCGCCAGCACGCCCAGCGGCAAACCGACCCCTACGGAAATCACAACCGCCACCACCATCAGCGCGATCGTGTCAATCGTGTTTTCCCACAAATCCATGAAGCCAACGAACAGCAGCGCAAACAAAGTGAACCCCACCATCCTCCAGCGACCCACCGCATAAGCGAGGACCGCAAGAGCCGCCACCACCGCAGGCCAAGGAATCCACTTCAACACGTCCTCAATCGTTACCAGCGCATAGGCGACCGCGCTGCTCAGGCCGTCGAATAGCCAGCTTATCTCTACCGTAATCCAGTCGACCCCATCGTCAATTGCCCCGCCAACCAACTCTCGCACCGTCTTCTCCAGGACAAGTGTACCGCCGTTATCAGTCTCGACTTCGGTCCGCGAAACGGTGGTGGGGAACTCCATCTCCGCGCCCCCTAAGCCAAATGACACGAGCAATACGACGACTACCAAACCCCACGCGATGAGCCAGTAATGGGTGGGCAGCGCCGTCTTGCTGCGCGGCGCCTGCGCATCCTCTGGCGGCATCTCTCTCCTGCCCGCCCCGCGTGGCGGAAGATCCGGCTCCATACCCTCGATTCTGAGTATGGCATCCATCCCAACCGGTCTGGCAGGCTGCTCCGCGCCCGTCTGTGGACTGTTTATCTGGGTCATGTCAAAAGCTCCTCTCTAGACTGCCTACCCGCCGTTGGGAAGCTCATCGACCATTCCAGCCAATAGGGCGCGCCGGTGTATCTCACCCAGCAACCGCCCCTCTTCGTCTACTACCGCGATGAAATGTTCCGTTTCCGCCGCCAGTGGGATGATCTTCTCAATGAAAGTTGCCGGGCTCGTCGTCGCCAACCCCTCCGTCTGCGCCGCCTCCAGGACCCCGATGCGCTGATTCTCCAGATCCGTTATCCGCTCCTGCGTCAGGATTCCCATCAGAACATTGCCGTCCCCGACCACGTAGGCCGCCTCGGCATTGTTGTCGCGCATGGCGGCCAGCGCCGCGCGGGCCTCCTGGCCTACGTGAATAACGACGTCCGGCTCCTGCATTATCGACCCCGCCCGGATCACCTTGGCACGCGACACGTCCTGTACAAACTCCGTTACATAGTCATTGGCCGGTCGCGTAACGATCTCCTCCGGCGTTCCTTCCTGCACAATGACGCCGTCTCGCATAATTGCAATGCGGTCACCCAGCTTCAACGCCTCATCCAGGTCATGCGTGATGAAAACAATCGTCTTCTGCAGCTCAGACTGCAGCATGACCAGCTCGTCCTGCATCTCCCTGCGTATAAGCGGGTCCAGTCCGCTGAACGGCTCGTCCATGATCAGCACCTCCGGGTCCACCGCCAGCGCCCTCGCCAGCCCCACCCGCTGCTGCATGCCGCCGCTCATCTCACTCGGATAATAATACTCCCAACCCTTCAGGCCTACCGTCTCAATCGCCCCCGCCGCCACCCGGTACCGGCTGTCCTTGTCCATGCCCTGCACTTCAAGCCCGTATGCCACATTGTCCAGCACGCGCCGGTGTGGCAGAAGCGCGTAATTCTGAAACACCATCGCAATCTTGTCCCGCCGAAACTGCCGCAACTCCTCCTGCGAGTAGGCCAAAATGTCTTCGCCGTCGAACTTTATCTCCCCCTCCGTCGCCTCGATCAGCCTGATCAGACAGCGCGCCAGCGTAGACTTCCCACTGCCCGAAAGGCCCATCACCACGAACGTCTGACCCCGGGGAACGCGAAATGCGACATTCCGCAGCCCCACGACAAGACCCAGCTCATCCTGTATCTCGTCCCGGCTCTTGTATGCGTGTTCCTGCCGCAGCGCCCGCTCCGGCCTGCCCCCGAACACCTTCCAGAGACCGCCGACCTCTATATGATACGTCTCCTGATTCATTTTCTCGTCCGCTACCTATTCAACCTAAGACAATCACGATTCGTGTCTTCCATGATGTATTCCTGAATCCAAAATCTGCTGCCCCGTCCAATCTTCAACAATATCATGCTGCCAAAAAGCATTCAAATCTGTCCCGGACAGGCGCGGCCTTTCTCAGAGACTTTCAAGCGTCGCTCTATCAACCTCAATTCCGAATCCTGGCGCATCACTGGGAACCAGATAACCGTCTTCAATTACCGCCGTCCCCGGCAGCGAAACCATCTCCGCCAGCGGCACCCCCGGCGGCGAAACCCCCCCGGACCGCTCTCCCCACGTAATTGCCGGCATCGCAAACGCCAGATGCTGCCCAAAGGGTGAATTCATCCCCCCATGCGGGATCACCTCAAGCCCGGCCCCCTCCGCAATGTGACAAATACGCACGCACGCCGATATCCCGCCCGCCCACAGCGGGTCCGGCTGCCAGATATCCACCGGCCGCTCATTCGCCGCCCTCGCAAAATTCTGCAGCAAATACCAGTGCTCTCCTGTCGCCAGCGTCTGCCACGGCAACCGCTGCCGCACCTGCATGAACCCCTCCGTGTCATCCGGCAGCAGAAAGTCCTCAATCCACCTCAGCCGGTAGGGCCGCAGTCTCTCCGCCAGTCTCACCGTGTAGTCCACGTCCAGCGCCATCCAGCAGTCCAGCATCAGCGCCGCGTCCTGCCCGATCAACTCACGCGCGCCCGCCACCAGCTCCTCCGCCTTCCGCAGCCCCGCCTCACCGTCAGCCGGCCCGTAAGGAAACGGCAGCTTCATCGCCCGAAACCCCAGTTCCATGTACCACGCAGCCTCGAATCCGGTGGCGTAACAGAAAATCCTCTCCTTCTGCGGGCCCCCCAGCAGCTCATAGACCGGACGCTCCAGCACCTTCCCCTTCAAGTCCCACAACGCCAGATCCACTGCACTGATGGCATAGCTGGCCAGCCCCTGGCTTCCGTACGGCGATGCCAGCCGCGACATCATGTCGAAGATCTTCTCCGTCGCCATGCAGTTCTCGCCCACAATGTGCGCAGCAAAATGATCGTTAATGACTCTACAGACCGGCCCCGCAAACGAAGACACGCCCAACCCAAAGCGCCCGTCTTCCGCCGTCACTACGCACACCGTGGTCTTCCACTTGGCCGACCACGACGACCTGCGCTCCTTGTACTTCGGGTACCGCCCCATCGGGCTCGACGGCTCCAACCCATCCCATACATACGACGGCCTCGGCCTGCTCCCCTCTCCCCGGCGCTCCCGCCCGGGATTCAAAGCATCCATATCAACTTCGAGAGCTTTGACCTCTGTGATTCTCACAGATTTCTCCTAAGACCTCCGAAACTTCCAACTTTCTCGCCATAAGCTGCACATTCGGTCAACAGTCACCACCCTAGCCGGACCCGTATACCTGCCGTGTCTGCTCCGCAATCTCCCCCCAGTCCAACGAATGTGCCCGCGCCCACGCCGCCTCCCGCATCGGACCCAGCTCCCGCTCCTGAATCTCCAGCATCGACCGCCTCAACCCCTCCTCATCATCCGCACCGTATACAATACCGGCCTCAGGCGGCACCAGCTCTGTCAGACAACCGACCCCCGGCGCGATCACCGGCATCCCAAAGGAGAACGCCGTGATCACCGAACCCGAAGTCAGCACTTCCAGGAAGGGAAAGACGCCAACGTCGGCCACATTAAACAGATACTGAAATTCATCGTTGGCAAAGTGCCGCGAAGAGCGCAATATCACCCGCGTGTCGTCCGGCGGCACCGACGCCACCAACTCCTGGCCGTACTCAGTATAAAATTTGGCGCCCAACAACAGCCGCAAATGCTCTCCGGGCAACGACTGAAACACCTCAATCAACCGCTCAATCCCCTTATACCGCCGCACGTTCCCGAAGTAGAAAAAGACAAAATGCTCATCGCTCAGCCCCATCCGCCGCCGTGCCTCGTCGCGGCCGATCTCATTGGGGTACGGGTACATGAAATTCCCGTGATTGATGACGTAAACACCCTCCGTGCGATGAAAGTGCGTCCGCACCAGCTCGCGGGCGTGCTCGCAATGCACGATCACCGAGTGCGCCAGATGCGTAATGGCCGTCTGCGCCAGGTGGTCCAAATCGCGGCTGTTGGTCTCGTGCGGATACAGGTTGTGGACCGTCCACACAATCCGGTAGCCAAGCAGTCGCGCCAGGGCCAGGTTGTCGATAAGCTCGGTTAAGAGCCCCAGCTGCTCTTCAAACGCCTCGCCGCTATACATGTAGTTGGGCCAGTTCAGATGCAGGACGTTGATCTTGCCCCGGTTCTCGTGCAGCCACGCCTTCGTCAGCGTCTCAGGATGCCCCGCCTCCAGCTCGACGCCAACCCCCCGCATCGCCCTCCCCAGCAACCCCCCGTACGGATTGGCCCGATCCAGCGATAACCCCGCCGCTTCCCAAAAAAATACCCCGCGCATATTCCCGTCCCACCAGCTGACAATCTCAGTTACGACCCTATAAGTGAGTCCACTACTCGCTACTCACTACCCACTGACTCCAGACCACTAACCACTAACCACTAACCATTAACCACTAACCATTAACCACTGACCACTAACCACTGACCACTAATACTACAACCGCATTTTAGGTGAATGCAGTGGGGATGGAATGACAGCGGGTAACGAGCGGCGTCTGTAGTGACATTGACGAGCTTGCAGGCGTCTGGCGCGGCG
>JAPOVP010000181.1 GCA_026708085.1 Caldilineaceae bacterium
GTTTATCTTCTGCCGGAGTTATACGGGGGTTCGCCCCCATTTTGGGATGCACCCGATCAGAGAGAGTTTCAGGCGCTTCTTGACGTACAACGGCGCCCCCTTGTCCAGCGAGAAGAGGTGCGCTTGCAGGCGTTGCGAGAAAGTTACGGGAAAGCCATGCTTCGGAAGGCACGCGCTCTGGCGCTATTGAGTTTGCGCGGCGGTCAGCCGCTACTGGAAGCTCTGGACGTGTCGGACTAGAACCGATGTGCCCATCCCGCCAGGAGTCATTGGATACTGGCGGGGTGGCGCGCGCCCCAGTTAGACCGTTAGTTCTTCGCCGCGTCTCCCAAATTCTAAGGGCCTCTGCAGACACCGCAATGCAGCACGCCAAGCTGCTTTTCCTACACGGGCGCGCAGACTGACCAATGCCTTGGGGTCGTTGACCATCCTCTGACGTGGAGTTTGCTGGCCCGTCGTGTTGTCAGTCCCCGAAGGACACAGAGTTTCACGGAGCTCACACGGGTGGGGCAACGACGAGGGCACCCACAAGGGGTGCCCCTACGGGGGATGACTGATTGGAGGGAGATGTCAGCGGGGGCTAGTTACGATGCCATTGTTGTCGGGGCCGGGCCGAATGGGTTGGCGGCAGCGATTACTTTCGCCCGGGCCGGGCGCTCGGTTCTGGTGATCGAAGGCAGGGAGACGATTGGCGGGGGGAACCGTACTGCCGAGCTTACGCTGCCCGGTTTCCGACATGATGTGTGTGCGGCGGTGCATCCCCTGGTGCCCGGGTCGCCTTTTTTGCGCAGTTTGCGGCTGGAGCGTTACGGGGTGGAGTGGGTTCAGCCGGAGATTGCGGCGGCGCACCCGCTGGATGACGGCACGGCGGTCGGTCTGTATCATTCGCTGGCGGAGACGGCGTCATCGATTGGGGTGGACGGCCCGAATTGGGTCCGGCTCTTAGGGCCGTCTGCGGCAGATTGGGAGAAGCTGGCGCCGATGGTGCTGGGGCCGTATCCTGTGGGCGTCGAACTGCCGGCGCTGGTGCGTTTTGGAATTCCGGCGGCGATGCCGGTGCACTTGCTGTCACGCCTTTGTTTTCGTGAAGAACGAGCGCGGGCACTTTTTGCGGGGCTTGCGGCCCACTCCTTTCTGAGTTTTCGCCAGCCGTTTACATCAGCATTCGGGATATTGCTGGGGATCCTGGCCCATGCGGTCGGGTGGCCGTTTGCGCGCGGCGGGGCGCAGGCGATCACGGATGCGATGGGCGCGTATCTGCGCGCTCTGGGCGGGGATATTGTAGCAGGCTGGCAGGTGCAGTCTCTGGATGAGCTGCCGCCCAGCCGGACGGTGCTGTTGGATGTGACGCCGAGGCAGGTCTTGCGGCTGGCGGGGGCGCGGCTGCCGGCCGCGTACCGGCGCAGACTGGAGGGATTTCGCTACGGGCCAGGTGTGTTCAAGGTGGACTATGCGCTGAGTGAGCCTGTGCCGTGGCGGGCGCAGATATGCCGCGGCGCGGGCACAGTTCATCTGGGGGGCACGCTGGCGGAGATCGCGGCCTCGGAGGAGGCGACCAGCAGCGGGCGCATACCTGGACGGCCCTATGTGTTGGTGGCGCAGCACAGCCTGTTTGACAAGACACGTGCGCCGGCGGGCAAGCACACGCTGTGGGCCTATTGCCATACGCCGCATGGCTCGACGGATGACATGACGGCAGCGATAGAGGCGCAGATCGAACGGTTTGCGCCCGGTTTCCGGGACACGGTCCTGGCGCGGGCGGTGATGACCAGCGCCGACTACGAACGTTACAACCCCAACTATGTGGGCGGCGACATCAATAGCGGCGTGCAGGACTTGCGCCAGCTGTGGACGCGGCCTGTGTTGCGGTTTCCGCCATACAGCACGCCGGTCCCCGGCCTGTACCTCTGCTCCTCCTCGACGCCGCCAGGGGGCGGGGTCCACGGCATGTGCGGCTTCAACGCGGCGCGGGCCGCGCTAAAGCGGCTGTAAGCGCTCGCCGCGGCGTTGGCCGTCCGCGTGCCAGTCAAAAAACCTCCCCTTGCAGCCGCGCTTTCAGTTGCGCCCAGGGGCTGCTTTCGAGCGACTCGAGCCCATTCTCGGAATCGCCCTCTTCTTTGCGGAAGAGGATGTTGAGGCGGTCGCCTTCGTATTTGGCGCCGTCGATCTGCAAGCGCGCCAGGCCAATGGGCAGGGCGATATTGCGCTTCCAGTTGCCGATGCGGACGATGAGCTCGTCGACGACGCTGCGGTGCAGGTTGACCTCCTCTTTGGCGACCTGGGGCAGGGCGATGCTGAGGATGTAGTGGCCGTTGCGGACGAAGATTTTCTGCGGTTCCCCCTGATAGTAGAGGCGGGTGGGGTCACCTTCGCCGCCGCGCACCAGATCGTCTCCGAAAAGTGTCGAGGCCATGCGCTCAAGCATCTTCTGGCCCAGCACCTCTTCGTCGAAGAAGGGAATCTGGGAGATGGGAAGAGGCTGGAATGCTTCTTCGACGAAGGCCAGATGGCGTTTCTGCGCTTCGAGCCAGCCGCTGAAGTAGGCATCCTGCAGCCCCTGCGGGAAGACGCGATTGCAGACAACGGAATCGACGGCGTAGCCATAGAGGTTGAGGTAGGCATAGGCGCGCTGCGCCTCCTTTATGACCATTTTTTCGGGGTTGATCACCAGCCGCATACTGCTGACGCTGCTGTCGCTGAGGAGGAGGCTGGTACGCTCCAGGACGTTCACCAGATCTTCGACGCTTTCGAAGAGGTCGTCGTCCGGCAGTGGGATATCGCTCATCCGTGACACGATGGGCCGTGCGATCTGGAGTGTGCGGCGTTCAAAGGGCATAATCTTCTCGATATACCAGCGGGCGATATCGGGAAAACTGAGCAGCTGCAGCGTGGAGCCGGTCGGCGCCGCATCGATGATGATGGTGTCGAAGTCGCCGCTGCCGGCCAGATGAGTAATGTGCATGAGGCTGGCAAGCTCTTCCATGCCGGGCAGCACGGAAGTCTCTTCAGCGACCAGCGAATCCATGCCGCGCCAGGAGAAGAGTACATTCAGGTATTCCTGCACGCGCCCCCAGTATTTGTCCATCTGATGGAGCAGGTCGATCTCCTGTCCCCAGAGGTTGGGCGCCAGCTCCACCAGTTCGCTGCCGATGCGGGTGTCAAAGCTGTCGCCCAGACTGTGGGCGGAGTCGGTGCTGAGGACGACGGTGCGGTAGCCGAGTTCGGCGCATCGCAGTGCGCAGGCCGCGCTGACACTGGTCTTGCCGACTCCGCCTTTGCCGGTGTAGAGAAGAATACGCATCAAAGTCACTCCGTGAATTCGTCTGCGAGCGGACGTTGCATTCTTAGCTGATCATGTACAAAAAAGTACGCCGCGCGGCCGGAATTGTTCCCGACGATATGGGAAACCTGGGGCGGCCGGTACGGCGCACTGCTGCTGCAGAGTCAGTTGTGGCAGTTGCGGTGTCTGTGCTTCAGACAGTTCTTGTCAACACCCTCACAAGATCATGGGGGAGGCTGTCCAGACCTGTGGCTGGGCTACCCTTCCCTCGTCATCAGTCTCTGTCCCGGCATTATCATCGGTTTCCTCTTCGCCCTCTGCGGGGAGGATATCCGCGAGTGCGGCGAGAATCCAGGAGCCATTATCGAGCTGTAACCATTCTTCGTCGTCGGACCGATCGACGATGGTCAACTGTGTACCGGCGGGGGCGAAGTCGACGATCGTTGCGTCGAGGCCGGGGCCGTCGCGCAAATTGGCGTCGGTGTTTACGGTTGCGAACAGAACCGGCGTGATCTCTTCAAGTGTGTCCTGCTCGTCTTCGCCGGTTTGCTCGTCCTGCTCATCCTCATCAGTCTGTGCGTCCTGCTCGTCTTCGTCGGTCTGTGCGTCCTGCTCATCCTCGTCGGTCTGTGCGTCCTGGTCGTCCTCGTCGGTTTGCGCGTCCTGCTCGTCCTCGGTTGCTTCAGCGGAGGCCACGGGCAGGTCTGCGGGGACATTGGCTACAAGCGCGGCGGAGATCCAGGAACCATCTTCAAGTTGCAGCCACGCACCGGTTTCATCCTGGGCCACAATTGTCAGTACCTTGCCTTCTTCGGCGCCGTCCACGCGTTCAAATTCGACTCCCGGCCCGGCGCGCAGGTTGGCGCCGAGGGGGGCAATGACGACCGGCTGCGGTTGCTCTGCGTCGGCCTCTGTCTGCTCTGTTTCCGTCGCTGTCTGTTGGTCGTCCGTTTCGGGCTGCTCGGCACCGGTTTGTTCGGTGTCTTCCTGCGTCTGTTCGGTTGCTCCCTGTTGTTCGTCCGTGCCGGCCTGCCCGGTTTCCTGTTGCTCTCTGCCGGCTGCGTCCATCTGATCTAACTGGCCATCCTCTTTGACAACAGGTACATCAATCGCTTCGGCGACGAGGGCGGCGAAGAGCCAGGCACCGCCTTCGAGCAGGTACCATTCACCATCGGTGGAAATACCGACGATGGATGCTTCTTCGCCGAAATTGATACCACCGACGCGGTCGTATTCGACGCCGGGGCCGGCCCGCAGATTAGAATCAGCATTGACGGCGGCGGGGACAGGGACAAGCTCTGGCGTTGGCGTATCTGCCTCTTCGTCAGATGGCGTCAAGGGCTCTTGAGACTCTTCGGGGGGCAGCTGTATCTCAACGTCTACAATGGGGACCTGATCGAGCGGAACTTCGACGAGGTCATCGGCGTTAATCCAAGTACCGTCTTCCAGGCGATACCAATTCCCGGTTGGATCGCGGCCGTTGACGTTGACACTTCCACCCTCCGCTACGATCCCAATGATGTCTGCCTCTTCACTGGGTGCGGAGCGCAGGTCGGCCTGCCCAGCCTCTGAGACCGAGACCGAGACGGAAGGTTCGAGAACGGGGGTCTCATCATCGCCGTCGGAACTCATTGCCTGTTCGGTAGTCGGCGTCGGTGATGGCAAGGGCGGCGGCGTGGCGGTCGGTGTCTCTGGTACTGGCGTGGATGTAGGTGCGGTGGACTGTTCGGCATCCGGCGTAGGCGTAGCTGTAGGTGCAGGTTCTGAGGGGGGCTGCACGCCGATTCCCGACACCAGCGAATCGGTGAAAGACTGCCACCGTTCACGCAGTACTTGTGGGTTAGTGAAGTCCCTTACTGGTTCTGGCAGAAGCTGGTGAAGATCGGGCGCGAAAAAGCCGGCCAGCAGTGCGAGAATGAGACTGAGCCAGACGATACTTACGAGAACCGCGATGATTCTCTTTAAAATTCCTGCCATTAAGCTTTTCTCGTCACGTGATTTGAGTGAAATGAATGGAAGAGACCATTCTTCGACCCGACCGATTCGGCCTTCGACTGTACAGGTCGGGGGGCGAAGGAGTTTTGCATGAGAAAAGCTTCAGAACTGTTCTTGCGATATGGTGAAAAGAGAGCCACGGAAAATGAAGTGTGGCTCTCAATTGTCCGGCGGTTTTCCACAGAAATTTAGTGTAGCATAACACGAAATTGTCTACAATTGCGCTATTTTGGTGGGAAATGTTCCAGAAATAGTCAAGTTTTTGCAGGAGTTGCTGCGCGGGCGCGTTTGTGTTCAAGGTCTTCCCAAGAATTTCAGTCTGGTTGGAATGGTGTGCGCCGTATGTGACTGCGAGGCCGCGGTTGTCGCCCAGCGAAGTTGGGCAGGTCGGAATGAATCGCGCCCTTTGGCAGGGAGGAGACTCGATAGATGGAAACTGTTCTGTGGGGCCCAATGTATATGGAATGCTAACTTAAACGCAACAGAACCGTAACTTTCCAATGCTAATCTATTTTAGAGAGTAAAGACTCTGATGCACTGTCGATAAGGATTCTGTAAGGACAGAAAGTATAGAAATCATCGTGGAGAACTGCTATACTGCAGACAGTGTACAGATACTGAATCAGTTGTTTGGACGAATCGGAGCAGCTTTTGGAAATGGTGCCCTTTGGGCCACAAGTTTTGTACAGGTTTGGCGTGAGTAGTAGCGTTTCTACGGCGGAAGTGTCCTGTTTTCCCGCCCTAGCTGGCGGCCCGTGTACGGGCCTGATTTTGCGGAGCAGCCAGAAAGGATGAGATAGATGTTGGATAATGCCTATCGACACACTGTTGCCGACGATGTTCTGGGCCGAAAACCTGAGCTTTTACAGACTTTGATGGATCTGCACAACGACGACCCGTCATTTGGGAAGCATGTACGCATGCGTTCGTATCGACCGCATGAGGTTGTTGCCGATGCGACGGCTCTGAAGAGAGAGATGTTCGTGCTCATGCAGGGCAAAATCAACCTTGTCTGTCCAAATCAAGAGGGGCGCCGGCTGGTGATAGGCAGTTTGGAGCCGGCGGCCATATTTGGCGAGGGCGCACTGAACAGGCCGCAAGAGGCAAACGTTTTCGCGGAGGCGGACACTGATGTGGTTGTGTGGTCGATTCCGGCTGCCGAGGCGCGAAACATGACGCTTCAGTATCCCATTTTGGGATGGGGGATGTTGCAGACGTACGGCAGGCGGCTTCTTCAGGTAGAGGACAGGCTGGAAGATGTGGCTTACAAGAAGCTGCCGGAACGGCTGGCGGCTCTGCTAGTTGAGTTGTGCAGCGACACGGAAGAGGTAATACAGGGGGTAAGCCATCAGGTTCTTGCGGATCGACTGGGGACCTATCGAGAGACGGTCAGCGCCATCTTGCGGGATTTCAAGCGGCAGGGCCTGGTGGAATTGGGTTACCGCCGAATTGGAATCCTTGACATTGAGACGCTGAAGGAGATCGCTGGCATTTGGGAGTGGTAGAGAGGGCAGGCGGGGCAGCGGCGACGCCCGGTTGGCGCTGCCCCGCGGTTGCCGGCGTTCGGCGGCGGCCGGACAGTGTGAGGACGGCGAGCTGAACGGCAGTATTGCGCATGTTGCAGGTTCCTCTTTGGGGGTTGGAGGCAGATCGAAAACGCTCGCCCTTCGGGCCTCGGACCCAGTTGATTGCATCCCGGTATTGCATCAGAATCTGAAGATGGGGTGATTCCCCTTGTGTAGCCCAGTGTACCGACGGCAGCAGGTGCCGCGGTGCGAATCTGGGTTGCATTCAGAAAAGGGTGCAGTCCAAACTAGGGGCGGGAAGGGGCAGGCACAAGGGCGAGGAGAGAGTGGAGAGGAGTGAGGAGTGCGTGCCGCAGTTCTGTCTGAGTGAGACTGGCTCGGGGAGTGGCGGGACGATGTCTGGCGGAACTCTTTCGACTAGGGCCCGTTGACATTTCGTTTGAGCCAGATCAGTGTGGAAGCAAAATGCAAGAAAGCGATGAAACGACGTGCGAG
>JAPOVP010000090.1 GCA_026708085.1 Caldilineaceae bacterium
TAGGGGCGGGCCTTGTGCCTGCCCTTCCCCTCCCACCCCCCGGCACCACCTCCGCAATCACCAGACCCTAACGGTAGGGGCAGGCCTTGTGCCTGCCCGCCCCCCACCCCCGGCACCGCCTCCGCAGTCACCAGACCCGAATGGTAGGGGCGGGCCTTGTGCCTGCCCTTCCCCTCCCACCCCCCGGCACCACCTCCGCGTTCCCCCGCACTGTACCCGTACGGGCAGGCCTCGTGACTGCCCGCCCGCCGCGCTCACCGCCACCTGCCGCGTAGCCGAAACCCTCGCCTTCCATCCGACACAAAAAAACGCCCCCTCCTGCCCCCACCAACCGTGCCTGACCAACCCAACTCCAAATTCCACGCCAAACTCACGCAACCTATCGTAGTCTCTAATGAACACTCGTCCAACACCCGCATACATCCAACCCCGGCAAGACTCCCACAATCCCGTTAATCCATAAAATCCAGCAAATCCTGATTCAGACTTAAAATGCTCCAAAAAAGGCGTGGATTCTGTTGTATAATGTCAGTGAAATCAACAACCCAAATCAGGACTTTACAACCAATACCATCAGGCCAACAGAAGACACGCCCGAACGGCGTTCGCGACGTCCGGTTTCCAGCCCACCCAAACTCGACCTGAATGTTGACCCTGCCTACGCGTCAGCCTATGCAACAACGCATCGGCAGCAGCGCCCGAACAAAATCGGAAAAGGCGCGACATATGTAGACATAACGCGACTTATCATGCCCAAACACGTCAACGCCCGTGACCGTTCGCTGAACTTTCGCAGAAGACTCCCTGGCCATGCCCACCCGCCACAAGACACCCGCCATCCTGAAAATCCATAAAATCCAGCAAATCCTGATTCAGACAAACTCTCGCATTCTCTCGTAAACTCTCATGAACGCTCGTCCATCACCCGCTTCCACCCAGGCCCCGGCAAGACACCCGCCATCCCGAAAATCCATAAAATCCAGCAAATCCTGATTCAGACAATCTCTCGCATTCTCTCGTAAACTCTCATGAACGCTCGTCCGACACACGCATCCGCTCTTGCCCTTGCAAGACGCCCACCATCCTGAAAATCCAATGAATCCAGCACATCTTGATTCAGATAATCTCTCGCAATCTCTCGTAAACTCTCATGCACTCTCGTCCAACACTCGCATCCGCACCAGCCCAGGCGAGACACCCGCCATCCTGAAAATCCAATGAATCCAGCACATCCTGATTCAGACAATCTCTCGCAATCTCTCGTAAACCCTCATGAACGCTCGTCAAGCACATGCATCCTCTCTTGCCCCGGCAAGACTCCCACTATCCAGAAAATCCCATAAATCCAGCAAATCCTGATTCAGACAATCTCTCGCAATCTCTCGTAAACTCTCATGAACGCTCGTCCAACACACGTATCCGCACCAGCACAGGCATGACACCCGCCATCCTGAAAATCCAATTAATCCAGCGAATCCTGATTCAGACAATCTCACGCAGTTTCTCATGTACACTCGCATAGGCCCCTGCCCATCGCATTTGCATTCCCCTGGGAATCCAAGCTATACTCACGAAACCGCTTTAGTACGCTGGCATGACTTCTGTCAACGCCAGCCGATATGAAATTCCCAACCAATTCTGCCTATGAGTGGATTGGCCAGAGTAGTTCGCTATCTGCGCCCTTATGTCTGGATGACCGTGCTGGGCATCGTCACCACCATCCTGCCCGTGCTGATGGAGCTCGTGACCCCGCGCATGGTCCAGTTCATCATCGACCAGGGCATTCGCACCGGAAACATGATCGCCGTCTGGCAGGGGAGCGGCATCATGCTGCTCGCCGCCATTCTCGGCGCAGCCACCACCATCGGCCAGGGCATCGCCCGCGCACAGATTTCCCAGGGCATCGCTTTCGACCTGCGTAACGACCTGTTCCGTCACATCCAGCGCTTCTCCTTCGCCAACCTCGACCGTATGCAGACCGGCCAGCTCATGACCCGCGTCTCCAGCGACGTCGACGTTGCCCGCATGTTCCTCAGCGCCGGCATGGCGTTGCTCTTGCGTACGCTCCTCATGGTCATCGGCAGTCTGGCCATGATGCTCGTCATCGACTGGCGGCTCGGCCTCATCATGGTTGCGATGCTCATCATCTCGGGGTCCGTTATCTTCTGGTTCCTCCGCGTCGTCGGCCCCCTGTTTTCGATCGTGCAGCAGAAACTGGGCAAGCTGAATACCCTGGTCCAGGAGAACCTCGCCGGTGTGCACGTCGTCAAGGCCTTTGTTCGCGAGCAATACGAGATCGAAAACTTTGACCGCGACAACGTCGACTATATGGAGCAGAACATCAAGGTGGGCAGATACCTCGCCCTGGTGATGCCGGTGCTCCTTGTCCTCACTAATCTGGGCGCGACGATCGCCATCTGGCGGGGCGGCATCGATGTCGTCGGCGGGCGTCTTACTATCGGCGAGCTTGTCGCCTTCAGCAACTACATGCTGATCGGTATGTCGCCCCTGCTGCTTCTGAGCAACATCCTCTCCATGATCTCCCGCGCCGAAGCCTCGTCAAAACGCGTCGTCGAAGTCCTGGATACGAAGCCCGCCATCCAGCCGCCTCCAACGCCGGCCGTCATCACCGAACCTGCCGGGGAAATCTCCTTCGAAAACGTCTCTTTTCACTATTCCGGTTCTCGCATCAGAAGAGGCCTGGAATCCGATGGCTCCGGCAATAGCCAGGCGCCTGCCCAGGGCGGCATGCCCGACGCCGCGCCCGCGAACGGTCAGATGCTGACTCGCACAAGAAACGGCAATGTCCGTCCCATCGGCGAAGAAGTGCTGGATGGAATCTCGCTGCACGCCGCTGCAGGACAGAAGGTTGCCTTGATGGGTGCCACCGGTTCCGGCAAGAGCACCCTGGTCAACCTCATCCCTCGCTTCTACGACACCGAAGGTGGTGTTGTTAAGATCGATGGCGTGGACGTGCGCGATTGGGAGCCGGTCCAACTGCGCAAGGAAATCGGCGTGGTCCTGCAACAGACGACGCTCTTCGCAGGGACCGTGCACGAAAACATCGCCTACGGCCGCCCCGATGCCTCCATGGAAGAGGTCGTCAGCGCGGCGAAGGCTGCCCAGGCCCATGACTTCATCATGCAGATGCCCGACGAATACGAGAGCATGGTCGAGGCCCGCGGCGCCAATCTCTCCGGTGGACAGAAGCAACGCATCGCCATCGCCCGCGCCCTGCTCACAAGACCATCCGTCCTCATACTCGACGATTCGACCAGCTCCGTCGATCTCGACACCGAGTTGAGGCTGCAGGAGGCGCTTGCTGAGAAAATGGAGGGCACGACAACCTTCATCGTCGCCCAGCGCATTAGCAGCGTCGTCGACGCCGACCTTATTCTCGTACTCGAAGACGGCAAGATCGCAGCCCAGGGTACCCACGAAGAGCTCCTGGCCGCCAGCGATATCTACCAGGAGATCTACTACTCCCAGTTTGAAGAGGCCTGATCCCGGCGATACATGACCGCCAGGCCAAAGTACTGCTTAAATCTGATTCCTATGACTGCTTCCCGATCTCCCCAACGACAGCCAATGCGCCTCGGTTTTGGCGGCGGCGGCATGCTCACCGGAGAAGCCGCCGGCAACACGCGCCACACGCTCATGCGCATGGCCGCCTATCTGCGGCCCTATCGCCTTCAACTGCTGATAGTTGCCTTCTTTGTCACCATTAGTACGGTACTCAGGCTATTCGGTCCGATGCTGCTCGGCCGCGCAATCGATCTCTATATCGTGACCGGTGACATCATAGGACTCCGTACCCTGGTGATGCAGATCTTCGCTGTTTATATTGGCGCCGCCGGCACCTCCGCCGTGCAGGGTCTGATTATGGTCGTCCTCGGCCAGCGATTCGTCTCCGATATTCGCGCCGGCCTCTTCAGCCATCTGCAGGAAATGTCGATGGCATTCCACGATCGCAACCAGGTCGGCGACCTGATGAGTCGTATCACCAATGACTCGGAGGCAATTAACCGCACTCTGTCCAACGGCCTCATCGAGTTCACCTCAAACATACTCCTTCTTGGCGGCACCTTCGTCGCCATGTTCCTTCTCAACTGGCAGCTCGCCTTGGCTATGACTGTCCTCATGCCGCTCATGCTGATTATCACCGGCGAGGTAACCCGCCGCAGCCGCGCCGCCTTCCGCACCGTCCAGCACAACCTCGGCGCTCTCAACGCCGTGATGGAGGAGAACATCACCGGCGCCCGCGTGGTTCAGGCCTTCGCTCGCGAAGAGGAAGTTTACGCCACCTTCCACGATGTCAACTCCAGGTACCGCAAAGCCGGCATGACCGCCGATATTATCACCGCCGCTTTGGGCCCGATGTTCACAACCATGATGACCATCACCGTCGCCGTCGCCGCCCTCCTTGGCGGCTGGCTCGCCATCGGAGGTACCCTCGAAGTCGGCGTTTTGGCGGCCTTCATTATCTACATAATGAACTTCTTCCGCCCCATGCGCGGCATTGCCATGCTCTACAACCAGCTCCAGTCCGCACTTGCCGGCGCAGAGCGCATCTTCCAGACCCTGGACGTGAAGCCCACTGTGACCGATCGGCCTGGTGCGCCGCCCCTCGAAGAGATAGAGGGCGAAGTGGAATTCGAAAATGTGAGCTTCAGCTATGATGCCGAGCCGCCTGCACTCCCCGTCTCCTACGGACGCGGAAACGGCCGCCTCCCGGGAGCGGCCGCGCCCCCGGATCTCAAGGATCAGCCGGAACCCGAACGCGTCCTGGAAAACATCAGTCTACATGCCAGACCCGGCGCCACCATCGCTCTGGTTGGCCCCACCGGTGCCGGCAAGACGACCATTATCAGTCTCCTGAGCCGCTTCTACGACGTAGACGAGGGCAGCATTCGCGTCGACGGTCACGACATTCGTGACATTCAGCAGGGGTCCCTGCGCAAACAGCTAGGCATCGTCCTCCAGGACACCTTCCTCTTCTCCGGAACCGTGCGCGAGAATATCCGCTACGGCCGGCTCGACGCCACCGACGAAGAGGTCGTGGCCGCGGCGGAACTGGCCAACGCCGACAGTTTTATTCGACTGCTTCCTGGGGGTTACAACTCACAGGTCTCGGAGCAGGGGAACAACTTCAGTGAGGGACAGCGCCAGCTAATCGCCATCGCCCGCGCCATCCTCGCCGATCCTCGCATTCTCATCCTCGACGAAGCAACCAGCAGCGTGGACACCCGTACCGAAGTCCACCTCCAGCAGGCGCTTCTCCGGCTGCTGGAGGGCCGCACAGCCTTCGTCATCGCCCACCGCCTCAGCACCATCCGCAATGCCGATGAAGTCCTGGTCGTCAACGATCACCGCATTATCGAGCGCGGCTCCCACGAGGAGCTCCTGGCCATGAAGGGCTTCTACCACGACCTCTATACGAGCCAGTACATGCGCGTGAAAGGTGCGCAGCCGGTCCCCGAAGGTCAGGAAGTGGGCTGAGCCCGATCTCAGGCGACGCGTTCCCCGCTTTCATCTTCAAAGAAGTGAAGGCCTGATTCCTCAAACTGAACGACAATCTGCTCGCCGGGAACAATCCGTTCTCGGATGTCTGCCTGGCCCAGAAGGCGGTGCTCCCCAGACCGGAAGCTGATGAACTGCACCTGCCTGCCATAATCCGGTTCTACAGCCTCCACCGTCCCCTGCCAGCTGTTAGCTGGTGACGGAGCTCCGCCTCCCTCTGCTTCTGACAGCCCTTCATCGACGAAAACCTTCGCAGATTCGGCCGGAACACCTACAGTCACCCTCTGGCCGGACCTGAGCGCCTGCAGCTGGGAGGCCTGTGGAACGAGCCTCATTCCCTGGCCTGCGACGATCCCGCCCTCTTCCACTGCCGCCCCGTGCAGCAAACTCATCGGCGGAATGCCTAGGAAACCGGCGACATAAGTGTTGGCCGGCTGCCGCCGCACCTCCTCAAACCGGCCAACCTGTTCGATCCGCCCTGCCCGCATCACCGCCACCAGGTCGCCCAGCGCCATCGCCTCGGTCTGATCGTGCGTCACGTATAGAGCGGTAATGGAAAACCTGCGCAGAAGCCGCTTGATCTCGACCCGTGTCTGCGAACGCAGCTTTGCATCCAAATTGGACAGTGGCTCATCGAAAAGAAAGACACGCGGCCTGCGTACGATAGCCCGCGCAATCGCCACCCGTTGCTGCTGCCCTCCTGACAACGTGCCCGGCTTTCGTTGCAGCAGCGAGTTGAAGCCAATCCCCATGATCTCCGATGTGATCCGTATCCGCTCCTCAACCTCCTCGTCCGGCGCCTTGCGCATCCGGAAGAAAAAGGACAGATTACCGTGGCCCTCAAAGTGCGGGTAGAGCGCATAGTTCTGAAAGACCATACCGATATAGCGGTCTCTGGGCGGCACGTCCATCATATTTTGATCATCGTAGAAAAGCTCGCCGCTGTAGTCCGCTTCCAGTCCGGAGATGACTCGCAGAAGCGTACTCTTTCCGCATCCCGAAGGGCCCACGACGGCCATCGTCAGGCCGTCGGGCACCGTCAGGTCTACCTGGTCCAGCGCTAGAACGCTTTCGGCTGCCTCGTCCTCGCCCTCCCGTGCCTCTGGCCCGGCCCTCCCCATCCACGGAATTACCCCGCGGGAAGACCCGAGAGGAACCCCGAAATCTTTGGTAACATTGCTCAATCGAATGGTAGCCATGGCGTTCCCTGATTCTGGTGCGCGGGCGTCGAGTCTGCGGAGAACCGCCCGTGCTGTTTGCACGACCGGCCGTAATCTGCTCCGGGCCCCCATACTTCGGCCATTCTACAAGCGAAAAGAGGAATGAGCGAACGCAGTTGCAATCGCCAATCTTCGCCATCGCCGGCGGAAAGTTGGGGGCGTCACGCACTTCGCCTCGAAGATCTGTCCCACCGACAAAAACTCAAAAGTCTTGGCAAACGCCGGCAGCCCTGCGCACTGACATGGAATGAATTGTGGTCGAGTGCCGCCAGATGAAGAATCTGAGTAACCGCTAAGTCCTTTCCCAAAGACGCTCATGATTCAGCATGGCGAAAGGCGTTTCTCTCTCCCTATCAAACCTATCGCCCTTCTAACGCTGCTGTCACTGACCACTAACCACTGACCACTGCGGTTCCGGGCGGTCGGGCCTATTCGGCCCTCCCTTGTGCGGGGGCTCCGCCCCCG
>JAPOVP010000051.1 GCA_026708085.1 Caldilineaceae bacterium
CAACTGACGGACTCCACCGTACGGCCAGGCCTGGCGCCTGCACTGCGTCTCGCCAGAAGACGGTAAGCGATTCCAGCCACCGCTGGCACTGATTCCCCGCCAGACTGTTCCCATCCCAAATCTTGGATGCACCCGGAAATTTTATTTGCTTGACAGTGAATCGGTGATCCAGTAGACTGCGCACGAGTATGCGATGCCTGACATCTTGTATTCGAATCCGCAGCATCATTTTTTCCTCACAGTTCATGCCCAAAAGACCGTAAACGCGGCAACCTGTCAGTAATCAAGCCCTGCCAGAGGCCAGCCCCCCAACAGCTCTTGCAGGCGTATGTCAAGAGTCATATTCTCACCAGCAGTTTCAAGGTGTAACCATGCGAGAAGATGTGACAACAGCCGCTGCGCTGGTCCCGGAAATATCCGATCCCGGCTCACGCCTGCACGACTGGCGCGGGCGGCTGGAGAGGGATATCCGCAATAACTGGCAGCTCTATGTGATGATCCTGCCTGTGCTGGTCGGTTTTTTCCTCTTTCGCTTCTATCCCCTGTATGGCCTGCAGATCGCCTTCAAAGACTACAACATCGTAGCCGGGGTCAGGGGCAGCGAATGGGTGGGGCTGGAGAACTTCCTCAAGTTCTTCGAGGACCCCTTCTTTTTCCGCGTGGTAAAAAACACGGTCGTGCTCGGCTTCTGGACGCTGGTGATCTCCTATCCGCTGCCGATCGTTTTCGCGGTGCTGCTCAACGAGGTCAAACAGCAGCACGGCCTCTTTAAGCGCGTGACCCAGTCGATCAGCTACCTGCCGCATTTCGTCGCTGTGGTGGTGATCGTCGGTCTGATGTATGACTTTTTCAGTTCCGACGGCATCGTCAACCAGATGGCGGTTGCCCTGACCGGCGAAAAGTGGCGCATCCTCGGCTCGTCGGCGTGGTTTCGGCCCCTGTACGTCGGTTCTGTCGTGTGGCAGGGCGTTGGCTGGGGTTCCATCATCTACCTGGCAGCACTGACAGGCATTCCACCGGAACTGTATGAAGCCGCGATCGTGGACGGCGCGTCGCGCTGGCAGCGTATCCTGTACGTCACGCTGCCCGGACTGCTGCCGGTGATCAGTGTCACGCTGATACTCTCTGTGTCGTCGATCGTTTCGGTGGGGTTCGAGCGGGCGTTCCTGCTGCAACAGCCGGCCACCTATAGTGTTTCGGACGTCATCGCGACCTATGTCTACCGCCGCGGGTTGATAAAGTTTGACTTCAGCTATGGCGCGGCGATCGGGTTTTTCGATTCCATCGTGGCCTTTGCTCTGGTGGTGGGGGCCAACTACATCGTAAAGAGAACGAATGAGGACCGCGAGGGACTGTGGTAACGAGGTGTAGACCGTGCATACCCTGAGAAAGATGCGGTTGTTCGACTATCTGAACTATCTGTTCCTGATCGTGTTCAGTTGCCTGATGCTCTACCCCCTGCTTTACGTCTTTTCGATCTCGGTGAGCGACGGTGACGCGGTGTGGAGGCAATCGGTGAAGCTGTTTCCGATTGGCTTCAACGTGGAGGCGTACGAGGCGATTGCGAGGGCGAACGCGGTCGTGCGGGCGTACCGGAACTCGATCCTCTACACGGTGCTTGGCACGTCCTTCACACTGATAGTCTGCCTGCTGGCGGCATACCCGCTCTCGGAGCCGCGTTTTCGCTGGCGCGGTCCGATCAGCCTGATCCTGGGGTTGACGCTGTTTTTTTCTGCCGGCCTGATTCCCACCTACCTGACCTACCAGAGTTATGGACTCCTGAATACGATCTGGGTGATTACCCTGCCGGTTGCCTTTAACTTCTGGTTTATCATCCTGGTGCGGGCCAATATCTCGACGATACCGCGCGAGCTCAAGGACGCCGCCCGCGTGGACGGCGCCAGCGACTTTCGTATCCTGTTGCAAATCATCGTGCCCCTGTCCAAACCGATACTGGCGACCATCGCGCTGTTTGTTGCCGTGGCGATCTGGAATGACTTCTTCAATCCTCTGCTCTATCTCAACAACTCGGAAAAGTTCCCCTTGACCATCATGCTGCGGCGGATGCTGATACGGGGAGCCACCGGGGAGGTGGTGCAGGGGAACTACGCCGACACTTTGCAGGCGAAGGCGTTTTTCAGGCAGGTAAAGATGGCAACCGTCATCGTGACCTTGGGTCCGATCCTCCTGGTATATCCTTTTGTCCAGAAGTACTTTGTACAGGGCACACTGGTCGGCGCGATCAAGGGGTAACCCCGGGCGCGCTATCGTCGAATCGAGGGAAGGAGGTGGTCTTATCGAGTGGTACTTTGGCTACAGTCTGTACGCTATAGAGTCTGCGATTCATCCGCCTTATACACAGTAGAGGAGATGGAAATGAAGAAGTTCAACCTGTCGTTATCTGCTTGCGTGCTCATTGTTTTGAGCATGCTCCTGGTGGGCTGCGTTCCGCAGGCGCCCGGAACCGCCGAGACCTCCGGGGCCGTCGAACTGGAGCTGATGATCGCGCCCGAAGGTGTCTTTGGAGATATCACGCCTGAGACCTACTCGATGCAGCTGCTGGCCGACCGGACCGGCTTCAGCTATGCGTTCCGCCAGATCCCGCGCGAGTTTCTGGGCGAGCGGATCGCCACCACCCTGGCCTCCGGTGATCTGCCCGACATCATGCAGTTAGGCCTGCCGGCCGATGCGACCGGGACGCCGATGGACATTGCGCACGAGTTCGGTCCGCAAGGGCTGTTCGTATCGCTCACCCCCTACATCGAGGCCGGCGACATGCCCAATCTCGCGGCCGAGATGGAAAGACAGCCCGATATGGAGCAGTTGATGACTTCGCCCGACGGCAACATATACGCCGTGCCTCAGGTCAGGCGCTTACGCCAGCTGCGGCCGTGGCTGCAACTGCGGGCGGACCTGATCGAGCAGTGCGGGATCATCGAGGACAGGTGGAATGGCAACTGGGACGCCATCCTGACTCTGGAGGATCTCAAGGGCGCTATGTTGTGCCTGAAAGATCAACTGGGCGGCAAGCCTGTCATCTCCAGCCGCAGCGGCTTCACCGGCCATACGGGCAACTGGGCCAAATGGCTGGGCACCGACCTGACCGTTTACTACAACCCCTACACCGAGCAGTATGAGTATGGCCCGCTGATGGACCGCTTCCGCACCATGGTCGAGTTCATGAATTGGATGTGGGAGAACGGTGTCCTGCATCCGGAGTATGCGACCATGAGCGACCCGGACTGGGAGGCGCTGGCGCGCGGCACCTGCGAGGCCGGAGCCATTCTCGAGAACACGGGCTGGCACTTCTATTCGTGCGTCGCCAATGCCGGCATTGACCAGGGCAAGTTCTACCCCGTCATGTCGCTGACGGTCGACGGCGAAAAGATTCTCTGGCCCGCCCCCTCCAATGTCTGGCTGGGGAACCCCCTGGTCATCTCGGGCTCCTCCTCCCAGGCAGAGATTGAAGCATCCGTGTGGCTGATCGACTACCTGTTCAGCACCGAGGGACGCTTCCTGATATACCAGGGCAAAGAGGGCGTGGATTGGACCTATCGCGCCGACGGCACCAAGTGTTATACCGACACCATTCAGCGCCATCCGAGCCTGAAGGAAAAACACTACTGCGCCGGCGCGATCCCCGAGTCCCCGCCCGCGATGACCAACGAAACGGCGTTCATCAATGACATCGGCTCGCTCGCTCGCGTATGGTGGCCGGAGGCTGAGCCGCATTGGGGCCTGATGGCAGACTGGCCGGCGCCGGAATTCCCGGACGGGTGGCGATGGATTGACGATCAGTTCATCAATCCCAGCGGCTCCTACGGCGACCCCCTGCCTTCCATCGTACTGAACGAAGAGGAGGCGGAGACAGCCGCCAGCCTCGGCGCTCCGATTGACACCTATCTGCTTGAAACGATCCAGCAGATGATCGAGGGGCAGATTGAAATCAATGACGACACGTGGGGCGAGCTCACCTCCACGATCGAGAGCATGGGCGCCCAGGACATTGTGGATGCGTACAACTCCGCTCTGTCGCGCGTGCAGTAGCGCAGTAGAGTAGCTGCGACGCGCTCAATCTGACCGGCGTGCGGTCCGGAATGTACGCCTCTAAACGACCAAGACGCTGGGGACGGCGAATCCTTCCGTCCCCAGCGTTCCTTTTCACTGGCAAGCGCCGGAGCAAATATGGCGAAAGACAGGACGATAGAGGATCTGATCCGATGCGCGGTGATTACCGGCGGCCATGGCTATGACGTCCTCAACTTTCACCGGTTTTTCCGCGGCCTGGCGGGGGTCGATGCCTATATCCAGCATATGGACGACTTTGCCTCTGCACGCGCAAACGTGCGCGACAGCTACGACGTGGTTCTCTTCTACACGATGTTGATGGATGGCCCCACCGACGACGGAGGGCCGTGGTACGCGGGACGGCCCAAGACTGCACTGGAGCACCTGGGCGAGACGGAGCAAGGCATCGTCCTCCTGCACCATTCCATCCTCGCCTACCCGCAGTGGCCCGTCTGGAGCGAGATAGCCGGTATTCGGGATCGCAGCTTCGGCCATCATCCCGAGCAGACGCTGCGCGTCGAGATCGCCGCTCCCGACCATCCGATAACCAAAGACCGCAACGCTTGGGACATGGCCGACGAGACATACATGATGGATGAACCGGGCACGGACAGCGAGATTCTGTTGACAGCGGACCATCCCAGGAGTATGGGCGCCATCGCCTGGGCGCGGATGCACAGGCGTGCCCGCGTCTTCTGCTTCCAATCGGGGCATGACAATCTGACCTGGGCAAACCCCGGTTTTGGCGAGACCGTGTTACGCGGAATCCAGTGGGCAGCGCAACGAATCTAGGCCCGGCCTTTATCCCGGAGACGGCTGTATGCGGGCGTTGGTGACGAGACTCCGGTCCGACAAGAGACGCGAGAAGGTACTGGTCAGCGACTGGCCGGCGCCGCAGGGACCGACCGGCAACCAGGTCAAGAGCCGGACCATCTATTCGGGCATCACCAACGGCACCGAGCATAACGATCTGATCGGCGGCAATTATGCGCACCCTGACGACGCCCTGCCGGCCGGGTGGGGCTATCAACACGTGGGGCGCGTGATCGAGACCGGCCCTGATGTTACCGAGTTTGCCGTCGGCGACCTGGTGTATATCAACGCCGACCACAAGGAATACGTGGTGACGCGTGAAGATGGGCTGCTCATCAAACTGCCGGAGGACGTTGACCCCAGGCAGGCCGCGCTGTTCGGCATGTCCAGTGTGGCCATGCGCTCCTGCCGGCACGCTGATCTGCGCATGGGCGAACGGGTTCTCGTCGTCGGCCAGGGGTTTATCGGCCAGATGGCGGCGCAGATCGCCAGCGTGATGGGCGCGCGCGTCGCCGTCTGCGAAATCGACCCGCGCCGGCTCGAATTGGCGCGACGGATCGGCGCTGCCGAGGCGGTGTTCGACGTTGCCGGTGACGGATGGGAGAAACAGATCGCCGCTGGCGCCTTCGATGTAGTCATCGACGTGGCGGGCGTCGAGGGGATGGAGGACCGGCTGATTCGCGCGCTCAAGAGCCGCGGCAGGCTGCTGCTCATCGGCGGCCGCTTTAAGGTCAACTACACCTTCAATCTGGGCCAAGCGCACGAGATTACGCTCAGACAGAACACGGGCTATGACCGTAATGATCTGGCGAACCTGTGCCGGCTTATCCGCCGCGGCCAGGTCGATATCGCGCCGCTGCTCCAGGACGTGGTGCCGGTGACGGAGGCCCAACGCGTCTACGACACCCTGCGCGACGCCCCGCATGAACTGTTGGGCACGGTATTTGTCTGGGAGTAAGTCGCTGCTCGCGTAGCATGCGAGCGAGGAGGGCACACCGGGAGCCGAACCATGTCACAGATGCAGATTGAGGCGATCGATACGATCCGACTTGCGCGCGACGCCGGCCCGCGCGTGCGCACCGCAGCCGTCGAACTGGCACGCTGGATCGAAAGACTGGGGGCAAGGAAGCCAACCATCGGTACAGACGCGGGGGATGTGACAGCGTTGTTAAGCACAAACGCGACCGACCTGGAGTCGGAGCACTTTTGTATCGACGTGGAGAGTGCCGCGACGCTGCACATTACGGGCGGCGATGGACGCGGCCTGTTGTATGGCGTGCAGGAGTGTATCGACCGCGCCCGTCTGGGTCGAGCCATCATGACGATGACCGATGGCCCCCATTTTGCCCTGCGCAGCCTGGACATGTGGGAGACGCCATCCAACATGGTCTGGTGTCTGCCCTTCGACAGCATTCTGGACTATGACAAAATGCTGCGGCCCGAGGAGATCCCGGAGTACCTGGATTTCGCCCGGCGGCTGCTGGCGATGCGCGTCAACAGCCTCACCCTGTTCTCCCAATACGCGTCGAGAGGGTCGTTGTTCGAACGCTGGCTCTCACGCGCCGAGCCGGTCGAGCGGTTCGCGCAGTTTATGGATCGTTTTGGCGTCTCAATACGTTTGGCGCTCCACTACACCTCTCCCGACGAAAATGGCCACTATGTGACGCTGTGTCCGTACTCGGATCATATCCGTGAGCAGTGGCAAGACTTTGTGGCGCGTATGGCCGTCGCCATGCCGACGGTGCGCAATTTCAGGCTGAGAGGCGCCGGCGAAGAGGCGCCTGGCCCTCACGAAGACGACTGCGACCGCTGCGCTGCGACGCCCCTGCGCGAGCGTGTTTTAGCGGGCATACGCGTGGTCGGCGACGCCGTGGCCAACCTCGGCGGCGATCTGCTGTGGCTCACCGGCACCGACCAGGCCGCCCATGCCAGGGCGGAGGCAGAAATGTATGGCGACTGGGGGGATGACTTTCCCGAAAACGTGCGAATCGCACACTGCCACAACTTCTGGGACCACCGCCCACCTTATCCGCCGCACCCGATCTGGAACCATACCGGTAATCGGCCCGCAGAACGTTCGCCCTATCTGCTTCAGGTCGCGCTGGTGGGCGATTCGGCCGGCATGAACTTTTTGCCGTGCTCGATGGCGCACCGCTGGCACGTGGACTTTCGCACGGCGGCGGACAAGGGATACGAGGGATGTGACGCCAACATGGCCGTACATCCCCAGTACGTAGACCATCCGCTCAACCTCTCCAACTGGTACGCCTACGGCAAGCTGTGCTG
>JAPOVP010000149.1 GCA_026708085.1 Caldilineaceae bacterium
TCGTATTGCCCACACACTGGCTACGACGCGAGGTTGTAGGAGAGGGGGCGTTGCGGGGGCGGAGCCCCCGCACAAGGGAGGGCCGAATAGGCCCGACCGCCCAAAAGCGAGGAGAGAGTAAAGAGAAGTGAGGAGAGAGAAACATCTCTCGCCATGCTGAATCATGTGCGCCTTTGGGCAAGGACTTAGCAGTCACAGGGTCACGAAGAACACCCTTTTGTTCGCGGAGGGACGCGGAGAACACCTTTTTGTTCGCGGAGGTCGCGGAGAACACATTTCTTTGATTCGCAAAGTCACGCGAAGCGCTGCGGAGAGGGTTGAATGGCGGATTACAGGGCGGGGATCGTGGGTTGCGGGAACATCGCACGGGCTCATGTCGGTGGGTACAGGGCGACCAGTGGGGTCAGCCTGGTGGCGGCGGCGGACATTGTGCCGGAGGCGCTGGAGAGTTTCGGGGAAGCGTGGGGCGTGGAAAGCCGATACACCGACTATACCGAGATGCTCGCCCGGGAGGAGCTGGACATCCTGAGCGTCTGCACTCGCAACCATCAGCACGTTGAACCGACGGTGGCCGGAGCGGAGGCGGGCGTACGCGCCGTCTTTTGCGAAAAGCCGATGGCGATGAACCTGGGGGAGGCCGACAGAATGGTTGGTGCCTGTGAGCGGGCAGGCGTCAAGCTGATTGTGGACCACACGATGCGGTTCGAGGCGAATTACGTGCATATTAAGGAGCTGATCGAGCAGGGCGCGATCGGGGAATTGCTGAGCGTAGAGGTGCAGGCGATCGGCGATCTGGGCGAGCTGACGCATAACGCAACACACAGCTTTGACACGCTTTGCATGTTCGGCGGGGAACCTGAGTGGATGTTCGCTCATTTGGAGCGCGATGTCGAGCGCAACCAGGCAAGAGAGGACATGTTTGCGCTGGTGGGCTTTGCCAACGGCGTGCGGGGCAAGCTGACTTACGGTGGCTATACGAAATTTCGGTATGAAGGCTTTGTGTGGGAGGGAACGGAGGGACGTATCGAGGCGAGGGCACACAAGGGCTGGCTGCCAGAGGTACGCTACTGGAGACACGATCAGCCGGGTGAAGGCGGGTTTCGCGATGGCGCGCCGATGCCGACGCGGGAAAATGATCCTTGGGAGGCGGCAATAGGCGAGGTTGTGGCCTGCCTGGATGACAATCGCAGGTCGGTCTCCGATGGACTGGCGGGCCGGCTGGCGTTGTCGATGACGATGGCGGCGTATGCGTCGCGGCGGCAAGGGGGCGTGAGGATTCAGTTTCCATTCGATATGCAGGCGTCGCCGCTGGACATGATGCTGGAGAGCGGAGAGTTGCCCCGGATATGGGGACGCGGCATCAAGGCATGGACCTAGGAAAGGAGTTGGGATATGGCTTTTCTGCGTCATGTGGCACTGAGAACGAAGGACTTGGAACGGTCGCGGGCGTTTTACGAGAAGATACTAGGGCTCAAGTTTTTGCGCTACATTTATGATGAGGGCTACCCGCCGGGGTGCTATCTATCGGACGGCTCTGTCAATATGACGCTCATCCAATATGAAGGCGAGGAGCGGCCGCCGATTGCGCATGAAGGCGAATACATTCACCTGGGCTTTATCGTCGACAATCTGGAGGAGACCTATCACCTGTTGCGTGCGGAGGGGGCGGAGATCCTGGTCGAGGATGTGAAGGTGGAGAGGGAGTTCAATTACGACCATGTGCCGGAAGGGTCGCTGAAGACGACGGACCCCGACGGCAACATTCTCGACATCACCGAACGCCAAGATGAGTGGGACGGCGTCCGACTATAGGTGAATGGACGGAGCTTTCCGGCTGCGGAGGCAAAGGCTTTGTGACTTGCGGTGACGGCGCGGCCGGGTAATGGCTGACAGAACAGATTGACCATACAACGGACCATATACTAAAGGATTGCGGAGGCCAGGATCGATGAAAATTGCCCTGTTTGCACATGAAGACCACAACCACATTGGCATTGTAACCGACTTCGGATTGCTGGATTTTTCGCGGGCGTACCAGGCTCAACGGTTGATCCAGCACGGCGACGAAAGCCCGCAGCTGATCACCGACATGGTTGAATTGATGAAGGCGGGCCTGTTTAACGCGGAGACATTTCAGTCTACGATGATGTTTGTGTTTGAGCATCATCTGAACGGCGCGTTCACTGTCACGGACCCCACGCTGCGGACGCCGATTCCGCAGCCGGGCAAGCTGATCGCGCTGGGGGGAAACTATTCCCATCCCGGTGAGGAGGACCCGGATGAGCCGCCGCTCTTCTTCAAGCCGACCTCTTCGATCATCGGGCCAGGCGAGCCGATCGTCTTCCGGCGGGGTCTGAACGTGGTGGAGCCGGAGATCGAGTTGACGGTTATCATTGGAAAGGAGGGCAGCCACATTTCGCAAGCGGATGCGAACGAGTACGTGGCCGGCTACACGCTGCTCAATGACGTGACGGCACGCGACCTGCAAAATGTTGCCTTTGAGGTGCAGCGTCCTTGGTCATATACGAAGGGGGTCGATACCTTTACTCCGATCGGGCCACATGTGGTGCTGCCGGGCGCGGTGAGCGACCCGCACAACCTGGCGATGACGATGCGGGTCAACGGCGAGGAGATCGAGCACGCCAATACGAACACGATGCTGTTTCAGGTGCCAGTACTGATCGAATATATCAGCCAGTACATGCGGTTGGAACCGGGCGACATGATCGCCACGGGGACGCCTGTGCATCCGCCGGGCCTCAAGGTGGGAGACACGGTCGAGTTGGAAATCGATGAGATCGGGGTCTTGAGCAACCCGGTCGTGGCGGACCAAGAGGATGGATGAAGGACGAACGCTGCGCTTTGACGTGGCGGCTGCAGACGGCTTGGATTCAAGGGATGAGGCGATTCTGAGCGCGGCGATCGATCTTGAAGCGTTGGGGCTCGATCCGGCGCAGATCGAGGCGCGCCAGGTCGGGTTCTGGTTGCAGGAGAGGTTGGCGGACGGCCCGACGGTCAGGGTACCGGCGCAGGCCGAGGTCTTGCCTGAGCCGCAGGGTCGACTCAAGCTGACCTGGTTGGCGCCGCGCTCAGCGAGTGCGATGCGGCGCGTCATCTTCGAACCGGTGGAGCGCGGCAGCGGGAAAGCCCTACCTTTTCCGGCGGTGCAGATCTTTCCGGACGCCAGTGACCGCGTCTGGGTGAGTCACGACAATCGCAACCTGCTGGGGTACTGCTACAGTGGGCAGTATCGGAAGCCGTTCTTCTACCCTGTTATCGGTCCGAGCGGGAGGTCTGTGACGCGACTTGGTCATCCGCGCGACTTCGAGGGCGGCCACGACCATCACCGGTCCTTATGGATCGAGCACGAAAACGTAAACAATGTCAGTTTCGAGACAGAGCATTTGCACTTCTACGCCGGAACTGACTCTCCGTTGGTTGGCATCGGCCGCATTGAGCACGACAGATTTCTGAGGCAAGAGGACGGACCGGTTTATGCGCGGTTGGAGATGGCGCTGGACTGGGTCAGCCATGAAGGGGAGGTCCTGCTGAACGAAGTACGACGCGTGCGCGTCTGTCCACTGTCCGGGGGCGAGCAACTGATCGACTTCGACCTGTCTTTTGTGCCCCAGGTTGAACAGGTCACGTTTGGGCAGTCCACGTTCGGTATCCTGGCGGCGCGCGTGGCCCATTCTCTGGAATCAGGGCGGGGGGGAGGGCGCATCCTCAACGCACGCGGCGAGCTTAACGAGGAAGGAGTCCACCGTCAGCGGGCGGAGTGGTGCGACTATTCGGGGCCGGTCAGCCCGACCGAAACGAACGGGATTGCAATTCTCGGCCATCCGGAGAACCTGCATTACCCGCACACATTTCACGTGCGCGACGATGGCTGGATGTGTGCGGCACCGTTTGGTCGCCATGCCAAGACGATACACAGCGGAGAAACGCTGCGTTTTCAGTTTCGGGTCTTTGTTCACGACGGTGACGACGGGGCGCGCGTCGCGGCCCGCCATGCCGAGTTCGCGCAGCCTGTTGCGGTGTCGGTGACAGAGGGGGAGGATGGCTGAACGCGTGAAGGACACCTTTTTGTCCACGAAGGGCCACTAAGGGCCGCGAAGAATACCTCGCTGTCCGCGGAGGACGCGGAGGACACCTTTTTGATCCGCGAAGGCACGCGAAGGGGCGCGAAGAACATCTTTTGATCCACGAAGGGCCACTAAGGGCCGCGAAGAACACCTCGCTGTCCGCGGAGGACGCGGAGGACACCCTCATTGGATCCGTGAAGTTACGCTAAGGGTCGCGAAGAACGCAAGAGGCGTATCGGTTTTTCTTCGCATGGCTGCTCGGCCCTTCGCATATCAGCCGCACTTTGCAAGCGGAAGTCGCTGTTCTGACAAACGTCGAT
Source organism: Caldilineaceae bacterium (assembly GCA_026708085.1). Taxonomy (GTDB): domain Bacteria; phylum Chloroflexota; class Anaerolineae; order Caldilineales; family Caldilineaceae; genus Bin5. The sequence goes on from JAPOVP010000149.1 coordinate 4,406, forward strand.
GGGCCCTAATAGACGGTGATACGCTTGTCGTACAGCGAGAGGATGGTTCGTCGACGTGGAAGAGAAGTGGTGTAGGGGTTGAGCGCGGTGAAGGAGGAAAGGCAGATGGCGAATAAGAATCAGACGCTGGGGGCGATCTATCCAGACGATATGTGGTTGGATCACGACATCAACCGGATGCTCGATGAGTTCCGAAAGTATCTGCCGGAGCAGGTGCCGATGGTGTCGGCGCGGACGCATGTGCCCATGTTTGAAGAGGATGCGGAGCCGGAGGAAGGCAGCAGCGTGGAGTTGGGGATCTGGCTGGCTGAGAACGGGGACATAGAGGCGGCCGCCAGTAGACTGATGCGGTTGAAGCCGAGCGTTTTTGCCTACTACTGCACGACGGCCAGCTTTGTGCAGGGCGTTGCTGGAGACGAGGCGCTGAAGAAGAGGGTCGAGGATGCGACGGGGTTGCCGTGCACAACGGCCAGCAGCGCAATCGTCGAGGCGCTCCATTGCCTGGGGGTGCGGAGGGTGGCGACGGCGTCGCCGTACATGGAGGACGTGAACCAGGCGCTCATCGGTTTTCTGGCGGAGTGCGACATTGAGGTGGTGAACAGCAATCCGCTGCACTATCTGCAGGACCACGGCATTGTGCCGGCGGAGACGATTCGGGAGGCGGCGCGGCGGTCCGACGTGGCGGAGGCGGAGGCGGAGGCGGTGCTGATCAGTTGTACGGGGCAGAAGACGGCCGACTTTATCAGCGACCTGGAGGAGGAGTTAGGGAAACCGGTGGTTACGTCAAATCAGGCTACCGGATGGCAGGCGCTGCAGATGATGGGTGTCGAGCCGAGGTTGGCTGGGCGCGGCGTATTGTTTGAGAACTGAATTTCATTGCCAGAAAACGAGGACTTGTCAAAATGGCCCGCAAGATCAGGATTTCATTTGAGAAACATGACGTGTCGGCGGTGGCTGAGCTGCTTGATGACGCGGCGCCGTTGACGGCCGAGGCGGTCTGGAACGCGCTGCCGCTGGAGGGCGAGGCCTATCATGCGAAGTGGGCAAACAACGAGGTCTATATTCTGACGCCACCGTTTGCAGAGAAGGACCCCGGGAGAGAGAACGCCACGGTCTTCCCGATTCCGGGCGACTTTCTCTATCTGCCGGTGCCGCCGGGCAGCAACGTACCGCCTTTTTTGCGGGAGCAGTGCCGGGAGACGGGGTTGATCGATCTGGCGATCTTCTACGGGCGGGAGAATTATCTGCTGGGGCCGGAAGGGCATATGCCGGGCAATTTGTTTGCGACGATCACGGAGGGGCTGGAGGAACTGGCTGCGGCCTGTCAGGATTTGTGGCGGAACGGTGCCGGCGATGAGCGGATGATCGTCAGTCGGATTGAAGAGTGACCTCTTGCTTTGATCCGCGAAGTTGCGCGAAGAGTCGCGAAGAACACCTCTCTTGAATCCACGAAGGGCCACGGAGAATACCCTCCTTAAGTCCTTGATGTTGCGGGAATCGTCGTATTCAACTCCAAAGGCGCATTGTTTTTTTCGCCAGGCTGGGCGGCCGTTTGGGGACCTGCCGAACATTGCCATTGGCAGTCGCTGTTCAGTCAGATGTCAGCGAGCCTTAAAGGGATCGGCCCACTTCGGGGAAACGGGACAGGAGTAGATGAAGGATGAGAGCAGTTGCATCAGGACGGCCGGACCGGGCACTGGTCGAAACGGGGGTTGAGCCTCATTCTTTGGGAAAGTGTCTCATCTTTCATTTGGCACCCGGCATCGTGAATATGGCAGCGACCTTGCTAGGATTCGCAACTTTTTGGAATCCCTCATTGCCGCGGGAACTGGTTTTCGGTGTATTTACAACCGTATTCGTGCTGATTCCGGTGCAGATTGGTTACCTATACTACCTGGCCAAGAAGCGGCGCAATCCAGGTTGGTCGCTTGAAGGAATCGTTGTATACGACCAACCGGTCTCCTGGTCCCGCTATTTCATATGGGTCCCTGCGATTCTGGTGCCAACGGCCATTGTCTTCACAGCACTGGAGCCGATTTCCAGACAGCTTGAAGCCTTCGAAGGTGTCAATATCTTTGCAGGGTACCAGATGACAGGCGAATCCGAGTTCGCAGGGATCGTTCTCATTGCGCACATCGTGCTCGGTGGTCTCTTTGTTCCCACAGTTGAAGAACTCTATTTCCGCGGGTATCTTCTCCCAAGAATGCCAAGTCAGTTCGGGCGATTCAAGCCCGTCGCACACAGCGTACTCTTCGCCCTGTACCATATTGACAAGCCCTGGTTGATGCCAGTCCGCGCGTTGGGCTTGCTGCCTCTCATCTACACGACCATCCACACGAATAGCGTCCGACCCGGCATCGTTGCGCACTGCCTGGTTAATTTAGCAAACTTTTCCGATGCCATCTCAAGGCGCATTGGGAGCCCGTGAACGTGCGGGGTGCCCTGTTCTTTGCGTCTCTCTTGGAATCGAGTCGAGATCCACGGTTTCGGCAAGAATAGCACTCTGCCGGAACCTGGAACACTGGCCTCTCGCCGCCTCAGTCCCGGTATTGCTCCTTGGACATCCGGTGGCGCGATGTGAACGAAGCGCCATCGGACAGCGGCATCAGACCTCCGATTATCTCGCTGCGGCGGCCCATGTGGGCTGACTGCGGCTCGGTGATGCGTTCGAGTTCGGCGTCGGTTATGGGGAGCGTGTAGCGGACCTGGGGCTGGAAGCGCTGGAACTCTTCGGCGTAGGCTA
>JAPOVP010000087.1 GCA_026708085.1 Caldilineaceae bacterium
TTGCGGGGGCGGAGCCCCCGCACAAGGGAGGGCCGAATAGGCCCGACCGCCCCAATGCGAGGAGTGAGGAGTGAGATTCGCTCGCCTCGTCCGGCGTCGCCCTCTGAATAAGGCTTAGTTGTTGCAGTGTGTGTTAAAATGCACTGCACTCAGCCGACATTGAGCTACACATGGAAACCAAGAGCAAGACTGTCGCCGACTCGACGACGCGGATCAGCCAGATAATGAATCCCGAGCACGCAAACGTGCTGGGAAACGTGCACGGCGGCGTAATTTTGAAGTTGTGCGATGAATGCGGGGGGATCACGGCGGCACGCCATGCGAGGCGAGTAGCGGTGACGGTCGCGGTTGACAGCATGGCTTTTCATGAGCCGGTGCAGGTCGGCCAATTGTTGAGGCTGCGGGGGAGAATTACCTACGTGGGCCGCAGTTCCATGGAGGTGGAGGTCATCGTACAGGCGGAGGACCTGCTGACCGGCGGGATTTCACATACGAACAGCGCCTACTACATTTTCGTTGCCCTGGACGAAAGAGGCCTGCCTACCGAGGTCCCGCGGCTCGAACTGACGAACGAAGCGGAACGAAGACGTTTCGAGGAGGGCAAAGAGCGACAGAGCCAGCGGCTCCAACGGGCTGGGAAGAAAATGAGGTGAGCGGAGCCAAGACCGCAACAATCCGCGGATGCAATCCCTTCGACGCGTTGTCACCCAAACCTTGAATCCTCTGCACAGATGGCTGCTACCTGCCGGCGCTTTATGTACTTTCGTGGGCTACGTTCGACCTTGGATCGATCATAAGGCGGCGGGACTGGCGGTCCTGGGACTGGATTTGGGTGAGCTGGTTAAGTTTCTGCACCCGGTGCAACAGGGCGAGATCCGGCTCTGGCGCGAAGGGTTCTATCTGCCGCTGGTGGCAGTGAGTGTCAGCCTCAGTCTGAACGCTTTTCGTCGGGATTCGAAGGCACATGCCGGCACGGGTCCGGAGGGTCGTGGAACAGAAGCCGACGGGAGCGGTCCACGCTACAGCTGGCCTGTGCGCATCGCGTACCTGCTGTTCGCAATAGTGACTGCACTCAATCTGTTGCCTCCTGCCTGGACCCCCCAGCAATTACTCACCCCCGAATTTCGCTTACAGGCGGTCGCGATGCTTCTTTGCCTGGCGCTGATTGCCATCAGCCCCTTGGTTGGGCTTTTCCAGTCTCCCCAGACGCTTCTGGAATCTCTTGTCGGAACTACAGAAGTCAGCGGCCGCCGCGGTTGTCTTTGGCGAGTCGCATGGGTGATCGCATTTGTTCGCGGCCTGGTGCTTGTTCTCCTCGCGGGCGCCGCGATCTACTTTCCTGTGGCCCAATTCCGGCAGGTCCTTCCGACCTTGGCCGAACTGTACGGGCAGACGCCCGATATTGGTTGGGGGCCGGCACTGATGGTAGCCGGGCTGGCAGGCCTGCTCTGGCATGGAATAGCCGATATCTCCTCCCTACTGAACGAATGATCGCAGAGATTGGAATGAACGTCCGGGCATTTGATCTACCTTTCCGGACCGTCTGGGTCCGGCGCAAGGATATGATTGATCTGCGCGTTTCCAAAGGTACATCGGAAACGGATAACTGGACGAACGCCGATCTCGTGGCCCACATCAGCGCATTTCGTCTGGTTGGCGTAAGCGTACAAGATCACAAGAGGTTGGGTCTTGGCCGCTGGCTGCGCGCGAACGGAAATGAAATCCCGTTTTTGTCCGATGAACCGATGCCGTCAGGTACTGTTGCGTACGATGAGGCGGGGCAGATTGCCTACTTTTCGGTCTGGCCCCAGCTTTCGAATGATGCTGATGCCCGTCATTACGAGCGCAGGGGCAAGGTATACCTGATGCGAAACGGCGGAGTCGCGAGGATCCGGTTTCCAGTACTCAATAAACGCGGGCGCGCGGGCGTACTGGGCACGGCCGCGGCTCTGCTGGCGACGAGATGATCGTTGCAGAGTCTATTTAGCGTACAACTTGAAGGCACGTTGCGCGTTCGAGGATTGCGACTGCAGAGCTGAGACCAATGCCAGCAAAGTCTTTCACCCTAACACGGAGTTCGCTTGATGTCAGAGCCTATTCGCTTCGGAGTCATCGGAGGCAGCGGCGTTTACCAGATGGAGACGCTGTCCGAAATTGAGGAAATTGAACTGGACACACCTTTTGGCAAACCGTCGGACGCGTACATTGTGGGGGCGCTGCACGGCCAGCGGGTCGCGTTTCTTGCCCGGCATGGTCGGGGACATCGCATCAGCCCGACGCGGTTGAACCAACGTGCCAATATCTACGGATTCAAAATGCTGGGCGTCGAGTATCTGATCGCGGTGAGCGCCTGCGGCAGCCTTCGGGAGAGGTTCAGGCCCGGTGATATTGTCATTCCGGACCAGATTTTCGATCGCACCAGGCTAAGGGGGCTCAGTTTCTTTGATGACCCGAAGGTGGGGACTGAGGGGCTGGTGGTACATGTAAGCGTTGCCCACCCTTTCTGCGACTTTCTCAGCGACATCTGCTTGCGGGCGGTTGATCAGGCCGGGGCCACGGTGCACCGCGGCGGCAATTTCGTAACGATTGAAGGTCCGCGCTTCAGTACGAAGGCCGAGAGTATCGTATTCCGCCAGATGGGCATGGACATTATCGGCATGACGACGACACCTGAGGCGTTCCTGGCCAGAGAAGCGGAAATGAGCTATGCCTGTATGGCGCATGTGACTGACTATGACGTCTGGCACGAGACAGAAGAGGCGGTGACGGTCGAAGCTGTCATCAGGATGCTGATGCACAATGCCGAGGTAGCTGTAAAAGCCGTTGCCAACGCCATCGAACTGCTGGCCGACTGCGGTCCTTCGCCGCATGCCGATGCGCTCCAGGACGCGTTGATAACCGACAGGAAGGCGGTTCCAGCGGAGGTGATTGACCGCCTGGAACTGATTGTCGGCAAGTATTTCGACTGATAGGGAAGGACATTTTCCGGATATGGCCACTGTTGCAGAAACGATCGCCCAGTCTCTTCATGATGCCGGGGTTAGCCTTGCCTTCGGCATGCCTGGCGGCGAGGTTGTGTCGGTCCTGGAGGCTTTGCAGGGCGTCGGCATTGGCTTTGAGTTGATGCACCACGAGCAAAGTGCCGTCTTTGCCGCAGACGCCTATGCGCGGGCAACGGGTAAGCCGGGATGTGTGCTCACCACGCTGGGCCCAGGTGCGCTGAACGCGGTGCCGGGAATCGGGCACGCGTGGTTGGACCGGGCTCCGGTGGTGTTGATTACGGCGCAAAAGCCTGACTTAGTACTGCCGAATTACACGCATCAGGTGGTGGACTTGCAGGCGGTCTTCGCACCGGTCACGAAGCGCACTCTCAAGGTGACGCCGCAGAACGCCGCTGTTGAGGTGCCACGCACTGTTGCGTTGACGATGCAGGGGCGGCCGGGTCCTGTGCATTTGCAGATAAGTAATGAGGAGGCGGAACTTCCGATTGAAGGGGGGAACGGGCAGGCGGCGCGTCAGATGTCGTTTGGCGAGAGCGAGCTGAATGGGCAGGGAGACCTGCCCGACGGGGCGCAACTTGCTCAAGCGAGAGACATCATTTCGAAGGCGTCACGTCCTGTGATTCTGGCCGGGCTAGGATTGGAGCCGGAGGCTCCGTACTGTGCGCTGAGAACGCTGGCTGAGGCGGCCAAGGCGCCAGTAATCGTGTCTCCAAAGGGAAAGGGCGCCCTGCCGGACGATCACCCGCTGAGCGCAGGGGTCATCGGCTTGACCCGCACCGATCCCGTATACGAAATCCTGGAGGAAGCGGACTGTGTCGTCGCGGTCGGATTCGACGTAGTCGAGCTGGTGAAGGAGTTTGCTCTGCCGCGATCCGGTGCAAACGGGTCGGCAGAAGGGACTGAAGGGGTACCGCTTGTCTGGATAGCAAACTGGGCCAATTGTGACCCGGTATTGCCAGCGGCCGTCGAGCTGGTTGGGCCGATGGCGGGGGCGCTGTTGCATCTTGCAGACGGCGAGTTTTATACGGACACACGGTGGGGTGATTTCAGGGTGCGTGAGTTTCGCGCAAAGCTGGCTGCCAGGAAATTGCCCGCGCCGCAGCCTGGCCATTTATTGCCCCAGCAACTCCTGGAGAGCATGCGCCGTTACCTACCTGAGGAGGCGTTGCTGGCGGTGGACGTAGGAAGCCACAAGATTTTCGGGAGCCTGGAGTGGCCGACATTGACTCCGAACAGCTTTGCTCTTTCCAACGGCCTGTCCTGTATGGGATTTGGATTGCCTGCAGCCATTGGCACGGCAATGGCCCGGCCTGACAAAGCCGCTGCCTGCCTCATCGGCGATGGCGGCTTGCTGATGTGCCTGGGAGAATTGAGCGTTCTGGCCAGGCTGGAATTGCCGGTGACAGTTGTGGTGGCCGTCGACAACGCCATCGACCTTATCCGATCACACCAGATCAGGCAAGGCAAGAAACCATTTGGAACTGAGTTTCCTGCCCCGGACTTTTGCAGGATCGCGGCGGCGCACGGGATTCCGGCTACGCGAATTACGACGCCGGACGGCTGTGAAAGGGCGATGGCCCGCGCTGCCGATGCGCGAGGGCCCTACCTGATCGAAGCCTTCATCGATCCCGTCGGCTATCCCACCACGCCGCGGTAGGCACACCCCTCCTCTCTAGAAGGTCACTACATCTCGCTGCTTGATCTTCGTCTCGTCCAGGTCCATGCCGATGCCAGGCGCAGTCGGAACACTGACGTTGCCGTTGACCGGCTTGAGCGGGCTCTTGAGGAAGAATTGGTGGATGTCGTTCCACTTGATCAGGTACTCCAACATGGGCGTAGTCGGCTCCGGCCAGGCGGCGATTACGTGGATGCTGGCAGGGGTGGAGTGACCGTGGGGAATGACCGGCACGTCGTAAGCGGATGCCAAGGCGAGGATCTTCTGCGTTTCTGAAATGCCGCCGCACCAGTAGATGTCGGGCTGGTAGACGTCGCAGGCACCGGCGTCCATGAGCTGTTTGAGTCCCCAGCGGGTGTATTCGTGTTCACCGCCGCTGATAGGGATGTTTACCTGGCTGCGGATCTGTGCGTACTGTTCGATCTTGTCGGGCAGGACCGGTTCTTCGAGCCAGCGGGGTGCATACTCTTCCAGCCGGCGGGCCATCTGAACGGCGTATGGGACATCCCAACTCATCCAGCAGTCCAACATTATGTCCACATCCGGGCCGACGCTATGGCGCAGCGTTCGCGCCAAGCGGAGATTCCGTTCCATACCCATATTGCCGTCGGTGGGGCCGTCGCGGAAGAACCACTTGGTCGCTCGATAGCCTTCGGCCACAAACTGCCTGGCTCGCTCCTGGACAAGCTCCGGATCAATGGAATAGCCCAAGGCACTGGCATAGGCCGGTACTTCGGTCCTGGTGGGGCCGCCGAGGAGCTGACAGACCGGCGCGTCGAACCAGTTCCCCTTCAGGTCCCACAGTGCGCAATCGACCGAGCTGAGGGCCATCATCTCAGTTCCCTTACGCCCGTGCACCTGGGAGCGGTACATCCGATCCCACAGCCGTTCGGTGGCCAGTGGGTCGTAGCCCAGAAGAAGTGGGGCCAATTGCGTTTGGATGACAAATGCCTGGTCGAAAGGCAGGGGGCCGCCGCGGCCGGAAACGCCTTCGTCGGTCGAGATTTCGACGAAGTAGGCGGTGATGTTGTAGCGGCCTTCGCCGACTTCAAACATTTCGTGCGGGCCCTCGGCTTTGTGTTCTGGATAGATGTCCAGTGGACGCACCAAGCGTTCTTCCCAGAAGTCACCCTCAAACTCCATCTCGCCTTGCAATCGGACTACGGTTACGTCTGTGATTTTCATGTTCATCTCGCTCGCTTGTAAATTGAGTGGCCACCTATTTGTAGTATACTGATCGGGACAGGCTGGGCATCCTTGTAATGCAATGCAGGAGCCCGGTCCACGCGCCCAGTCGAGGTACTCGTGCGCCATAGTCGATAATCTCCGAACTCCCGTTCCTTGGCAAATCGACTCAGGGCTTTTGCCGACAAAAGAGTACTGACCGGGAGGCGTCGAGCTTGACCCCTGGTCGATCAATACTCCCTCTGGTGGAGCGTGAATGATGAATGAGAACTGGCGCGGCATCTTTGCGATTGTCGTTACGCCGTTTACTGACGAGCTTGTTCTGGATGAAGGGGCGCTCAGGCGCCAGGTGGAGTTTTGCATCCAGGCGGGCGCGACCGGGCTCGTAGGACCGGCCAATGCGGGCGAATTTGCGACGATGTCGGACGAAGAACGCCAGCGCTGGATTCGAATCGTCGTCGAGGAGGCCGATGGTCGTGTACCGGTCGTTGCCGCTACTACGCACGGCCACAAGGTACCGGCCGCAGCGCTGAGCCAGTTCGCCCAGGACGTTGGCGCAGACGGTATCATGGCGATGCCGCCCCACATCCTGCATCCCGATGCAGATGGCTGCTTTGAATATTTCCGGACGCTGAATGACGCCTTGCGCATTCCCATCTGCATTCAGAACTTTATGGGACCGATCGGTACGCCCATGTCCTCGGATTTGCTGGCGCGGATGTGCCGGGAATTGGAGTGGGTACAGTATTTGAAGGAGGAAACGCTGCCGGAGCCTCGAGCCATTTCGCGGACGCTGGCCGCTGCAGGTGATGACTGTCGGGGCGTTTTCGGGGGACAGGGGGGGATCTATATGATCGATGAGTGGCGACGGGGGGCCTGCGGAAACATGCCTGCCAGCCAGTCGGTCGATCTGCATACGAAAATCTGGGGAATGTTGGAGGAGAATGACGAGTCCGGCGCACGTGAACTCTTTAACCGCCTGCTGCCCCTGATCAACTTCGAGCGTATGCACGGGGTCGCGGTTTACAAGCAGGTCTTCCTGCGACGCGGAATCTTCTCGTCGACCGCCAGCCGCATCCCCGGCGCATTCCTGGACAGTCAGGATTTGCAGGAGTTTGAGGCCATCTGGCAGGATATAGCGCCGCTCTTGGAGGAATAACTGAAAGTTCAGGGGACACTACGGTGGGCCCAGGACGCAGGACCTTGAAATTGCTCGCAGTTTCCATGTTTGCGCCAAGAGAAGGCCGAAGCTGCGGACTCCCATTATTCACATCGTCATTTCATGAACGCCACTATAGCTGCCATAGAGCTGTTTCCCCTACGCATTCCCCGCGACGTACCCTATTTGGGCCCGCTTGAGGAAGACAACCGGCCAAACCCGAAGGGCTATATCGTGCGCCCGGGCAACCGAACCGTTTACCCGGTAGTTGACCAGACGCTGCTGGTCAAAGCGGTTGCGAGCGAAGGAACTGTGGGTTGGGGCGAATGTTTTGGCGTGGTGGCGCCGCAGATAGCGCAGACAGTTCTGGAAGAGCTGCTGATCCCGTTTGTCATTGGCCGCAGCCCTCACGATGTTGAACGCATCTACGAGGACCTCTATGATTTGCAGCGAGTCCGGGGCCATTTTGGGGGATACGCGCTCGATGCGATTGCGGGGCTGGATATGGCCCTTTGGGACTTGCGGGGCAAGTTGTTGGGGCAGCCGGTGTGGCAGCTGCTGGGGGGACTGCGGCACGAGAGGCTGCCGGTGTACGTTTCCGGTCTGCCGGGTGCGACGAAGGAGGAGAGGGCTGCGCTGGGGAAAAGTTGGATCGATCGCGGATTTTCAGCGTTGAAGTTTGCAGCAGTCGTGGCCGACGAAGGCGAGGTTGCCGAGGTCGAAGCTATTCGGCGAGAAGTCGGGCCGACGCCAAAGATTCTCGCTGATCTTCACTGGCGCTACACTGCGCTGGAAGCGATCCGGCTGATCGAGAGACTGTGCGACTTCGACCTGTACCTTGCTGAGGCTCCAGTCGCGCCGGAGGACCTGGCGGGCCAGGCGCAGGTGGCGCGTTCGGTCGGCACGCGAATCGGTCTGGGGGAGGAGTGGCGAACCATTCATGAATACCTTCCGCGGTTGCAGGCCAGATGCATGGACGTCATTCAGCCGGAGATGGCCCACACCGGCGTAACCGGGTTTCGCCGCATTTGTGAACTGGCACAGGCCTTCCACTGCCAGGTGATGCCGCACGCGACGATCAATATCGGCATCGCGCAGGCGGCCAGCCTGCACGTTGCAGCGACCGCGGCCAACTTCGTCATGCATGAGTACCAGCACTCAATTTTTGACCGCAACAAGCAGTACATACGCAGCACGATGGACTGCGGCGCCGGCTACTTCAGGCTTCCTGACGGGCCCGGCCTTGGCACTGAGCCTACCGAAGAGGTGCTGAGATTTGTCTTGGGCCGCGGCTAGATCGAAAAGGAGTATTGGGTATGGGTGAGAGGGAGTTTGCCGTTGTCGATACGCATTGCCATATCGGCTTGCACAAGTATGAGCCGGTGGAGGTCCTGCTTTTTCACATGGAGCGTGCCGGGGTTGACCAGGCCGTGTTCATCCAGTACTTGGGCAACAGCGACAACAGATACATTGTGGAAGCGATGGAGGCGAATCCGGGCCGATTTGCCGCGGCCATGATCGTTGACGACGATGACGATGGATCTGCCATCCGCGCGTGGGCCGGGCAGGGCCTTGGCGGGATTCGCCTGCAGGCCGACTTTCGAGGACGCGGCGGCGATCCCCTGGCCCACTGGCGCACCGCTGACGAGTTGGGCCTGGTTGTTAGCGTATTCAGCCGGCCGGATATTCTGCAGAGCGCCGAGTTCAATGAGGTGTTGCGCCTCTTCCCGGACCTTTCAATGGTCATAGAGCATTTGGGGGGAGTCAAACCCGGCGTAGACCTGGATGAGTTCGCGGCCATCACCGCCCTGGCCCGCCACGAAAACCTGACCATCAAACTGCCTGGATTCGGTGAATTCTGCGACCTGCCCTGTCCTTTTGGGAATGTTCCCCCTCTTGCAGAGTTGACGTTGGAGGCATTCGGGGCACAGCGCATTATGTGGGGCAGTGACTGGCCGCCTGTCAGCAGCCGCGAAGGCTTCGACAACTCTCTGAATTTTCCCCTCTCCTATCTGGCGTCGCTGAGTGCTGACGAGCGCGACTGGATTTTCGGCAAGACAGCCCGACAGGTGTGGAATCTGGAAGGGTAGAATCGTTTTTGCCCCACCGCCGGCGCAGTTCAAGGGGATCGCCGGCTACAGGAGACAGTTGTTTACACCTCAGGAATCTAGTGATGCCCAAAGTCGTTTTCTTTACCAATCTGGCCAGCGAACTGGCCGAGCAGGTTATTGCCCCGGCTCCCAAGGAGTGGGAGGTATCGGTCCTACCGCATAATCTGCCTGTGTCGGAAAAGACCGACCGGGCCTCTGACGCCGACTTTCTGATTCTGTTTCCCGGCTCCCTGGAAGAGGCGGTATTGCGGTCGGCGCCTAAACTGAAACTGGTCCAGCTTGTCAGCGCGGGATTCGATCGCATGCCGATCGCCCTTTTGGACGAGCTAGAAATCCCGCTCTCCAACAACGGGGGCACGAATTCGATCGACGTGGCGGAGCACACGTTTGCCCTGATATTGAGCGTATACAGGCGTCTGACCGAGATGGACCGCAATGTGCGAAGCAATGGTTGGAATGCTATCGACAGCGGAATGACAACCTTTACCGTTCACGGAAAGACGGTCGGTATAGTCGGGCTCGGCTATATCGGCAGGGAGGTAGCAAAACGGCTGGTCCCTTTCCAGGCGCATGTTCTCTACTTTGACCCAATTCCGGCCCCGGCGGAAGTGGAGCGCAGTCTGCAGGTGGAGCGGGTCTCATTGGATGAATTGCTGGCGCGTTCAGATATTGTCACTTTGCATGTACCCTTGAATGACCATACCCGACATCTTATCGGCCCGGCGGAGCTCAAGCGCATGAAGTCCAGCGCCATTCTTGTAAACACCTGCCGCGGTCCGGTCGTTGATGAAGAGGCTCTCATAGAAACTCTGCGCAGTGGGAGAATCGGCGCGGCAGGGCTGGACGTGCTGAGAGACGAACCAACCGACCCGGACAACCCGATTCTGCAATTGGAGAATGTAATTTTCTCCCCGCATATTGCCGGCGTCACCTACGATACCTGGCAGCGCCGCGGGCGGTTCATTTTTGACAACCTGCAGCGAGTCTGGGCAGGGCAAGAGCCGCTGGCCAGGGTTGGCTCGTAGCGGTTACTACACTTACGGTCGATTCCCCTTCTCGCGGTCTTTGCAGGTGTCGGAACTGAACCCCGTTTCCTTTGCCGTTCGGTGGAGCGGCTGTTATACTCCCTCAAACGCCGGCCCAACTGCCCGCTTTGTGCGGGCTCTCTTTTTCAGGTCTTCTCTGACGGGCTGAACCGACCCATCCAGCCAGCCGCAAACCTGGACGGTCGGTGTCAGGAAGGCGGCTGCTTTTCCTCGACTGCTCCGAGCCGGACTGGATTGCCTGCTTTGCGGTCGACCAAGGAGAATTCATGTCAGACATCGCCTATGTACAGAACCTTGCTCAGCGTCTGCGGGAGAACGTAGCGCAGGTCATCGTTGGCAAGGACGAGGTCGTTGATCAGCTGCTGGTGGCCCTCTTCTGTGAAGGTCACGTGCTGCTGGAAGATGTGCCCGGGATCGGCAAGACGATGCTGGCGAAAACGCTGGCAGCCTCGTTGGGCATCAGTTTTCAACGCATCCAGTTTACGCCGGACCTGCTTCCGTCCGACATAGTGGGCGTCAGTGTCTATAACCGCAAAACAGACGATTTTGAATACCGGCCCGGCCCGGTTCTGGCCGGCATCGTCCTTGCAGACGAGATTAACCGCGCCGGCCCACGCACGCAGAGCGCCCTGTTGGAGGCGATGGAAGAGCGCCATGTCACCGTGGACGGCGTCAGCCATGCGCTACCCTACCCATTCTTCCTGATGGCGACTCAGAATCCGGTTGAACTGGCGGGCACGTTTCCTCTGCCGGAAGCCCAGATGGACCGCTTCCTGATTCAGCTGGCGCTGGGCTATCCGGAACGAGAAGAGGAGCGCCTGATTCTGCACCGGTTTCGAGCAGACAATCCACTGAACCGCGTCAGGGCTATTGTTGAGGCTGACGACATCCGACAGGCGGTAGCAGTTTGCCGCGATGTCTTTGTTCACCCTGTCCTGGAGGACTATCTTCTTGATATTGTGCAGGCTACGCGAGAGGACGGCGCGCTCGATCTCGGCGTCAGTCCGCGTGGCAGTCTTGCTTTCTATCGCACGGTCCAGGCCCTGGCCGCGATCCAGGGGCGGACTTACGTTACGCCGGACGACATACAGCAGCTGGCCCCACCGGTTCTTCGCCACCGTTTGATCCCCGGCCCGGACACACGTCTGCATGGAAGATCGGTCGCCAGCGTTCTGGAGGGAATCATTCAGTCTGTGACCGTTCCCGTAGAGGAGAACTGGCAGGAGGGCCCTGGCATCACAGAACCGTCTGACCCCATTGGCACATTCGGTGAGGACCTGGAGCAGGAGCTGGAGGCCGCCGTGTCGCCGGAAGCCACGGTCAACGGCCCGCCGGCTGATGAGCGAAGCTCTATTTCGGGCTGATGGGGCGCTCTGGTTGGACGGCCGCAGTCTTTATACTGATTTTGGCGCTTGCCACGCGCAACAGCCTGATCTTCACCATGGCGCTGATCATGGGTCTGCTTGGGCTGGTTGTATGGCTGTGGAGCCGCTACAGTCTTTCCGAGGTGACCTACAGGCGCCGCTTCGAGGTCGACCATCTCTTTTTTGGCGAAGAAACCGACCTGCATTTGGAGGTGACTAACGCGAAGCCGCTGCCACTGGCTTGGCTGCGCTGCGAGGATGACATTCCGGTTGCCCTCGGTTTGGATCCGGAGGAACGGGCGAGGCACTATCTGCCAACACGCCGGATCCTTGTCAACCTCTTTTCTCTCGGTATCTACCAGCGGGTGATCCGCCGCTACACTGTCACGGGCACGCAGCGAGGGGCCTGGAGATTCGGGCCAGTTCAACTTGTCTGCGGCGACATTTTTGGATTTAGGAGCCAGTTCACGGAGTTTCCACAGACTTCACTGCTTCTGGTCTATCCGCGGATGTACACATTGCCCGAACTGGGGCTTGAAGCCCGTCATCCGTTTGGGGACCACCAGAGCCAGAACCGGCTGATCGAAGACCCACTGCGAATAAGCGGTGTCCGTGAGTATCTCCCCGGCGACAACTTTCGCCACATTCACTGGAAAGCTACAGCCCGCCGCCAGGAGCTTCAAACTAAGCTGTTCGAGCCTTCCGCTTCCCGCCCGCTGGCGATTTTTGTCAATATCCGTACCTTTCAACACCGTTTTGAAGGGGTGGATCCGGAACTGCGCGAATTTGCCATCAGCGTGGGCGCGTCGATCGCCCGCTGGGCGCAGATGCAAGGTGAGGAGTTTGGCGTTTTCGCAAACAGCATGATGTACGCGGGCCGGCGCGTGCGCGTGTTGCCGGGCGCGCACCCCAGGCAGCTTACCAGCGTCCTGGAAGCGCTGGCCTACTGCGTGGGCGTGCCCCATACGACGATAGAGAGGGTCCTGCAGCAGGAGGTGGACCATCTTCGTACCGGTGCATCGATAGTGCTTGTCAGCGCGACTCTGTCGGATAATCTTCGCCGTATGCTCATTGATCTGCAGAGGCGGGGATTTGCGGTCACGCTGTTGGGAATTGGCGGGCTAACTCTCGACAGAGCTATTCCCGGTGTCGCCTTCCAGCAATTGTCGCAGCAGGTGCTAAATGAGTTGACGGTTGACGACGAAGTGGAGACGCCCGAACTGGAGGCACCGGTTGCGGCGGGCTGACGCCCGTGTGGCGACAACAGGGAGACGGGGAAGCTGACACAAGAGGATTCAACCGACTTGCGCCTCGTATCTTTGGTTTACCTTCTAAGAATCTGACTGATGAATTCGCAGATTGCTGTGCCTTGGAGGCATGCCGAGTGGAATAGCGTTGACGGTCTACTGCTGCCGGCACTCGTCGGGGTCATGCGCTTCTGTTGGATCTGGCCTTGGATGCTAATGCTGCAGGGATTTCTGTCCCCCTCGCTGGACATGCCCCTGATGGCCCCCTGGATGGTGATCGCCCTGCCGATGTTCAGCTTTACGTTTGCACGCTGGACCATGCCGACACTGTCAGAGCGGAGGGATTTTCGAAGGACGAATCAGATACGGCAGCATATTGCCACATTTGGTGTTGCGGCAATCCTGTTTCTGCTGTGGGTCCGTTTTCTGCGGCCTGAATTCTGGTTGGTGGACCTGCGCTGGCTGATAGCCGCGGGATACGATCTGATTTACTGGGACGCCATTCCAGTTGAAGTTCCCGCAACGCTTCTCTTTCTGCTTCTTGGCATCTTTCTATGGCTGCGTGGGGCATTGGACGGGCATGGACAGTACCGGCATGAAGAGATCTGGAGGGCGTTTCTCTTTGGGGGCGCTGCGCTGGTGCTGTTTGCGTGGATCGTTCCTCCGGGACCAGCGGTGGAGCAGTCGGGAGCGGCTGGGGACCCTTATACGTCAGCCGGGGGGCAGCTTTCCAATTCCATCTGGCTGATGTTGCTCTTCGCTGCCTCGGGGCTATCGGGGCTGGGCGTCGCCAATTTGGGGAAATCGGGCGGGTGGCGGCGCCGGGCGCGCGTGGCTAAGCTGATCCCCAACCGCGGCTGGATGGTCGGTATCGCCATGACCATCTGCGTGATGTTGGGTATGGCGCTGCTGGTCGGGTTAGTCTTCCAGCCGGAGGATGCGGCCATCTTATGGAAGGCGCTAGGGCTGATCTGGCAGGGCGTGAGCACGGTTCTGATCTGGATCATTACGATTGTCGCGTACCCAATCTTCATTTTGGTCGAGTTCCTGATACGATTGCTGCGAAGTCTTTTTGGCGACCGTTCACAGGAAACTGAAGGAAACGAACTTGCCCAGCCCCCCACGCCGGAGCCGATGCCTGAACCCCCGGAGAGGGCTGTGGAGGCGATGCCTGAGCCATTCCGCTGGGTTGCCCTGCTTGTCGTGGCGGCAGGGGTCTTCATTATTTTCATGCTTGTCCTGCGCCAGCTGAGAAGCAGTCCGGAAGAGGAGAGCGACGAGGTGCGGGAATCGGTCCTAACAGCCAGCCTGCTGCAGTCTCAGCTTGCCGAATTGTGGGCGCGGCTGCGTTCGCGGTTCGGCCCTCCACCGGAGGAACCGGACCCGTTTCTGTCATTGGAAGGGGAGAGCGACACGCGACGACTGATACGTCTGATCTATCAGCGGCTGCTGGAAGCTGCTCAAATGCGAAATGCACCCAGGTTACAGGGTGAGACGCCCAACACCTACGGAGGTCGCCTCGCCGCCCGGCCCGGTTTTGAGGGAGGGCTCGTGCAGACAATCACTGACGCTTACGACGAGGCCCGCTATGGAGATGAGCCGCCTTCCGAGCAGACCGCATCAGCTGCGTCAGAAGCGTGGCAGGAAATGGTGTCCGACCTGACCCCTGACGAACCTGACGAAGCAGCGTCATAGCACGACGCGCGACGGTTGTTTTGGCGTTACTCAATTTGCCCTGTCGGGAGTATTTGCTATGAACGGCGCACAGGCACTCATTCGCACTCTGTTTGACGGCGGTGTGGAAACTTGCTTCATGAATCCGGGCACGTCGGAGATGCACTTTGTGGCCGCGTTGGACTCGGTGCCGCAGATGCACTCGGTCCTGTGCCTGTTTGAGGGTGTCGCAACCGGTTGCGCAGACGGTTATGCACGCATGACCGGCAAACCGGCGGCGACGCTTTTGCACTTGGGGCCGGGACTGGGCAATGGCATCTCCAATTTGCACAACGGACGCAAGGCCCACTCGCCGATCGTCAACATTGTAGGCGATCACGCGACCTATCACCTTAAGTATGATGCGCCGCTGACATCGGATATCGAGGGGCTGGCCCGCCCGGTATCGGGATGGGTGCGTACATCGCCCAACTCACGCGTAGTTGCAGAGGACGGAGCAGCGGCCATCGCGGCCGCATGTACGCCTCCGGGACAGGTGGCTACACTCATACTGCCGGCGGATACAGCCTGGGGCAGTGCGGATGGTCCGGCTGCCCCCCAGAGCGCTCCGGCTATGGCTGCGGTGCCAGAGAATCGTATCTCGGACATCGGGCAATTGTTGCGACGGGGAGAAGAGACTGTTTTTCTTGTAGGCGACCAGGTAATGAGTAGCGCGGGGGTCAGCGAGCTTGTGTGCCAGATCGCAGCGGGTACGAACGCTCGGGTTGTGGGGAATCGAGCGGCGGCACGGGTTGCGAGGGGCGCGGGACGTCCCGTTCTTGCCCGTCTTCCTTACCCGGTCGAACAGGCGGTCTCCCTTTTGGCGGGCGCACGACACCTGGTCCTGGTCGGCGCCAAGGATCCGGTGGGTTTTTTCGCCTACCCGGGCGGCCCCAGCAGGTTAGCTCCACCAGACGCGGAGATCCATTTGCTGGTCGCCGAGGATGAGGATGTACCTGCCGCGCTCGATGCGCTGAGTGAAGAGTTGGGAACGCCGGCGACGCCACCCGCCGTTGCTTGTTTCGAGAGGCCAAATCTGCCGACAGGTGAACTCACGCCGGAGGCGGTTTGGACCTCTCTTTGCGCGCTTATGCCGGAGAACGCAATCGTGGCCGATGAGTCGGTTACCTGCGGTCGGCAGGCCTATCCACATACGGAGACGGCTCCGCCACATGACTGGCTTCACGTGACGGGAGGGTCCATCGGTCAGGGCTTGCCGGCAGCCACGGGCGCTGCGGTGGCCTGCCCCGACCGGCAGGTGTTCGCCATGGAGGGCGACGGCTCCGGCATGTACACGTTGCAGGCGCTTTGGACGCAGGCGCGCGAGTCGTTGAACGTCGTGAACGTCATCTTCGCCAACCGCAGTTACCGCATATTGCAGGGCGAACTCTTGAATGTGGGAGGCGAGGCTGAACCAGGCCCCCATGCGCAAGCGATGATGCGGCTTGACTCTCCTGATTTGAACTGGGTGTCCATGTCCGAGGGCATGGGCGTCCCGGCGGTCCGCGTTCAGAGCGCCGAGGCATTCACCGCGGCGCTCCGTCGTGGGATTGAGGAGCCGGGGCCGATGCTGATTGAGGCGATGATTTGACGGAAATCAGACGGCGAAGGGGGACTGATCCCCTTCGCCTTGGGCTCTCACCCTACCGGCTATGCAGGGATTTGATTCACACCGTTCGGCTGGAGACGCGGTAGCGCTGGTGCTTGAGGCCTTCATGGCCGAGCGCAGGCCGGTCTATATAGTCGGCGGGGCGGTTCGGGATCATCTGCTGGGCATCTCCACGATCCCCGGCTGGCCCAGGTCGACTCCAGACGGGAATCTTCACGACGCGGACGGCACCCGTTCTCAATCCCAAATCCCAACCTCCACTACGGATCTAGACCTGGTCCTGAGCGGACCGGTCTTGCCCCTAGCGCGACGCGTGGCGGACAGGCTCGGCTGGGCCTATTATCCCCTTGACGTAAAGAGAGATGTCGCCCGGCTGATTGGGAAAAGTGTTGACGGCCAACGGATTGAGTGTGATGCCGCCGCGTTGCGAGGCGACTTGCGGTCCGATCTGCTGGCGCGTGACTTCAGTTCCAACGCGCTGGCGCTGAAGCTTGCGGCGGACAGTTCGCCGCAGCTTATCGACGAATGCGGCGGCGTTTCTGACGTGGCCTCTCACACGCTGAGGCGGGTTTCCGATGAGAGTCTGAGCGACGACCCGATCAGGCTATTGCGCGCTGTGCGGCTGTCGGCTCAACTTGGTTTTACGATAGAGGGCGGTACGCGGCAGCAGATTTCAGAACTGGCCGGGACAGTCAACGCTGTCAGCGTCGAACGCCTGCGGCAAGAGATGTGGAAGCTACTGGACTGCTTGCGACCTGATGACGGCGTCAGGGAACTGGATGCGCTGGGACTGCTGACGCCTCTCTTGCCCGAAGTCAAAGCGCTGCAGGGCGTAGAGCAGTCGTCGCGCCATCATCTGGATGCCTACGAACACAGCCTGCTGGCGGCTCGCTACGCCGCGGAATTGCGAGACTGGCTGCGCGGGGGTCCTCCGCCGGAGGACTGCATACTGGCACAGTCTCTTGGGCCCTGGACTGAGGGTTTGCGGCTTCATTTTTGCGAAGAAATCGCGGCCGGTCACGACCGGTCGGGATGGCTCGTTTGGCATGCGCTGCTGCACGATACGGGCAAGGCCAGAAGCCCCGCTGTGGATAGTGGGATTGGCGCTAGACGGCAGTCCGACGCGGGGCACCAGGAACTGAGCGCTGAGATAGCAGCTAGTCGCGTTAGATCCTTCCGTTTCAGCAGGCGAGAGGTCCTCCTGGCAGAGAGCGTTGCGAGGATGCACAGCGTTCCTCGCAGGCTGGTCAATGCGCTTCCCAAGGATGAAGAGCATATCGGCCCGCGGGCAGCCTTTCGCTTTTTTCGCGACGCGGGCAGCGTGGTGGCAGGGCATCAGTTCGTGCATGGATTGGGGTCGGACGGCCCTCGGCAGCCACTCGACGGGCTGGACGTGACGCTTCAGGCAGTTTCCGATCTGCAAGCGACTGGGCTTGAGCGAGGAGATGTTTGGAGCCGGTTTCTCAAGGCCGTGGAGGGTCTTTTCCGCTATTCATTTTCGCGGCCAGCGGAACACCTGGCGGCGCCGCTGGTGGATGGCCACAGTCTGATGGAATATCTGGGGCTGGCGCCAGGGCCAATCGTCGGGACAGTTCTAGGGGAACTGGCGGAGGCCCAGGCATCGGGGGCTATCGCCAACGTTGAAGAGGCCCTGAAGCTGGCAGAAAACCTGTTAGCGGGAGATGCCGATCAGAGAGAGTCGGGGGCTTGAGCCTGCTACTTCCTGGGGTTTTGTGACACCACAAAAGGGGTTACTTCATGCTGCTCAGGCCCGGCTCGCCGATGCTACTCGTTCCAAACGGGTCCGGGCGGCGCCGCTACTGAGGAGTTTCTTAGCGCGGCCGACCCCTTCGGAAACATTTCGAGCCAGATCGAAGAGATGGAGGATGACACCGGCGGTCAGGCAGACCTGTTCGGTGGCATGGCATTCTGCTGCTGCGAGAACGGATGCGTTGAGGGCGGCATGGCCTGCAGCGTCTCCTGGTCCGGGAACGCGCACGCGCTCGGAATGGCCGAGAGCGTCGGGGTCCAGGATCAGGTCGTTAGCCTCGTCTTCGGCAAACACGTGTGATTTACGCCCGACGGCCATTTCGATGGAGCCCTCTTCGCCCTGGATGATAAAGCTGCGTTCGGCGCCGGTTTGTACGGGGCGCAGGCGGTCGATGTAGTTTCCGTGGAAGAATCCGCTGACCTGGTAGGGCGCATTGGCGGGATTCAGAAGCTTCTCCACGCTGTTGAGAACTGTTCGCAGGCCGAACTGGCGCCGCAGCGGTAGAAGTGCGTGCCATTGGGGTGCGAAACGGGCGGCGGAAAGGTAGCCAACTCCGACCGCTTCAACCATTGACTGCACGGCCTCTGGCTCCAGGTCGACGGCTATTCCCAGTTTGCCCATAACAGGCCCCGGGCCGATGCCCTCCTTGGTGGGAACACCTTCATCACCGTGCAGGACGACCGGCAAACCGGCCTCGGCGAGAAGGATTGCGATGGCAGGCGCCAGCTGAGCGCTCCTGACCTTGCCGTCGTAGGGTACGGCAAGGTCGAGCAGCCCCTCGACTCGGGGACGGATTTGCCTAATTGTCTCTGCCCTTAGCAGGGCAGTGAAACCCCGGACTTCGTCGACGGCCTCCCCTTTCACACGCTGTGTAATCAGAAAGGCACCGGCTTGCGCCGGCGAGCAGGTCTGCTCGACGATCTGACGGAGGGCTTCGACGGACTCCTCGTAGGAAAGGTCGCGTTTCAGCTTTTCGCCGCGGCCGACAGCCTGAATGAAGGGGATGAAGGGGGCCGGATCCCGGTCCGTTTCATAGAGGGAGCGGACTTCCGGGGTTGCGGCCAGCATCTGGTTCGGTCCTTATCGGTAGGAGGGAAGGCGGGAAGCGAGTATGTTGTTCAGTCCACGCTCCCAAGCTGGCTGAGAAGCGCGTCAACGTCGGGAGCGGACGGCGCGCGTAACTCAAAAGTCAGTGGCTCGCGGGCATCGTTGTCGACGCGGGTGAGGATGGCGTCGTTTCCGAAGAGTGGGGCCAGATCGTCCGAGAGTTGCGTCTGGGCAGCGGTGGCTGCGGTACCGTCGCCATTGGCAGTGTTGGGATAGTTGAGCCGGTCCAACAGGACGATAGTGGCGGCGTCGGTGCGCAGCTTAAGTTTTCCCTTCAGGTCCACGTCACTTTCCGTCAACTTTACACCGTTCAGAGCCTGGGACAGCGTCGTGCCCAGGGCATCCGACAGGTCGGATCCGGAGTCACGCTTGCGTACATACATCAGACCGGGTTTGGCGTCTGTCACGTCAACCACATAGTCGGCTTCATGGCCGACGAGAAGTATCGCCGGTCCGTCCACGATATGCTTATAGTCGGCCACGTCGAGCAGCAACTCATTGGGCACGACGTTTTCCCGGATCCAGCGGTGGAAAACGGGAATGAAGGACTCGACGTCGATCGACAACTCTTCGAAAAAGAACTTAACGCTCAGGCGATTGGGTGCGATCATCGTTTACTCCGGAGGCGGTGAAGGAAGGCACGTCGACTGAACCTGGCAAGGCAGGTTCAGTCGACGCAGGTCTATCAGATCTCTACCAGGACATTGCCGCCGACCTTGGATTCGCAGGAGTGAGTGGCCTCAATGAACAGGAGTGCCTCTTCGATCAACCGGTGTGCGGAATCGTTGTCTGGATTTGGATTGGGGTTGCTGTGCCGGTCGAGCAGATACTGGCCGAATTTCCCCTTGGCGTACTGATCGAAGAACAGTTCAGTATCGAAGAAGCGGCTCTTGAACTCCTCCACGATTCGATCGGGGCTATCGCCCACATCGAGGAACTGGGTCCTGACCAGGGCTCTGGCCGCTTTGAGCATCGACGAATAGGCCAAGTTATCGGCCCTGGCCGGGTCGTTTTCATCAAGGGCGATTTGCGCTTCGAAGGCTTCCGATTCAGCAGGTGAAATCTCCATAGAGAAGAGGGAGACGACCTCGCCAGCGCATTCGCCGATGCCGATATCGCCAAGGCTAAAGACGCGTGGATCGCCCCAGTCCGAGAAGAATTCCGGCTGTTGTTCAAAGGCCGGCAACTGCATATAGGGCTGAATTATACTGCGAGCCTCCTTTTTGCCGATACGTCCAATCCACTCCTGGAAGGTTTCGCCTTTTGACCGCTCTTCCACGTAGCGGGAGGTGATGGTATCGACGACATCGGGAACGGTTTTGGAAGGAACAGCGCCGACGGCCAGCCCGTAGCTGCCGGCATTGTCGCGCCACTTGCCGCCCAGGATGACCTGGAAGTGGGGCATCTTGAAGTTGCCGGAGCGGCGGCTGTTGCCGAAGAAGCCGATGTCGGAAACATGGTGCTGGCCACAGGAGTTGAAGCAGCCGCTGATCTTGATTTTCAGGTCCTTGATGGCGTCAGGCAGGGATGCGCTCTTGACGGTGAGGCGCGTGCGCAACTCCCCTGCGAGCCCGCGTGAGGAGGCGATGCCCAGTTTACAGGTATCGGTACCTGGGCAGGCGGTGATGTCCACGATGGTGCCGGCGCCGGGGTCGCCCAGTCCGATGGCTCTCAGCTCCTCGTACAGGCTGGGCAGGTCGGAATCGGATACCCAGCGGAGGACGATGTTCTGCTCAACGGTGGTGCGGACGTTGTCGCCGACATATTTTCTAGCAATGTCGGCGAGCTCCCAGGTCTGCTGTGAGGTCAGGTCGCCCAAGGGCAGATTTACGGTTACGACGCTGTAGCCCTCCTGGCGCTGGGCATAAACGTTGGTTTCGAGCCACTGATTGAATTCAGAAGAATGGACCTGGCCGTTCAAGAATGTCGGCGGCCTGGTTGGTTTTTCTTCGTAGTGCGGAAGGGTATCGAGGTAGGCTGTCCAGCGGTCGTCGTGGGGCAGCGTTTTGCGCTCCTCATCGACGAGGCGGCGGAATTCTTCGATCCCCAGCTTTGCGACCAGGAATTTGATGCGGGCGCGGTTGCGGTTGCGTTTTTCGCCCAACCGGGCAAAGACACGAGCGACAGCCTGCGTTTGAGACAAGATCTCCTCTTCGGGCGTGAATTCGCTGAGAACCTTGGCCTGGTGCGGTACCGTGCCGAGGCCGCCGCCCACAAATACCTTAAAGCCCCGCTTGGGCTTGCCGTCCACTTCCCGAATCTGGGCGAGGTAGCCCATATCATGCATCATCACCAATCCGCAGGCTTCGGCCTCGCAGCCAGAAAAGGCTGGCTTGAACTTGCGGCCGAAGTCCTGTACATCGTCATGGCCGAGCAGGAACTGAGCGTAGGCTTCTGAGTACGGGGTGGCGTCAAAGACTTCTGTTTGGCAGACACCGGCCAGATGACAGCATGTGACGTTGCGTACGGAGTTGCCGCAGGCTTCTCGAGTGGTGATGCCAACCGAGGCCAGGCGGCGCATCATGTCCGGTGTGTCCTCGATATGGACAAAGTGCAGCTGAAAATCCTGGCGCGTGGTGACATGCAAAATGCCGTCGGAGTATTCGTCGGCAACCTGGGCCAGCACATCGAGCTGGTCTGCTGTCAGGCCACCGCCGGGCACCTTAATGCGCTGCATGCCTGGTGCATGCCAGAGGGTATCGGGCCCTTTGATCCGCTCCTTCTCTTCGAAGTCGAGCTCACGGCTCTCAAATCCGTCGTGCCGCTGGCCATTGTCGTAGCGCTGGCCGTACACGCCTCGACGCAGACGCGTTTCGGCGAATACCTTTTCGTCGAGTTTGCCTTGGCCCATCAGTTCCATCTGGCCTTCGAATATATCGATTTCGTGGGCCAGGTCATCGGACATTTTATCCGCCAGGACGTCTTTCCAACCGATGTTCGACACAGTTGTCTCCTTGCCTGTTGTCTGCTTCGCCGCCAGCATCTCTGCACGGATGAAGCAGTTAGCCCTGAGTAACGCTCAGACCCGGGATTCTCGTGTCCCAGCGTCCGCTTGCCGGCGAAGGCTAACGGACTGGAACGGCAGAGCTTCCGGGGCCATCTCGAATGATTCTCGTACTGGGTCGCACTTGCTGACAATTGTATGGCAGGCGCGCTTATTTTGTCAAGCATGTTAAGCCGACGGGTGCAGTCCTATTTTGGGGTGAGCGAGGGCAGGCACAAGGGTGAGGAGTGAGTGCCGCAGTTCTGTCTGAGCGAAATTGGCGCGAGGACTGGAGGGACGTGGTTTGGCGAAACTCATTCGATTTGACTCCTGTCACGACTGTCGACACCTTGTCGTCGAGGCATGTTGTTGAAGGGGGGCGTTGCGGGGGGAGTCCCCCCGCACAAGGGAGGGCCGAAGGCCCGACCGCCCAAAAGGTAGCGGAAGGTGGTAGCCTCGCTCGCCTCGATCCCTGTAGTAAATTGACTGTGGTCAGGTAGACATTTTTTGCTTGTTCCGGTGATAACTTGTACTCTTTTAGTCACCTTTTGTTTGGCCGAGTAAGGCCTTCTCGTTGAGAAAACTTTATCAAAAGGTAACAGGATGTTTACAATCGGAGCTTACATTGGTAGGGGCGGGTGCGAGCTTCTTACAATCGAAGAAACCAAGGAGTCAAGTATGAAGAATGCAGAAACAAATCAGCCGGTAGGTTCGACGCGCACGAAGGAACGGCGGAGGATTTCCTGGCAGGGACCGAGAAATCTGAAGATTCTGGTGGCGCTCCTGGCGCTGATTGCACTGCTTGCCAGTGCGTGCGAAGGGATGGAACCTCCTCCGGCAAGTTCTGCGGAGACGATGGATTCGGGTGCAGAGCAGGCGGCGGTTCCCGCCGAGGAAAGCGAACAGGCGCAGGCGTACCTGAACCTGGACAGCGAAACGTTGGACATGAACGCGCCGATCGCGCTGGACCCGAGCATACGCAAGGCGCAGTTGGACAACGGCCTGACGTATTACATCCGTCACAATACCGAACCAGCAAACCGGGCTACCTTGATGCTGGTGATCAATGCGGGCTCCGTCCAGGAGGACGGGGACCAATTGGGGCTGGCCCACTT
The DNA here is from genome assembly GCA_026708085.1 of Caldilineaceae bacterium. Taxonomy (GTDB): domain Bacteria; phylum Chloroflexota; class Anaerolineae; order Caldilineales; family Caldilineaceae; genus Bin5. The sequence continues at coordinate 23,088 of JAPOVP010000087.1, forward strand.
TCTCGAGCACATGATGTTCAACGGGACCGAGCGTTTCCCCAAACAGGCGCTGATTGACTATTTTGAAACCGTTGGCATGTCGTTCGGTCCTGATGTGAACGCCTACACCTCGTTTGATGAAACGGTCTATTTCCTGGAATTCCCGACCGATGACGAGGAGATTATCAATACGACGTTCCAGGTGGCGGAGGACTGGGCCAGCCGGGCGACAATTTCGGAAGAAGAGGTGGAAAGCGAACGCGGCGTTATCCTGGAAGAGGAACGGTTGCGGGACCAGAATGCGAGCGGCAGGTTGAACAAGCAGTTGTTCCCGCTCTTGTTGGGGGAATCCCGCTATACTGACCGGATGCCGATCGGCGACATGGAAATCGTGCAAAACACGCCGGCTGAGACATTGCGGAGGTTTTACCGGGACTGGTACCGGCCGGATCTGATGGCGGTCATTGTCGTGGGCGATATCGACGTGGACAGTATCGAAGCGAAGATCACCGAGCATTTCGGCGGACTCACAGCGCCGGAGCCGGTCAGGCCCAGGGTTTCCTACTCCCTACCTGACTATGAAGACACAGGTTATCTGATTCTCACCGATCCGGAGTTCCCCGTAACAATTGCACAGATCATCTACAGGCAGGCCGCTCCGGACCTGAATTCGGCCGGGGTCTTTCGTGACCGTCTGATCGGCAATTTGTTCTACAAGATGCTGAATTTCCGGCTAGACGACCTCACCAGGGAGGCGGACTCACCGTTCCTTGGGGCTTTCGTCAGCGAGGGGCAGTTGGTCCGGGGGAACAACTACCAGGTGGTAGGCGTTCAGGTGCGCCAGGGGGAAGCCCTCTCCAGCCTGGACGCTGCCCTGACCGAGGTTGAGCGTGTGCGGCGTCACGGCTTCACAGCAGCCGAAGTGGAGCGAGCAAAGTCGGAAATCCTGAATAACTACGAGCGTCTGTACAACGATCGCGAGAATCTGCGCAATCACTCGCTTGCCAGCGAATACAGCCGCAACTACCTCGAAAACGAAACCGTTCCCGGCATTGAGGTGGAGTTTAAGCTTGTTGGCCGACTGCTGGAAGGGATCAGCCGCGACGATGTCAATCAGAGGGCTGAAATCTACGTAGGCGGAAGCAACCGGTCGGTTTTTGTGGTCGGGCCGGAGCGCGACGCAGACAGTTTACCCAGTGAGGCCGAACTGGCTGCAGTTATCACGGACGTGGGGACGAAGGAGGTAGAGCCCTATCAGGACATCGAGGCGGTTACGGCGCTGTTGACAGTGATTCCGGAGCCTGCGGCGATTCTCTCCCGTCATACGGACGAGACCTACAACATCACCGACCTGACGCTGGCCAATGGCGCCAGGGTGGTGCTAAAACCGACCACATTCAAGGAAGAGGAGATCCTCTTCAGCGCTACGAGTCCCGGCGGCTCCTCGCTGGTCAGCGACGAGGACTATCCGGAAACAGACTTCATCGACAGCATAGTCAGCCAGAGCGCGGTCGGCGATGTGAGCTACGCAGCGCTTCAACGGCTACTTGCCGACAAGTCGGTGACAGTATCTCCGTACATCGGCGAGCTAGACGAAGGATTCCACGGCTATTCCGGCCAGGAATACATCGAGACCCTGTTTCAACTCATCTACCTGTATGGCACGCAGCCGAATGCAGATGACGACGCCTTTGCAACGCTTAAGGACCAGTACACTGAGTCGCTGCGCAATCGAGAACTGGACCCACGTAGCGCGCTGACAGACGCCTTCATTGAGGCCCGGTACGGCGATTCTGTCCGGCGCAACGTTCCCACGCTGGAGATCATCGATACGCTCGATCTGGAGCGTGCATTCGCTATCTATCAGGAGAGATTCGCCGACTTCAGCGACTTCACTTTCGTGTTTGTGGGCAATTTCGACCTTGAGCAGATGGTCGACTGGTCGCAACGGTATCTGGGCAACCTGCCTTCACTGGGTCGCTCAGAGACCTGGCAGGACGTGGCACCAGACCCGCCCTCGGGAATCGTGGAGGTTCCGGTCTACCGCGGTCAGGACGAGCAGAGCCTGACGACCATCCTATTTACAGGGCCAAGTGAAGACACACTGGACATCCGTCTTCACCTGCGCATGCTGGAGACTATCGTCGACATTCTTATGCGCGAAGAGTTGCGTGAGGCCCTGGGGGGCGTGTATGCCTATGGGGCATCCGCTTCTATGGAACCGGATCCGGACGGTCTGTATGAGATGTCCATGTACTTTGGGAGTGATCCCGCCCGAGTACAGGAGCTGGTGGATGCTCTATTCGGGCTTATCTCCGACGTACAGGGGAACGGGCCGAGAGAAGACCTGATGGAGAAGGCCAGAGCACAGATCGTACGCCAGCGTGAGGAACAACTGGAGCAGAACAACTACTGGTTGCGAATCCTGGAGTATTGGGCTTCGGAGGATGGAGTGGATCTGGCAAACTTTGTCGATCTGGAGGTTGTGAAGAGCCGAACCGACGCGGTGGCGCCAGAAGCGGTGCAGGCTGCGGCGGTCGCATTCCTGCCGTTGGACCGGTATATTCTGGTGTCGCTCTATCCGGAAGACTTTGAGGAATAACGTTTGCCGAAAGGCTAAGGGAGAGCGGGCAGTTGACGGTCAACTGCCCGCTTTTTGATGTCAGGGAGGAGTGCGGCTTCAATGACCGTAGAAATGTTCGGTGGGATCGATAACGGAGTCCTGCCAGTCCAGGTAGCGGGCGGCCTCCTCCAGGTTTTCTGCCTTACCGTCATCGACCAGTTGCTGAAGTGTGTCAAGCTGCATTTCGGTCAGCGCACCGGACTGTAAGGCAAGCAACCAGCTGCTGAACTCCTCTCTTTCGTCAATGCGTGCCATTGATGGTTCACCTCACTTTTCAGGGCAGGCGCCGCGTCAAAGAGTAAACTCGACATCGCTGCCATCTTCAAAATAGAGTTGCAGGTGGAGGGCATTGAGCCTGAAGTGGCTCATGCTGAGGCAGGCGCGATCGGCCTGCGTGCGCTCCGCCGAGGCCTTCGCCCAGCGGTTTTCCCGACCTTTGTGTTCGAACTGCAAGTAGCTTCCGTCCCTAAAGAAGAGAACAGCCTGGTAGAATTCGGAGTTGGCTACGTAGCGGACAGCTTGTGCGGCCGCGCTCTGTGCCTGGGAGAACGAATTCAGTTCGATCTGAAAGGCGTTGTCATCGGGGGTTGATGGTTGTTCCATGCGGCGGCCCTTGCTTCTACCAGTTGAGCGATCATCGGTGATGGAAGTCCGGCTCCCCAGAATCCGTTTCCGTGTGGCCTTGGGGAAGACTATACAGCAGCGACCGTGATCATGCAAGGAAATCCTGTTGAACCGGCAGCGCAGCCGCACTTTGGTGCCCAAGCGCAACTGGCGGGCGAAGGTCGCCCCACTGAAAAAGGTTGCCAGATATGAATTGTCCCGTTCCAAAAAGGTTACTCCGTTAGGTTGGAATGAGGGGTCTTGTCAGAGGCTTGCAGATTGGGAGTAGGTAGGGGCTCAGATTCTTGATGGCCAGTGCGCGGGTAGCGCATGGCGTTGGATTTTCTTGAAGAGGGCGTGTGTGCTACGATTGCAGCACTATCGAAGGTGCGGTCCTGAATTTGGGAATGGAGTCGTGCGATGAAAAAACTGCTAAAGTTTCTCTTCTTTGTTGGATTTGCCGCCGGAGTGGTGTATGTACTGAAGCAGGCTTTGGGAGGCACCCAGCCGGAGGGGGCAGGAAGCGGCGTATTGCCTGATACGCCGGTGACCCCGTTGGAAGACATGCCTTTGGGCGGCGAGGTGAGTCCGCAGCTCCTGGACATTTTGGTGGACCCGGAGGACAAGGGGTCACTTCAGCTGATGGACGACAGCAAATTCCTGCTTAACCCCCGCAATGGCTATCGCTACCCGATTCGCAATGGGATACCGGTGATGCTAATTGAGGAGGGGAAAAAGTACCAGGATGAAAGTCTGATTCAGAACGGGCAGGAACAGACGGAGGCTTCGTCGGCCTGAGGTTGTTCCTACTTGCCGGGGACGGAAGGCCGGCGCGCAGGAGGGCGCGGCAGAAGCCGTTTCACCTGCGGTGTAAGAACGTTCCCTATGAGAGTGCAGTTCAAATAGCAGAGGAGCCTGGCGGCAGTTGGTGCGCCAGGCTTTTTTGACTCTCTGAAGTTGCGTTGGTTCTGATGAAATCAGGTCAGGCGAGAGGCTCCGGGGGGATACCGTCCAGCTGGCGCCTTGACGGGTCCGTAGGGAGTTCGACGGCAAAGATGGCGCCGTCTCGATTCTCTACATTCACAGTGCCGCCGTGCGCTTCGACGGCGCTCTTGACGATGGCGAGGCCCAATCCCGCTCCTGGAAGCTGTTCGCTTATTTCGCCGCGATAGAATCGCTCAAAAATCTGTTCCTGATCGGCCGGCTGGATTCCCGGTCCGTTGTCAGATACTGTCAGGAGCGTAGCATGGGCTTCCGCGGTTGCGGCAAGTTCGACGAATCCCCCTGGCTGGGTAAACTTCAGAGCGTTGTCCAGGAGATTGGCCAGAGCCATGCCCAAACTTGCCCTGTCACACCAGATTGAGTCAAGGCCGTCGGGCACAGACAGACGCAATTCGATCTGCTTGGCCGCGGCAGTCGACCGGAACGGGGAAAGCGCTTCTTCCAGCAGGTCTGAAAGGTCATGTTTGGCGATATCCAGTGCGGCGACACCGCCTTCCAGGCGGGAAAGGTCGAGCAGATGCCCTGTCATCCACTGCAATCGTTCCAGTTGTCGCTGGCTCTCGCCCAGGAACTCGGAACGCGTTTCTGGTTCTCCCCCGGCCTGGCCTTGCAGGATCTCGATGAACTGGCGCAGCGCGGTTAGCGGGGTACGCAATTCGTGGGAAGCGTCTGCGATGAAACGGCGCAGAGCGTCTCGTTCTGCGGCCAGGTCGGCAAAAGTTGCTTGAAGCCGTGCTGCCATGCGGTTGAAGCGGCGGGAGAGGTCGCCGATTTCACCGACCGTTTCAGGGGCCCTAACTGCAAGGTCTCCCTCTTCCATCTGCTGCGTTGCGCTTTCGAGGGCCATCAAGGGGGCAGTCAGCGTCCGGCTCATCAGGAATCCGAGCAGGACGGCCACCAGGACCGCGCCCAGCCCTGCAACCATCAACGCGCGACGGATGGCGAGAAGGGGCTCGGCGAAAAAGGTGAATCTGTTGGTCATCTGGACGTAACCGACAACCTGATCGTCGTATTGGACAGGGACGGTAACTTGAGGCCCTTGTGCAGGCGGGGGCACCGCCCCGGGGGCATAGCCGAAAACAATGCGCCAGATTCGAGGCGTCGAAAGAACATCGAGAGTCACGGGGCGATTTTGCGTTGTGTCTCCGTCGTCAGTTGAAGCGTCCCCCGGGTCGACGATGACCAGCCTGTCCCCCAGGAAGCCAGGACGTCTTTCGAGCGACAAGGCGGCTGCCTCCTCATTCTGTGTGCCCCCTTCGTCAAGGTCCATCGCAAACATTCCGCGCGGGTGTCCGGAGCCTGAAATCACGATAACCGGGCTGACCATCCCCTGTTGCCAGCTCTCTGTGTCGCTGCGGGAGAGATCGCTAAGTAAGCTCAGTAAGGCAGACCTCGAATCCAGAGGTGCCAGGCGCATCTGTGAATGGGCAAGCGCCCGATGATCTCTGTCGAGAATCGTAAGTTCCGTATTGGTGAGGAAACCGGAAGTTATGGCCAGTTGTTGAAGGCGAAGTCCCTGGTTCGAGCGGGCCAGGAGCGGCTTGGCCATGCGTGCTACGGCCTCGGCGTTGAGGACGAGCGTCTCATACTCGCGGGCGGCCATGTATCGGGTCAGAAGGCTAAGGGCAACGACTCCGATTAACAGGATTGTCAGCAGAGTCAGGGCAGCGTAGCTAATGATCAGACGCCAGCGAATTGAGTACAGCATTTGCGCCTCTTCAACTCCCAAGATTACGAGTCAGGAAGAGTTCCTGCATCCACTGTTGGGGCGATCCGGCCAAAGGTTGACGCTCTGCGGTCCGGCAGCCGACCGCAGAGCGGAGTGAGTATAGACTGTGCCAGCGTCTGAGGCGGGAGCACTCCATCGTGCCGGCCCGCCTCTGGCGGCGCTTGTCTGTCACCAAGTAGGAAGGGTCTAGGAACTGCTCTGAGACTCCTGGGCGTTCTTCCCCTCTTCGTGGTCCTGGTTCTGAAGGTCCTTCAAGTGCATACGGAGTCGCTCAAGAGGCATGATGGACACTCCCAGAAAGGCCTTGTCCTCGTCGTCGGGGTGGGCGCCAAGGGAAACTGTTGTAGCAATGGATTTGCCGTCGCGTGTCACGATGATTTCCACTTCATCACCGGGGCTGTGCATTGCCAGGGCATCGACCAAGTCCTCAAAGTTGGAGATCTCAGTGTCGCCAATGGCGGTGATTGCATCGGCTTGCTGCAGTTCTGCGAGAGCCGCCGGCCCCTGCTCCTGCACGTCCATGACCAGGGCACCATCCGGCAGTTCCATGAAGGAGAAGCGGTTGCCGAACGGAAAGGCGAAGCCGAAGCGATTGCCCCACGGCTGACGGCGATCGGTACCAAACCGGTTCATATCGACGCGGAAGCGTTCGGTCGGTGCGATGCTTACGCCGATGAAGGCTTTTTCACCGTCATCCGGATGTGCGCCGAGCGTCAGACTCAGGTTCGTGCTCTCCCCATCGCGATCCACTGTCAACTCGACAACGACACCGGGGCCGTATGCGGCAACGGCCTCAGCCAAGTCTCTCATACCCGTGATTTGGTTGTCGTCAATGGCAGTGATCAGGTCGCCGGCCATCAGGCCTGCTGTTGCGGCTGGGCTCTCGTCCAGCACAGCGGTGACCTCCGCGCCGTCGCCAACGAGGCCGGGGATTCGTTCCATCCCTCTGAAACGCTCGAAATTGGGACTGCGTCCGAAGCCAGGCATTGCCGGGGCCCGCCCTCGCTGCGCTCTCCAGCCCTGGATCCGGGGAACGTCGGGTGACACGCCCAGCAGCGGGTAGCCGTCCCTATCGGCGAGAGTGACCGAAAGCGTCATCTCTTCGTCACCGCGTTTCACGGTCAGTTCGAGAGTATCGCCCGGGTCGCGCATGAGGATCACGTGCTGCAACTCGGCGGCGGTATTGACCATGTCACCGTCGATTGCCAGCAAGATATCGCCGCGCGCAAGGCCTGCTTCGGAGGCCGGTGTCTCCTCGCCGACGGCTACGATCAGAACGCCGGGTTCCGGTTTGATCCGTTCTGACAGCGATGCAGCCGAAACGGTTCCTCCCAAGGTCAGCGACGCGAGGAGGACCAAAGAAATCACGACCCAAATCTTTCGTTTGGCCGCGCCTGGCGCCGGCCTCTTGCTGACTGTTTGTCTAAGGTTTCTCATCTCTTTCTCCTTGTGGCTGTGCTACACATTACGGTTTTTTCATTGACTGCCGTTACAGTGTAGCGCCCCAAATTGAAAGACAGGTTGCTTTTGCATTAAGGTTTCGCAATAAAGAAGAAGCGACTCGATTAGGCCCGAAAGGAGGTCGAATCGATCTCATCGGTCAGGAGGACCGGCGGTGCCGACAGCGCTATTTCAGAGCTGCTGAAGGAAGCGCCTTCAGCCTAACTGACGGTCAATTCAGGTTTGGAAGCAGGGAACTACATCCTCCTTCCCTGAAACTTGTAACCGAAGCCGCGCACTGTCACCAGTCTTACAGGATTGGCCGCGTCGCGTTCGATCTTCTGACGCAGATGCCGGATATGTACGTCGACTGTTCGATCGCTGTTGACATCGCCTTCGTAGCCCCACACGGCCTCGACCAGACCACTGCGGCTGACCGGCACATTGGGCCTGGCGGCAAGGTAGTGAAGGAGTCGAAACTCGGTCGGCGTCAGTTCGACGACTTCTCCTTCCAGCCTCACCTCCAGATGTGTCAGGTCGATTTCAAGGCCCTCAAAGCGATGGACCTGGTTTTCGGACTGGGCGGCCAGTTCGCCGTAAGCGCGGCGCAAGAGTGCCCGAATGCGGGACACCAGTTCGCGCAGACCGTAGGGCTTGACCATGTAATCGTCGGCGCCAAGCTCGAGGCCGAGCACTTTGTCTAGTTCCTCATCCTTGGCAGTCAACATCAGGATGGGTTGGCGGTGACTTTGCGAACGAAGTGCGCGACAGACGTCATAGCCGCTCATATCGGGTAGACGCAGGTCGAGAGTAATGAGGTCGGGCTGTTCCCTACTGGTCATTTCCAGTGCTTTCGCCCCTGTATTGGCCCGGAAGACTTCGAAGCCTTCCAGTTTCAGCGCGTACTCCAGACCCCTGGCAACGGCTGGTTCGTCTTCCACAATCAGTACGCGTTCCCGTTTCATTTTCCGACCTCCTGAAATTGCGGCTTGAGTCCGTGTGGGCCGGATAAAGCCATCCATTTCGCGGCCTTGTTTTTTTGGCGCCAGTCCGCAGCCAGTGTACAATAGGTGGTTGTAGTATACCTATCAAATGGAGGCTTTGCTACAGGGGAAGTAAACGGATCGCGCCCTTCACAGCAAGAGTGGGTCACAGCCTTGTACATAGTGGCAACTGACCTTCGAATCCTGTTGCATGCAGGAGAGCAGGCCGGTTCAGCCTGAGCAGTCGCTGGAGACGGGAAGGAAGAAGATACGATGGCTCGCATGAAAGTACTGCTAACAGAAGATATACCCAGTTTGGGCCTTGCTGGCGAAGTCCACACTGTGGCAAGAGGCTATGCCCGCAACTATCTGTTGCCGCGCAGAGAGGCGATACTGGCGACCAAAGGCGCACTGAAACAGGCGGAGGACATCCGTCAGGCGGCTATACGGAAGCGAGCGCAGGAACGCTCAAATGCCGATGCCCAGGCAGAGGTCCTCACAGGCCAGCAACTGCTTTTCAACGTGAGAGCAGGAGAGAACGACCGGCTGTATGGCTCTATAACCACATCGGATATCTCCACAAGGTTGGAGGATGCGGTCGAATTCGAAGTGGACCGAAGGCGAATCGCCTTGAACCAGCCAATTCGAGAGCTAGGCCTGTACGACGTGACTATTCGGCTAATGGCCGAAGTAGAGGCGACGTTTAGTGTTGCGGTCGTGCGGGAGGGCGAGAGCTGGGCGGATGCAGAACAGCGGGAACAGGACCGTGAGGCGGCGGCCCAAGTGGAAGCCGAAGCGGAAGCCGTGGCTGAATTGGTGGACGATGGATCCGATGGAGATACTGGAGAGGACGGCGCAACTGGCTGATTGACGCGGTCGCTCGAACTGCAAACAATCCAGAATCAGTGACGGACAGGGTCTGCGCCCTGTCCGTTTCCATTTGTACGGGCAGGGCGAATGTACACTACAGGTGGTGCAGAACTCTCACCAATCTTGACTGCCTAAATCAGCATTTCTCCTCCTTTTGGCGACCCCGAGGTTCAGCCCTAAAGATGAATTATATCCCTTTTTCCGCCTACTGCGAGGGCATGTACGAGGATGGGCGCGGTACCGGCATCAGGCCGATTTCGCTAGCCATTTTCGGACAAATCGGGTATACTAAATGGTGGCAAAAGCCCCGCCTAGCAGAGCCCAGAGCGCACGCTATTTCCCCAGTTCGTGAGGCCGGCTTCAGGTCACAGAGGGCCTTTCTTTGGGAGCCGAATTCGACCCGGGCTCAAGGGCGGAACCTCCGAAAGTGATGAAGGCGAAGGCCATGACACGGAACGACTTAGTGGCGGGAGAACGTGAATGAGTGAGTCAAACGGCATAGACGACGCAGCCCCAGGTGAGAATGGAATGGGCGGTTTAACGCACGATCCGACCTCTCGAAACGGGGCCAATGGCAACGGGTTGTTTGCCCAGAGCGTCGAGGAAGTTTCAATCGAAGATGAGATGCGCACCGCTTTTCTTGACTATGCGGTCAGCGTAATCGTAGCGAGAGCTCTGCCTGACGCTCGCGACGGACTGAAGCCAGTTCACCGCCGCATCCTGTATGCAATGCACGACATGGGGCTGCGGGCGAACTCATCTTACAAGAAGTCGGCACGCATCGTAGGAGAGGTGCTGGGCAAGTATCATCCTCACAACGATCAGGCGGTCTACGATGCGCTGGCGCGCATGGCGCAGGAGTTCAGTCTGCGCTACCCACTGGTGAACGGCCAGGGAAATTTCGGCTCGATCGACGGCGACAGCCCCGCAGCGATGCGTTACACGGAGGCCAAGCTGGCGCAGTTGACGGAGATGCTGCTCCAGGATATCGAAATGGATACGGTCGATTGGGGACCGAATTTCGATGACAGCCTGGAAGAGCCGCTGGTACTGCCCGGAAAACTGCCCAACATGCTGGTCAACGGCTCGAGCGGCATCGCCGTGGGCATGGCCACGAATATCCCTCCACATAACCTGAGTGAAATCTGCGACGCGGTGGCCCATGTGATCGACAACTGGGAGCGACGTGAGCAGATCGGCCTTGAAGAGCTGATGGAGATGGTGAAAGGACCCGACTTCCCTACCGGCGGCGAGATTTTGGGGACGGAAGGGATTCGGCATGCATTCGCCACTGGGCGCGGCCGCATACTTGTGCGCGCGAGGACGCAGATTGAGGAGACGGACAGCGGCCGATTCCGCATCATCGTCACGGAGATCCCGTACCAGGTCAACAAGACGACATTGCTGGAGCGGATCGCCGAGCTCGCCCGCTCCGGTCGACTGGACAGCATCAGCGACCTGCGCGATGAGAGCGATCGGAGCGGCATGCGAATCGTTGTCGAGCTGAAGCGGGGTGCGTCGCCCAGAAAGGAACAGAACCGTCTCTTCAAGTTTACGCCACTGCAGTCCACATTCAGTGTCAATGCCCTTTCGCTGCTGAACGGCCGGCCGGTGACGCTGGGATTGCGACGGGCACTGCTAATCTACATTGATCACCGGTTTGATGTGATAACGCGGCGCACCGAGTTTGACCTGTCCAAGCAGCGCGAGCGGGCGCATGTCCTGGAGGGGTTGCGCATCGCGCTGCAGTTCCTTGACGAGGTCATTGCAACGATTCGCAATGCCGCCAGCGCGGAGGAGGCACGCACGCAGCTTGTGGAAAGGTTCAGCCTGAGCCTGGTTCAGGCACAGGCGATCCTGGACCTGCAGTTGAGACGCCTGGCGGCGTTGGAGCGGCAGAGAATAGAAGATGAGTACCAGGAGGTGATGGAGCGCATCGCCTATCTGGAAGACCTGCTGGCCAATCCGCCGAAGATTCGCGGCCTGATCCGTGACGACATTGTCGAGATGAAGGAAAAATTTGGCGATGAACGGCGCACAGGAATCCTGCACACCGCCAGCGGCGACTTCAGCGATGAGGACTTGATTCCGCAGGAGAACGTGCTGATCAGTTTCAGCGCCAACTCTTACATCAAGAGAATGGAGGCCGACAGCTTCCGGGCGCAAGGTCGGGGTGGACGCGGGGTGCGGGGCATGTCGACTCGGGGACAGGACGAAGTCATGGACCTGCGCTTCGCGCGAACGCTGGACCACATTCTTTTCTTTACGAATAAGGGAAGGGTCTACAGCAGCCGCGTTTATGAGTTGCCGGAGGGCAGCCGCACCTCCAAGGGCGCTCACATCGCCAATATTCTTACGCTCCAGCCCGATGAACAGGTCACGACGATGTTGACGTTGGGCGATTTTGAGCAGGCCTCCTACATTACGCTCCTTACTCGCAAGGCTCGCATCAAGCGAGTGAAGGTGTCGGTGTTCTCGAATGTTCGTCAAAACGGCGTAATCGCCATGAACCTAGACCAGGAGGACTCGCTGGAGTGGGCACAACTGACGAATGGCGGCCAGGAGTTCATGATCGTCACGCGCGGCGGCAAGGCGCTGCGGATGCGTGAGGACCAGGTGCGGGCCATGGGCCGCACTGCGGCCGGCGTCTGGGCGATGCGTCTGCTCCCCGATGATCTGGTCACGGGGTTTGATGTAGTACAGCCAGGTGCAGACTTGCTGATTTTGCACGAGTTGGGATGCGGCAAGCGGGTGCCGCTTGACGAATACGTCACGAAGGGTCGCTACATTCAAGGAGTCTGGACGACAGGTAGATCCAAGCTAGGTGAAGTCGGCCCAATCATTGCAGCGCGAGTCGTCAGTGAGAATGATCAAATCACTGTAATCACCGGCAACGGCATTGTGTTGCGAACCGCGGTATCTGGAATAAGCCGCATTGGTCGCCTTGCGATGGGTGTGCGCATCGTAAATCTGGATGAAGGCGATACGGTTGCGGCGCTGGCCGTACTCAGGCACGAAGACCTGGTTCGAAAGGTCGAAGGAACAGAGACGGCAAGTTCCAGTGAAGCCGTAAATGGTTCCCCGCCCGTTGCCGTAGCCGAATAGACAAGGGAGCATGATTCGAATGTCCGACCTTCGCTCGCTGGTGGACCGAGGGCCCGGGCCGCGACACGCTTTTTTGCCCAGTCTCAATCCTGACTCACTTGCCGAGACACTCGTCGCCTTCGCCAATGGTGAAGGCGGTACTGTCGTTCTGGGGGTTGACTCCAATGGCAGCCGAGGAGATCAGCTGGTAGGCGATGATGTGGAGGGTGTGTTGCGGGCGGCCCTGGCCCTTTGCCGCCCGCCAATGCGTACGGCGTGGCAGCAGGAGGAGACGCAGTCGGGACCTATAGTCTTGCTACGGGTTGATCGCAGCAGCGAGTTGCACATTCTTTCTGACGGACGGGCGTTGGTACGCCGCGGCAGTGAGAATCGACCGCTAAGCCCGTCGGAATTGGAGATACTGGTGGGGAATCGGGCGATGGGTGAGTTTGAGACCGATGTCGTTCCCGGTTCTGCCAGGGAGGACCTGGACGAGGAGGTAATCGACGAGTATCTCGAGAGGAGGCAGAAGCGCAACCCGCACGGCGCGCTCTTGCCCAAGAACAGACTGCTGCAACAGATTGGCGCCATAGCCCCTGACGGGTCACCGACGGTAAGCGGGATGCTCCTGTTTGGGCAAGAGCCCCAGCTGTTTCTGCCACACAGCCGGGCGGTATTTGTTAAGTTTGATGACAGTCCGGGCGCCTTCAGAACGGACGAGAGGGCGAGGCTGGCCAAGTCGGCCGGCTCTGAGGCAACAGTTTACCTGGGGAGCGACGCCGGTTCATTCGGTTATGGCCGCCGCGAAGAGATCACGGGCCCTCTGGCTCGAATAGTCGAGCGCGGCTGGCGGGTCATCTGGGAAGAGATGGGCAAGAAAGCCGTGGTGAAGGGGCTTCAGCGGGAAGATCAGACGGAGTACCCCCCTTTTGCCGTGCGTGAAGCTCTGGTCAATGCTGTTTGTCACCGGGACTATCGCCTTAGGGGAAGCAGCGTTGAAATCCACATGCGCCCAGACAGCCTGGAGATTATCAGTCCCGGCGGGCTGCCGGCGTACATTACGATCGAAAACATTGTTGAGGAACATTACAGCCGCAATCCTCGTCTGGTCAACGGGCTTTACCAGTGGGGCTATATCGAGGAGCTGGGCCTGGGGGTTGACCGCATGATCGAGGACATGGTGGCGGCAGGGCATCCGCCCCCGCTGTTCAATGCGAAAAGCCATCGATTCTCGGTCACATTGCAGAACAGGAAAGACCTGGAGAAAATCATCCCGGAATGGGAACAGCACATGAATGAACGCCAGCTCAAGGCCATGCAGTTTGTGCAGGCGAACGGGAGCATAAGCAATCGGGACTACCGGCAGCTGTGCACCCATGTTGGAGCGGAAACGTTACGACTGGACCTGGTTGACCTGGTGGACAAGAAGCTACTCCTTAAGATCGGCGACAAACGAGGGACCCGATACATTCTCAGATAGCAGCAACCGAGCAGTTTCCGGTACTGGGACCCACGCTCTCGGGATTTGCCGGAGTCTTGCGGTTCTCCTCGCACGTCGATGGTGGCCATTGCAGTTGGCAGTGAAGGCAAGGCGTGAGCAATGGCAGGTTGCGCCTCATTCCAGCTCGCGAACTGACAGTGGCTGAGAAGTTACGTCAATAAAGGCTCAGTTTGGGATAATTGGGTTATTCATTTGGGATAACGGGCCGTTACGAGAGGATAGGCCCTGAATATCCCAACGATAATGGAATGGTTTGAATCGAGCTGGAACCCGGAGTCTTCAGGAAAGGATAGCGCTGCGCTGCTCCGAATCACAGGAGGCACGCTGCGGCCCACTCAGATTGAGGCCGGGTCGCCAAGAAGATGACTTGGCGCTCTTCATACCCCGATTGTTTGCCGTCAAAGTCGGGTGATATAATCTAGGTAGACTCTTGCCCTTGGAAAGGGGCGTCTACGCCACGAAACCGGACCCAAGCCATTGCGCCACGATAAGAGAATCCTGAACGCGACGGAGACCGAATCCGAGAATTCGGCCCAGAGTGACCCGGTCGCGTCTCCAACATCTGAGAGTGACCAAGCATCTGTGGAACATCTGCAGTCCCGATCAAGAATCGAACGAGGACCTGAAACTCCACTACGCGGCACCAATGGGATGACGACTGCAGTCCCGACTGTCGGCGTCATGTCGGTCGGCGACGGGCATGTTGCGTTTGCTGACGACCGGAGGGACGATGATGATCCGGGGCTGAAGTCTCTGCTGCGAGAGACGTTGGAAACGGTCATTCTGGCGATCCTCATTTTCCTGGTGATCCGCAGCCTTGTGCAAAACTATCGTATTGAAGGCCAGTCGATGGAGCCGAACTTCCAACATGGTCAGTATCTGCTCGTAAACAAGCTGGCCTATCGATTGGGAGAATACCGGCGGGGAGACGTCATAGTCTTCCATTACCCCAACAACCCATCGCAGGACTACATAAAGCGGGTGATCGGTCTGCCGGGTGACACGGTTGAGTTTCGAGACGGCGTCCTCATTGTAAATGGCCTGACAGTAGAAGAGCCGTATGACCAGATCCCGATTGCACGAGATATTCCGGCGCAGACAGTCGCACCCGGATTCTTGTATGTATTGGGAGACAACCGCCCGGCGTCGTCCGACACGCGCACGTGGGGCCAGTTGTCGCAGGAGTTTGTCATCGGTAAAGCGTGGGTAGCCATTTGGCCAGTTGAAAAGGCTGGCGTGGTAGAGCACCCGGCCATTGAAATAGGGTCGGTATTGGAACTGACTCCATAGTTCTTTCGGTCCCTTACCGAAGAGCGAAGATCAGCTTCGCCTTGCGCGGCGATGCCCCGGTTGGTCAGGTGGAGTAACGTTACTGCTAGGGCAGCAGAAGACAGGATGGTCTGAGGACGAACCGGGAGACTTCGCATGTCAAACGTCAGGGTCAGAGATTTCCTAATTCTTATCGGTCACACGTGGATGTGCCTGGACTGCCGGAGCAAGCTTCTCGAGAACCCGGAGGCAACTCTCGTCGGCCACAAGTTAAGCGAGTTTGAGCGAGAGAAGCTACTTGCGCTTACCGATAGCTCCTATCGCACGATGATGGATCTTGAGGCGGCAACCGGGCTCACTGCCGATGAAGTTTCGCTCGCTATAGATCACCCTCGCTCACGTCTGCGTCATCTGGGTACTCGCGTGCGAGGGTAGAAGGAATGCAGACCCATGCGTGCGGCCGTCGGTGAGTCAGCAGACTGTGGACATTCCAACGCTTTTTGACCGTTACGAGTGGGGGTTCGAGACGGTCGAGCCCGGCATCTGGCGCAGCACATTTGCCGACGAACAGGACGAGGAGTTCGATCTCTATGTGGCCGACAGCGAGGAATGGCTGCACTTTGCCGTAACACCTTTCACCCCTGCTCCCGCGCCGGAGTGCCGGCAAAAACTCACGTCCCTGCTGCTGAACTTGAATCAATCGGTACGGCTAGTCCGATTCGCTACGGACAGCGATGGCGACGTCTCTCTGCTGGCGGACTTGCCACGAGCAACCCTGTCCTTTGCCCTCTTTGCAGCGACCATGGACGCCCTCATCCACTATACGCGGGAGCTGGCCACCCCGGTGGGCAGGGCCGCGACCGACCCCCGCTTTGAAGTGTCGTTCCCCTAGCCAGAGGCTCACCCACAAGAGGAGATTGCAATGGCCAAAGCGCTGGCAGCTCGGTGGCTGCCGATATTGGAGCCGTTGGGCGTCAGACGCCCGGGCGACGTCGGCTGGATTCATGGCGCCAACAGATCGCAGGCCCTGCTGGGCGCGCTGTCAGACCAGAGAGTACAGTTCATAGAGGGTGATATTTCGCTGGTTGGGGGAGAGATCATCATGGCCCATCCTCCGGTAGCGGAGAGCGATCTGAGCTTTGAGAGGTGGTTGGACCTTACGGTTGCCGCGGGGAAGGGCGCGAAACTTGACTTCAAGTCGCCGGAAGCGGTAGTCCCATGTCTCACCTACGCGGCAAAACGGGCTGCAGGCAAGATACCTCTGTGCGCCAATGCTGATATCCTGGCCGGCCCTGGTGGAGACGAGGCGCTGTTCAGACCAGACAAATTTGTGAGCCAATGCAGAAGTCTCTTGCCCCGGGCCTTTCTTTCACTCGGTTGGACCGTTGAAGAAGGAGATCCAGGTTATACAGGGGCGATGATCGACGCGATGCTGGAGTTTCTGGCGAAGGTTGACGCAGAAGTCACTCTGTGCTTTTTTGCGGGTTACCTGCCAGATGTCTGGCCGCGAGTGGAGGAGATTTTGGAGGAGACCGATTACACTCTAACCATCTGGGGCAAGATCAGAGACAGAAAGCTTGAATCATGGATACGGGACAACACTCCTGCGGAGCGCTGTTTCTATGACATACAGTGGAGCGACGGTACACAGATACACCTGGCACAGTCCTGAACCTTGCCGCCCAGTCAGCGTAGAAATGCCGCCGTGTTCACCGCCTGAGAGGCCAGGGCAGCACACCAACTCGTTCGGCCCAGTTTCGGTATAGGCCGGCGAACTCCTCAACCTTGGGCGGATTCTTGTCACTCAGATCGTTCAGTTCGGTCCGGTCCTCCTGCATGTCGTAAAGTTCCCAACTGCCTCCAAATCTACTGACCAGCTTCCACTGCCCCAAGCGGACGGCTCGATTTCCTTCGTGTTCCCAAAAAATGTGGCTTAGCCGACTCCATTTGCCGCCTCTCAGCAACGGCAGGAAGCTCTCTCCTTCCAGAGGCTGTACGGGACGCCCGTCGTACTCGGCAGGGTGAGGAATCCCAGCGGCGTCAAGGAAAGTCGGCAGAATATCGATGATATGACAGGCCTCGTGCACGATCTGATTGGGTTGAATTGCCGAAGGCCAGTAGGCGATGAGGGGCGTGGAGATGCCGCCTTCGTGAACCCAATGCTTATAAAGGCGGAAGGGGGCATTGGAAGCATTTGCCCAGGGGAGGTCGTAGCTCATGAAAGTGTGAGGGCCCCCGGGAAGAATGGCGGGCTCGTTACCGACACGCATCGGCCTGCCATCGGGCGTCCAGTCGCTGTAACGGTCGACCCAGCCGTTTTCGGCGAGGAATTCAGCGCAGCCGCCGTTATCTGACAGGAAGAGAATTAGCGTGTTGTCGTCGAGCTGCGAGTCCCTCAACGCGGACAAGATGCGCCCGATTCCCTGATCCATCCGGTCTATTTGCGCGGCGTAGACAGCCATGCGCATGTCCTCCCAATCGAGGTTGCGCGCGTCCTGCCAAGGGGGCGCGGTATCGTCGCGGGGAGAGATAGGCCAGCGGCTGTCCAGCACACCCATACCTTTGAGCTCCTCGTGCCGCGCGGTACGCAGCGCGTCCCATCCTCCCTTGCGATAGGTCCCTTCGTACCTGGCGATGTCTTCCGGCAATGCGTGCAGCGGCCAGTGGGGGGCGGTGTAGGCCACATAGAGGAAGAAAGGATCGTCGGTTCGGGAGGCCTCTTCGATCATCCTGGCGGCCTGGTCGCTGATGGCATCGGTGTAATAGTAGGCGTCGGATGCGGCGGACTGGTCTTCCTGCCCGTTTCCCTGACTCTCCAACGCCTCCCCAGCTGCGACGAAGGAATCGTCTTCCATAAGCGAATATGGCGAGAAGAAGCTGCCGGCGCCGTCCAGTGTACCGTAGTAGCGGTCGAAGCCTCTTTGGCGAGGTGTCGGATGTCCCTCTTCGCCGGGTCGCCAGGATTCCGGCCTGGTTGGGTCGTAGGCGCCGCCAACGTGCCATTTTCCGGACATGTATGTGCGGTAGCCGCCGCTCTTGAGCGCCTCTGCGATGGTCACGACGTCGTCACGCAGGTATCCCTGGTAGGCGGGTGAACCGGAGTTCTCCATCATGTGGCCGATGCCTGCTTGATGGGGATAGGCGCCTGTGAGCATGCAGGCGCGGGTCGGGCAGCAACGCGCATAGTTGTACATCTGGGAGAAACGCATTCCGCCGCGGGCCAGCCGGTCCAAGTTAGGCGTCCGGACTTCCGAGCCATAGCAGCCGATATCAGAATACCCCATGTCGTCCACGAGAATAAGGACGAAGTTCGGGCGCGACGTAGAAGTTTCTGTCATCTGAGTCTCCGTGGGGCAGGACAGATCTGCAAGGGAAACGAGGATTGCGGGTGTTCTTGGGGCGTGGAATTCGCGTCTGGTCAGGCGCGTCCGTGTTCAGGCCGCCCTTGCTCAGCCGAGGGTCAAGTGAGGCGTTTTCTCCTGGACGTAGGGTTTGACGACCTCCAGACTCTGGCCCATCACGTCGACGGCTACGTCGACTTCCTTTTCCGACATGGGTGTGGAGATGGCGTACTGGCACCTGGGCGCGCTGAATATGCCGCGATTCATCATTTCCAGGTGTAGCAGGCCGGGCAGGTCCTGCGCCCTCTCTTGCGCGGCTACGGCGTCGCGGGCGTCTCTTATCTTCTCGTCGCTCCAGTGGATGCGAATAATTGACCCTGAACCCACGGCGCGTATGCTCACGCCAGCGGCCTGGAATGCCGCGTTGAGCCCGTTTCTCAACCTCTGGCCCAACTCATTAACTCTTGCCACCTGATCGGCTTCATATTCCTTCATGGTTGCCAGACCCGCGGCCATCGTGATGTTGTTGCCGTTGAAGGTGCCATTATGCGGGATAGTCATAGGGTGGGTGGGGTCGAAAGGCGCCATGATTTCTTTGCGCCCGCCAAAGGCGGCAAGCGGAAGGCCGCCGCCGATGAACTTTGCGATCGAGGTCAGGTCAGGCGTCACCCCAATAGTGGCCTGGAAGCCACCTACGTCCTGTCGGAAGGTCATGATCTCGTCAAAGATTAGGAGTACGTCGAATTCATCGGCAAGCTGCCTGACTCCCTGGAGGTACCCAGGTTCGGGTTCAACTCCGCCGCCGGCACCGAGCGCGGGTTCCAGGATAATGCCGGCGATTTCGCCGCCACGGGCGCGTAGCACGTCGCGAAGTGCATCGAGATCATTAAATGGCGCCACCAACATTCCTGCCAACGTCGCTTTGGGCACGCCTCTGCTTGAGAGTTTAGGACGGGGAAGCCCTTCTTCTGTGGTATCCGGTTGCATGTTCAGCTGAACGTAGTCGTGGGAGCCGTGGTACCCGCCGTCCATCTTGATGATGATGTCCCTGCCGGTGAAGGCCCGCGCGGCGCGCATCGCCAATAAGGTGGCTTCCGTGCCGGAGTTGCAGTAGCGGACGCTGTCAAAGCTGGGAACGCGACTGCAGAGCATCTCTGCGTGTTCTACCGTAACTTCGGCAGCGGAACCGAGAACCGTGCCTCGGGCGGCCTGTTCCTGGATGGCACCGACGGTTGCAGGGTGGGCATGGCCGTGGATCAGGGATGTGTAGTTGTTGAGAAAGTCGATGTACTGGTTCTCGTCATAGTCGTAGAGAAAACAGCCTTCTCCGCGAGTCATGTAGGCAGGATAGGGTGTGTAATAGGAAGCTGCCCTGGTGTCCCCACCGGGCATAGACTCTTTGGCGCGCGTGTCCCACTCGCTGGATCCGTGCGTACGCTGGCGAAAGGTCTCGGTGATCAGTTTGGCGGCGTCCTGTCCTGGTTTGGTGCTCACGGCAGACCTCCATGGCGCCCTATTTCGGCACCGGTAATTGTCTCTTGCAGAATTGGCCCAACATTGAAGCCTGCGGCCTCTTACGAGTACTGCAGAAAAGGAGATGCGGGAAGAGGAAGAGGCAGGCGGATCACCAAGGTTCCAGGCTTCACTCACCGGTGGGATTGTAGCATACAGTTTCGGTGGCAACAACGGACTCATCACGGCAGAGGGCTTGGGGGCACCCAGAAGGGGTGCCCCTTTTTTCGTTGTTGGAGATGGAATGTCTGTTTGCAGAAGGCTCGAACGGCTCAATTTATCAGGAGGGAACAGAACAGTGAGGGCTGCCGTCTTAGTTTTTGGTTGGAAAGCTCGGCGACCTGGGTCTGTCTTCAGAATCAGGTCGCAAAGTCGGAAGGTTTTCACGCAATCATTTACCGCAAGTGAGGTGGGGAATGAGAAGGCTAATTAAACCCTTAGTACGTGGGACACTGGCATTCATGTTTGCCGGTTCCGCAACCATTTCAAGTATCCAGTATGCAGCTGCCAATGAGGTGCATGTCGTCCAACCGGGCGAGACATTGAGCGAAATCGCAAAGCAGTATGGGACGACAGTAGCGAGCCTGAGACGGCTCAACAGCCTTCAGGACGCTAATTTCGTCTGGTATGGTCAACGTCTTGTAGTTGACCAAGGCGGATCAGTTTTCGCTGAGCCGCAGAGTGCGGGGGGATACCAGTTGTACAGGGTGAAGGCAGGCGACTCCCTTACCAAACTGGCCCGCCGCCACGGTCTCAGCGTGACACAGCTGGCGCAGATAAACGGCATTTCGCCTTTGCGCTGGTTGTACAGCGGCCAGCAGTTGCGGTTGCCGATTTCGACGACTTCCGTGCAGTCCGCTCAGTCGGCCGCCCCTGTTGACTTTCAGCGCTACACAGTCCGGCCAGGTGACACCCTAACCCGACTTGCCAGACAGCACGGAATAAGCTTGACGAGGCTCATGTCCGTCAATGGCCTGTCGCTAGCACGGTGGCTCTATGTGGGCCAAGTTCTGCTCGTGCCCGCCGGACTTGAGCCTGCACTGCAACCAGTTCCTCCTGTACCTGCTCTAGAGCCTGCGCCACAGGCGCCAGCACTGCAGCCAGCTCCGCCTATTTCGGCGATGGTACCAGGACAGTCACTTGGCGCAGTTCATACGGTGCAGGCCGGCCAATCCCTTAAGGACATTGCAGACCAGTACGGTGTCAACCACGCCGCAATAGCAAAGTTGAATAACTTGGCAAATAACAGTATTCTAGGGGCGGGTCAGGCCTTGCGGATTCCGTCGGAGAGCGCACTTGAACTCCTGGCAGGAATGGAACATCGACTTGACCAGTCCCGATATCCTACGTCGACTGAACGGTGGGTTGAAGTTGACCTGAGCGAACAGTTGGCTGTCGCCTATGAAGGCACGACGCCGGTCAAGGCGTTCGTCGTCTCAACCGGCGTAGGGAATACACCGACGGTCCAAGGGACGTTTCGCATTTGGGCCAAGATCGCAATGCAGGATATGCGGGGCGGGAGTCGAGCCGCAGGCACCTACTATCATCTTAGAGACGTTAAGAATGTACAGTACTTTCACAGGAGCTACGGCTTCCATGGCACGTACTGGCATGACAACTTCGGTTCGCCCATGAGCCGCGGCTGCATCAATATGACAAATGAGGATGCCAAGTGGCTCTTCGATTGGACGTCTCCTGCAGTCTACGACGATGACTGGTTGTTCAGCAACAACGCCAACCCCGGCACACTGATCATGGTTCATGAATAATATCCGGGTTACCCACATGTACCGCCACTGGAGTCTGAACGCGATGGCAAGAAAGATCTGTGTGTCAATTGCGATGGCCCTGTTCTTTGGACTGTTGACCAACGGATGGGGCCATCCGAATACGGCTAGCGCTGCGGAAAAGCAGGTTCCTATTCCCCAGATACCCGCCACCGAGGGAACGCAGGCAGGTCTGGACCTATTGCCGCCACTACCCTTCATTGGGGCGACTTTGGACCTTCCAAGCGTAAGGCAGGAACAGGAGGCGTTACTTGACGCTGCGACTCAGACTCCGATTGTGGATGAAACGGAATATGCGGTCTCCTGGACCGGAATCACGCAACTCCATCTGGATGTCAGCCGGGCTCGAATCGAGGGCGAGAAGTGGATTGAAGTAAGTCTGAGTGACCAGACGCTGTACGCCTGGGAAGGCGGGCAGCTGGCAAATGAGTTCCTTATATCGTCAGGAATCCCAGCGTATCCCACCAAAACAGGCGTGTTTCGCATGTGGGCTCGAACGCCTTCACAGACGATGTCCGGCGGCGACCCCGATGCAGGCACTTACTATAATCTGCCGAATGTGCAGTGGGTGCAGTACTTTTACGGAGAGTTCGCACTTCACGGGACGTACTGGCACGACAATTTCGGCACGCCCATGAGCCATGGCTGTGTCAATCTGACGATCGAGGATGCTGAGTGGCTGTTCAACTGGACATTCCCGGAATGGGACGGCTCGGGGGGATGGCTACGTACAACTGAGAGTGATGCCACCCTGGTGTGGGTGCACAAATAATGGCAACGAGGTCGAGACCAAGAAAGAAGAGCCGGGCAAAGGGCGGCCGGCATTCGGAGAGGGACGTAGGGGGCCGCCTGGCGCGGCCTTCTCGTCAGGAGTTGAAGGAGATTGCTGCCAAGAGAAGGCTGAGGCAGAATCTCTACGTTTATGGAGGCGGCGCGATACTGGTTGCGATTGTGGCGCTGGTCATTTTCTTAAACATTCGCAATAGCGCGCCAGTTGGCGGCGAGGAGTCATTTGCCTCACAGGGCAATACGCATATTCAGCAGGGCAGCGCCTCTCCCATCGAATACAACACCACGCCGCCCACCTCCGGTCCGCACTATCCGGGACTGGCACCGTGGGACATCTATGATGAACCGATCCGCTATGAGCAGGTCGTGCACAACATGGAGGATGGGGGCGTCATCGTTTACTACCAGTGTGAGGACGGATGCCCGGAGTTGCGCGAGCAGCTAGCGGGGGTGGTACAGCCGTATCTCAACAGCGGACGACACGTCCTGATGATGCCCAATGACCCCAATTGGACTGGGTTTGGGTCGCAGTCCGCTCACAGGGATATGGAGGCGCGTATCGCGCTGACGGCGTGGCAGAGGCTGGACAAGTTTGACGAGTTTGACGCGGGCCGTATTCGAGCCTTCATCGACAGGTACGAGGGAATCGACCACCACGTTAGATAGGCAGCGCCTCAGATTCGTGAGGCCCTTTAGTACAGGCAAAGGCCCACAGCATGAGCTGTGGGCCAGTTTTTTTTGTCGATTGTAGCCAAGCAGTCAGTCCTGCTGAATCGCCTCTTCCACCGGCACCAATTCCACTTCGCCGTCCTCCAACTCGACGACTTTGTAGACTTGCTCTGCTCTGTCGGTCATCAACACGCCGCCCAGGTGGTCGATTTCATGCTGGAAGATGCGCGCCAGCCAGTCGTAGGCCTTGATTCGCTGTGACTTACCATGTCGATCCTGTGCTTTGACGAGGACGTAAGTTGCCCGGTCCACGTCTGCAGCCAGGCCGGGCAGACTTAAGCAGCCTTCCTGACCGATCTCGGAACCCTTTGCCTTGACTATTTCCGGATTGATCATTTCATAGCGCTGCATTGTCTCTTCGGGGCGTTCGGTATCCTCCGGATACTCGATCACGAAGATGCGCCGGTCCAGCCCAACTTGCGGTGCCGCCAAACCAACTCCCTTGCCTTCACGCATGGTCTCAACCATGTTGTCCAGAAGTTGATGGAGTCGTTTGTCGAAGGACCGCACGCGTTGCGCAGGCCGTCGAAGAATCTCCTCGTCGTCCTCCCAGATCGTAACAATCCCAAGTTTGGCCATGCCAGGACAGTGGTTTGTGTTCTGTAAGGTTGTAGTTTTTCAGGACGGTCAAGCAGGGAACTCAGGTCGTCGTATTGCAGAGACGGTTAGTCGACCGCGTGCAGAGGGGACATCGCACGCGGGTCTGTTGCGGAAGTAATGTGCCGGCTCTTGCGACATTCAGGGCCGCTGGATGATCAACATCGTCAGACGACTGATATTGACCAGGCGACCGCCCTCATCCTCGATGCGGATTTCCCACACGTGTGTGCGCCGTCCGATGTGAATCGGTCGCACGGTGCCAGTAACGTCCCCTTCTGTGACGGTACGCAGATGGTTGCCGTTGATGTCGAGGCCCACCGCAGTCAGGGAACTCTGGTCGATCATCGCGTTTGACGCCACACTCCCCATCGTCTCGGCCAGTGCGATCGATGCGCCGCCGTGCAGCAGGCCATAGGGCTGATGGGTGCGACTGTCCACCGGCATACGGGCACGCATAAAGTCAGCGCCAACCTCGGTGAACTCAATACCGAGGTTGGCGGCCAACGTTCGCTCGCTCATCCGGTTGATGGCAGCGACGGTCATTTCAGGATTGAACATCGTCCGATGCCGGCTTCCCCTACTTACTTCGCCATGTTGCGCAGGGCATGGAATATGGGCAAGGGACTCCAGTCGTTGCGGACGATACCCCACTGGGCCTTTTCGGTTCCGTCGGCGACTACGCGGAAGTTCAGGTTCCAGAGGAAGGCAGGACCGACCCAGCCCCAGTTGCGCATCATCTGGAAGGCTTCGACCGTCCAGCGGGCCTGCTCGTCGAAGTCGTTGTCATTGGCATAGCCGTAGCGGGGGTCGAAGGCACCACCGGCGGCCCAGCCGAACTCCGTCGGCCAGATTGGGATATTGCCGGCTCCGTAGCGCAGTGCCAAGTTGCGATAGCCTTCCATCGTGCTGCGGAAACTCCACGAGTGGTGCGGGTTGTCGCATGCGCCGTTGAAGTGCTGGTTACCGGTCTGTTGTATGGCTTCACATGCGCTCTGCCAAACTGCGTTAGGCGGTACGTTGTAGCCGCTGGGATGTGCGCCGAAGCCGTCAACGTAGTTAGCCAGGCCCTGCTGCAGCATGGCCTCGAAGTAGCGGAAGTCATCCATAGCGAGAGAGCCGTTGTCTCCGGCAGGGGTCAGTGCGCCGCTGATCACATACATGGACGGGCAAGCGGCCTTGATGGCCCCGTAGGAGGGACGCAGGAGCGCCATGTACTCGCTGGGATTGATCGGGCGGTTGCCCCACTCATAGTGCAGATTCTGTTCGTTCCAGACCTCGATGGCTTTGACGGAGGAGCCGCAGTACTCTCCTGCAAGCCGTCCCAGGAACCTGGCGAAGGTCTGGGGATCGGCGGGCGGGCCGCCGACGGTGCCATCGTAGCCGGACTCGCGGGACCAGTTGGGAGCGTTGACTACGCTGAACAGCAGATTAAGTCCGCGCGAGTTGGCTGCGTTCACGAGCGGCCAGATATCACCAAAGCCGTACTGACCCTGGTTGGACTCGAAGACCTTCCATTCGATCTGCTGCTTCACCCAGCCGAAGCCCAGCTCGCGGGTCTTGTCCATGGCGATGCCTTCCTGGCCGTTGTGAATCATGTGCGCCTGGACGCCGTAGCCGAAGCCTATGCCAGGCAGCCTGGTTGAAGGCGCCGAGGGAGCCGGCGCTGCAGCCGGAGGAGCCGCTTCGGGCCGGGGCGGGATTTCGGACTCGGTGAATTTCTTCACGCCGACAAGGGATCCGACTAGCTCGGTGAGGTCGCGGTAGATCCAGGCAGCTTCACTGACTCCCTCCACTTCGACCTGGAACCAGTCTTCATTGGGGCCGATACCGGTAATTTTAACCTGTGTGCCGGCGGTCAGCACGCTCAGGATCGGGTATTCGGTGCCGGGTCCGGCGCGAACGTTCAGATGGGTCGGCTGGCTGATTGCGAACGGGCCTCCCGTAGCGGGCGGCTGCGGGGCAGGCTGCGGCTGGGGTTGCTGGGTTCCCGTGCCACTTCCGGACGGTGGCGCGCTCGACCCGCCCTGTGGAATCCAAATCCTCGTGCCCCAGAAGAGGGCGTTTGCATTGGCCATGCTATTTGCCCGCATGATCGCGGAAATTGTGGTGCCGTTGTTGAAAGCTATTCGGCTGAGCGTATCGCCAAGTTGCACTTCGTACCAGAAACCTCCTCCGCTGGTTGGCGTGCCTGTGGTCGTGCCTCCACCGCCTCCGCCGCTTGTGCCTGAACCGGGAATACACAGCTGCTGGCCAATGTAAACGTAAGAGGTCACGGAAACTCCGTTGACCTGGGCCAGGTTCTGTATCGATACCCCGTAGTTGACGGCGATGCCGGAGAGCGATTCGCCGGCAACGACGTTATGGGTCCGGGCGCAGGTGGTTGGCTGTGAAGGGGCTGCTTGCTGTCCTGTGGTAGGAATGCGCAGGCTTTGGCCGACAAAGATCTGATTTGGATTGGCGATGTTGTTGGCAGTAATCAGGGCCTGGAGTGAAACGCCATAGTTGGCGGCTATACGGGATAGGGTCTCGCCGGCCTGCACGATGTGCGTAGTGTACCCGGTTGTTTGGGGGTTCACATTGACCTGAAGCGATGCAGCCGTAACCGACTGCGGCAGCAAGGAGAAAAGCAAAACCGTCGCGACCGAAATCAGCCAAATGCGACGGGACGCTCTCAACTGAGTTATACCTGCACGCATATGTAACTCCTTATTCAAATCCAACTTAAGTCAAGTAGGAAAGATCCTTTGCATCAGACTAATTATTCTGCACCGTTTCCGCATTGAAGTCAAGACGAAATCAGTTCTTCCATCAACGCAATGCCGACGCGAATGCCACGATAGAAGTTCGGTAGGTGTAGCTTTTCATTGGGTGCGTGGAGATTATCATCCGGGAGACCGAATCCCATGAAAAGGATTGGGATTCCGAGCGACTCCTGTACAACGGTGGCAATCGGTATTGAGCCTCCCTCGCGACTGAAGACCGGTTCAACGCCAAAGACCTTGTTGTATGCCCTGGATGCGGCCTGCATTTCGGGCACTTCAAGGGGCACTACCGTGGCAGGTGCGTGCTGGAGCGTGTTCACGAATACCTCTACCGTCGGCGGCGCGATCTGCTGAAGAAAGCTCTCGATCATGGGCCCAATGGCAGACGATGGCTGGTCGGGAACCAGTCGACAGCTGACTTTAGCGTGGGCTTGGCCAGGAATTACGGTCTTGAATCCGTCGCCTATGAAGCCTCCCCACATCCCGTTGATCTCCAGAGTGGGCCGGGCTCCAATCCTTTCGGTCACTGTGAAGCCCTCTTCGCCCCAGGCCGCGGGCACACCCGTCTCCTGCAAGAGTTCGGCCTCTCCATAGGGGACGAGGGCCAGCGCGTTACGTTCTTTTTCGGTCAATAGTTGAACATCATCGTAGAAGCCGGGAACAGCGACGCGCCCGGCGCTGTCGTGAAGCTGCGACAGCAGTGAGCACAAGACTTGATTGGGGTTGTGTACGGCGCCGCCGAACATGCCGCTATGGAGATCCTGGGAGGGACCTTTAACCGTCACCTCACCGGCCCATACGCCGCGCAAACCGTAGATGATCATTGGCTGGTCGGGCGATAGTATATGAGTGTCGGAGACGAGACAGACATTTGCGGAGAGTTTTTCGGTTGCTGCGGGCAGATAAGCCGTCAAGGCCGGACTGCCAACTTCCTCCTCACCTTCGACGAGAAACTTGACGTTAACCGGCAGGGCGCCTGACGTTTGCAGAAGTGCCTCGACCGCGGCGACATGGGCAAACAGCTGTCCCTTGTCATCAGACGCCCCGCGGGCAAACAGATCGTCTCCGCGCAAAGTCGGCTCAAATGGCGGCGAAATCCACATTTCTTCCGGGTCTACGGGCTGAACGTCGTAGTGGCCGTAGACCAGGACTGTCGGGGCGTCGTCTCCTGCGTGCAACCAGTCAGCATAGACAATGGGATGGCCGGCGGTGGGGATAATCTCCACGTTTTGCAGACCGACGGACGTCATTTTGCGGGCCAGCCAACCCGCAGCCCGCTCCACATCGGCCTTGTGCTGCGGCAGGGTGCTGACACTTGGAATCCGCAGCCAGTCGCTCAGTTCGTCCAGCTGGCCCGTTTGGGCATCGCGCAGGTAGGTTTCGAGTCTCGAGTCGAATATGGCATTTCCATTCCGGTTCATGGGGAGGGGTCTCCAGTAGCTCTTGGAGAGCCGTTTTGACGCTCCATAGATTGTCGTGCGTTGCTTGCTTTGCGATGTCGGGAAGCGGGCCCGGAGTTTCTGTCAACCTGGAAGTTCGACGACGACGTACTCCTGGTCAACAGAGACCTCGAAAGTTTCCGCGGTGTAAGGGCCCGGTTGATATGTTGAAGGGATATTGTCTGCGGTTGCAACTTCCACTTCGTAGCGGCGTGTGCGAACGGAGGCAGGATCCACCCAGGACTGGCCGGTGGTCACGTCGTATTCCCAGCCGTGCCAGGGGCAGCGCAGAATCTCGCCCCGTCTCTCGTACCTGTATTCGCCTCCCGGCTTGTCGGCCATCACGAAACCGGTGAGCCTGCCTTCACAGAGGGGGCCGCCCTGATGCGGGCAGATATTGCGGAGGGCGTAGAACTCACCCTTGATGTTGAAGACGCCGATGGAGCGTCCACCGACTTCGATGATCTTACGTTCTCCCGGCGGAATCTCATCTACAGTTGCGACAACGTGTTTTGCCATTTCTCTTTTCTACAGCTTGTATAGTGCGCGGGCGTTTTCGGCCATGAATTTCCGCCGCCGCTCTTTGTCCAGCGGGACGGGAAAGGCCCGATCGGGGGCGTCAAAGTCCCAGTGTGGGTAGTCGGTAGCGAAGAGCAGACGATCGTCCATGTCCATCTGGCCGAGCAGCTGGCGGAACTGCTCGGGTTTGAACGGCTCCTCCATGGGTTGCGTGCTGGCCCAGAAGTGGCGGCGGAAGAGGTCGGAAGGCAGTTCTGTCACGTGGGGCACTTCGCTGCCCAGTTTGCGCCATGAGCTGTCCATTCGCCACAGGAGCGGAGGAATCCAGGCGAAACCGCCTTCGATCAACACGAATTTGAGTGTGGGGAACTCCTTGAAGACACCCTCGAAGATCAGGCTGATTATCTGGGACTGGAAGGTCTGGGGCATGCCGCCGTGGTCTTCGATGTAGTGATTTGGGTAGCCTGAGCCTGTGATAGGAACGCCGCCGGCGCCACCGAAATGAATGGCGATGGGCACGTCATGGCGACTGGCAGCCTCATACATGGGCCAGTATTTGCGCCGGCCGAGGGGTTCCTTTGTGCGGGCGATAAGCAGTACGTGGACAAACCCCGGATGGCCGCCCCACTTGTCGATTTCAGCGGCGGACAGGTGGCCGTCTTCCCAAGGGACAATGATCGAGGCGCGCAGGCGGGGCTCAGGCTCCAGCCATTCAGCCAACTGCCACTCGTTGGTTGCGCGGGCGAAAGCGGCACCGAAGGCCAGGTTGCGCTGCTCGCCTGCACCGACCAGCGGATTGAGGACACCGATTTCGATGTTCCACTGGTCCAGGAGCTGTTGTTGCAGCAGAGGCAGGTTTGAGCCGGGGGGCGTTCCGTCGCCGGGCCATGCGTCGTGGCGAGCTGCGTTGGGCATTGCGCGCGGATAGTGGGAGCCGTCGAATCCGCGCGAGCCGTACGTCTTGTGATAGTCCCTCCACGGTTCGTCCAGATAGCTGCGCAGCACGTATTTCGTTGGGAAGTAGATATGAATGTCTGTGTCTATGATGGCCGTGTCCAGGGGAGCACGGTAGCGGGCACCCTGTTGATTGGAGGCTGCGGGATACAGTGCATCATGACCGTTCGCCCGGTCACTCGTTACGGTGCCGCTATCTACAGTGGCAGTCGAGTCGAATTGAGCAGTCATGGCCGTTCTCCTATTTTTTCGAAATGGGACGAGCATTCAGTTGCCGGAATTGATCAACGATTCGTCGCCATGAACTTTTCATGAAAGCCGGTAAAACGCGCGTGCGTTTGCGCTGCAGATCTTTTCTCGCTGGTCGGCGGTCAGCAGGTCAAGCAGAATGTCCTGGCTTTCGTGGCAGTGGGGATAGTCACTGGCGTACATGAGCAGGTCTTCGGCGCCGCTCTGTTCGAGAATCTGCGCGAGATGCAGGGGATTGGGCGGCGCGTCCAAGGGTTGGATGGTGAAACGCAGGTGTGTACGCATGTAATCGGAAGGCGGCCGGCGGACGTAAGGCGTATTGTGGCGCAGTCCCTTCCATTCTTTATCGATCCGCCACATCAGTGACGGCAGCCAGGTGAATCCCCCTTCGATGAGGGCGACGCGCAGAGAGGGGAAGCGTTCAAAGGCACCCTCGCAGACCAGGCTGATTACCTGGGATTGGAAGACCTGGGCCATGTTGGCGTAGTCTTCGATGAAATAGGAGGGCCAGCCAGTGGGCGTGGGGGGATGGCCGGGGGCGCCGCCGTATTGAATGCCGAGGGCAAGGTCGTGTTTGACGGCGGCCGCGTAGATCGGGTCATAGCGGCGATTGCCGTAGGGGGCTTCGGCGCGTACGGGCAGGATTACCTGCACGAAGCCGGGATGATGGCCCCATCTTTCGATTTCCCTGGCGGCGAGCGGCGGGTTGTGGCTTGGCACAACGATGGATGCCCGCAAGCGGGGCTCTCTTTCGAGCCAGTGCTCAACTTGCCACTGATTTACTGCCGTGGCCAGAGAGGCGGCGAGGTCCTCGTTACGTACGCTCTGGACGCGATAGGCGCAGTTCAGTATGCCGATTTCGACGTCGTCGAGGACGCTGGACTGCACTTCTGCCAGGTCAGGTTTGGGGCTGCTGCCCTCGCGAGCGGCGGTGGGGACGTTTTCGGGGTAGTCGGCTGCGTCGGGGCCGTTGAAGGCCGACTCGCGACAGTAGTCGAGCCAATGGTCCGGCAAGTAGGGATACAAGGTTTCAAGTGCCGGGACCTCGTTATGGATGTCGCAGTCGATTCGATTCGGTTCAGACATCGGAAATGTTGGGCTGGACCTTGTTCGGCATTTACGAAGGTAATCGTACTCGAAATTCAGAGCGCGGGCAATTTGACGTTGAGGCCCTACGGTTCATTCGACAGGCAGACCCCACTCAGCGCGGGCTTTCTCTATCGGAATAAGCTCTTTGATTCCATGAACCGTGTGGCCTGGGCCTCCTGCGACCCAGCGTTCGTCGGCCGGGTCGCTGGCTGGTTGGAAACGCACGTCACAACTCAGGCGGAAGCGGTTGGTCAAGTTGGTTGTGGAGGCGTGCATCGTGTGCATGCCGAACAGGATAACATCGCCCATGAAGAATTCGCTTGACTGCCATTCTCCACCGAATTTTTCAACTATCTCCATTGGGTCCTTCGTGAACCAGCCGTCGATGCCGTCGCGGTCAACGTCCATGCGGCCATAGGTATCGCGAATTCGTGCGAAGCTGGGCAGGTTGTGTGAGCCCTTGCAGACCGCGAGCGTACCGTGGTCAACGGTCGTATCGCCCAGTGGAATCCAGACGGTGTGGAGGTTGCCAGAACCCCGGCCCATGTAGACGAAGTCATAGTGTGCTCCGGTGTATTGCTCGTTGCCGACGGCGCGCAGCCATTTGTAATCGAATGTGAGTGCGGGCTCGCCGAAATAGGCGGCGAAGAAGTCGAAGAGTTCGCTGGCCTGAATGGCGGCAAGTACGTCCTCGTGGTAAGCGATCCGTCTCATCTTGGCGCCGCGCCCGCCTCTGGGCATCACGCCTTCGAGGATTGGCGCGTCAGGGGTAAGGACATGCTGATCGTGCATGTAGTGCAGAATGGTTGACCGTGCCTCTTTCACTTTTTCGCGGTCAATCAGTCCGCGCAGCAGGAGATAGCCGTCTTCGGCAAATTGTGCGTGCAGGGCCTGCATGTCGGGCACGAGGTGCTGGCTTTCTTGCAGCGTGCCAAGGGTCCCGTTGGGGTACTGCATATCCCGATAGCCAAAGCGAATTTTCATTTTTTGGATCCTAATCGTCTCACGGAGAACTGGTTCTCAGAAGCAGCGGGGCAGGTCTTTGCCGGTACAGATGGTCACCGGACACGTTGGCGAAAATGCCGGACTGCGGGGCCCCGCACCAAGCCCCAGATGCTCATGCCCAGGGCCAGAACGACAAGCGCAATTGCGGCGAATGCGACATCTTGCAAGGCGGTTGTTTGCGCTGCGGCGGCGGCTTCGGTAACGTCTCCGGCGAGAGTCGGCCCGGCATAGAGATAGACCCGGCTTGCCCAGAGCGCCCCCAGGGCAGCAACGCCAGAGGTATTCCCCAACGTCCTGCAAATCACGTTGACGCCGCTGACGACTCCCAGCCTATCTCTGGGCACGGAGCCCATCACTGCACTATTGTTGGGCGACTGAAAGATGCCCATTCCAAGGCCCAGGGGCAAGACTCTCAAAGCGTAGCCCAGAATCGACGTTTCGGCGGTTAGCGTGCTGACAGTGTAGCAGCCGTATGCCAGGAATACCAATCCAGCTGTGGCGATCAATCGATAGCCGAAGCGATCTGAAAGCATGCCAGAAACGGGCGAGGCCAGGCCGAAAAAGAACATCGTAACTGTCAACAGAAGGCCGACAACTGTAGGGTCCAGTTTCAGCAGGTTGGTCAGATAGAAAGGGAGGAGCAGCGAAATGCCGCCAGAAACGATGAAACTGATCAACCGCATCGAAAGATTGAGGTTGAACAGGGAGTTACGAAATAGAGACAGGTCGAGGAGCGGCTGGTTTGCGCTCAACCCTGTGCGGATAAACAGGAAAAACATTAGCAGAGAGAGAGCCATTAGGCCCAGCATAGCAGGGGACCGGAAGCCTATCCGCTCGCCGAAGGTAAGGAACAGCATGAGTGCCAGCAGACCTGTGGAGAAGGTTTGGAAGCCGAACCAATCAAATTCCTGGCGCCCTACGGGGCGGGGATCCGGCAAATAGCGCCACGCCAGAATGAAACTGATGCAACCGATCGGAGGGCCAACGAAGAATATCCAGCGCCAAGAGAGGTATTCGAGGAGAGCGCCCCCTAAGATGGGGCCGGCGATACCACCGACCGAGACAGTGGCGCTGAAGAGGCCAAGAGCTTTGCCGCGTTCGGAGGCCGGGAACGTTTCGGTCACGATGCCCATACTCAGGGCAGTTGCAAATGCGCCGCCAATGGCCTGAAGGACACGGAAAAACAGGAGGAACTGGATATTGGGAGCAAGCCCAGCAAGTACGGAGCTGACGGCAAATGCGATGGTGCCGCTGAGGAGGATGGGCTTCTTGCCCACCATGTCTCCCAGCCTGCCCACGCCCAGCATGATCGCGGTTTGCGTGAGGGAAAAGGAGAGCACGACCCACTGAACGAGCGCAAAGTCGACGTCAAATTCGGTTATGAGCGCCGGCAACACTACCCTGACGACGCCGCCGTCGAATGAGGCGAGAAAGATTCCTGAACCGAGTGCGGCGAAGATATGCCACTTGCGCTCGACGAAGAGGTTCTCTGTTGACTTTGCCATCGCGTGCGGGAGACCACACCTTTTCGGTAGGATGAGCAGAACGGACCCAAGGCCGCTGCCAAGCGAATCAGTCGGAAGGTAACACGGTGAAATTGTTGATTGCCCGCAGACTTCGGCTGGCAATCGGCGACGCGAAACGGTTCGGCGGGCATGTTTGGCGAACGGGGATTGCGGACCCGCCAGGTAGACCGAAGATTTGCCGGCGCGCGGCCTGGTCAGAGTCCACTCTGGACTCTCTGTAGCGGGGCCCGGGCTTCCAGGATACCCCATACACTCAGAATGAGAGCGACAATGACAATGGCGAGTGCGGCAAGGGTGACGTCGCGCAGACCGGCAATCTGGATGGCGGCGGCAGCTTCGGTGACACCACCAATGTAGTCAGGTCCTGCATGTGCAGTAACACGGCTTGCCCAGAGAGCCCCCAAGGCGGCGATGCCGGAAGTACGCCCCAGTGTGCGGGCGATGACGTTGATGCCGCTGGCGACGCCGAGACGTTCGCGGGGCACGGAGCCCATTACGGCACTGTTGTTTGGGGATTGAAACATTCCCATGCCCAGACCCAAGGTGGACACGCGCAGAACGTAGCCGAGAATTGACGTGTCAACGCTGAGCGTGCTGACAGCGTAGCAGCCGATGGCCATCAGAATCAGTCCTGCGCCGGCGATGCGCCTGTATCCGAAGCGATCGGAAAGGATGCCGGCGACCGGGGAGGCGACCCCGAACGAGATCCATGATGTGGTCAGAAGGAGGCCCACTAAGACGGGCTCCATCTGAAGCACATTTGTGAGGTAGAAAGGTAGAAGCAGGTAAACGCCTCCGAGAACAATAAAGCTGATGAGGCGCATGGACAGATTAAGGCTGAACTGTATGTTCCTGAAGATTGCCAGATTGAGGAGCGGATCCTTCACGCGTCGTTCCGTACGCATGAACAGAGCGAAGGCCAGCAGCGAAAGTACAAACAGTCCCATCATGGCAGGAGAGCGGTAGCCTGCGCGCTGACCGAAAGTCAG
Source organism: Caldilineaceae bacterium (assembly GCA_026708085.1). Lineage (GTDB taxonomy): Bacteria > Chloroflexota > Anaerolineae > Caldilineales > Caldilineaceae > Bin5. Next base: position 57,461 of record JAPOVP010000087.1, read on the forward strand.
AAAAAGCATGAGGGTCAGGAGACTGGCAGCCAGAGAAACCGAGCCTGTCCAGTCGAAGCGCTGGCGGCCAGTGGGGGCGGAAACCGGCATGTAGCGCCACGCAAGGTAGAAGCTGACACAACTTATGGGAATACCAATGAAAAAGATCCAGCGCCACGACAGGAAGTCCAGCAGTAACCCACCCAAGAAGGGTCCGGCTATGCCGCCCAGTGAGACACTGGCGCTGAACACGCCGAGCGCTTTGCCGCGTTCGGAAGCGGGGAAGATTTCTGTCAAGATACCCATGCTGAGGGCGGTTGCAAAGGCACCACCGATGGCCTGGAGAACGCGAAAGAGGAGGAGGAGCTCGATATTTGGCGCCAGGCCTGCAAGGACCGAACCGACCACAAAGGCGACGGTTCCGCCGAGAAACACCGGCTTCTTTCCAATCATATCTCCCAGCCGTCCTACGCTCAGGACAATTGCTGTTTTTGTAAGCGTAAAGGAAAGAACGACCCACTGAACGAGCGTGAAGCCGACTTGAAGTTCGGTCACCAGGGTGGGGAGAATGACGGCAACGATGCTGATTTCCAAGGAGTCCACGAAGACGCCGGTGCCGAGCGCGCCGAAGATGAGCCACCTTTGCCTGGGGGTAAGAGTGTCAGCAAGATTAGTCATGAATCATAGAGTGATCGAAGGTTCACGCGTCGGTCGCCGGAGGCACTGTATCCCGGTCAGAGGGGGCTGGGCTGCGCAGACGCGATCGTATGCCATTGAGCCGCCTACGATGAAGCCCGTACTGGGCGTGACGCCGTACGGGAATGCAGCGTTTCCCACGCGATCAGCGCCAAGGTGACGCCGATCAGGACTAAGGCGGCGTAGGAGACGCTCTGGAGTGCCGCGATCTGGGCAGCAGGTGCGGCCTCGGTGACGACGCCGTTGAATTCCGGCCCGGCTTTGACTTGCACGCGGTGGGCCCAGAGGGTACCCAGTACGGCTACGCCGGCGGCGCGTCCTAGAAAGCGTCCAATCGTGTTGGTGCCGCTGGCAATACCGAGCCGCTCGAGCGGCACGGAGCCCATAACCCCGCTGTTTGTAGGCGAATGCGAGATTCCAAAGCCCAAGGCTACAGGTGCGACGCGCAGAACGAAATCCAGAGCCGAACTTGAGGCATTGAGTGTGCCAACAGTGTAGCTGCCGAGGGCGAGAATGGCCAAGCCCACACCGGCAACGGGGCGGAACCCGAACCGATCTGTAAGCGCGCCGGAAACGAGGACGGCCACGCCGAAACAGACCCAGAAGGCTGTGAGGAGCAGGCCGGCAAGCAAGGGCTCGATCAGCAGGATGTCCACGAGATAGAAGGGAAAAAGAAACCACAGACCACCAATCGTGATGTTGGTGAGGATCCGTATCGACAGGTTTACATTGAATTGCGGGCTGCTGAACAGGGACAGGTCGAGAAGTGGTTCCTTTACCCGCGCCTCATTGCGGACGAACTGCCAAAACGAGTAGATTGAGACGGCGAACAACGCCAGCATGGTAGGAGAACGGAAGCCTAGGCGGTTGCCGAAGGTCAGGCAGAGCATGAGTGTCAGGAGACCCGTAAACAGCAGGAAAGAGCCTTCCCAGTCGAAACCCTGCCGGCCGGTTGGGCGAGACGCGGGCAGATAGCGCCAGGCCAGTATGAGGCTAATCAGGCTGAATGGTTGCGCTACGAAAAAGATCCAGCGCCACGACAGGGCGCCAAAGATGAAGCCCCCCATCATGGGCCCGATGATACTGCCAGCCGCGAAGATGGCACCGAATACGCCCAACGCTTTGCCCCGCTCTGCAGGGGGGAAGGTCTCGATCACAATGCCATAGTTCAGAGCGATTGCGAATGCCGCGCCGATTGCCTGCAGCACGCGAAAGAGAATCAGCAGTTCGATAGTTGGCGCGAGACCGGGGAGGATCGAGGTGACCATAAAGGCGATAGTGCCGCCGAGGAAGACAGGTCGCTTGCCGAGCATATCCCCCAATCGACCCACTATGGGCATAACCGAGACTTGGACGAGCGTATAGGACAAGAGCACCCACTGACCGGTGGCAAAGTTGATTCTGAATTCGCGCACGATATCGGGTAGAACGACGGCTGCGGAATTGAAAATGAGCGAAGCCATAAAGATGACGCCGGCCAGCGCGGCCAGAATCCTCCATTTGTGCTCGTTTGAAGTCGTGTCCAAGGACGGTACCTCAATTCTTGAGAGAGGGGATGGTCCAGGCCGCTCAGGGCTGGGAGGCCTCACCTGGGCCGGGCTAATCCGATTGCGCTGCGCGGCGTGTGATTGTCAGCAGAGTGGCGGGCTGGATAGCTCGACCATCTATCAGTGAGAGGACGCGGTCCGGCCAGCGCACCTCCAGCATGATGATTCTGCTTTCGGGTGGCATTCCGAAGTGTTGGCGGGCGCTGCGGCCAGACAGGTAGCCGCCGGCGGCGTGCACGCTGCGGCGATAGATGCCGGTCGAGGTATGGAGGAGGAGTTCGGCACCCAGCGCGCGTGTGTTGCCGCTGCCTGGCTGGCGCAGATCGACGAGCAGGGACCGGCCGCTGCACAGTTGGTTTTCGAAGATTTGGGACGGGGAACGGAGGTTGTTGATAAGCACATCGAGATCGCCGTCGCCGTCGAAGTCGGCCATGCTCATGCCGCGGCCGCCGGCGGTGCTGTTGAGCTTCCATTCGGGGGCGGGGGTGAAGCGGTTGCCGCCGTCGTTGCGATAGGCCTGATTTTCCTCGACCAGTTCATCGCCCGGCAGGTGGCGGAAGATCTCCATTGCGGTCATACCGTTGACAACGTACAGATCGAGCAGGCCGTCCTGGTCGATGTCGCCGAATTGGGCGGACCAACTCCAGCCGCTAAAGGGGATCTGCCAAGCCTCGGCCTGGTCAGACCAGGCATCGCCCTGCCGTTCCTGGAGGACGTTGGCCATGACCTGGGGGGCGTCGTCGGGGCTGGGGGGCGGCATTGTCTCCATTACGGGCAGCCACTGGCGCATGATTTCGGGTTCTTCAGAGTAGGGGTGCATGTCGGCGGCGAACAGCTCCAGCTGGCCGTCGTTGTCGATGTCGCCGGTGTCGAAGCTCATTGTGCTGAAAGTGGTCGTGGCAAACGGTTCGGCTTCGAGCCAACTGCCGCCGCGCTGGTTGAGGAAGACGGCGTCATGCACGTCGAAATCGTTGCCCACGAGAATGTCGATGCGACGGTCGCCGTTCAGGTCCTGTAGTTGCAGCGCCAGGCCCTGTGAACGGGAGGCAAGGCGCGTGGGCCAGAAGCGACCGTTCTCATTCTTGTAGACAAACACGCCGTTCTGGTCGGTTGCGTCCAGCGCGCGCCTGCCGATCTGCTTCTCCAGGGAGGCGTCATAGGAAGCGGTAACCAGATCGAGGTCACCGTCGGCGTCCAGGTCGCCCCATTGCAGCGAATAGGCGAAGCCATCGACACCCTGAAGGCGCGCCGGCTCCTGTTCGCTTGTGAACGGGGGGGACCCTTCCTCGCCGCCACTGTTGCGCCAGTAGAGGAGGATGCCGGAGCGGCTGGTTGCAGTGATGTCCAGCCAGCCATCCCCGTCTACGTCAACAAGCGCGAGCCCACGCAGGCTGCCGTCGAGGAGGAGCTGCGGGCGGAACTGCCAATTGCCTTCGTTCCAGAAGATCTGGTTGGGGCCGAGCAGATTGGCGAGGACGAAGTCTTCGTCGCCGTCGTTGTCGAGGTCGCCGACGGCGAGGCCAGCGCCGTTGCTGGTGAAGTAGGTGACGCGTTCGAAGGCGGTGCCGGTTACATGGGGGAGTTCATGTTCAGCGAAGCTGCCGGTGCAAGGGCGAGATTGCGCGCCGGATTGCGCGGCGGAGGCGGTACGGGGATTCAATGGGTTTACTGTGATGCTGAGTGAGTCTGAGAGCGCACTGTAGAAAGTCGAGCCTTGCAGGTTGTCAAAGTCGAGACCTGCTGAACAGGCGCAGAGGAGAAGTGCTGCGACAAGAAGGGCAGGAAAGATAGTGCGCATATTTGGCCGCTTTTGCTTCCTAGCCTTTCATTCCCGTCAGCGAGATTCCTTCGATGAAAGTACGCTGGGCGAAGAAGAAAGTTACGATGATTGGGAGGGCGACGAGTGTACTCACGGCCATCAGGTAGGGGATGCCGTTGCTGAAATTTCCGACGTCGTTGGCACGTCGGGACAGTTGTTCAATTCCCAGAGCAAGAGGGTAGCGATTCTCGTCACGCAAATAGATCAGCGGACCCAGGTAATCATTCCAGGCCCAAAGGAATCGGAAGAGGGCGACGACGGCGAGGGCCGGTTTGGTGAGTGGGAGGATGATGCGGAAGAGAATGCCAAATTCGCTGGCGCCATCGATGCGGGCGGCGTCGGAGAGTTCCTCGGGAAGGGTCATGAAGAACTGACGCAGCAGGAATACGATGTATGGATGGCTGAAAAGCGCGGGCACGACCAACGGACGGTAGGTGTCCAGCCAGCCCAGCCACTTAAATGTGATAAACAACGGGACCATGGTCACTGCCCAGGGCAGCATCATGGTCATTACCACGAGCCAGAAGATGGTATCCCGCCCCGGCCAGCGGATGCGAGAGAAGCCATAGGCAACGATAGTGGAGGAGAGCACGGTAAACGCGACGGCAGGTACGGTATAGAAGACAACCGAATTGACGGCGTACTGTGTAAAAGGAAGGATTTGCCAGCCGTTGATGAAGTTTTCGGGATGGATAGGAAAGGGCAACAGGATCGGCGGCATCGTGTAAACTTGCGAGTCTACTTTCAGCGCCGAGCTGATCATCCAATAGAGAGGGAAGGCGAAGCTGAGTGTGAGAGGGACCAGCACCGCGTACTTAATGACTTCAAGCAGGATCGTCTGCCAGCGATTGCCTGTGTCACGGTAATGGCGCGGAACAGGCCTCGTTGTGCTCTCCGAAGCGATGGTGGTCATTTCTCACCGCCGTAATAGACCCAGCGGGCCGATGTCTTAAAAATGATGAGTGAGAAAACTACGATAATCAGGAACAGTATCCAGGCCAAGGCGGACGCCTTGCCCATTCTCAGGTATTCGAAGGCATTACGATAGAGATGGATCAGATAGAACTCTGTCGAGTTCATGGGGCCGCCCTCGGTAAGAAGCCAGGGGACGGTAAACTCCTGGAAGGCGACGATCAGCCCCATTATCAGATTGAACAGGATAATTGGTGAGGTCAGTGGAATGGTGACGTTGCGGAATCTGTGCCACAGATTGGCCCCGTCGACAGTCGCGGCCTCGTAGAGAGAGCGTGGGACATCCTGCAGCGCAGCCAGGAATATGACAACGGCAGCCCCTTGTGCCCAAATCGCGACGAGGATCAGTGAGGGCTTGGCCCAGCCCGGGTTGGAGAGAAAAGGGATGATGGGCAGGCCGAAATAGCGAAGGACACCGTTGATGGCGCCGTATTGGACGTTCATCAGAAACTGCCACACCATGGCCGATGCCACCGCGGGAACAATCGACGGGACGTAGATTACGCTGCGGAAGAAGGAGCGGGCGACGATCCTGGAGTTCAACATATTTGCAATGATAAAAGCCGCGCCGACACCGAATGGAACGCTGAGCCCCACATAGAAGAGCGTGTTGTACATCACGTTCCAGAAGTGCGGATCGTCAAAGAAGAGGGTCAAATAGTTTTTGGCCCCGAGAAAGACAGGGGGTCTCAGCAGGTCGTAGCGGGTGAGGCTGTAATACAGTGACGACAGAAGAGGATAGATCGTAAAGAGAAGAAAACCCAGAGCCCAAGGTGAGACGAACAACAGTCCCAGACGCAGGTTGCGCCACTCCTGCGGCGTATAACGGCTGACCTTTTCTGTGCTGGCTGCCATACGAGATTCCTTCTCTTTTCCAGGCAGTTAGCGGCCAGGCCAGAAAGGCCTGGCCGCTAGATGGTATCAGTTAGAGTCCTTGGGCTTCCCACTCGTCTTCGGCGCGCTTTTGCAACTCTGCCACTGCCTCTTGGGGGGTAATCAAGTCACGGTAGACTTGCTCGCGAAGATCCCAAAGTTGCGTATTAACGAACCAGTGGATCGGCGAACGACGTCCCACGATCCAGTCGGTTACTTCCTCGATGTTTTCAATGTAGAAACGCAGTCCAGGGAAGGTGTCTACATCGATCGTGGGCAACCATGACTGGATGCCCATAATCCAGCCGACTTCGTGGAAAATGATATTGAGCGGCTCTTCAGTGTGGAGGAATTCAGCAACTTTGAAAATTCCATCCGGGTTTTTGCCGTCGCGGTAGATCTGTACCATATGAGGACCGGTAGCCATGATCTTTGCGCCCTCGCGGAAGGCGGGTACGGGCGCCCAGGTGGCCCGATTGTGGACAGCCACCTCCGGCTTCTGGATTGTAGTCTCGCCAGCGTGCCAATATCCTTCAATAATCATGGATTGGACTTCGGCATTGAAGGCTGCGCCCCAAGTGCCCTGCCCCTCGACGGAGCGGAGGCCGGCGAAGTTGTCGGGGCCAATGAAGCGGAAGAATTCGGCCTGCGTTTCGATTCCTTGAGCCATCAACTCGTGGTCAAGGTGGAAGGTCTGTTCTTCGTCATTCCACCAGGTGTGACCATAAGAGGTGGCGATGAAGTCGGGTTCACCTGCCATGGCGTCAATGGGGTCAAGACCGATGCGGAGGACGTTACCGCCGTCGTCAAACTGCGAGAGCTCCTTGTGCCATTCCATGACGCCTTCCCATGTCAACGGCGGGTTGTCGGGGTCGAGGCCGGCCTCTTCAACGTGCTGGGCATTGTAGTTCAACCCATACCAGAGGAACGACTCGATGGAAGGTACGCCGATGAGATCGGCACCGTAGAATCCTCCCTGCCAGACGGCGTCGACCACTTCGTTCGGGTCGATGATCTCACTGGAGTCCACCATATCGTTGACCGGTAGACAAACGCCGCGGGACCAGAGGCCGGGATAGTCCATGTTGGAGCCGCCATCCGGAGGATCCCCGGCTGCCAGCGCGGTCAGAACGGCCTCATTGTTGGTACTGCCGCGATAGTCCAAGGTGGTGTTTTCGCCGATATGCGCCTGAAAGCTTTCGAGTTGGGAGATAGACTCCACAGCGGGGTCAAGATTTCCCCAGGCATACCACCAGGTGATGGTCTGGGGTTCTGCGGCCATAGAGTCATCGCCTTCTGAGGCTGCTGGGGCAGCGCCGGGTGCGGCGCAGGCGGCCAGAGCGGCGGAGCCAGCGACAAGGCCGGTAGTGCGCAGGAAATCTCGGCGGCTAATGATTCGTCTTGTCATGCAATTTTCCTCCTTAAGTTGGATTGCTGAGTAATTCCTTCTTTGTAATTGCAATTGCTGGAATGCATTGAGTCTTCAGCCATGGCTGCACTTTTTGCCAAGACGGAGCTAACACGCCGTCTCTGGGACGCAGCCATTCTGCTGCAGGTTCACCGACTTGCAGCAACGCGTCCTTGGCGCTTGCCGTCCGCTGTGTACGGGGGATGCACGTTTGGGCGAGGCAATTGGAGAGACTCCCAGGCAGGTGGGGGCCCTTCTGGCACTGGGTCTGAGCTAAGCTCGAATGCCAGGCGATGCTATGTCCATGGGATTATATCAGATGGCGACTCTGAGACGAAAAAAATGAGTGCTTCAAGGCAATCAGCCTCTGCAACTGGTTCCTCGCTGTACTTGATCAACTGGGGCGGTTAGGTATTCGCCAGATTACTGACCTGCAGCGGCCCTCCTTCACATTCAAGTTCTTCTTTGGTGAGAGTAATGGCTTCCCAGGGCACGGGCCAGATCGTCTGAACTCGGTCGCCACTATAGCATACGAATGGCGCCCCCCTACGATTGGGACAAAGCATTCGCTTCTTCTTTGGAGAGAACTTTCGGGAGATGGTCAGTTCTCCTACCGGCTTGTATGCATCAGGTTCATTTTGATGTAGAGGGGCAGGCATTGTTGTCTGTGTGTTGGACGAGAGTTTACTAGCGTTCACGAGAGTTAACGAGCGTTTACGAGCGCTTTAGGGGTGTCTGAAAACCAGTTTACGGGATTTGCGTGATGGGCTTACATGAAGGCTTTGCATGTCAGGTTGTCTCGTGTGAGCGTTGGACGAGCGTTTATGAGCGTTTACGAGTGTTTCCGGGTTGTCTGAAAACCAGTTCACGGGATTTGCGTGATGGGCTTAGACGGAGGCTTTGCATGTCAGGTAGGCTCGTGTGAGCGTTGGACGAGCGTTTATGAGCGTTTACGTGCGATTTAGAGTTGTCCGAAAACCAGTTCACGGGATTTGCATGATGGGCCTAGACGGAGGCTTTGCATGTCAGGTAGTCTCGTGTGGGCGTTGGACGAGAGTTTATGAGCGTTTACGAGCGTTTTTGGGTTGTCTGAAAACCAGTTCACGGGATTTGCGTGATGAGCTTTCGTAAGGGCTTGGCCAGCGCTGACGGCCCCTTACAAGTACTTCTGTGCGTTGAACGAGAGTTGTACAAACTCTTACTTGGCGGGACGAGTCTGGGCGTCAATATGGCGGAAATGGCGGGAATAGCGGAAAAGTCGGGCAAAAGCGGGCGAATTTTTTTCTTGTTCTTGTTGTTGTTACGCTGTAGCATCAGTTTTTTCGTTCATAGAGTCGATTCCCGGTACTGGCAACCGCCACGCGATTCTCGCACACGCCAGACACGCGCCGGTCAGCCGGCGACCGGGAGAGCAGGGCGACGCGTCTGGACACTCCAGGTTGGGAAGTGTCGTGTCGGTGCGGGCATCTCTTGTTTTTTCCCGGACTTCTGCGCTGGGCTACGAACGCTTATCCCCGCTGTCTTTGTCGTGTGCCGTGCAGACAGGTTATGGGCAGCCAACAGTCTTGCCGGGGCCGTCTTTCGAAGTCAGATTCCCTGCAGAGGGAGTCATGGCATGACGATGACAGTACGCTTTCGGTATTGCCTTTTCACATCTGGGTAGTCTCGGCAGGAAGCGAGTTTCTTGGATAAGCACTTTTCCCCCTGCCTGCCCCCAAACCGTGCATGCGACTTTCACCGCACACGGCTTTCCAGTTCGGCTTTGTAGGTGTCCCACTCTGTCCTAACATCTATGGCTTTGAGACTAGATTCGGTTGTTTGCATTCGCATTCCTTTCTATCTCTTAGCCAGCCGAAACCTGCCACCCTGTTCCCCTTGTGAGTGGCTTTCCCACTCTCTGTAGCCGGTCGTTGCTCCGGCGAGTACTCGATGGCTCCGCAACCATATGCGTCTCCGCACTTAGGCCGATTCCGAATTCCGGTCACAGTATCCGTGTCTAGCTACCCTTAGACTTCCCGTTCGTCTCCTTTGTTTGGCTCTTTGCCAACGATAGTCATCTTTGGCGGGTACTACAGGGCCCGTGCCTATCCCTGTAGCTTAGTTGAATCAGGTATCGACTACCTTTCCTGATGGTCATAACTTTTACCCGATGGAGACTGGAATTCAAGCAGTATAGCTTTAGTCTTAGGTAGCAGGTCTTGCGGGAGCGGTTTCAGTGTAGTTCATTCGCCCTCCCGCTTTACTTCGCTGCTTTATGACCTTTCCTTTCGTGCCAGGCCATTGAAGTTGACCTACGTGATTTCCCGCTTCACGTGCCCACTCTGTGAGCAAGATACTGTGCCGTTAGACGGCGCACCCACGGTTTTATTATATCACTGTTTTCGATGCTTTTGCCTTGATTTCTTGGAAATCAAGAGATTGAAAGGTCGCCGGTCATCAGCTGCGGAATGAATTCTGGCGTTGAGAACGGGAGTCGTTTACGTTTGTCCGACCTGGAGTCTGCGGGCCTATGATGTAATCAATCCATGAGAGACACAAAGGTTCAGGTAGCGTCCTCAAGGGTGAGGCAATCACGAGGGCACCCACAAGGGGTGCCCCTACGGGGGATGGTGAAACTGTTTCACTGCTGTTGAGATCAGCTATAGAATAGTGGTTTGAGAGTGATTGCTTGTGACGATTTGGGGCCGGATCCGGACTCCGTTCAACTGTCTGGCCGGCTCGATTCTTCCGGGGGGCAGAATTACCATGTTTACCGTTATCGGGACCTGCACCGTTGATCTTTTCGTGTCCAATCTGGCTGGGATGCCGCGCAGCGAGGGGGATGAGTTTACGGTTGACAGCCTTGTCTTTCATGACGAGCCGCTCAGAACGTCGCTGGGGGGAAATGGGGCGAATTCGGCCTATGCCCTGGCGCGGTTGGGGGCGGCGGTGGAGCTGGTTGGGGGCTTGGGAGAGGACCATCTTGGCGATTGGATGGCATCGCAACTGGAAGACGCGGGCGTCGGGATGGGGAGCGTCAAGAGATACCCCGGGACGGGTACTGCGACAACGCTCATTCTCAGCGACAGGGAGCAGAATCGACTGGCCTTTCACCACGAAGGCGCCAACAGGGCCGTTGACGGCAGTTCCATCGGCAGTACTCTCGTTCGCGGTTCGGACATGCTGCTGCTTACGAGCTACTCGATAATGCCGGGTCTGCGTCCTTACGGCGCCGTCGAACTGTTTCGGGAGGCTCGACAGAGCGGCACGCGCACTGCGGTAGACATCGGTCCGGCCATCGGCGAACCGGCCCACTTGGAGGAGTTGCGTCCGCTGCTGGCCCTGACAAACTATTTCATCTGCAATGAGCACGAGTTAGCGGTCTGTACTGGAGGAGTTGAGCTGGCTGCGGGGATGGCGGCGATCCTGGAGTGCGGGGCAGGATGTGTGGTCATCAAACGGGGGGCGGAAGGCGCTGTGGTCCTGGAAAGGGATGGCATTGCTGCCAGCTCGATAGGCGGACCGACTCATGTGCCCGGATTCCCGGTCGAGGTACAGACTACGGTTGGCGCGGGGGATTCATTCAATGCCGGATTCCTGCTGGCGATACAGGAGGGGTCCACTGCTGAGCAGGGGGGGCGCTTTGGTAACGCGGTGGCGGCCACTGTCGTTTCCACGTCAGACCGACCGCTGGATGCACTTTCGCGGGAGGTTGTTAGTCGCCTGATTGGACCGTCATAAGGCCGGCGGCCGACTTTTCAACAGTACAACGTTCGCCGGCCCGCAGCACGCGCACGGGCTGCTCCAGCGCGGCGGCGGCTGTGATGAAGGTATCTGGCGGCGCGGTATTGAAGGTGAACATCTCATAATGGCAGGGGATCGCCAGCTTGGCGTTGATGGCGCAGGCGAGAGTGGCGGCTTCGATGCCGTTGAGATTGCCGGCAACTTTGCGCTCCGGTTTGCTGCCATTGATGGGCAGGATGGCGACATCCACGTTGAAGGGTGTCAGCCTTTCCACCATCCCGTTGTAGTGGACCGTGTCCCCGCTGTGATAGACGGTCCAGGGGCCGAAGCTAGTCACATACCCCAGAAACCTGCACCTTCCCGCTTCATCTCTCTCCAACTCTTCGTGTGCAGCCGCGATGCCGTGAAAGTGGAACGCGCCCACATCTCTGTAGTCTCCGTCGTCCAGGCCCATAGGCCAGTCGGCGTTGCAGGCCAATCGTTCGGCTACGAAATCCCGGTTGGCCTCGGGTATTACGAACTGAAGGTCAGGGTTTGCTGCCTTCAGTGGGCTAAGCGTTTCGCCGTCCAGGTGATCGGTGTGGTTGTGACTGGAGGTCACTACGTCGACAAAGTTGAGCCTGTCGGGCGCGACGACCCGCTCGGTCATGCGGATGTGAGGTTTGTCGGTGGCGGCGTATTTCTTGGTCAGGGAATCGGAGAGGTAGGGATCGAAGAGAAGGAAGCGGTTCTGCCATTTGAGGAGGAAGCCGCTTTGGCCGAGCCACCAGATGTGCAGGACGCGTTCGTTTCCGGTTGCAACCTGCACATTATGGAGGAAGGCATCATCCTGAAGGAAGGGTTTGATCAGGGACATCGGAAGGGACCTAAGCGTTCTCGTAACTACTGAGCCATGTTGATCGTGTGGTCTGCCCGGGTGGAACGTAGTGCCAGGAATTGTATTAGCGGCCTCTTGATGGTTATAGCGGTGCAGGTTGGGGCCAAATCGTGCTTGCCCTGCCTTCGCTGGCACATAGTCGGAATCTGCCAAGAGGCGGGATGAGGTGTAGACGGGTCGCCGCGGGTCGCCAACTTCAAATCACCCACTCACTCGCTACGGCGCGAACAGGACCGGGGGCGTTGCGGGGGCGGAGCCCCCGCACAAGGGAGGGCCGAATAGGCCCGACCGCCCGAACTGCAGTAGTCAGTTGTTAATGGTCAATGGTCAGTGAAAGAACCGAATGATAGGTGATAGGGTTGAAGTTGAGACAGGAGAAGAGACACGTTTGGCCTGGCTGAATCATGAATGGCATCTGGCAGGGAGATAGGCATCATGCGTTCTCGATGATTTCCTGGCTGAGCTCGCCGGTCTCCTCGTTCTTCATGATGACTTTGATCTGGCCGCCCGGCATGCGTTCCTGTTTCAGGATTGTCAGACCGGCGGCGGCGGCGAGGGCTTCGGCGGGGTCAGGTTCGACGGCGGCGGCGGCCTGCTGACCGCGGCTGTCGCGGATGAGGGGGACGTTTTCGCGGCCTCGCCAGACTTCCAGCTGCACGGGCTCCCACTGACGGGAGGAGGCGGAGCGGTAGCAGGCGTCGATGACGGCGTTGACGATGTAGCCGTCGTAGAAGGTTTCTCTGGGTTCGCTGCCCTGGTCGAGGGCGTTGAACATGTCGTCAAACATGTCGTTGTAGCCGAGTTCGACCACTTCGTCGCCCACGGGGAAGAGCCAGCCACTTTCGGATTCGGCCTTTTCGGCGACGTAGCCGGCGCCGGCGCCGCTGGTATACATTTCGTAGCCGGTGCGCAGAAAGTGATTGAGCCAGATGGTGCCCTCGGTGCCGGCTACTTCGTCGCGCAGGTCCATGCCGCCGCGGAAGCTCCAGCTGACTTCGAACTGGCCGATGGCGCCGTTCTCGAAGCGGATGAGGGCGATGCCGTTGTCTTCGGCGTCGATGGGGTGGACGAGAGTGTCTGCCCAGCACATGACTTCGACGGGGCGGATGTCTTTGCCGATGAAGCTGCGGACGATTTCGATGCAGTGGCAGCCGAGGTCGACGATGGCGCCGCCGCCGGCCTGTTCGAGGTCCCAGAACCAGTCGCTGTGAGGGCCGGGGTGCGTTTCGCGGGAGCAGGCCCAGGTTACGTGGCCGAGGGCACCCTCCTCGACGGAGGCGATGGCCTTCAGAGTCTTGGGCGTGTAGCAGAGGTCTTCGAGATAGCCGCCGAATACGCCGGTCGTCTCGACTTTGTCCATCATGCGCTTGGCTTCAGCGGCGGTGCGGCCGAGGGGTTTGGTACAGAGAATCGCCTTGCCGGCGGCGGCGGCCAGGTCTACGCACTCCTCATGAATGTGGTTGGGCAGGCCGATGACGACGGTATCGATATCGTCAGAGGTACAGGCTTCGGTCAGATCTGTGGTCCAAGCAGGGATTCCCCATTCTTCTGCAAATGCCCTGGCTCTTTCTTCCGTACGGGAGTAGACGAGCTGCACCCGGTCTCTGCCCCTACCGCCGTTGAGGGACATTGTGTAGAACATGCCGATGAGGCCGGTGCCCAGCATTGAGACTTTATGTTCCTGCACGTTATTCGCTCCTTCCGAGTTGGATGTAGGGTGGTCTGTCTTGCGGAATATGATAGTCAGTCGGCAACTTTGCGTCAATAGCGTATATGGCTGTGGGCGGCGAGTCGCTCCTGGGAAAACCGGCTAAATCAGGAGCCCTTCGCGACCTCGAGGGCGGCCTGGGCGGCGGCGGGGATACGCGGGCCGAAGGCGGCGAAGCGCTTGTCCTGCGTCTGGCCGCGCACGTAGCGGACGTAAATCTGGGCGATGATGACGGTCACCCGGAAGAGGCTGAGTGCATGGTAGAAGTGAATGGCGGACAGGTCGCGGCCGCTGTGTTGGGCATAGGTGTCGATGAGTTGCTGGCGGCGCAGGAAGCGGTCGTCGAGGGGCATCATTGCCATGGTCCTGAAGTGGGGGGGATCGTCGGGCAGGCACCACCAGGCCAGCAGCGCGCCGACGTCCGAGAGGGGATCGCCGAGCGTGCACATATCCCAATCGAAGACGGCGACGATGCGGCCCGGGTCGTCAGGGTCAAGCATCACATTGTCCAACTTATAGTCGTTGTGGACGAGCGACGGCGTAGCTTCAGGCGGCTCGTTTTCTCGCAACCAATTGTAAACAGCGTCCATCTCCGGCAGTTCCTCCAGCCTTGCCGCCTGCCAACGCCGCCACCAGCCTTCGATTTGCCGTCTGATGAAGCCTGCCGGCCGACCCAGATCTCCCAGACCGATAGCTTCGTAGTCGACCGCGTGGAGGTCTGAGAGCGCCTCGACAAGTGCAATGCTCATGCGTGCGGGGGCGTCGCTCCAGGTGTCGTAGGCCGGCGGAATCTCATCCCGGACGACGATGCCCTGGCGTCGCTCCATCACGAAGAACGGTGCGCCGACGATCGACTCGTCATCGGAGAAGAGGTAGGCACGGGGGGCAAGGGGATAAGCGTTCCAAAGCCGTAAGAGCACTTTGGACTCTCTGGCCATGTCATGTGCGGACGGGGCAACAGGGCCAAGGGGAGGGCGACGGAAGACGTACTCATGGGTGCCATAATCCAGCAGATAGGTGAGGTTGGCTGCGCCGCCGCCGAATTGGCGCACGGTCAAAGGATTGTCAGTACCGGGCAACTTGCCGCGCAGGAACGCCTCGACTGCGCGTTCGTCAAAGCGCTCATCGACGCGAACGCTGATCGTATCTGAAGGGTACGGGGAGGTCATTGATATTGAGCAGGATGGCGAGATTGTTCGCGATGCGCGGGACACGGTGTCAACCGCTGTATTTCGGGCGATTATATCGCAGATTTGAAATTCTGTCCCTTCAGAGAGGAGCTTCTTCCGAATACCGTCAGGCAGGTCGATTGCTGCGCGTTTGGGCTTTGACATCTCCCTTGAAATCAAGTACCGTTTAGGCGCGGATGGGAGCCGCGCGGGAAGTATGCGGTCGTCCGGCAAAGGTAGAAGAAGCGGAGCCCTTCTACCAGGTGCGGCTTGCTGAAGGCTGAGTGCTGGCCAGCGCCTCAGCGGAATAGAATCGCGATTTGAGCCATATGTCCCCCAATCATGGCTGACGATACAGCGCGTGTGCAGTACCACAGGCTTCTGGGCTTGGGATTGCGGCTGAATCTGGCTGCGGTCGAGGTCAATGTCTCGACGGAGTCGAGTATCCTGAGCGAGTCGCCCAGGGTAGACATTCTGCTCCTGAGACGGGAATGCTGGGCCTGGACGGAAGCGCAACGGGCGCGACTGCCTGACGGAATACGCGACAGTTTGGCCGGTCACATCCTCATCGAGTTCAAGTATACCGAGTCGGTGACGGAGGACGGGATACTGCAGGCAGCCGCGTACGACCTTTTCTACCGACAGGTGCAGAAACTATCGAAGGAGCAGACCCTGCCGGTTGTGCTGAGCGCGAAGACGCCTCAGGAGAGCCGGCTGGTCAATTGGGGATACGAAGAGTCGCAGCCAGGCGTATTTCTTACTGAACTTCCTTTTGTGGGACGCGTGATGCTTCTGGCGCTCAACCGGCTACCGGCACATTCCAATAATGCCATTGTCAAACTCTTTGCCAGCCGCAAGCAAGAAAGAGAAGCAGGTTTCGCCTCGCTGGACAGGGACGTGTTTGCAGATTCGATCGAATTGCACGCCTATGTTCTTGGTCTTAGTCAGACCTTCAGTGTGAAAGGAGGGTTGAACATGGCGGAGGTGTTGACCCCGGAAAAAGTGATGGAATACGGCATGCGAATACGTGAACTGATATTTGAAACGGGAACGCCCGAGGAAAGGCTGGCGGGCCTTGGCGTGAGAGAGAGGTTGTTGGGCTTAAGTCCGAAAGAGATCCTGGCGGGCCTGGATTCGGAGGAGCGACGAGCGCTTCTTCGTCTGCTGCGAGAGGAGGAGGACGGCGACGCTGATGGCGGGTCCGACGGCAGTGAAAGCAGGTAGGATCTTTTGTCTTGGGAGTGCCTCAAAGCAGGACCGGGCACAGTGCACGACCATCAAGCAAATCCATTCACCTAGACCGTTTCAGTAGTATGGAGACTGTTTGACATGAAAATTACTGACATACGCGCTGTGAAGGTTAACTTCCCCGCCCCTGAGAAAAGGACGGAGCCCCGACGCAAGGGATGGGCGGAGACAGCCGAAGTCGCCAACCCGATGTCCTGGTATCCGAAGGTTAAGCGGCATCGCAGCCTTTGGACACCCAGTCGCTGGGGGCCGGTCTGGTGCAAGGTTACTCTGGAGGACGGGACGTGGGGGCTGGGTCTGACCGACAATGGGCGGGTGGCCGCGGCCATTATTGACGATCATATTGCGCCCAATCTGATTGGCGAAGACGGTCTGGCGACTCAGAGGTTGTCAGACATGATGTTCCGCATGACAAAGCCATACGGTTCGGTGGGACTGGCCGCCTATGCTGTCAGCGCCGTGGATTTGGCATTGTGGGATGCCAAGGGCAAGTTGCTGGGCAGGCCGGTCTACAGTCTCATCGGCGGCCCGCAGAAGGAGAAGCAGTTCTGTTATTCGACCGGGAACGATTTGGACTGGTACAAAGAGTTAGGCTTCAAGGCATTCAAGCTGGCATGCCCGTATGGTCCCGCGGACGGACTGGACGGACTGCGCAAGAACGAGCAGATGGTGGCGGAAGCCAGGGAACTGGTCGGGGACGAAGCCGAGTTGATGCTGGACTGCTGGATGGCCTTCGATATTGAGTACACGGTGCGATTGGCGGAAACGCTGCGCCCTTACCGGCTCAAGTGGATGGAGGAGTGTCTGCTCTCAGAGGACCTGGACGGCCATGTTGAAGTGCGGGAGCGCATTCCCTGGCAGACGCTGAGCACGGGCGAACACTGGTATACACACATGCCCTTCCAGTGGGCGCTGCGGCACAACGTCGTTGACATTCTGCAGCCGGATATCAACTGGGTGGGCGGCCTTAGCACCTGTCTGAAGATCGCAAATGCCGCCGACGCCGCGGGTAAGAAGGTGATCCTGCACGGAGGCGGGAGGAATCCCTTCGGCCAGCATTTCACCCATGCCATTGCCTGCGTGCCGTGGCTGGAGTACTTCATCGGATCGGCGCCGGGCGTACCGTTAGAGGAGTCATCGGGCATACCCGGTCAGGCCGTCGCAAAGGATGGCTGGCTGGTCCCGACCGACGCACCAGGCTTCGGGCTTGAAATACAGGAAGATTGGATTGAACCTTATTTTTGAGACAGAATTGAACGAATGTTGAAATCATAGCGCTGCTCGCCTTACCTATCCACTAAGGAGCATCAACATGCTGACACGACAACAGATCGATTTTTATCATGAGAACGGCTACCTGGGCGTGGAAGGCGTCCTTTCAGCTGATGAGGTAGCGGACTTGCGGCGGGTAACCGATGAGTTCGTCCAGCTCAGCGCCAGCGTCACCGATCATACCGATGTCTTTGACCTGGAGCCGGGCCACACGCCGGAGTCGCCCAAGCTGCGCAGACTCAAGGACCCGGTCACACAGCACAAGGTGTATGAAGAATGCCTGAGGCACCCAGGTATCCTCGACATTGCAGAGCAGCTCGTGGGGCCGGGCGTGCGGACGAACGGCAACAAGCTCAATATGAAGTCGCCGGAATACGGGAGCCCTGTCGAGTGGCATCAGGACTGGGCTTTCTATCCGCATACGAATGACGATTTGCTGGCAGTGGGTGTCAGTATGGACGACATGATGTACGAAAACGGCTGTCTGCTTGTCATTCCCGGCTCGCATAAGGGTCCGATTTATACGCATCACCAGGACGGGCATTTTGCCGGCGCGGTGACGGTTGAGGTTCCGGACGCAGATAAGGCGGTGCCGATAGAATTGGAGGCTGGCGGCATTTCGATCCACCATGTGCGTACCCTGCATGCTTCGGCAAAGAACGTCTCTTCCACTCCGCGCAGGTTGCTTTTGTACCAATACTGCTCCGTAGACTCCTGGTATCTGCAGGGATATCCCAATTGGGAGGCGTATGCGGATTCGGTGTTGCGCGGCGAACCGTGCAACCGGCCGCGGCTGGCGGATGTGCCGGTGTTGATGCCTTATCCGGAGGCACTGCGCGGGGGCTCGATTTACGAGACGCAGACGATTCTTGAGAAGCCGGTATTCGCACGGGCGGCGTGATGCGAAGATGATAATCGATAGCCATTGCCACGCCTGGGAACGCTGGCCGTACGAGCCTCCGGTGCCGGATTTTCACGGCAAGGGCCGCTTCGAGCAGCTGCTGAACGAGATGGACTTGAACGGCGTGGACCAGGCGTTTCTGGTCTGCGCCGGGATCGAGCACAATCCGCAGAACAATGAATACATCGCGCGGATGAGCAAGCTTTACTCCGGGCGAATTCGCCAGGTGGCGGACGTGGATTGCAGCTGGTCGGAAACTTACCACACGCCGGGGGCGGCGGACCGGTTACGAAAGGCTGCTGAGCGGTGGTCTCTGCAGGCATTCACGCATTACATGAAGCCGGACGACGACGGCAGCTGGCTGTACGGGGAGGACGGGCTGGCGTTTTTCGGGACAGCGGTTGAGATGGGCCTGATTGCCAGCATCGCCTGCGCACCCCATCATCACGCGGCGTTGCACCGGGTGGCCGAGCGCTTCCCGCAACTGCCGATTTTCATTCACCACATGGGGCATCCCGGGGTTGGCGAGAAGGAAAGATTGGCGCAGGTGCTGGCGTCGGCGCGTTTTGAAAATATCGGGGTTAAGGTTTCAGGCTTCTACTACTCGACAAAGCAGGGGCCCTGGGACTTCCCTTACGCGGATTCGATTCGGGAAATCGTTCGACCTCTGTACGACACGTTTGGTCCCGAGCGGCTGTATTGGGGCTCCGACTATCCCGTCTGCTTGCGCAGCATGACCTATCCGCAGGCGATCGAATGCTTCCGCAGCCATTGCAGCTTCATTGGGGAGGCGGACCAGGCATTGATCATGGGTGAGAATCTGCGCCGCCTGCTCGACTCAGACGGTGACAGGTAGGGGGCGGACAGAGGAGGCCCACTCCAACTGCTGTTCGACCACCGGCTCCTGCTCCTGCGCATCCAAGCGGGACTGCACAAGGTTTAGATGGCGGTATATGCCGTCTACCGCCATCAACTCATCATGGTTGCCCTGTTCGGCGATCCCCTCATTCTGTAGCACAACAATTTTGTCGGCGTTGCGAATCGTGGAAAGGCGGTGGGCGATCATCAAGGTCGTGCGACCGGCCATCAGGCGTTCCAGCGCCTGCTGGATCAACTGCTCCGTCTGGGTGTCCACCGAGGAGGTGGCCTCGTCCAGGATCAGAATCGGCGCGTCCTTGAGAATGGCGCGGGCGATAGCCAGGCGCTGTTTCTGGCCGCCTGACAGTTTCACGCCGCGTTCGCCGATCAAGGTGTCGTAGCCATCCGGCAGCTGGTCGATAAACTCGACGGCGTTGGCGACACGCGCCGCTTCCCGCATATCTTCATCGTCTGCTCCCGGCCTCCCAAACAGGATGTTTTCCTTTACGGTGCCGTGGAAGAGAAAGACGTCCTGCAAGACGATGCTGATCTGCTGGCGCAGACTCTCCATGGTCAGGTCGCGTATGTCATGCCCATCCAGGGTGATGCGGCCTTCATTCACATCGTAGAAGCGGGGGACCAGGCTGGCAAGGGTGCTCTTGCCGACACCGGTCGGTCCAACCAGGGCTATGACGGACCCGGCCGGTATTTCCAGATCAATGTTGCGTAAGATGGGCCGGTCGGTCAGGTAGGAAAAGCTGACATTGTCGAAGAGGATGTTCCCTTTTGCCCGCCCGCGGTATTGCGTAGCGTCCGGTCGATCTACGATATCGGGCTCTTCAAGGAGCAGTTCGCTCACTCGCTCCGCACCTGCGAAGGCCTCCTGAATTGCCTCCCAGGCGTGGCTCAGATGGCGAACGGGCTGGTAAAACAGCTCCAGGTATAGAAAAAAGGCAACCAGATCTTCGATGGGCAGGTTACCGCCGAGAGCCAGTCGGCCTCCAAAATAGATAACGACAACAACACCCAAGGAGGAAGCGAAGTGGACGAAGGGCTCAAAGGTTGCCAGCAGCCTGAGGGCGTGCAGGAGTGAGCGTTTGTAGTTATCGATGCGGACACCGATTCTCTCGGACTCCATCTTTTCACGGGTGAAGGTCTTGATTTCGCGAATGCCTGAGAGGTTGTCCTGCAGGATAGCGTTGAGTTCACCCAATTCGGCCTGGCGCTCGCGGAAGGCAGGGCGCACGTACTTGGCAAATCCGCGCATGGCAAGGACGATTAAAGGAATTGGGACCAGGGTCAGTAGCGTCAGCTGGGCGTTCATAATCAGAAGCATGGTGCTGACGCCAACCAAGGTGAGCACGTTTACCAGCACGTCGGGGACTGCGTGGGCGATCAGCTTTTCCAGCAGATCGGAGTCGTTGACCATCCGTGACATCAACTGGCCGGTCTGTTTGTCTTCATAGTAGTGGAGCGACAGCCGCTGCAGATGCCTGTAAATCGCGACCCTAACATCGGCAACGACGCCCCAGCCGGCCACATGCGCCATGTAGCTGCGCAGGAACTCCAGCCCTGCTCTGGCAGCGTAGATTGCCAAGGCAAGGAAGGCGAGACGACCTATGAGACTGTAGGAGAGGGCGTCTGAGTTGCCGGTGCGCACGGTTGCGATCAGCTCGCGGATGAACCAGGGTGCAAATAGCTGCACGCCTACCAGCAAGACCATGCTAACCACCGTTGCAATCAACGGCGTTCGATAGGGGAGGGTAAACCTGAACAGAGTCTTGGCGAATTCCATCAGAGATCCGGATTGAAGTGAGCGCACAGCCGCCGCGCGACAGTTGTCATTCCAGTGCCAGCGACGCCGGTCCGATTTGTTCGAGTTACAACCATGAAAGCGGAAGCGTTCGTGAAGGTTCTGTCGGTGGGTGGAGAGTCCGCTTGCGTCCGAGACAGCGGCTCGCCGCGGGGTATCTCAACACATGTCTGGATTTCGGGAGCAAGTCTACTGCTGAGTGCGCAATTCCACAAAGGTCGTTTGACCATCACTCACAGTGATCTCCTGCCTGACCTCTTCACCATTGACAGTTCCAGTCAATAGATAGGTGCCGACCGGGATATGGCTCAGGGCGCCGTTTTCGCCCCAGGACGGGTCGGGGCCGATGCTCTCTTTTTCCGGATAGGTTTCGATGACGCGATACCAGCTGACGCCGGTCTCTTCGTAGCGGTAGAGAGAGAGTTGAACGCCAGGCCAGGTGCGGCCCGTCGCTGAAAGAAGTCGTACTGCCACGGTACCGGTATAAGATGCGGGGCGCATCCACAGGGCAGGGTTTACCGTATGCAGGTAACTGTTCCGGCCGATTCGAACCTCCATGTGCAGGTGGGGTCCAATTGCAATGCCGGTCATACCTACGCCGCCCAAATAGTCACCTGTTCCCACCCACTGACCTTCCTGGACCTCAACGCTGACCAGGTGGCCGTAGAGGACAAAGACGTCCTCTTCTCCGCGGGAGGTATTGAGCTTTCGGTCAAGGCGGATGACAACCGAATTTCCGTAGAAGTCATTGTAGGGACCGAGTAGGTTGGGGTTGTCCGGCCCGGCATGGACAACCTCTCCGGAGGAGGTGGCGAGTACGGGCGTGCCGACGGGATTACCAATGTCGACTCCATGATGGATTCTGTAGCGGCCGCCGCCGGTGCTGCCGAACTGATAACCTGGGCTGTAAAGTTGATTAAAGCCCCCCGGAAATGGCGGTTCAAGCCAGAAGTGTTCCCCGCTGATAAGGCTTGGCGGTTCAAATGTCGGCCAGAGGCTGCCCGGTCCGCTGGGAGTACGGGGGCCAAGGCCGGTATCGGATCCCACCTCGACTTGAATCGAGAGGGAAGTTCGCGCTTTGTCGATCTCCTCGCGCAAGATGTTCAGTGCGCCCATAGGAGGCCTGGAGGCAAAACGCGGCGCCGCGTTGCGGGACGGCACAGGGGTACTTAAGGCGACAGGGCGCAGAACACTCAAGCCGGACATTGGGGGCCTTGAGACGAACTCATCGCGGAACGTGGGGTTTAGCTCGTCCCTGTATGGTCCCTGGAGCAGCACGCTTTCCAAATCCAGCTGGGACAGGGCCTCCGGATCATAGCGGTAGATGGGATCGATGTTGGCAGGCTGACCCGATTGGGCATGCGTGTCAGAAATGGGCGCCCGCTGGGTCGAATCGTCAGATTCAATCATGTTACCGCCATTTTCTTCACTCTGCGCGATCGCAGGGGCAAGCGGAGCATGTCCAGCGGTAGGTCGATTCAATGGCTGTGAAACGGAAACCGGGATCAGTTGGGCGACACGTGTCGAACTGGCAGTGCTCCCGGGCTGCGTGTGCTGTAACTGCGTTCCTGCGGTTGAGAGTGCCAGTGCAGAGGTTGGAGCCGGCACGGGAACGGGAACGGGCCTAAGCCCTTGTGAAGCGACGGGGGCGACGAGGCGGCGGGGCAAGTATAGGCAACCGACGAGGACGACTGTCAAGGCGATTGTAAATTGGGAACGGAGTGGTGAGCGCCGACGCCGCATGCGTCCCAGCCAGGTGCCGGCGGCGGGGGCGTCCTCTGTCTGCAGATCTTGCGGTTGTGCTACAATGGAGGAACGAATTCGTCGCAAGAACTGCTTCCATCGGTTTGGTTTGGGGCGATGGAAACTGCTCGCCACCATTGAGTCCGCGAGCCGCCGGAAATAGGCCAACCCCAAGGCCGTCAAGAGGAAATCATGGCCCAGAGTGACGTTCTGGAGCAACGAGCGGATGACGAATCCGATAAAGCCTGTAATCAAGGGGAGACTCCTCGCACCATCCACTTCGACGTATTCACCTTGTTTCCGCCGATGTTTTTGGGGGCCCTCTCAGAGAGCATTCTGGCACGAGCACAGGAAAAAGGCATTCTTCAAGTTACGCTCCACGATATTCGAGACTACGCTACAGACCGACATCACACTTGTGACGGATACCCGTATGGCGGCGGGGGCGGAATGGTGATGCGCCCTGAGCCGGTATTTCGTGCGGTCGAGTCTGTTCTGAGCCGGCCCTCCGGCTGGCGGCTACCAGAAGAAGCGAACGATTGCCAATTGCCGCCCTGGAATCGGGACGAACCGACCATTTTGCGCCAGCCCGTCCCGATAGTCCTGTTGACACCTCAGGGCCGCCGTTTCAATCAAGAGGTTGCCGCTCAACTCAGCCGGCAAAGGCGTGTGGCTCTTGTGTGTGGACGGTATGAAGGCGTCGACGAGCGGATTCGTACCCAATTGATTTCAGATGAACTCAGCATTGGCGACTTTGTGCTCAGCGGAGGCGAAATCGCGGCGATGGCGGTCATCGATGCTGTGACGAGAACGCTCCCCGGCGTTCTAGGTGACGAGTCTGGCGCATACAATGACAGCTTTTCGGACGGATTGTCGGGCCTCCTTGAAGGGCCGCAGTATACCCGGCCTAATGCGTTTCGGGGAGAGGCAGTCCCAGAAGTTCTGGCCAGCGGACATCATGCCAGGGTAGAGCGGTGGCGCCGTGAGCAGTCGCTCTTGCGGACGCTCAAGAGGCGTCCTGACCTTTTGTTGCGGGCAACCGAATCCGGGCAACTGACCTTGGAGGACCGCCAATTCCTCTCCAGTCAGGGTTGGCAGGCTCCAACAGATCCTGAAGGCCTTTTCCTCTCCTGACCGGGCAAGCAAAACCTTTGCCACTCCCTTCGCATTTCGGCACGGAAGGACCGGACAGGCGCGAAATGCCGCACTGTCCTCAGGCTTCGTCCACCTTCGAAAGTCCGTAAACAGGGCAATTTTACCACTGCAGATCGGTCAGATCCAAATAATATTCATACCCATCCTGACGACAGAATGACTACGAACGCAACTCAAGCAGTACGGAACGCGGGCGAAGTAGCTATTTCATGAAATCAGGTTGCTTTTGGGTGCATCCCAGACTTGGTGTGGGGATCGTCTCGCGGGAATACATGGCTACGGTGGCTGAAATCAGTTAACTTTATTTGGCGAGACGCAGTGCAGGCCCCAGGCTTGGCCATACGGTGGAGTCGGTCAGTTGGGCGTGAAAGGGCAGGCACAAGGCCTGCCCCTACAGGGAACTGACGGGGCTGAAGGAACGTAGAGTGGCGAACCCCTCTCGGGCAGGCACCCGTCCCGAATGTAGACACCAGGTCGGCGAGGCATGTTGTAGGAGAGGGGGCGTTGCGGGGGCGGAGC
>JAPOVP010000028.1 GCA_026708085.1 Caldilineaceae bacterium
GGCTCCGCCCCCGCAACGCCCCCTCTCCTACAACATGCCTCGCCGACCAGGTGTCTCTATTCGAACAGGTGCCCAGCCGAAAGTGTCTAGCCAGACCACGTCCCGCCAGTCCCATCAGATCCCCGTAGGTGCCGGCCTTGTGCCTGCCCTGTGCCCCGCTATGAGCCGGATCACAGTATCGCACACCGCCGCCCCGCATTCCCCACATGACCCCTCTCGCCCCAGAACTGGGACGCGCCCCTCCGTCATTCGATTCTTGAACCTGTAGAATCTGTCAGCGAAGTACTTACCGAACAAGCAGCTTCCTTCATCCTTACTGGCCGTATAGAGCGCCTGAGTCTCTTTGGCGTCGGGCAGAACTATCCCAAAGACAGAGGGAAGAGTATCGCCAGTCTTGTAGAGACCTGTTGAGATGACTGTTCCACCTCAAACTCACTGCAGAATGCTGCTGTCTGCAGGAAGCACTCGACAAAGAACTGGCGACCGATCTCCAAGAAATGTTTCTGACGTGGGTTCTTGCAAAAACCAAGCCGGAGCATGACGTCTACGAAGCTGACCGAGTCAAACCATCGGCGACCCTGACCTCCGCGCCCGCTTGGACAATCCTGGCAGGGGCGCTTTCCAGGCTTCGGGGATTTATGGCTGATGTCCGTCCTCGAAGTAGCGTCTGGTCCAATCCCTACCTTGCTCCCGCGAAGGTTACCTCCTATAATCTGCCAAAGATTTCCCTATACTATTGTCCAGTTTCTGCCCAGTGGCGCCTGAGTTTCCATGTGGGCGGACATACTCTCGTATTTTGAGGAGATTCCTATGGACATTCAGCTGATCTTTCGGACGTGGGTAAACGCACTGACCCAGCCTGGCGAAGAGTTCTTCGCCGCCCAACGAGAGAACGCGTCCGCGACGCTGTCGACCGCACTCACCTGGATCATCGCGGCATCGATAATTGCAGCGCTTCTCGGCGCGCTCAGATCCACCATATTCTCAGCACCAATGGGCGGGTTTGATCAGCTTGTGGACCTGCTTCCCCCCGATGTCCAAGACGAGTTCGGGACAGCTGTCGAAACCGGCCCAACCGCAGGAACGGCCTTCAGCTTCGCCACCATCATTATCGGGCCCATCAGTTTCCTCATCGGAGTTGGGATCTACCACCTGATCGCTAGACTTCTGGGCGGAATCGGACAGTATGGCCGCTACACTTATCTCTATGCAACCTTTGCCGCGCCGCTCATGATTGTTACCTCCGTTCTCGGATTCATTCCGGTGCTTGGAGGCTGCATTAGCGCTATCTTGGCGATTTACCAGCTTGTTCTTGCCTATTACGCCACGAAGGTGGAATACAACCTGACCCAAGGGAGGGCCATCATTGTTGTTGTCGCCCCCCTCCTCGTTGGGGTTATCCTGGCCGCTTGCCTGGCAGTAGTTGCCCTCGGCGCCGTCCTCTCAATCCTGAGAAACTTTACATGACCATCATCGACATTCACAATCACCCTGGCTGTCACCACTACAACTTGCCACGGTTTCTGGCGACGAGAACAGTTCCGGCACGACAAAGCACCTGTTACCTTTCCTGCCATAGTCCGCAGCGACATCACGAGCCCTCCTGCCATCTCCCGGCCGTGCATTCTGGCTGACGAGCCGTTTGTGTGCCCTTTGCTGCCTGTCCGCACTACCGGCAAGCTGCCGCGAAGACTCACTCTCGCTATGCCGCGGATTCCCGAATTCATCGACCTCCCGACACAGACCTTCCTCCGGCTCCACGAACGCTAGTGATTCGCGGCTGGACTGCACCCCGGCCGCGCTGGGAACCTGCAAATCGTTGGCGGCACTGTCACGACTTCCCCATGTTGTTACTCCCAGTTCAGTTGTATCGAAAAGGGACAAATGGAGAGAGGCTCTCTGATTCTGAAACGGAGGTTTCCTTCGGGCGCACGTCGGGGGTTTCGCTAGTGTCCGAAACTAGATGCAACTACCAAGGGAGAAGTTAACCATCGAGTTGCCGCACTCACCAATTGCAGCTAAAATGAACGTATGGGCTAAGAGTGGGACGAGGAGAAACGACGCGTAAATCGGGAGAAACACGGCGTCGACTTCTCGAAAATTGAAGGCTTCGATTGGGCGAATTCGACAGTAAGACTGGACAATCGGCATCAGGAGCAGCGCCACATCGCAGTAGGACGTGTTGGCACTCGCCTCCATGTAGTTGTCTTTACCAGGCGTGGAATGGATATCCGCATAGTCAGCTTTCGCAGGGCCAACTCTCGAGAGCCCAGATGCTATGAACAGCGGTAAATCCCGGGGTAAATCCTTTGAAGAGGTCAGAGGTGAGTATGGGGAAGACGCCGCCATAGACGCCGGAATCGCAGCTGATCCCGACACGATTGAACTGGATGAGGAATGGTTCAAGCAGGCGCGGCCCGCCAGCGAAGTAATTCCAAGTATAGTCGAGGGCTATCAGCACTCTCAAAAGAGGGAAGCCAATTCTACATAAGTAATGCTCCCCATTCCTCTTGACGCTGATCTGGCGGAGCGCATCCGCAGCATCGGGCCAGGCTGGGAAGAGGTAGTAAACGAAAAACTCCACCAGGCATTCACTCAACCTTAGGTCGCAACTATCCTCTTGCCATATCGCGTATTCCTGCCCCTGCGATTAACTCACTCATTCCACTCTGCGTTTTAGAGAGTGGCGTGAGTTCTGGCCACGCACTCCAGGCCACTTGCGACTGTCATTCTCAGGTCAATCTTCTATCTGCAGTGGTAGTTTAGGCTATGCTTGGACCGCAGGTCTTTGAGTTCGAACCCCCAGAACCTCCCGCATTCCTGAGAACCCGGAATCTTCGGATTGTACTCGTTGAAGCGTATGTACCACTGCCTCTTCTCACACACGCGCAAAGAAACACCTGCCCATCAGAAAACTCTCGGCAACTCCCAGGTACGAAGATGTCGAAACACTGCCACGTCTGGAAATACTGCTTATGACCATCATCGACGCCCACAACCACCCCGACTGGCACGGCCATGACCTGCCCAAGTTCCTCGCCAATATGGACCGCTTCGGCATCGACAAGACTTGGCTCCTGACCTGGGAGTGCCCGCCGGACGAGTGCAATCCGGCCAGCTACTTCAAGGCCATGCACTTCGGCGACGGCAGCGCATATCCGGTCCCATTCGAAGCCTGTCTGCGCTACAAACAGGCCGCCCCCGAACGCTTCGTCCTCGGCTACGCACCCGACCCCCGCCGCCCCGAAGCCATCGACCAGCTCCACGCCGCCATCGAGATCCACGGCGTGCAGGTCTGCGGCGAAATCAAGCTGCGCATGCTCTACGACAACCCCGATGCCCTGCGCATGTTCCGCTTCTGCGGTGAGAAAGGGCTGCCAGTCACCTTCCACATCGACTACCCTATTCCCACGGGCCACCGCTATCCCCGCACCGACTGGTGGTACGGCGGCAGCATCGACTCCTTCGAGCGTGCCCTGCAGGCCTGTCCCCACACCGTCTTCATCGGCCACGCGCCCGGCTTCTGGGCCCACATCTCCGGCGACGATCAGTACGACAAAGTCGGCTACCCCAAGGGCCCGGTTCTTCCCGGCGGCCGCCTCTTCCACATCTTCCGCACCTATCCCAACCTCTACGCCGACCTCTCCGCCGGCTCAGCCTACACCGCCCTTACCCGCGATTTCAGCCAGCTCAAGGACTATCCGTTCTCACCGGACAGCGGACCGACGGCCGAGCCATTCTTCCTCGAATTCCAGGACCGCCTCCTCTTCGGTCGCGACTTCTTCGACGACCGCATGCAAAAGCTGCTCAACGGTCTCGACCTGTCTCCGGAAGTTCGACACAAGATTTTCTGTGCCAATGCCGAGGCCCTTCTAGCCTAGAGCACTTCCATCAGCTGTCAGATACTTTTCCCTTATTCACTTCTCTGGAGACCCGGCCGATGATATTGAGAGGAGTTGGAAACGGGGAGCCGGAAGAGCGGGCTTTCGCTATTCGTCTAGTGCCTCTAATGCGCCTAGGGCAACCGCCATCAGCTTCCTGTAGCGGGGGGCGTCTACCTTAGTGACTACGTCCACCTCGGTCCATTCGCCTTCTCTTGCGAATCCGTCCGTCAGAATGCGTCGGTCGAAAACCGTAGCGCCCCTTGTCACGCCGCTTGAAAGTTCCACGTGGACGGGCTTGCCTACCGTAGTGGCGCCTTCTGGGTCGATCACAGTCGCAACAGTACCAGCGTCGCCGATTAGAGAAAACGCCATCCCAAAAAATCGGCAGTAATGTAGGATGATTCCCCCGGCGATACGCGCGCCCGCTCCTTTCGACTGGGTCAGCGCCTTTGCCTCCTCCTCTGTAATCCTCACTTGCATGAACGGGTCTAAAGGGTACAAAGTAACCGGCAGCCCGCTCTGAAGTACGATGGACGCCGCCTCCGGATCGTGGCAAACGTTGAATTCCCCTGCAGGCGTGGTATTTCCGGGCGCGGCGTACGTCCCGCCCATTACATACAGCCGCTCGATCTTCTCCCCAATCCGCGGATACATCCGCAGCAACATGGCAATATTCGACAGCGGAGCCAGGCAGATCAAAGTCACCGGCTCGTCTGCGTCGCTCAATGTGCGCCGCAGAAACTCCACTGCATGCTCGCCGGCCCTGCAACGCCGCGGCGCCGGCAGACCGAGATCTCCCATCCCGTCACCGCCGTGTAAAGCTGGGGCCGGTAGCCCGGGATTGAGAACTGGTCTGTCCATCCCCGCCGCCACCGGGACCGGCGGAGCGTCGATCGCGTCCAGAAGAGTCAACGTATTGCTGACGACCTGCTCCAGTGCGCAGTTTCCCGCCACACAAGTTATCCCGCGCACATCCAGCGTCGGCGACGCCATCGCCAGCAGCAGAGCCAGCGCATCGTCACCGCCAGTATCGACGTCGAGCAATACGGGAAGCGCTTCCGTCATTTCTAAGCTCCTAACCTGCAGACGATGGGCCCACTGTCGCCATCGAAGACCTGTCTCGTCTGTGCAGCGCCACGGCAAATGCCGCCATGAGCAGCGCACCTAGTACCGGCGCCAATACGAGGCCCTCCAGTGCAGCGTCCAGTGTCAGTTGATCCGCTACCCATCCGGTAAAAGTCGCACCCAGCCCCCCAGGCCACCAGCCCAACCCCATCACCAGACCAGACGCCATCGCCATGCCCCGCGGCCAGACCTCCTGCGCAACGACAACCGTAGTCGGATAGGTGCATCCCAACAAGAAGCCGATCGCGCCAGCATAGATGAACTGCACGCCGCCGCCCGAGCTGATGAAGAACCAGTATGCCGGCCCGAGCAAGGCGAAACTGCTCAACAACACCTGCCAGCGGCCGAACCGGTCGGACAAGATTCCCCCAAAGAGGCTTCCCACCCCGATCAGGAGCGAGAGTACGAAAAGCATCTGCCCGCCATAAACCACCGAGAAGCCTCTGTCTTCCAGCAAGGTCGGCAGATAGGTCGTCAGGCTGAGTTGAAACCAGGCGCGGGTCATCGCCACCACCGTGATCAAGACCAGTCCCAGCAAGAAGCCCTGACCGGCCCGCGACTGGCGCTGGCGATGCGCTTCGCGTTCAACTTTGCTCTCCTGACCCAGCCCGTTGACCAGCCAGATGGCGGCCAGGACCACGACCGGCAGCAGGACGACTGTCCCCTTCAACCCCAGCACGCCTAATCCAATCGCCAGTAACAGTGGGCTGCCTGCCGAGCCAATGTTACCTCCGACAGCGAAGAACGAAACTGCACGCCCCCGCTTCCCCTCGTCAGTGGCCTTCGTGACTACCGAAGCGCCCGCCGGGTGAAAAGCCGCCGATCCAAACCCGGCCAGCGCCACCCCGATCAGCAGGACCCAATAATTGCCGCTGAAGCCGAGCACAGCCATGATCAGCCCTACCCACAAAACGCTTAAAGCCGCAATTCGCCGCGCATCAAAACGGTCGATGAAGAATCCGAACAACGGCTGCGCCAAGGACATCGTCGTGGTTCCAACCAAGGTAATCATGCCGATCTGCCCGTAGGTCAACCCAAACTCGGCGCGATACAGTGGGAAAAAGACCGGCAAATACTGGTGAAATAGCTCCAGCAGAAAGTGCCCGCCAGCCACCAGCAAAACCGTATTCGTCAACAGTTCGTGCCTGAGCCTGGGACGCGGTATTGTATCTGCCTGCCTGTCACTTATCATTGTGCCCGTCTTCTCTTCTCAGTGCTGTCGAACTGGACTACCCGTTAAGCTTGAATGCCGTTTAACATAAACCGGTCGCCCCGTCGGCGCATCGGCTTACACCACTCCTCCTCGGGCACTCGCGGGCAAAAATAAAGAGGGAACGAAGATCAACCCTCTTCTTCCCTCTACTTCGGCCATGATAATATGCAAGGGAGGAACTGGCAACTTGAGCGCCTTCACAATGGCTCTCTCAAATCCCTTCACAGAACTGGCAGACTGGGCGCCGCAGAGGAAAGATCTCCAAATGTTCAATGTCTGTGTCAACTGCGGTCAATACCACGTCGATAAAGAGATAACCGATCCGGCCACCTCAGTTGAATTCTCCCATCCCCGCAGCCCGGACCACTGGCAACAGGACGCGTGGCTGGCTTTTGCCACCTGTCCACGGTGCGGCCGTGCTTACCCATTTCTGCAGCTGCCGCTCCTCCTCGTAGGCGGAGCCAGCGCCTCCGGCAAAACCGCAATTCTGCATGAGCTCTCGGGCCGCATCGCCGCCGCCGTGCTCCTCGAAGCCGACCTGCTCTGGCTTAAGGAGTTTGAAGCACCCTCAGACGGCCATCGTCGCTTCTTCGAGACATGGCTGCGCATGGCAAAAAACATCGGCCAAAGCGGCCGTCCCGCGGCCCTCTTTGGCGCCGGCCTGGCCGTCCCCGAAAACATCGAACAGTGCCTTGAGCGCCGCTATTTTGGCCGGGTCCACTACCTGGCTCTTGTCTGTGAAGAAGACCTGCTCCGCCAGCGCCTCCTCGCCCGCCCCGCTTGGCGCAAAAGCGGCCAGGCCGAACAGCTGGCCGCACAACTGAATTTCAACCGCTGGCTGCAGACTGACGGGCCGCATCAAACGCCGCCTGTAACCCTTCTGGATACAACCGGCACATCTGTCCGGGACTCGGCAATAGCCGTCAAAGGGTGGATGAAACACGCCCTGGCGTCGGCAATGCCCGGCACGATCTGACCCATGAACGCCCCCGACAGTCTCTGGCGGAACTGGTCGTTTGCCCGGCTCTGGATCGCCCACGTCACCTCAGGTGCCGGCACAGCCATCACGAATGTCGCTCTGCCGCTCGCCGCCGTCCTCGTACTGGGCGCTACGCCCACGCAAATGGGCCTGCTTGCCGCCGCCGGCTCTCTCCCCAACCTCCTCTTCGGTCTTGTTGCCGGTGTCTGGGTAGACCGCGTCCGGCGCAAGCCGATTCTCATTTGGGCCGATATCGGCCGTTCCCTGCTTCTTGTCACCATACCCGTCGCCGCTTGGCTGGGCCAGCTCTCCTTCCTTCAAATCTGGCTCGTAATATTTGCCACCGGCACGTTCACTGTTTTCTTCCAGATCGCTGCCATTTCAGTTCTGCCCGCCCTCGTCGAGAAAAGGCAACTGGTTGAAGCCAACAGCAAACTCTCCACCAGCGATGCCGTCATCGCCATCGCCGGACCCGCCGCCGCCGGCGGCCTCGTCCAGCTCTTCAGTGCTCCCAGAGCCATTCTTGTCGACGCCTTTTCCTATCTGCTTTCCGCCCTCGCCCTCGGCGGCGTCGCCGAAGAAAAGCCACCCGCCGCCGCACATCCGGATCGCGGCGACGCACGGAAGCCCATCAATGGGATCCAAGCCGCCGTCGCATCGATTGGTCGCGAGGTGGGAGAAGGGGTGTTCGAGCTCCTGCGAACACCGCTGCTGAGAGCATTGACGATCACCTCCAGCCTGGGCATGCTGGCCGGTTCCATCTCGGCGGCAGTGCAGATGCTCTTTCTCGTCAATCAGCTGCACTTCACGCCGTCCATCATCGGCATCGTCTCTGCCTGCGCTGGCATCGGCTCCCTGGCCGGCGCGATGCTTGCAGGAAAAGCCGCGCGGCATCTGCAAGCTGGTAGGACGCTCGTCTTAGGCAAACTGCTGTGGATCGCGGGTACGCTGCTGCTGGCAACCGCCGACCTGACTGGCCGCGAAACGGCTGCCGCCGGCGCTGCACAGGCGCTGGTAGGTCTGGGCAGCACGCTCTACTTCGTCAATCAGCTCAGTCTCCGCCAGGCAATTACCTCTGTTCGGCTGCTGGGCCGTGTTACCGCCGCTCGCCGCTTCGTCCTCTTCGGCGTTGCTACCGTTGGCGCCTTTGTCGGCGGAGCTCTGGGAGAGTCAATCGGTCTGCGAGGGACTCTTCTTGTCGGGTCCGTGGCCCTCGCCCTAGAACTGGTCCTGCTACTGCTACCAACGATCCGGCAGGCTAGAATCGAATGAACGCTCCGTCAACTCTTCACCTTCTGCGTCCTCGGCAAAAGTGAGTAGTCGGCCCCCTGTACCCGGACGAGCAGGAAAAGCGCACCCACAAGCAACATGCCCGTAAGCAGCCAGACCAGACCGCTGTACCCAAATCCGGCGATCAGCAGTCCCCCCAGCACCGGCCCCGCCACTTTGCCGCCGTTCTTCAGCGAACCGGCTAGACCCATCCCGGCTCCAACCTTTCCCGTCGGCACCTGCTCCGCGATCAACGCAACCGTGGCCGGGAAAATCAGAGCCTGGGCTGCACCCATCACCGCAGCCACGGCCAGCAGGCCCGCAGTACCCCCCGCCACCAGAAGAAACGGAAGGGTGACCGCGAGGCAGAACATCCCCAGCGACACCGCCTTGAGATGGCCGATTCGGTCTCCTAGCCTGCCGCCCCATGGCTTCAACACAATGAGCGCGCCCTCTTGTGCGCTGAAGAACAGGCCTATCTCCACGGTAGAATATCCGGCTGTCAGCGCGTAAATCGGCAAAAAGGCCTTGATGACGTAGGTCACGACAAAAACGGCCGCCTCCAGAGCGCCCGAAAGCCAGACCGCGGGCGTACCCAACAGCGCCGCCTCCCGCCTGACAAGCCCTCTTAGAGTGCGGACCCCAACAGCCGCTCCTCCCGCCCCTTCATTGTTCGCCTTGAAACCGGCCGTTGCCGTCTCTGGCAAGCTCGGCCCGTCGCCGCCCATCCACAGCACCGGAACAAACGCAGCCATGCTCAGCACGCCGATGAGCGTGAAGACCGCGACCGGCTCCAGCGACAGCAACAGCCAGCCCGCCACCGCCGGCCCGACCAGGTAGCCCCCACTGCGCGCCATGCCGAACCACCCAAGCTGCTCTGCCTTGTGCTTGCCCCCGCGCTCCGCCACATACGCCACGGTCACAGGTCCGTAGATTGCCGTCGCCGTGCCGTGCAGCAACCGGATGACGATAAGCTGCCCGGGCGTCTCGATCACAGAATAGAGAAAGGGCACACCTGCGAAGATCAGCGTGCCGATCAGAAGCCACAATCTCCTGCCCATACGGTCCGAGAGCAGGCCGAACAACGGCTTAGTCGCCATCCCCGTCAGCGTCGAGACCGAAACGATCAACCCCAGCAGCGCGTCCGACGCCCCCAGCGACGCCGCAAATATAGGCAGCAGGGGCGTCTTGCCCATCTGGTAGGCGCTGCGTACGATAAAATCTGCAAAAGAAATCTTCAAGAGCGCAGGAGACCCTGCGCTCTTTGTTACTGCCAGTGGGACACGCATCGAGACCCTAGACCACTACCGGAGGCACATCTGCCGCCTGCACCGCCGCGTTGAAGTCGGCTACACTCTCACCCAAAATCGACTCAAGTTTGTCAAACTCTGCATCGATCTTCGTGCTCAGTTCACCAAAGACGTCATACGTCTGCTTTGTCGGGGCATCGTCAGCCGCGGAAACTACGCTGATGAGATTGTGCAGCCTGGCGTTGAGCATCGTCTGCAGTCGCAGCCGGTCGAACGCCACCTTGGCTTCGGGTTGAACCAGCTGAGCTTCCACCTCTCCCAACTGTTCTCCAATCTGCTCTGCCCTCTCCTTGACCGCCGACTTCGTCTGTTCGTCGGCCTCGCTCTCCCCAACCATCTCGGCCATAGCCGTCACGCGTTCTCGCGCCTTGCGCAGCCGCTTAACCGCCTGGTGTGTCTCGGTAAGCTTCGCGTTCACCTCCTGCCACAGGTCGAACTGGGCCTGCATCGACGCCTCGCTTCGATCCAACTTGGGATCGATGTAGATTTCAAACGATTCGGTCTGGCTCTCCCCGTCTACGGTCAGGCGCACCTGGTAGGTCCCTGGTGGCGCCATCGCCCCTGTGACACTCTTCTCCGTAAACGGGTCGCCCGGCAGCTGTTCGGCGTCGGCATAACGCATATTCCACACAAATCGGTTGAGACCTGCGTTGGTTGGAATGTACTGAATGGAGGGAGTTTCCTCCTTCTCCTTTTCCATCTCCTCCTTCGCCGGTTTGGGGCCGTACGACCGGATCTCTTTGCCAGCCGCATCCAGAAATGTCAGGCTGACGTTCTCCGCGTTGCTCGGAAGCGTGTAGTAGACGATCGCGCCGTGGGGAGGATTCTCGCCTCCGTCGAGGACCCGACGCGTACTCCCGCCGGTGTCATCCTCTTCGTCCCGGAAAGTAATCAGCTGCCCAAAAGCAAGCGCATAGTTGCGCGCATCGCCTCGCGATCCGCTGACCGTCCACGGCAGCCAGCGTCGCAGCGTTCCCCGCGGCGTGAACAGCCGCGACCCGCCTTCCTCGGATTCCTCCAAAGAGCTGACCTGCCGCAGCGGTGTAAGATCGTCCAGGATCCAGAAGGAGCGGCCATGCGTGGCTACCACCAGGTCCCCGTCCTTGACAGTCATGTCATAGACCGGCGCCACCGGCAGATTCCCCGGTATCCTCTGCCACGACCCGCCGTCGTCGAACGAGACGAACACGCCCGACTCGGTACCCGCGTACAGCAGCCCCTCCCGCTCCGGATCCGCCCGCAACATGCGCGTGATCTCATTCTGCGGGAAGCTGCCATCGAGCCGCTGCCAGCTCTGCCCCAGGTCGGTCGTCTTGAACAGATAGGGGCTGTAGTCGTCCAGCTTGTAGCGCGTCGCCGCCACATAGACAGTTGACGCATCGTGCGCGCTCGGCTCGATGACCGTCACGAGGCTCCATTCGGGCATGTCCGGCGGCGTGACGTTGCGCCAGCTGTCGCCTCCGTCCTCGCTGATATGAATCAGGCCGTCATCGCTTCCCGCCCAGAAAAGACCCCTCTGGTGAGCGGACTCGATGAACGTTGAAATCGTACAATAGTGCTCTGCCCCGCTCGTATCCAGAGTCAGGGGGCCGCCCGATGCCTCCAGCTTGCTCTCGTCGTTCCGCGTCAAATCCGGGCTGAGAATCTCCCACGAGCTGCCCTCGTCCGTCGTGCGAAATACGTGATTCCCGCACGTATACAGCACATTGGTGTCGTGAGGACTGAATAGGATCGGGAAAGTCCACGGGAAGCGGTACTTCATCTCCTTAGGCCCGAATCCGCTGAACGGCTCCGGCCACACCGTTACCAGGCGAATCTGCTTCGTGCGGTGGTCGTACCGTTGCAACGCGCCCCCGCCGCCGGGTGACGAGCCGACCGCCCCGACGTATACGATATCGGAATCGTCAGGCTTAACGGCAATGTACCCGCTCTCGCCCGTGCCAGCCGGGTAGCAATCACCCCAGGGAATCGCCCCCTTCTCCGTCGCGCTCGGCACGGCAATGCTGGAATTGTCCTGCTGTGTGCCGTAAACATGATAGGGCTGCTGGTTGTCCACGTCCAGATGGTAGTACTGGCCCGTGAGCTGGTTGTAGATCGTGCTCCAAGTCTCGCCGCCATTGAAGCTGACACAGGCCCCGCCGTCGTTTCCGTTGATCATCCGCTGCGGGTCGGCCGGGTCGATCCACAGATCATGATTATCCCCGTGCGGCGTCGTGATCTCGCCCCACTCCTTGCCCCCGTCAATGCTCTTCCACATCTTCAGATTGTTGACGTAGACGGTGTCGGGGTCCTGCGGGTCGGCAAAAATGTGCAGGTAGTACCACGGCCGGTTCAACAGGTCCTGGTTGTTCGTCAGATGATCCCAGCTAGCTCCGCGGTCATCTGAACGGTAAACGCCCGACTTTTCTCCCTCCGCCTCCACGATCGCCCAGACGCGGCTGGGCTTGGCAGGTGAAACCGAGATACCAATCTTCCCCAAAATCCCCTCCTGCGGCAGCCCGGGATTTCGGCTGATATCAGTCCAGCTGTCTCCGCCGTCCGTCGACTTCCACAGCCCGCTGTCCGGCCCGCCGCTGACAAGCTCCCAGAAGTGGCGATGCACCTGCCAGATCGAAGCGTAGACGATTCGCGGATTGGTTACGTCTAGCGTCAGGTCCACGCCGCCCGCCCCATTGCTCACGTGGAGCACCCGCTCCCAGGTTTCGCCCCCGTCCGTGGACCGGTAAACCCCTCGCTCATCGTTCGGCCCGAACGCATGGCCCAGCGCAGCCACGTAGACGATATCGGGGTTCTGCGGGTGAATTCGAATCTCACCGATATGATGGCTGTCGCGCAGCCCTACGTTCTTCCACGTCTCCCCGCCGTCGGTGGACTTGTATACGCCGTCCCCCCAGCTCACGTCCAGCCGGATCGTCGACTCGCCGGTCCCCGCGTAGATGACATTCGGGTCCGCTTCGGATATGGCAATTGCCCCCACCGAGGAAACGTCAAACTGCCCGTCCGTAATGTTCTCCCAGTAAGTTCCGCCGTCCACCGTCTTCCACACCCCGCCCGCAACCGCACCGAAATAAAAGACGTTGCTCTTCGTCGGGTGTCCTGCAACCGCGACTACGCGTCCACCGCGCGGCGGACCGATGCAACGAAACTTTAGAGCATCCCAGGCCGAAGGTTCAGTTTTCATCTCTCTTCTCTCTCTGTGAAATTTAAGGCTATATTGAAATCGCACCCGATTTCAGCGAGGGTGCGGTTCTGGACAGGGAAATGAGTAGGTGCCGGGTCAGAGCCGGGCTATCCGCTCACCGGGTGGCTGGCGCTATCGCTCACTCGGTTGCACGCATTCGACCCCGACCGACGAGGAAGTGAACACCGGGACCTTACCTTCAAAGTAGGTCCGGAGCCCGTGTGCTGGTACTTCTGCCACGAGTACTCAAGTGGGAAGCCGGTAATTCGCAAAGCGCGCATATCCTACCCGATTCCGACGCCTTGGTCAAGACCAATCGGCACAATGGGTTCAGTTCAAAGTGAGTGCGAACCTTCATGCGACTCCTCCAGCAACGAAACCAAAGCAATTCACCACTCTATTCTTAGACCGATGTAGCGGCCGTCTCTCACCACTGGCCACTAACAACTGACCACTGCTCTTCTGGGCGGTCGGGCCTATTCGGCCCTCCCTTGTGCGGGGGCTCCGCCCCCGCAACGCCCCCTCTCCTACAACATGCCTCGCCGACCTGGTGTCTCCATTCGTAACAGGTGCCATGCCGAAGGAGCTCAGCCAGACCACGTCTCGCCCGTCCCATCAAATCTCCGTAGGTGCCGACCTTGTGCCTGCCCTCTCACCCGCCCCAACTGACGGATTCCACCGTACGGCTAGGCCTGGCGACTTCACTGCGTCTCGCCCAAAGACGGTAAACAGTTAAAGCCACCGCCGGCACGATTCCCACGCCAGACTGCCTCCATCCCCAATCTGGGATGCACCCACCAAGTCCCGCTACTTGCAATCAAAGTCCGACTAACGCGACAATAGGTGCGGCACGTTCCCAAAAGACGGCAACCGCCGTGATTACCACAACTCACCCATCAGTCGAAGGATAACACCATGCCTCTACTCTTTGATATGTCCCTGGACAAGCTCCCTTCCTACCAGGGCACCAACCCGCGACCCTCCGACTTCGACGAGTATTGGGATGCCGGTCTCGCCGAACTCGCCGCAACCGACCCAGATGTGGAGCTGGTTCCTGCAGACTTCCAGGCCCCCTACGCCGAATGCTCCCACCTCTATTTCACGGGGACACGCGGCGCTCGCGTCCATGCCAAGCTGCTGCGTCCCCGAGACGCCCAGGAGCCCCATCCGGCTGTGCTTATGTTCCACGGCTACAGCGGCAACGCCGGCGACTGGCAGAGCAAGCTTGGCTTTGTCGCCGCCGGATTCACCGTCGCCGCCATGGATTGCCGCGGCCAGGGTGGCGGAAAGTCAATCGATGTCGGCGGCGTCCCGGGCTGGACTCTGCGCGGGCACATCGTACGCGGCCTCGCCGGCGAACCCGAGGACCTCCTCTACCGCCACACCTTCCTCGATACCGCCCGCCTTGCCCAAATCGTGATGGACATGGATGACGTAGACGCCGAACGCGTCGGCGCTACCGGCGGCAGCCAGGGCGGCGGCCTTACCCTGGCCTGCGTCTCACTTGAACCGCGCGTAAAACGCGCCGCTCCCATCTTCCCCTTCCTCTGCGACTATAAACGCGTCTGGGACCTCGATATGGACCAGAACGCCTACGCCGAGCTGCGTGAGTGGTTCCGCAACTTCGACCCCCGCCACGAACGCGAAGAAGAGGTGTTTACTCGCCTCGGCTACATCGATGTCCAGCACCTTGCCTCAAGAATCCAGGCCGAAGTGCTGATGGGCGTCGGTCTCATGGACCAGGTCTGCCCGCCGTCTACCCAGTACGCCGCCTTCAACAAGATCGGCTCACCCAAACGGACCGTCATCTACCCCGACTTCGGCCACGAAAAACTGCCCGACTTCGACGACATGATCTTTCAGTGGATGCTCGAAATGTAGGGGCAGAAGGCTAAGCCGCGTAGACTGCCTGCCGCAGGCCGCGTATGTAGCCGATTGCGTACAACCTGCCAATCGAGGAGTAACCGGCCTCCTCGTTGCTGTCGCCCTCCATCGTCGGCACATGATCGGGCCGCAGCACGCCGCTGAAGCCAATCTCGCGATAGGCTTCCATGCACGCGAGCATATCTGTCTTCCCGTTGTCGTGAAAGGTCTCGTTGAACTTCTCCGGCACACCCTTCACGTCGCGGAAATGTACGAAATAGATCCTGTCCTGGGCGCCGAAGTGCCGGATCACCTCGGGCAGGTCCTCGGTCATTAGCGTAAAGTTGCCCTGGCACAGGCAGATGCCATTGGCCGGGCTCGGTACCAGGTCGATCAGGCGCTGGAAATTCTCGACACTGCGCATGATTCTGCCCAGTCCCCGGATCGGTGACAGCGGGGGGTCGTCGGGATGCATCGCCATCTTCACCCCGGCTTCCTCCGCCACCGGCACCACCGCCTCCAGAAAGTACTTCAAGTTGTCCCACAGCTGCTCTTCGTTGACCTCACCGTGTTCTGTAAGTGGCGCTTCTCGCATCACGTCGTAGTCGAATCCTGTCACCAGCGCCCCGCCACGCTCCGGTATGGTCGTCGCCGTCCGCATCCAGCCGAAAATAGGCATCCACTCGCTGCACCAGACTGGAATGCCCAGTCTGCCCATGTTGCGCAACAGCTCGCAAACCGTCTCAATCTCCTCGTCGCGCCCCGGCAATCCCAGCTTCGCCTTGTCCAGCGGCGGGCGGCTCTCCAGCACCTCCAGCCGAAAACCGGCATTCTCGTAGGCGCTCTTCACCCGCGCCAGGCTCATGAATCCCCATGGCTTCATGTCCGGGTCCGGGTGATCCATCGTGGACATATCCATCGCCCCCACCGCATAGTTTACGCCGCACTGTTTGACGAGCGTCCATAGTGGCGATGGTTGTGGTGGCAGCATCTCAGCGATTCGAATCATTGTACAGTTCCTTAGTTCAGGTTTACGTTGTCTGTGGTTGAAGAAAGGCGACTCGCGTTCCCCGTCAGGTACGGGTTAATGTCGACAGAAACATAACACAACCTTCCCACTTCGCAAGTCGGCCCGGGCAGATGTTCGGCGGGCAATTTCAGCACGGCCCGGTTGGACTCGGTCTTCTTCTGCGGTAAGATACACGCAGTTGCCACTCCCAGTTACCAGGAACGTGAACACCGCTAAGCCATCTGCATGCGGCCAAACTACCCCGCCTGTGACTTCCTCCGACAGAAAAGGGAACGAGTCCCTGCTACCCGTATGCAACAGTCGTATTCCGGCGAATGTGCCCACCGCAGAACAGTAGAGTTTGGGAGAAGACACGATGACGAATGAAGCAAGTGCTCAGGAAACTGCCACGCTCGGAGGGGGTTGCTTCTGGTGCTTGGAACCCCTGTATGAGGAGTTGATCGGCGTAAGTCAGGTCGTATCCGGCTACGCCGGCGGCCACGTCCCCAACCCCACCTACGAGCAGGTCTGCGCAAAGACCACCGGACACGCCGAAGTGATACAGGTCACGTTCGACCCTGCAGTGGTCTCGTTTCGCGAGATTCTGGAAGTCTTCTTTACCTCCCACGATCCCACCACCCCCAATCGCCAGGGCAACGACGTGGGGCCCCAATACCGCTCCGTCATTCTCTACCACGACGAGGAGCAAAAAAGAGTATCCGAGGAGATGATCCGCGACTACGCTCCCCAGATCTGGGACGCTCCCATCGTTACCGAACTGGTCCCTCTCGACACCTTCTACGTCGCCGAGTCTTACCATCAGAACTACTACCGCGACAACGGATTCCAGCCCTACTGCCTTTTCGTCATTCGCCCCAAAGTGAGCAAATTCCGCAAACAATGGCAGGCCAAACTGAAAGCGAGCTAGCGCCCATGCCTTCACAATCCGATATCGCCGCCTTCATTCAGCAGACCCCCCTCGTCGATACCCACGAGCACATGAAGCGTGAAGAAACCTACTTGGAAGAGAGTCCCGACATTCTTTGCCAGCTATTCCAGAACTATGTCCCTGCCGACCTGTTCGTTGCCGGTGCCACCCAAGAGGCGGTCGATAATCTGTGTGACCCGTCGGACTCTGATGTGGCCGCCCGCTTCGCCCCCATTCAAGAGGCATGGGCGAGGGTGCAGCACACCGGCTACGGCGAGGCCGTGAGCATCATCGCAAAAGATCTGTACGGCATCGATGAACTTACTCCCGATTCTATCGCCGCCGTCCAGGAAAAGAACGCCGCCCTGGTCCAGCCGGGTGAGCGACTGCGTTTGCTCCGCGATGAGGCGAATCTGGACCACATCCAGACCGATGCCAAATCAATGACCGTCCTCCCCGACCTTTCGGGGCCCGGCTTCTTCTTCTATGACATCTCCTGGGTCGACTTCTGCTCAGGAAGGCCCAATCACGAAGAAATCGCCCAACATACCGGCCAGGAAGTATCCGACCTCCATTCACTGCAGCGTGTGATGGAGACCATCTTCGCCTCTTCCTCCTCCCCTGCCATCGCCGTCAAAACGCAGCACGCCTACAACCGCACTCTGCGCTGGCAAGAGCGCAGCTGCGACGAGGCCGCTAAAGCCCTCGACATCTATCTGCGAGACGGCGAGGAGCTCGACGAAGCCGCCAGGCTCTGCCTCGGTGACTGGTGCTGGGCCCGGGGCGTGGAACTGTGCATTGAGCATGATCTGCCCATGAAGATCCACACCGGCTACTATGCCGGCCACAGCCGTATGCCGGTCGACTACATCCGCAGCGGCAACCTCTGCCCCCTGCTCGCCAAGTATCCCGACGCCCGCTTCGTCCTCATGCATATCGCCTACCCGTACACCGAAGAGCTGGTCGCCCTGGCAAAGCATTACCCAAATGTCTATGCCGACCTCTGCTGGGCCTGGAGCATCAATCCCTACAGCTCGATGGAGTTCGTCCGCCGCTTCATCCACGCCGCTCCGGCCAACAAGCTCTTCCTTTTCGGCGGAGACACCGGCTACCCCGGCGCCGCACTCGCCTACGCCAAACAGGCGCGCACCTGGTTCACCAGGGTCATGCAGTCGGAAATCTCC
Source organism: Caldilineaceae bacterium (assembly GCA_026708085.1). Lineage (GTDB taxonomy): Bacteria > Chloroflexota > Anaerolineae > Caldilineales > Caldilineaceae > Bin5. Next base: position 17,946 of record JAPOVP010000028.1, read on the forward strand.
GAAGGTTTCCTCACCGAAGCCCAGGCCATCGACCTGGCCCGCCGCTACATGCGCGACAACCAGTACGAATGTTTCCGCGCCCACGAAAAGAAGGAAACCCTACGCGCCGCCGTGGCACAATGACCAGAGCCGAGGAGCCGAGCCGGATGGCCGACAGTCGTCCAAACATTATTCTGATCATCACCGACCAGCAGCGCTTCGACACCATAGCCGCGCTCGGATTCGACTACATGGAGACCCCCAACCTCGATCGACTCGTGCACGAGGGGGTGAGCTTCACCAACTGCCACATCACCGCGCCTTCGTGCGCACCCGCCCGCGCCAGCCTCTTCACCGGCTACTATCCCCACACCACCGGCATCCTCAAGAACGGCGACCGCTGGACCAGCTCCTGGGTCGAGGATCTCAACGCCGGCGGCTACCACTGCGTCAACGTGGGCAAAATGCACACCTCCCCCTTCGAGACGCCTCTCGGCTTTCACGAGCGCTACGTCGTCGAAAACAAGGATCGTTACCTCGAAGGCCGCTACTACTACGATGAATGGGACAAGGCCCTCCGCGCCCGCGGCCATGTCAAACAGCAGCGTGTTCTCTACCGCCAGCGCGACGACTACAACGAAGCCCTCGGCGCCTTCGACTGGGAGCTGCCCGAAGATCTGCATTCCGACATGTTCGTCGGCGATTTCGCAGCCTGGTGGCTTCGCAACAAGCCCAAGCCGGACGGACCCCTCTTCATGCAGGTTGGCTTTCCCGGCCCCCACCCCCCGTACGACCCAACCCCCCGCTTCAGCCAGGCCTACCTGGAAAAGGATCTGCCCCTCCAACCGGTCACAGAGGAGGAGCTAGCCGGTCAGCCCCCACCATTCCTTGCTATGCGCGCCCACAACGCCGAGGTGGACCACGATTCCGTCATGCACCTCCTCGATCCAGCACCCGAGCAGCGCCATCGCCAGCGCGCCTACTACATGGCCAACGTCTCAATGATCGACGAAAAAGTGGGCGAGCTGCTGGCCGCTCTTGAGGAACAGGGCTACTTGGAAAACACCGTCGTCATCTTCACCTCGGACCACGGCGACTGTCTCGGAGATCACGGCCACAGCCAGAAGTGGACGATGTACGACATCATCACCCGCGTGCCCACCATCGTCTGGGCGCCCAACCGTTTCACCGGCGGCCGCTCGCTCGATCAGCTCTGCTCTCTCTTCGATCTCGGGTCCACGATTCTCGAACTGGCAGGGCTGGAGATACCAGAGGACTTCGAAGCCGAATCCTTACTGCCAGCCCTCGCAGGCGACGACTGGCCGGGGCGCGATACCGTCTTTGCCGAGCACTGCCGCGATGGCCTCCTGCCCGCCGAATACATGTCCATGGCCCGTACCAAGGACTGGAAACTGGTCCACTTTGTCGGCGAACCATACGGCCAGATCTTCGATCTGGTCAATGATCCTGGGGAAGTCAACAACCTGTGGGACGATCCCGCCCACGCAGCCCGCAAAGAAGAGCTTCTCCATACTCTGCTGACCTGGCGAATCCGCAGCGGCCTGAACGCGAAGGATTGGGCGATAAACAGCCGCTAGAGGGAGATCAACATGAAGATCACCGATGTCCGTACCATTTTCGTTGACCGCTATCTGTTCGTTGAAGTGGATACGGACGCTGGCATCACCGGTCTCGGCGAGTCCGGCGCCTGGGGTTTCCTCGAAGCCTCAGCCGGCGCCGTCGAAACCTTCAAGCGCTATCTGATCGGCCAGGATCCCCTGCGCATCGAGCACCACTGGCAATACCTCTACCGCTGGAGCCACTTCCGCGGTGCCGCCGTCATGGGCGCGCTCAGCGCCGTTGACATCGCCCTCTGGGACATCGCCGGCAAGCACTTCGGCGTGCCCGCCTACCAGCTTCTCGGCGGCAAAGTGCGCGACAAGGCCCGCGTCTACTACCACGTCTTTGGCGAAACCAAGGAAGAGCTGATCGCCGGCTGTGCCGACGCCCGCGCACGCGGCTTCACCGCCGTCGGGCACCTCACCCCCTTCCTCGACGACAGCCGCGACCTCCCCTACTTCAAGACTCACGTCGACATGATTGAGGACGCCATCGAGACCGTCGCCGCCTACCGCCAGGCCGTAGGCCGCGACGTCGACCTCTGCATCGAGATCCACCGCCGCCTTACCCCCAGCGAAGCCATCGTCCTCGGACGCGGCATCGAACCCTTCCATCCCTTCTTCTACGAAGACCCCGTCACCCCCGACAACCTTGACGAAATGGCGCTCGTGGCATCAAAGATCGGCATCCCCATCGCCACCGGCGAACGTCTTCACAGTATCTGGGAGTTCCAGGCCCTGCTTCAACGCGGCGCCGTCCAGTTCGTGCGACCCGACGTCTGCATGGTCGGCGGCCTGAGCCACGCCAAGAAGATCGCCGCCCTCGCAGAGGCCTTCCACGTCCAGGTCGTCCCCCACAACCCCCTCAGCCCCGTCAGCACAGCCGCCTGCATCCAACTCGCCGCCTGCATCCCCAACTTCGCCCTCCAGGAATATCCCATTGGCGAACACGAACCGCCCAAGAGCGAAATCGTCAAGACCGCCCTCACTCAGGAAGGCGGCTTCCTCGTCATCCCCGACGCACCCGGCATCGGCATCGAGCTCGCTGCAGACGCCGCCGAGCGCCATCCCTACACACCGCGCGCGGTCAAAACCCGTCTCCATGCCGACGGCTCCGTAGTCGATCAATAGCCGCATCGTCAAGTGCCTCTGATTCAGCTTCAGTTCTGTCACTACTTTCCGCCGGCAGATCCGGCAACGGTCAGCTCCGGCCCTTCAGGACCAACCGTCGCACTGCCCACGCCACCCCTTCATCATCATTGGTCGGACCAACGACTTCGGCTGAATCTTTCACCTCGGGCGGCGCATTGCCCATCGCAACGCTTGTACCGGCTGCGGCAAACATTGGCATGTCGTTGGGGTTATCGCCGATGGCGAGGACCTGTCCCAGAGGAATATCTAGCTTACCCGCCACGAGTCTAAGCGCTGTACCCTTGTCGGCACGAAGGGGAAAGACGCACAGCGAATGCAGACTGCCGTCGGGCTCGTAATACGTCTCTGCGCGACACTCCTGACTGTACTGCGCTGCAAGTTCCCGTCCCGCGGCAATCGCATCCGGCTCATGCAGAATCATCCGTTTGGGCTCAGCGACCAGCGCTTCTTCGTTCGCCGAAACAATCACTAGCTGTGAACTTGAACTGCCCTGGTTGCCTTCCAGTCCTGAAATTGACCGGCTCCCCACAGGCCCGAGTGGCTGCCCCGGCCTTTGGCGTAAGTAACTGCAGTTACCCACACTGGTGCTGACCTCCCACCCATTGCGATCCGCGAGCTGGGCAATCGCACGCGCGACCTCTATCGGAATCGTGTATGACGCCCAAATCGGACCTGCAGGAGAAGCAAAAACCTGCGCCCCATTTGTGCAAATCATCGGATCGCTCAACCCCAGTTGCGTACACAGTTGCTGAACGCCGGCAGCGTTTCGCGTGGTATTTATGACGATCCGAACTCCCTCCTGAGCCGCTGCCTGCAACATCCGTACGCCTTCGGGCGCGGGCATGCCATCACTGCGAAACAATGTACCGTCAAGATCAACTGAGATGATGCCGAAAGAGATGCTCCCGTTCATTGCTGCTTCCTCAGTAAAGAAAACTAAGTGCGCTCCGCCCCTGTGCTTTACTGTCCCTGACTTTCGTGCAGCACTGGCAACCGTTACTCTTGGTTCTCCGAAGTTCAAAGAGTCTCGCAGAAAACACTGAACCCAATGCCACGCGACTGCTGGTTAACCTAACCCCTGAACTGTTCTCCTGCCAAATTCACTGACCAGGATCTACTCCTCCTTCCCGTAGCCAATGAGAGCCTCTTCATAACCCCTACTCTCTGATTTGCCTTAACAAGAAACCACGTGTTATATTTGCCTCCATTATGAGAATCGATGCACGAGTACCCCGCATTCCAGTTCACTTCACCACCGACGGCACCTCCGTCGGCGGCCTCCTCGCTCTTAGATAGCCCGCGCCAGGGCTCTGAGTACCCCAGGCCCTGTCCCTGAGCGGGCGCAACCACCAACAATAGTGTGGAACATGAACCGCAAAGCCGCGCGCATGTTTGCCATGTCGCGTCGCGAGAGCTTTCTGAACACCTTTCACAAAAAGATTCCAATACAAGAATCCTCCGTTACAGGAGACACATACCATGTCCGACAGGTACAGACATGCGGAAATCGAACCGAAATGGCAGGCCGCCTGGGAAGAACAGGGCCTCTATGACACGGTCGAAGACCCCGCAAGACCCAAGTGGTATGCACTGACGATGCTGCCCTATACATCCGGTGACCTACATACCGGTCACTGGTACGCCATGACGCCCAGTGACGCCGCCGCCCGCTTTCGCCGCATGAGTGGCTACAACGTATTCTTTCCCATCGGCTTCGACGCCTTCGGCCTGCCTGCCGAAAACGCCGCCATCCAGAATAACGCCCATCCCCAGGAATGGACCTACAACAACGTCGAACGCATGCAGGGCCAACTGCGCCGCATGGGCGCCATGTGGGCCTGGGACCGCGAAGCCATCAGCTGCGACCCTGAGTACTACAAATGGTCCCAGTGGTTCTTCCTCAGGCTCCATGAAATGGGACTGGCCTATAGAGAATTCGCGCCCGTTGACTGGTGCCCCAAGTGCAACACCACCTTGGCGCGCGAGCAGGTCTGGGGCGAAGATCGTCACTGCGAACGCTGCGACACGCCTGTTATCAAGAAGGACCTGAATCAGTGGAAGTTCCGCATCACCAACTACACCGAGGAATTGCTGGACGATCTGGACAAAATTGACTGGCCCGAACCGGTAAAGGTGATGCAGACCAATTGGATCGGCCGCAGCGACGGCGCTCAGGTTACCTTCCGCACTGAAGTCGGCGACCCTATCGAAATCTTCACCACAAGGCCCGACACCCTCTGGGGCGCGACCTTCATGGTGCTGGCTCCCGAGCATCCTCTGGTCGAAAAAATCACCACGGACGAGCAGCGCAGCGCCGTCAAAGAGTGTGTCGAACAGGCAAGCCGCCTTGACGAGATCGCACGTACTGCCGAGGACAAGGAGAATACCGGCGTCTTCACCGGCGGCTACGCCATCAACCCGGTCAACGACGAGCGCATCCCCGTCTGGGTCGCCGATTACGTGCTCATGGGCTACGGCACCGGCGCCATCATGGCGGTACCCGGCCACGACGAACGCGACTTCGAGTTCGCCAGGAAGCACGACCTGCCCATCGCACTGGTCGTCCAACCGCCGCCCGACAGCGAGGCCGGCCGCGTCCGCACCGCCGACGACCTGGAAGCTGCCTGGCCGGGCGATGGCCTCATGATCAACTCCGGGCCCATTGATGGCACGACTGTTGGCAAAGAAGAAGGGCAGAGCATCAAAGCGGCCATCGCCTGGCTGGAGGACCACGATAAGGGGACCGGCGCCGTCAACTACCGCCTGCGCGACTGGCTGATCAGCCGCCAGCGCATGTGGGGCACGCCCATCCCCATGGTTCACTGCACCGCCTGCGGGACGGTGCCTGTTCCCTACGCCGACTTGCCCGTTCGGCTGCCCGACGACGCCCAATTCAAGCCGACCGGCGAAAGCCCGCTCAACTACCACGAAGGCTTCCGCTACGTAAAGTGTCCGCAATGCAACGGCGACGCCGAGCGCGAGACCGATACCATGGACACCTTCATGTGCTCCAGCTGGTATCAATACGCTTACGTCGATCCCTACCACAAGGCAGGTGAGCCCTTGGCCGTGGACGACATGCCTTGGGACAGCGGACGCGGCAGCTACTGGCTGCCCGTCGACCAGTACACCGGTGGCATCGAACACGCCACCATGCACCTGCTCTATACACGCTTCTTCACCAAGGCCCTGCGGGACATGAATGTCGTCGACTTCGACGAACCCATGCTGCGACTGTTCAATCAGGGCATCATTCTGGGTCCAGACGGTGAGCGCATGTCCAAGAGCCGCGGCAACGTCGTCAACCCGGACGAATACGTCGACAAATACGGCGCCGACACCGTCCGCGGCTACCTGATGTTCATCGGCCCCTGGGAGCACGGCGGCCCCTGGGACCCGAGCGCCATCGAAGGCGTCAGCCGTTTCCTGTACCGCGTCTGGGGCGTCGCACTGGACAAACCGACCTCGAACGGTGCCGGGAGTTCGGCGTCCGCTGCCGACGTCCGCGGCTTGGAGCGCAAGCTGCACCAGACTATCGCAAAGGTGTCGGAGGACTTCGGCAGCTTCCGTTTCAACACGGCCATCGCCGCCTTGATGGAATTCAACAACTATCTGGTCCGCGTCAAGGACACCTTCACGTATCCACAGTGCGGTGAGGCAGAAAAGGAAATCTGGCAGGAATCGGTTCACAACCTGCTGCTGATGATGGCCCCCGTCTTTCCTCACGTCAGCGAGGAGCTCTGGCAGCGGCTGGCGGGGAACGGTGAAGTATCTAGCGTTCATCTGCAGGATTGGCCCCAGGCCGATCCGCAGAAGGCCAAGGAAGAAGAGATCACAGTGGTCGTTCAGGTGAATGGTCGTGTCCGCGACAAACTGAGCGTGGCGCCTAATACAGCAGAAGAAGAGCTGGAAGCGATGGCCTTGGCATCAAACAACGTTCAGCGCTGGATGGATGGGAAGCAGGCGCGTAAGGTGGTTGTCGTTGCCGACAAACTCGTGAATATAGTCTTTGGATAGCGCCATGAAAGTCATGATAGATCTCTGTGTAGTCCCCATAGGTGTCGGCGTCTCCGTATCGGAGTACGTCGCCGCCTGCGAGCGCATCCTCGACGATGCCGGCCTCAGTCACCAGATGCACGCCTACGGCACCAACGTCGAAGGCGAGTGGGACGAGGTTTTCGCGGCCGTGAAACGCTGCCATGAGGCTGTTCACGAAATGGGCGCGCCGCGTATCTCAACCAGCCTGAAGGTCGGTACCCGCTGTGACCGTGAACAAAGCATGCAGGACAAGATCGACAGCGTGAACCGCAAGTTAGGACGAGGTCTCCAATGAGCGAGGACTGTATTTTCTGCAAAATCGTTGCCGGGGAAATACCCTCGAAGCAGTTCTACCAGGACGAAATGGTAACCGCTTTTCAGGATATTTCGGCACAGGCGCCAGTTCACATACTGATCGTCCCCAATCAGCACTTCAATGATTTGGGAGAAATGGGTGACGCCCAAGCCGAGATTCTGGGGCGGATTGTCCAGGTAGCCGGACACCTGGCTGCGCAAGAGGGAATCGCTTCTGATGGCTGGCGCTTTGTTACAAACATAGGCAGACACGGCGGCCAGGAGGTATTCCACACCCACTTTCATCTGCTTGGCGGACGACCGCTCGGTCCCCTTCTGGCGCGCTAATTGGTAGCAATTCCTATCAGAGTCAAACAGAGGCAAGGCGGTTCACGCCTTGCCTCTGAGTTTTGCTCCTTTCGAATGCAGCCAACTGGTCCGGACAATCTCCTGGGGAAATAGACTTTGGCCTGCAGTTATCGTAGTGTCTTCACTTTACAACGGCCATCGCCAGCCCGTCCGGATAGGGGATGACCGTGCTGGTTAACCGCTCATGTTGACTGAGCGAACGCGCAAAACTGCGCATCCCCTGCACCCAATCCCAATCCTGCTTCTCTGGATCCACCAAGCTCCCCCACATCTCTACATTGTCTCCCAGAATTACCGTACCTGGCCGGCTGTATTGGAGCGCATAATCCAAATATGCCGGATAGTTCCCTTTGTCAGCATCGATAAAGACCAGGTCGAATGGTGCCTCCTCCGATAAGTGCGGCAGCGATTCGAGCGCCGGACCGACCCGTACCTCGATCTTGTCGGACAACCCCATCCTGTCCCACTGTTTGCGAGCGAAGTCGGCATGCTTCTGTTCCAGTTCCAGGCCTATCAGCCTCCCGCCTTCCGGCAGTGCACGCGCGATCCATGTCCCGCTGTACCCGCCCAGCACACCAATCTCCAGCACCTTTCTGGCACCCGTCAACTGCACGAGCAGCTGAAGAAACTTCCCCTGCTCCGGCCCGATACTCATACCCGGGATCCCTTCAGACTCCGCCTCTGCCTGCAGCCTGGACAGATCCGCGTCGTCGCTGTGAAACAGGTCACGCAGAAACTGCTGATATGAATCAACATTCGCCAGTTTGGACATCTGTATTCTCCACTATTCACGTCATTGGCAGATTATTTCAAGAGCGCCGCGTCCAGAGCGTCGGCAACAGTGCGCGCGCCGAATACTTCGATTTCTGATGGAATGTCTGACGAGCCTCTCTTGCCGCTGTCGTCTGCCCCATTCTGTCCCGATCGTGCACCTTTCCCCCGCAGGGCGTGACGAGGCACGATCGCCCGCCCGAAGCCTAATTTGGCCGCTTCGTGTAAGCGTAGCGCCAGCTGACTGACGCTGCGGAGTTCTCCGCTCAGGCCGATTTCTCCTATTAGGGCAACCTCGGCGGCAACAGGGACATTTCGGTAGCTGCTGCATATGGCCGCCGCCACCGCCAGATCAGCGGCCGGCTCGCCGATACGTAGCCCCCCAATTACATTCACGAAAACGTCCTGCGTTCCCAACGAAAGACCTAGCCTCTTGCTCAGCACAGCCGTAACCAGCAGCAGCCGGTTGAAGTCTATGCCGTTCACTGTGCGCCGTGGCTGGCTGAATGCGGTCGGACTGGCCAGCGCCTGCACCTCGACCAGTAGGGGGCGGCTTCCCTCCAGCGGTACCGCGATGGCGCTGCCCGCTGCGTTCGGCAGCCGTTCCGCCAAAAACATCGCTGACGGGTTGGCGACCGGCGCCATGCCCCGCTCCGTCATCTCGAAGACACCTACTTCATTCGTGCTGCCAAAGCGGTTCTTCACCGAATGCAACAGGCGGTAAGCGTGAAAACGCTCCCCTTCCATCTGAAGAACCGCATCCACCATATGCTCCAGCACACGAGGGCCCGCAATCGCACCCTCCTTGGTCACATGTCCGACCAGAAACAGTGGGATATTGAGTTGTCTGGCCTGTCGCAGCAAGTGCGCCGAGCAATCTCGTACCTGGGACACCGAACCGGCCGCACTGGCGCTCGCGCCGCTGTGGATCGCCTGTACCGAGTCAACAATAACCAGGGAAGGCTTCACCTTTCCGATCTGTTCCAGGATCTGTTCCAGGATCGTGTCCGCCAGTATCAGCAAACGGTCCTCGTCCAGCCCCAGCCTCGACGCCCGCTGCCCAATCTGATAGGCGCTCTCCTCGGCACTGACATATAGCACCTGGCCGGCCTTGCTCGCCACCTCCGCCGCCGTCTGGATTAATAGAGTACTCTTCCCGATACCGGGATCACCGCCGACCAGAATGCCCGATCCGGGGACAATGCCGCCCCCCAGCACGCGATTTAATTCGGCATTCTCGAGGACGATGCGCCGCGACGGCTCACTCGGGATGTCCGGCAAAGCCAGCGGTGAAGGTGCTTGGAGGGAATCGGCGCTGCCTCCGGCAAACGTGATCCCGCTCTCCTGAATTCGGCTCTCCTGCAGCGTGTTCCACTCGCCGCAATCCGGGCATCTTCCCATCCACTTCATCTGCGAACTACCGCACTCACTGCAGACGAACTGGGTTTTGACTCTGGTCGCCACAATCTCAAACCCTTGGCCTATCTACGCCGGCACCGGAAACGCCTTGACCATCTCCAGCACCTCGTCACGCACCGACTCCTGCAAGGCCGTATCTTTTGGCTCGTGAGCAATCGAGGCAATCCAGCGACCGATCTGTTCAAACTGCACCTGCTTCATCCCCCGAGTTGTGGCCGCAGGCGTACCCAGCCGGATCCCGCTCGTGACCATCGCCTTTCGCGTGTCAAAAGGGATCATGTTCTTGTTGCAGTGGATAGACGCGTTGTCAAGGGCCGTCTCCACCAACTTCCCGTTGATCTCCTCGTTGTCCAAACTGTTCAGATCGACCAGCAGCAGGTGATTGTCAGTACCGCCGGAAACGCTGCGCAGACCTTCAGCCTGTAGGGCGTTACTCAGCGCCTGCGCATTGTCCAGAATCTGCTGCTGATACCTTTTGAACGCCTCTGCCTGTGCCAATTTGAATCCGACCGCCTTCGCAGCGATGATGTGCATGAGCGGCCCACCCTGAATTCCGGGAAATACTGCGCGGTCGATCGCCCTCGCATGTTCCTTCCGGCAAAGAATCAGACCGCCGCGGGGCCCGCGCAGCGTCTTGTGGGTTGTGGTCGTGACTACATCGCAGTACGGAACTGGATCGGGATGCAGTTTTGCGGCAACCAGGCCGGCAACATGGGCCATGTCCATCATGAGCAGACAACCGGCCTCGTCAGCAATATCCCGCAGCACCTGGAAGTCGAAATGGCGGGGATAAGCACTCGCCCCCACCAGCAGCAGTTTGGGCCGCAGTTCCAGTGCCGCCTGCCGGATCACACCGTAGTCGAGTTGCTCTGTTTCGGGATCGAGACCGTAATGGGCGAAATTGTAATAGTGTCCCGAGCTGTTGAGGTGGAAACCATGGCTCAAATGCCCGCCATGGTCCAGCTTCATCGCCAGCACTGTGTCGCCCGGCTTCAACAACGCCATATAGACGGCGGCGTTAGCCTGAGCGCCCGAATGGGGTTGCACGTTGGCATGTTCTGCACCAAAGAGCGCCAACGCTCGTTCGATGCCAATCCTTTCGGCAACGTCTACGTACTGGCATCCGCCGTAATATCGCCGTCCCGGATAGCCCTCGGCATACTTATTCGTCAACACACTGCCCGCCGCCGCTAACACTTCGGGAAAGACGTAATTCTCGCTGGCGATCAGTTCGATTCCGTTCGTCTGCCTCTGCCGTTCGGACTCAATCGCCGTGTAAATCTCAGGATCCCGTTCCCGGAGCAGCTGCCGTGGATCAGGCTGATCGGTCCAATCCAAAAGGCCTGAGCCATCTGCCTGCGATTCCGAAAAAAGCTCTTTCATTCCTATATGCTCCAGTGCCACATCTTTGTGACCGTTAAATCCTGGCCAAATAGCGACCCAGAGAGCTGCAAGCGAGGATGCCTCTCTCTACATTCTTCTATTCACACCAATTGCCCATAATTCGCTGCTTTGAATGACCACTGACCACTGATCACTGCAGTTCTGGGCGGTCGGGCCTTCGGCCCTCCCTTGTGCGGGGGGTTCCCCCCCGCAACGCCCCCCCCTCCTAAAACCTCGCGCAGCAGCCAGTGTGATGGTAAGGTGAACTTGGCGACCCGCGCCGACCCGCGCCTCCCCCAACCCGCGTCGTGGCTGGTTCCGGGCGTGACCCGCCAGGACGCGTCGGCAGTGAACATTAGCACGCGGTATATGATTCGTCAATTTTCGCCTGATAATCCGAGATTCGATGCCAGGCGGCGTTGTGGGATTTTCTACCGCATTCTTGAAGCCTCACCAGGTAAGCTTTAGATCACCTGCTTGAGCGGTAGTCCGGGCATTAGACACGATTAGTGAAATGAGCGTCCTCTGGACTGTTGAGCATACTGGCTGGACAACAACTTCATTTGACCGTCGCGAACGGCCGTGTGATAGTATTGGCAAGCCTTAAGACCGGAAAGACTCCTGGCCAGTCGAAGACCTCCATACCGGTCCGCGTTGTGGCCCAGAGGATGCGGGTCAATTGGATCCGCCAAAGGCGCAACTCGAATATGAGAGGGACACTACGGAGCAAACCGCAGATTAGCGTTCATACTCTCACGACCAGTAGGAACAGGAGCTGCAATCAGCCCGCCGCCAAAATGAGAAGCCTCTGGAAACGGCGGCACTGCCTCACCTTGCCCTCTGTTTTATGTCTGGTGATGTTTCTATTCGCCGCATGCGGACCGCACCGGTTCGCCGGCACGGTCTTCGAAGAGGCCAGTCCAGCCTCCCCAATTCGCGGCCAAAACTATGATGGCACGCCCTTTGACCTCGCCGATCTGATCGGCGACCCGGTCCTGCTTTTCTTTGGCTATACCTTCTGTCCCGATATCTGTCCCCTGACCATGATGGAACTTGCCGCAGCAAAAGAAGCTTTGGAAAAGGAAGTCCCCGCCCTCGGCGCCGATCTCAAGGTCGTATTCGTCTCTGTTGACCCGCAGCGCGACAGCCTTGCACGCCTTGAGCCATACATCCACGCCTTCGATCCTCGCTTCTTTGGAGTTCGCGTACCCGAAACCGAACTGGATGCCCTCAAACAGGGCTACGGGTTGTACACAGGTGCCGCCGAAGGTCACAGCCTCGATGACGAATATTATCTGCTCGACCACACCTCACGTGTCTTTCTCATTGACCGAGAGGGAAACTGGCGCGCACTGTTCAGCGCCGATGTGACCGCAGAGGCGCTCGCCGCAGACATGCAGGAGCTGCTTCGCTAGCCGGTCTCTGAACTGTCCTGGACGAAAGAGTTCTATACAAATGATGCGCACATTTGTCGCTCTGGAGATTCCCCACGGCGTGAAGCAGCAAATCCGAGCGCTGCAAGATCATCTGAAAGAACTGCCCCCGCTGCGCCAACAGCCGTCCCTACTGCGCTGGACCAACACCCGGAATCTGCATCTTACCCTCCGCTTCCTGGGCGATACCGATAAAGCCCAGCGACATCAGCTGCAGAATGGACTCGCGGCCCTCGCGGTCAGACACGCCCCCTTTTCGCTGACGCAGTCCCGGCTCGGTTGCTTCCGCTCTTGGTCCAATCTGCGCGTTCTGTGGGTGGGACTCGAAGGTGAATTGGAGGCCCTTCAGGACCTGCAAGCTGACGTGGAGTCCTTAGCCCGGCAAGTAGGATTTTCGCCGGAGCGGAACCGTTTCTCGCCCCACATAACCCTGGCGCGTACCGCGCGCAATGCCGCGCGTCCCGTACTACGCGCGGCATCGGAACATCTGCGCCGCGTAGCGGAAGATGATGTATCTCATAGTTGGAACGACTGGAAGGTAAGCGAACTGCACTTCATTCGCAGCGTTCTGGGCCCTGGCGGCGCCCAGTACTTCAACCTGGTAACCTGTGCGTTACCCGACGACATCTGAATTATTTACCGAAAACGAGGTTCCTCTGCCGGCATTTCCGACGGCGGCCGCGCCGCCATCTCCTGCGAAAAGGGAGCGTCTTCTCGCCCGACGTTCGTGCCTTCGGACCAGTACTGCTGGCCGGCACGCGTAGGGCCCTGCTGGCTCACATACTCGTCACTCTGGACCGCCCTTCCAAATCCATAGAAGAAAAGGCCCAAAGGTACACAGATGATGCTGCAACTGACGAATCCCCACAGCCCCAACGCTACAATGCCTATCATTTGGGCCTGGAACTGACCGAAAAAACTGCTCTGAAAGCCCGGGGCAGCCAGCAGTCCTGTTACACCTTGTCCCGCTACGCCCAAATGGCTGCCAGCGCCGACCTGCTGCCAGCCCGCCCCCGCGGCGCCATCCGCAAATATGCTGACGCACATCAGTCCCATTGCAGCGGGAATCCCTGCAGTGGCAAATATCCCGGCCCCATCGTCAAGACCGAAAACTCTATGAATCGCGTAGGTCACAAAAGGTACACTTCCCCCAGCGAGCAACCCGATCACCAGTGCGCCCGCGTGCCCCGGAAATGGCCCCGCTGCCAGCCCTGCTACTACGCCGGCCACCAGCCCTCGAGCGCTCATCCCCGGATCGCTCGTGCCGGTCACAAACCAAGTGTAGAGCAAGGGTACTGTCACCCCGCCGGTGGCGTATAGCAGGCCGTTGACGGCCGTTCGCATTGCCGTGTAAGCAGTCGTCCCAGGCTGTTGAACAGGGCCTGTCCATACCCAAGCCAGAACGCCCGCCATCACGAATAGGGAACCCACGACCGCGAGCAGAGGCAGGTGGACGGTAGGCAGATCAGAGTCGACTGGATGCGACCGGGCCCTCTGCCGCGGCGGCCAAACCAGCAGCGCGGCCAAAGATGCTGAAGCCGATACGAGAAAGACTGTGCCTCCGCCGCCGAAATCAACCAGCCCGTGTCCCAGGCCGGCGTTGCTGCCCAGTGCCGCCAGCCAGCCCCCTCCCTGCACCCAGTTTCCCGCCAGCGGATAGACAAAGGCGCCGACAACCAGCGCGACGACAAGCGTCGCCAGCGCCGGTGCCCGCCCGCGCAAGGCCAGCACAGGCAACAGCGCCGCGGTCATGGACCAGGGCACGTGCGCCAGAAATAGGCCCATCGCCCCCGGCGTTGCCGCCGGCCCGGATAAGAACCACCCATCCAGGCCCGCCGCTATCCACCCAACACCCCAACCCTCAGGAAGTGGGCTCCATCCCCGTAGCAGACCCGAAAGCTCAGGGTGATCGGTATACAGGAATCCGACGCTACCGAACTGAAACGCAAAGCCGGTCGCCCAATATCCCAACCCCGCCAGGCAGAAGGCCGCCATGCCCCCCAGAGCGGCATCCCATACACGCTGCGCACTCACGCCCGAAACTGCAACCAGAACCAGTCCGGCCGGCAGGAGAAACGCCAGGCCCGCAGCGGTTAGATTCCAGAGATATGAACTGTCCATAAATCCGCAGTTCCTGAGGCGGCCCAATCTGAGGGGCAGCACGCGACCGGTGGCGCACTGGACTTGCTTGACTTCAAGGCCGCTGAGAACCGAGCCTTCGGAACCACAGGGCCACTGTCCACCGTTCACACTAGAATATCAGACAAACCAATACCGAACAAAGCACTCGGCGAAGACGAACTGCCCTACGCGTTGGTCTTGGCTTAGCCCGGTGTTACAATTGGCGGGCGGCCGCACCAATGTACAGCCTGGCTCCCATTGCCTGCCAGTTTTGGAATCCATCTGTGAGAAGCGAACTCATTTCACGCCGATCTGCCAATCAGACGCATAGGGAACCGTTGCTTCTCAATCTGATTCGGGCATCGTTCCTGCTCTTGGTAATCTTCGTACTGTGGGGGGTCGTGATAGTGTCGCGCGCCCACTTGACTGAACAGTTTCTGGCCGTCGAGAAACAGTCGGACGCACTGATCGATCCCGATGAAGGCGAGGACGCGCTGACACCGGAGAACATCGAGGCGCAAATTCTGGCCCTCACTCTGAGACTCCGGGAAGAACAACTGCTGATTCCTTTTGGCAACGATCCCCGTCCCCGCACTTTCACAATCAACCCTGGTGAACCGGCACGGTATATTGCAGCCCGCCTCGCTGCCGCCGGCTTCATTCGCGACGCCGACCTCTTCAACCTCTACCTGAGAGTCGAAAAACTGGATAGAAATATTGAAGCCGGCAACTTCATGCTGTCAGAGTCGATGACCATACCGGAAATTGCACGCGAACTGCAGCAGGCGCGTTTCGAAGAGGTCCTGGTTACTATCCCCGAAGGTTTCCGGGCCGAAGAGATCGCCGAGCGCCTGGCCGCGAGTTTTGTCATTGACAGCGAACGATTCCTGACCGCTGTGCGCCAGCCCCAGAGCCTCGCACTGTTGGATGACTATGACTTTCTGAATGACCTTTCTCCAGGAGACTCTCTGGAAGGCTATCTCTTCCCCGATACCTACCGATTCCCGGTCAACGCAAGTGGTCCGGAGCTTGTCCTCGCTTCCATGTTGGACAACTTTGAGAACAGGGTCGGCGCCGACGGTCTCAGCGGGGGCAGCAGCGGCATTAGCGGTCATGAGCTCATCACACTGGCCTCGATCGTAGAACGGGAAGCCGTACAAGATGATGAACGCCCTCTGATCGCCAGCGTTTACCTCAACCGCCTCAACAATAGCTGTTCCGATGTTGGCGGGACTTATCTCCAGGCCGACCCGACTGTGCAGTATGCCAAGGGCACGACAGGTAACTGGTGGTGGAAGCCGCAGACGATTCAGGAATACGCCCAGGTGGAAAGTCTCTACAATACCTATCTGCATCCGGGACTACCGCCTGGTCCTATCGCCAGCCCTGGGCTGAGAGCCATCGAGGCGACCAGGAATCCAAGTCAGACATCCTACTGCTTCTTCCTCGCTACCGGCGACGAAGGCCGTCATGTCTTTGCCCAAACACTGGCTGAACACGATCGGAACTTCTCGATCTACGGCTATCAGCCATAACCGGGCAGCCTTGTGAAGTACCGGACATGACGATTCAGGGAATCGGCCGGTATCGAGTGCTACGGTCGGGCGAAAAATCTGTGGCGGCAAAAACTTTCGCGCTGCATTGTTACTATGATACGATTGTCCGCGTTGCATCGGCAGTTCGTGTCGTCTTCTGGCTCGTGTTTTCTCTGTCCCTCCTTTCCTGTAATTCCACGCGGCCTGTTGTGAAAATCGGTCTGTTGGCTCCCTTTGAAGGGCTGCATCGGGAGAGTGGATACGAAGCCCTTTCTGCAATGCGCGCGGCACTTGCCCACTTTCCGCCCCAGGAGTTCGAGGCAGTTCCACTCGCGCTGGATACCTCCGCTGACCCGGCGCATGCTCGTCGCGCAGCCGCAAAACTGCTCCGCGACAATAGTGTCGTGGCCGTGATAGGGCCTCTACAGGCGCGTCAGGTCTCCGCTGTGGCCCAAATCATCGCCGATTCGCGTGTGAAGTGGCAGCCGCAGACGAGGCCCCCTTCCACTGAAGCGGCCCAAAAGCTGGTCGAAGCCATCATCGGCCGGATGCCGGGAACCGTGATAGCGGTTGCCGGCCTGGACTTCGGTTGGCCGCTGGCCTCCGCTGCTGAGTTGTCTTCAAGAACCGGTAAGTCGGTAACCGTAGTCGACGCCGCAGTTGCAATCCCGGCGGCGGACGCAGTGCTCTGGCTGGGTAGTGCCCCGGAAGGCGCGGCCTTTCTTAGCCGCCTGCGATTACGTGGCCTTACGGTTCCCTTCTGGACCACGACCGTAGCTGGAGATCCGGTCTTCCACACGTTGTTGTTGGAACGGCTTGACGGAGCTCCGCCGGGGCCCATCTTTTGGGCCATCGCCCTGGGCGAAAATGGAAACCAGTACATTGAGTGGGCATCGGCGCATGAGGACGCCCCGCCAACCGCCTTCGCCGTCTACCTGGCCACGCAGCGGGCATTGCAGCAGATTGCCGGCGATGGTCTTCCTTCGAGTGAGCGTGAACTGGCGGTCTTCTCGCTCGACCTCGAAGGAAAGAGCAAACTGATCGAGATAGTGCAGATTCCCTGACGCGGGACAGGCCGGAAGGGCAGTCGCGCACAAACATTGCTCACTGAACCTACCGCAAAATCTCAAATGCGACTTCTCTTCATCTCCTGGGAGTACCCCCCAAATGTAGTAGGTGGGATCGGAAGACATGTATCGGAGCTAGTGAGGGCTTTCATCGCCCTTTCCGGCGAGAGTTTGCCACCCTTCCACCTTGACCTGTTGACACCCCACAGCGGCAATGCACCCCTCTTTGAAGAACTGTCCGGGTCAGTCACCATCCACCGTGTGGAAACGCCCTCGGTCAACCCGCTGGACCTCTTTAACAGCGTCGTCGACAATAACCGTTACCTGGTGTCAAAGGCAAAAGACCTGCACCAAGACAACCCCTACGCACTGATTCACGTACACGATTGGCTGACCGCTTCCGCCGGCATTGAGTTGAAACATGCCTGGAAGATTCCACTCGTTACCACCATTCACGCCACCGAAAGAGGAAGACATCAGTCGCACCTGCCTAGCGAAACTAGCCATCGTATCAATCAGCTGGAGTGGCAGGTATGCTTCGAATCCTGGCGGCTTATCGTCTGTAGCTCCTACATGGCCGGGGAACTGTGCAGATTCTTCGACGTGCCCCTGGACAAAGTAACCCTCATCCCCAATGGTGTTGACGTCACGCCATTTCAGTCCTGTTCCGAGGAGCGGATTCGGGAACTGAAAGGCAGTTTCGCCCCTTTCGGGGAAAAGCTGCTGTTTTACGTCGGACGCATCACGCCGGAAAAAGGCGTGCAGGTGCTGCTTCAGGCGCTCCCTTCCATCCGCGAGAAACATCCTGATGTGCGTCTCTTGGTGGCAGGCAGAAACAGTGAGCAGTTACAGCCGCTGGTCGATGAGTTGG
Organism: Caldilineaceae bacterium; assembly: GCA_026708085.1. GTDB lineage: Bacteria > Chloroflexota > Anaerolineae > Caldilineales > Caldilineaceae > Bin5. The sequence goes on from JAPOVP010000028.1 coordinate 35,997, forward strand.
GAATCGGAGATGCCGTGGAGCTATTGGGGTTTATCGACAGTGAAATGCGGGACTGTCTCTATCGCAGCGTCGATGCAGCCGTCTTTCCCAGCCTCTACGAGCCCTTTGGCATCGTTGCTCTTGAGGCCATGGCCGCCGGCTGCAACGTGATTGCCAGCCAGGTCGGCGGGCTGGCCGAGGTCGTCGACCACCGGCGAACAGGCCTCACCGTTCGGGTCAACGATACGCAAAGTATCGCCTGGGCGGTTGACCAGCTTTTCACTGATCCCGTTCAGGCCCAGGCCATGCGGGCTCGTGCACTCCAGGAGGTCACACGCTCTTACAACTGGCTCACAATCGGCGCGTCGACCCTGAACATGTACAGGTCCGTAGTAGCGCAAAGGCAGGGCGTCAACTGGTGATCCGGTCCAGTACGATCGACGGCTCCAGACCTTTGACCGCTGCATCCCTCTCGACCAAGAGCTCCCCTATACCCGTCCCCGCCTCCTCTTCGACCCGACCTGAACGGATTACATCAGAAAAAAGGTAAGCGTCGTAAACACGCTCCGCCGCGAGATGGGCTGCATCCGCGTCTCCCGCGTGGACCGTACACAGTAGGTCCCCATCCGCAACCTTGTCACCTACTTTCGACTCCAGGACAACGCCGACGCGATGGTCGATTTCGTCACCCTTGCGTTGACGGCCCCCTCCTAGCGCTACCACGGCAAGGCCCACCGCTCGTGCATCCAGGCCTGCGACTACACCCTCTGTCTTCGCCCGCAGGTCCACTGTCACCGGGGCGGCGGCCAGCTGCCCCGGGCTTTCGACCGCAACCGCATCGCCTCCCTGGGCCGCCACAAACTGAACGAACTTGGCAAAGGCCTCCCCGGAATCGATTGCCTCCTGCACTCTGCGCCTCGATGCATCGCGCCCGCCCTCACCTCCGTCGGCCACCCGTTCGCCGTGAAGCTCCGGGTCGCCCAGCAGCAGCATCTCCGACGCCACTTCTTGTGTCAACTCCTGGAAGTCTGGGGGGCCTCCACCTCTGAGTGTATCAATCGCCTCCCGAACTTCAAGGATGTTGCCCACCGCCCGACCCAGTGGCTGGTCCATCGCTGTGACCAGCGCCGTCACCCGGCGCCCTGCGCCCTTGCCGATCGCCGCCATCAGCTCGGCTAACTCCCTGGCCTCCGCCAGCGATTCCATGAAGGCCCCCCGCCCGCACTTTACGTCCAGGACGATAGCGTCTGCCCCGGCGGCCAGCTTCTTGCTCATGATGCTTCCTGCAATAAGAGGCAAACTGGGCACCGTGCCGGTGACATCCCGCAACGCATACAACAGCCGGTCAGCCGGGGCAAGCGTGGCCGTCTGGGCCGCCACGACCAGTCCCACCTCCCTCAGCTGACGCCGAAACTGGTCCGTACTCAAACTCGCGCTCCAGCCGGGAATCCCCTCCAGCTTGTCAATCGTTCCCCCGGAAAAACTGAGCCCCCGGCCGCTCATCTTGCCAACCGGTAATCCGCAGGCCGCCACGATCGGCCCGACCGTCAAGGTAGTCTTGTCGCCAACGCCGCCGCTTGAATGTTTGTCCACGATCAGCTTGGCCGAACGGGCCAGCTCGCGCAGATCGAGCGTCTCCCCGCTGCCGGCCATTGCCAGCGTGAGCGCAGTCGACTCCACCGCCGTCATTCCTCGAAAATAGACCGCCATAGCCCAGGCCGCAATCTGGTAGTCGGGAATCGTACCCTGAACGATTCCTTCCATCAGGAATTCCAACTCAGCGGCACTGTGCTCGCCGCCGTCACGCTTTTTGGTGATTAGGTCGACTACATTCATCTTGAAATTCTTTGGCGCCTTGCGGGTTGGTGGTAAACTTGCACGATGCTGCAATTGGGCCGCAGCTACCGTTATCATTCCTGCCGCGCACAAGCCGTACGTATTGGGGCCGCCTTGCAAATGACCGCGGCACGCCCTTTCTGAGCAGCGTTTCATTATCCATCCAGAGCGAAAAATGGGCAAGACAGTTACAGTTGTGGGAGGTGGACTGGCAGGTACCGAAGCCGCCTGGCAGTTGGCGCAACGGGGTATCTCTGTCCGTCTCTATGAGATGCGTCCGGTGCGGCAAACGCCCGCCCATGTCACCGACCGTCTGGCTGAACTGGTCTGCTCAAATTCAATGGGCAGCACGCTGCCTGACCGGGCCCTGGGCATTCTCAAGAACGAAATGCTGCGCATGGGCAGCTTCGTAATTCGTACTGCCTTCAAACACGCTCTGCCAGCCGGACAGGCCCTCGCCGTCGGTCGTGACGAGTTTGCGCAGGAGATCACCAGCAGCATCGCCTCGCACCCACAAATTGAGTTGCTCCGCCAGGAAGTGACGGCCATTCCCGATGGCCCGACGATTCTGGCCACCGGCCCGCTGACCAGCGACGCCTTGACCCGAGCCGTCCAGTCCCTCACCGGCCCCTACCTCTACTTTTACGACGCCATGGCCCCCATTGTCGCCGCGGAGAGTATAGACACTTCGATCGCCTTTCGCCGCAACCGCTGGGACAAAGCCGGGGCCGAGGGAACCGACGATGGCGATTACTTGAACTGCCCCCTTAATCAGACCGAGTACGAGGCTTTTGTCGACGCGCTGCTTGACGCTCCCAAGCTGGAACTGTCTGGTGCAGACAAGGAGCTCGAGCGCTACTTTGAAGGATGTATGCCGATCGAGGCGCTGGCCCAGCGAGGTAAGGATGCTCTTGCCTTTGGGCCGATGCGCCCGGTGGGGCTGCGTGACCCCAAGACAGGTCAGCGCCCTTTCGCCGTCGTCCAACTCCGGCAGGACAACGTCGCCGGTACCCTTTATAACCTTGTTGGTTTTCAGACTAACGTGAAATGGGGCGCACAAGCTGAAATCCTGCGCATGATTCCGGGCCTCCAGCATGCCGAGTTCGTGCGTCTCGGGCAGATGCACCGCAATACATTCATCAACAGCCCGACTCTTCTGCGACCGACGCTTCAATTCAAAGACAGAGACGACCTCTTCTTCGCCGGCCAGATTGCTGGCACTGAAGGGTATGTGGGCAGCGCGCTCGGAGGTCTTCTGGCCGGGATCAATATGGCGCGCTGGCTGTCAGATGAGCCTCCCCTGCAGCTGCCCCGCGCCGCCATGTCTGGGGCCCTCTTCCACTACATAACACACGCCTCTGCTGACGACTTTCAACCTATGAAGGCGAACATGGGGCTGCTCCCCCCTCTCCCCGAGCGCGTCCGCAACAAGCGTCAGCGTTACGCAGCCTACGCTGACAGAGCGAAACGAGAGTTGGAAAACTGTCTTGTTCAGAAGGGATTTAGTCCCATTTCCTGCTAGGGCGAATCGTTCCGGAAGCAAGAAACAGCAAGGCCCGGCGTCGGCCAGGCCAGCAGATGGGCGGAAACTATCCGACTAATGTCGGTACGTCATATCGTGTTACTCGGCTGCCCTTGCATTGACTATCGCCAGCAGCGCGTTCGTCTGGTCCAGTTTTACCTTGTACACTTCGAAATCACCGAAATAGGCCCGGTCGTACTGATCACCTTCAAACTCGCCGGTGAAAAACCATCGCTTGGTGTATTGCATCGACACGAGCATTCCGGTTCGAACGTCGTGGCAAGTCAGGCCATTGTAGACCGTTGTCCAACCGCTTTCCTCCGCAACTTCTGCCACCTGTTCATCGCTGCACCAGACCTCTATCTCTTCTCCCGTTTCCAGGTGGAAAAGCGCGTTGGCTATTCCGGGCCGGGGCCCTAGCCAGTAGTTGAAGAAGAACAGGCCTGTCGAGTTGGGATAGCGCTCCGTACCCTCGATACGGTCAATCTGGTGTGGCCACGTCGAATCTTCTCCGCACGACTCCTCCCAGGTAACGATTCGATTAATCGCTAACCAGCGAAGATCTCGATTGTTGTGTATCTCCGTTCTGGATACCGCGGCACACTCATTGACGGCACAGCGCCGCGAACCGCACTCATATTGAACATTCCAGGAGGCCGCTAGGTCCTCTGGAAAAAGTGGGATCAAACTAGGCAACGCTTCGGCGGCCTCGTCGGGCGTCACCACAATTTGAGACATCCAGGCGGTCTGGATTGTTTCAACTTCTCCCTCATCCAGGTTGTCGAAACAGCAGACGCGCCACCACCCGTCGGCCGTCCGGCCCGAGGTGGTAAAGGTGTCTCCTTCCACCGCTCTGGCCACTACGGGAAAGTCGATACTGGGTCCGCTTCGAATGTTGGCCCTGGGTCGACGAACAGTAAGAATGGCAGGCGAAGCACTTTCACTTGGCGCTGCTTCGTCCACTTCAGTTCCATGCGAGACGATACTCCCGTTGACTCTCTCCAAAGGCACGACCCCAGGCGGCAAGTCGTTCTCCTCTTCAACCGCCGCGGTGGTCTGCTCCACAGCCAGGTTGGGGTCCTCAGCGGGAATCGGCGCGCACGCGGCGAGCGTGGCCAGGCAAAGGCCCAGAAAAACGCACGTCAATCCCACTCTTTGCCGGCCCAAGACCCGGAACAACGTTCCTGTCTGTGGCAAATGGCCCGATCTGCTTGGTAACCTCTCGGCGTTAATCATCCTTGGATTCGCCTCTGTTCATGAATCCTGCATCTCTCTTGACTGACGACGTCGGGTGAGGAAGTTTTCGGCGGCCAGGTTAGGGCCGCCGAAACATTTGCTGATGATATGTACGCTCTTTGCGACCTTCAGTATAGCGATGTTGTGGCGGATTGACAATAGTTGTGTTCTAATGGAAGTCGTCCTTCTTGCCTTCCCGTTGGGCACGAATGGCAGCTGTTCAGCATACGTAGAGTATTCGTGCCATTACCAGTTATTTTACTCTGAAAGAAAATGAACGGTCTTGAAAACAGGCCTGAGACACAGTCCCAACCATTGCACTCCGATTTGGCCTCCAGTGACTTCCAGGACGTTTCGCATACAGAACACGGGAAGGATCTTCCCGGCGCCGGAGCCATGAATTTGGACTCCACCAATTGGCCGCACGCAGCAATTGCAGTCGTTGTCCCTACCTACAACGAGGCCGACAATCTGGAGGAGATGGTCGATGCTCTTTTTTCTCTACCGCTGAAGAACCTGCGTCTGGTGATCGTTGATGACGACTCTCCTGACGGCACGGGTCGCCTTGCCGATAATCTGGCGCAGCGCTTCAATCAGGCCCACACACGGATGTCGGTCATCCATCGCCCGCAGAAGGGCGGACTGGGCACGGCCTATGTATCCGGATTCCAGCGCGCTCTCTCCGACGGGGCAGAATTCGTTGTACAGATGGATGCCGACTTCAGTCACAGTCCGAACTACATTTTGCAAATGCTCGGCGTGGTTTGCGCCACAGGCATGGACGTCGTCATCGGCAGCCGCTATGTGCCGGGCGGGACACTGGATGAGAACTGGAGCTGGTGGCGAGGTCTCCTTAGCAGGTGGGCCAATATATACTGCCGTACAATCCTGAAGATTCGCGTACGCGACATGACGGCCGGTTTCAAGCTCTGGCAGCGAAGCGCCCTACAGGATATCAGGCTGAACACGATAAGAAGCAACGGATACATCTTCCAGGTCGAAATGGCCTATCTCAGCGAAAAACTTGGCTTCCACATCATCGAACTACCCATTCACTTTGAAGATCGCCGTGTCGGCCAGAGCAAAATGAATGTGTCGGTCAAACTGGAATCAGTATGGCGCGTGTGGGAGCTTCTCTGGCGGCATCGCAAGCGCGTCTCAGGTGTCAGAGAACCGCTTTCCCAGCCCCACCCAATCATGAGCAGCGGCCGGCCTGCCCCGCACCGTTAGATGCCGCGACGCCGCCTCGCCAACGTAATGCACCGGCTACGACGATTCCGCCCCGACCTGCTCGCCCTCGCCCTCCTGACTGTTCTACCGCTAATCTGGTTCGGCCCGGTTCTGTTCACCGGCAAAACACTGCTGCCCTATGACAATCTTTATCGGTTCGAGCCCTGGCAATCTCTGCAGCCGGATATCACTCCGCACAATGAGTTGCTGAGCGATCTCGTACTGGAAAATGCAGTCTGGAAACTGCATGTGCGCCGAACGCTGCAGCATCGTGAGCTTCCGCTTTGGAATCCGCAGCTGTTTACCGGCGCACCCTTCTTCGCCGCCGGACAGGCCAGCGCAGCCTATCCTTTCAGCGCGCTTTTCTACGTCCTGCCCATCGAAGTTGCATTCGGCTGGTTCACCGCCATACAACTGGCCATTGCTGGTGCCAACGCCTATCTGCTCGGTCGTGTCCTGAAGCTGCGGCCGGTGGCCGCCCTTTTCAGCGGCGTCGCCTTTCAGTTTAGCGGCTTCATGGTGGTCAGTGTCGTCTTCACCATGGTCATCGCCGCAGCCTCTTGGCTGCCGCTACTGCTGGCGACTATTGAAAGGGTAATCCAGAAACAGGAAGAAAAAGGGGTAGCCGGATTTCGCCCCATCCCCTACGTGGTGGCCGGTGTGGGCGCAGTCGGAATGGTTGTACTTGCTGGCCACCCCGAATTCCTCTACTACACGCTGCTCGTTGCGGGCATATATACCATTGTGCGGCTCCTCGTAGCATGGCGAAGACTACGCAGCGCATCCGGCGACCACAAAACGCAGACGGCGGCCCCTGACCAGCCCCGCGGCACGAGCACCGACCTGCACATTCTGCAGGCGCTGGCCAAAATCGCTGCCTGGATTCTCCTGGTCCCGCTTCTGGGCCTTGCCGCCGGAGCAGTCCAGCTCCTGCCGCTGTATGAGCTTGTCCAGCAAAACTTCCGCGAAGGCTCCGCGTCCTACCGGCAAATCGTCGGATGGGCCTGGCCGGACCGCCACATCCTCACATTCTTCCTGCCCGATATCTTCGGCAATCCCAGCCATCATCACTGGTTCGACCTCTGGGCTCTCCGCTGGCAGCCGGCGACGGTTAACTGGCTGGGAGAGCCCAGCAATACCATCTTCTGGGGCATCAAGAACTACGTCGAGGGCGGCAGCTATCTGGGCGTTAGTACCTGGCTGCTGGCCGCGCTCGCCGTCGGTGTCCCACTCGCCCAAACCGTCTTCCGTCCGGGCAGCGAACAGCCGCACACCGCACGCCGGCAGCTGCGCGTGCCCGCCCTGCTATTTGCCGCGCTGGCCCTGGTCTCTCTGCTCTTCGCTTTCGGCACGCCCCTCTACGCCATCCTGTTCTATGGCCTCCCCGGCTGGGACCAGCTTCACAGCCCCTTCAGATGGGTCTTTCCCTTCACTCTCGCCATGGCGCTATTGGGCGGCCTCGGACTGGAGCAAGCCCTCTCTTTCCGCTCGAATACGGGCGATAAACTGCTCTTCACCATCCGAAGGCTCCAGGTCCGGCTCATTTGGCTGCCTGTCCTCCTCGCAATCTCTGCATCCGCCGCAGGTCTGATCGCACTCTTCGCCGTCGCCGCCAGCTACTTGGTTCCCTCACCATTCATTGACCTGGCGCAGCGGGCCGTGGAAGCATCCGACCTCGCACAAGCGGCCTTTGCCAACGGCCGCATGTTCTGGGGTTACCAGAGCGTCGGCATTGCCCGCTTCGGCGCCTTTGCCCTCGTGAGTGGGCTGCTCCTATGGCGAACTTTCGGAACCGCTCACAACGCTGACGGATCAGAAAAAGTTACAACCGCCGCCCCCGGAGGTCCGACCGCAAGGGCGCGTCTCGCCAGCCTGCTTCCCTATTCCTTCGTCGCCCTACTCGCTCTCGATCTCTTCGCAGTCCACGGCCGGTTCAACCCCTCTGCCGACCCGGGCCTATCGCCTCTCAGAAATGTGCCGCCGGTTGTGCAGTTCATCAATCAAAAGGAGAACACAGGTCCGAGCACCGAAGTCCACTACGCCCCCTTCCGTTTTACCACCTTCGAAAACCCCGGCCGCAAGACCTTCAATGCCAATGCCGGCATGTATTACGGTTGGCAGGACATCCGCGGCTACGACTCGATCATTCCAAAACAGTACGTAGACCTGTTGAACCGCATCGCCGATCAGAGTGGCGAACTGCTCTACAACCGCATCGCGCCAATCTACGCATCGGCAAACTCGGCAAACCGGCACAATCCCTTTGCCGCGCTCGAAAATCCGCTGCTCGACCTTCTCGGTGTCAAATACATCCTTTCGGAGCTGGTGGTTCCCAATGCGAACACCTGGCAGAAGGTATACGAAGACGACGCCATTCGAGTATACGAGAACCTGGAGGTCTTCCCCCGCGCTTTCATAGCGACCGAAGCGGTTATCCTGCCCTCCGCCGAGCAGCCGCTACTGGATGCCGACCTGCGCAGAACCGTTTTCATAGAGGAAGCACCCTCGGCGCACGAAGCTCTCGTCCCGTCCAGCCCGGAGACCGCAGACGCTTCGATCAGCCGTTACACGGCAAACACCGTCTTTGTCGATGTCAACCTCAGTGACAGAGGCTGGCTGGTCCTCACCGACGCCTACTTCCCCGGCTGGAACGCCTACGTGCGGCCATTCGGCGGCGGCGAGAACGACGAGCAAGAGCTGACCATTTACCGCGCCAACTCGGCCTTTCGTACCGTCTATCTGCCCGAGAGCGGCCAGTGGACCGTTCGCTTCACCTACAGCCCCTTGAGCTTCAAGCTCGGCCTCTATATCACTTTCCTGGCGACGATGCTTTCTCTCTTGCTTCTGTTGTGGTGGGCGTGGGGCCGGTTCTACCGCCCGGAAGCAACCGCCGGCGAAGCCCGTACCGTCGCCAAGAATTCGGTCGTACCCATGGGCCTCAACCTGGCTAACAGAATAATCTACTTCGTCTTCGCAATGCTCTACGTCCGCATTCTGGGGCCGGAAGGGACCGGACAATATGCATGGGTGATCGCCGTTTATGGCATTTTCGAAATCCTGAGTCGCTACGGCTTGGGGACCCTGGTTACTCGCGAAGTTGCAGCCGATAGGAGCAAGTCTAGCCTATTTCTGACAAATGTTCTGTCCCTTCGCACACTCCTTTGGGCAATCAGCATCGTTCTCATGGGACTGGCCGTCGGCGGCTCCCAATTCACCTCTTCAGCCGGCGCGGCTTCCAATTGGGGCCGGTCCTTGACCAACCTGTGGACTTCATTCCTCGCTATCACGACAGGCTGGTCCGGGGTCGAGATCACCTGGGAAGCGCCGGCTCCCATCGGACTCGTTGAAATTCAGGCAGTCGCCGTTTTTGCGCTTGTGATGTTGGTTGCCAACTGGGCCGATGCCTTCAGCAGCCTGTTCAACGCCTTCGAAAAAATGGAGTACACCGCTGGCCTCGGTATCACGATGGCGTTGCTTCAGGTAACTCTGGGCGCCCTGGTCCTCCTGCTGGGTTGGGGAATCGTCGGCTTGGCCTGGGTGGCGCTGCTTGTAAACGCTGTCCAGCTCATCTGGCTCAACTGGCTCGTTCGCTCAACGCTGTTTAAGCCCCAGTGGACGTGGGACTGGTCTCTGCAAAAGTCGATGCTGGCCACCAGCGGCCCCCTCATGATCAACCATCTCCTCGCCACTGTCTTCTGGCGCATCGACATCTGGATTCTCCGCCCCCTGGTCGGCGCCGCCAGCGTAGGGCTCTACAGTGTCGCTCTCAAATACTTGGACGGGCTGAACATCATTCCCAGCACCTTCACACTGGCCATCTTCCCGCTCATGAGTCGTTTGGCGAGGCAGGAAGGGGCAGCACTTCTTCGCTCCTACACGCTTGGCGTCCGCCTCCTGCTAATCTTAAGCCTGCCGTTGGCCGTCGCGGTTACTCTGTTAGCTCAGCCCCTCATCTTTCTCCTCGGAGGCGTTCAGTTCACCACCGCGTCCAACGAAGTTGCAGTGATTTCCGACCGCCTCTGCCAGATTCTCGGGGAGACAATCGGGACTTTCAACTGCGGCGCACTGACTTCCAGAAGCGGCTCAGTACTGGCTCTGCAGGTGATCATCTGGAGCATTCCAATTGGCTTTGTAAACAGCGTGACCCAGTACGTCCTTATCGCTGCCGACCAGCAGCGCTACTTGACCAAGGCCTTCGCATTTGGCGTCGCATTTAATCTCGTCGGCAATCTGTTCCTGATCCCCGTTCTCAGTTTCATCGGCGCGGCTGTAGTGACGATTCTGAGCGAAATCTGCCTGCTCATTCTCTTTGCCCGCCGTGTCCACCGCACTGTCGGCGCTACGCCCTGGCCGGATCTGGTATGGCGGCCTCTTGTCGCGGCACTTGTGATGGGACTCCTACTATATGGTCTTTCCGCGGCCGGTGTGAATGAGTGGCTGGCCATCCTGCCCGGTTTGGCGGCGTACGCCGGTGTCTTCGCCCTCGTAGGAGGTCTTGGTGATGCCGACATCCAGCTTGCGGCCAGATCTTTGCTACAGAATCGCCTCACCTGGCAGACACAACAAGAGGCAGAAGGCACCTAGCCGCGGAGCAGAGGTGTCCACCCTCTGAATTTGTCGCAACCTCTCAAACCCGAGCGCGCCATGGCAGAAGCGTAAAGCCCCTCGCTTCCAGCCACGCAGGTTCGGGCCCTTCCCAGCCAAACCGGTCCAGTTCGATGCGGCCGTCCGGCTTGAAGCTGATACCCTCCTCCATAAGCAGTCTGCGTTGGCGGTCCGTCGCCAACGGATCTGCGCGCGGGCTGATGCCTCCTCTGCTGTTCACGACTCGTTGCCATGGAACGTCCGTGTCCGCCGGCAACCCGGCTAGCACGTCTCCCGCCATGCGCGGCGAGGCCGCCCCCGCAATCCAGGCTATCTGGCCGTACGTCGCCACCCGCCCCCGCGGGATCTCCCGAACGACAAGAAGCATCCTCTCGTAAATGCTCACAGTCTTCTTGGCCATCATCCAGCCCCTCTTTCCACCATCCAGTCGCGACCATCCATCCCCTGCAGTTGGCCAATTGGCTGCTCGCCCCTCAATGCCGTACTACTACATCCGCGTACGTCGCCGAAAACCCCAAGCCATCCCTGACCACTGACTACTCACCACTGCCGTTTGGCAAATCCTCTTCCCGCGACTATGCTTGCATCCATGAACCTCTCGATAAGAGAACTTCTGATAGCTTGGGAGTTCTATCCTGGCTCTGCCGCCGCACTCCTGACTATCCTCCTGCCGTACACTGTGTGCTGGTTGCGGCTGAGGCGCCGCCGCTCACCGCTTGCTACCACGGCTCGGCTGGTCAGTTTCAGCGCGGGCACAGCGGCCCTGGCTCTGGCTTTTCATTCACCCCTTGTCGCGCTTCAGCAGGAGCTGCTTATCGGCAGGGCTGGGCAACAGATGCTCATCGGCCTATTGGCTCCACCTCTCCTGTGGTTGGCCTGCCCGGCCCACGTCATCCTGCGCGGCCTGCCGCCTTCTTCCCGTCGCTGGATCGTGAGCAAGCTCAAAAGGTCTACCTGGTCGGGGGTCCTGATTCGCAAGCTGACTCAACCGCTCCTGATCTGGCTGTTGGCCTTCAGCGTCTTCCTGCTCTGGCATGAACCCGGCATCGCCAACTGGCTTCTGGCCCACCCTTCTGTCTATCGCCTCTGCCTGTGGGGCGTCTGGATCACATACATGCTTTTCTGGTGGCATCCGCTTGGAACAGGTCTGCGTCTGCGTCGGGCGATGCACCCCGCCATCGCATTTCTGTTTGTGATTCTCGGCGGCGAGGTCCCCAACATGGTAACTGGCGTGACCTTGGCATTTCGCAACACACCAGCCTACAGTTACTATGACGGCCGCCTGCCTGTTCCCGAACTGACCACGATGCAGGATCAAATGATCAGCGGAGGCATTATTTGGTTCTTCGGCAGTGTCGTGTACGTTGGTGTTGCCGTAGCCCTCCTCGGCCGCGTCTTTCGTAACTTTGAAGCCCCGCGGCCGCAACCCATCAGTTGGCATGCAACCAAACGCACCATCGCGCCCGGCCTGGAACATCGGGTCCTTGGCCCGTGACCGGTGCGACCCTTCGAGATCAGCCCGAGATTCGACAGGACTGCCAAATGTTTCTGGGCGCCTCAAACTGTGGACCTTCAGTCTGACCGTCCAATCCTTGGCTTGCGGCTGCTTACAGCCCCCCATCTGTCCTACTTCGTCATTAGCTCGCCCCACTATACCCCATGACTCAGAACAGAAAGCGATTATTCCTCTGTTCCATCGTAGCATTACTCGTCGCTGGCGCCATGGGCCTGGGGGCTTGCTCCTCCCCCGCTGATATCCTGTCTGATGCAGGTAGTGGCGCCGTCAGCCCTGCGCGAGTCAATGTTCGCGACCGGGATAGCTCAGGTTCGCTTCAGAAATCCCTTGCTGAAGAAGAGTCCGCGGAAATGGCAGGCGCATCGAGAATGCTTCAGCCCATTTCGCTTGCCCATGATTCGCAAGCTCGAAAAGACGTCTCTGTCCCGATCCGGGACCTGCGCGATCTGGCACTGCGTCTGCGCCCGGGAGTAGATTCCATCCCGCAATCGGATACTGCCCCTGAATATGAAGTCGGGGATCGAATCCCTTTCTGGGTGGCGAACGTTGACTCAAATGAGCACTTTCAAATTGAAGCCGAGTTACTCTACAAGAACGATATCGTCTACATCTGGGCCGAACGCGACCATCAACTTGACCTGGATACAATGGCCGCATCCGCCGACCGGTTCGCCCAAACAATATATCCGCAAGTACGTGCCTTTTTCGGATCAGAGCCGAACCCGGGAATCGACGGCGACCCACGTCTGCACATCCTCCACGCCAGGCGTCTGGGGCGTGGAATCGCAGGTTACTTCAGCGGCGCCGATGCCTTCAGCTCTCTCGCCAACCCTTTCTCCAACCAGAAGGAGATGTTCTCTATTAGCCTGGACTGGCTGCTTCAACTCCGTGACTATGAACTGTACGAAACCGTCCTTGCGCATGAATTCCAGCACATGGTTCATTGGCACAACGATCGCAATGAGGAAACTTGGGTCAACGAAGGGTTGAGTGAGCTGGCTCAGGAAGTAGCCGGATATCCACCGGACCTGGGTTTCGCCGGCGTCTATGCCAGCAATCCGGACACCCAGCTGAACACCTGGAACATCGACCCTAACGACAACGGCAGACACTACGGTAGTTCCTATCTGTTCATGGCCTACTTCCTGCAGCGCTTCGGAGAGGAGCTGACGCGTGCCGTCGTTTCCCAACCTGCAAACGGCACCCGCGGATTCGACGCCGCTTTGCACCAAGCCGGCCTGGATCTTACCTTCGAGGATGTCTTCGCCGACTGGGTCATCGCCAACTTTGTCGGCGATTTCGACGCCCTTGCCCAACATGGAGTATACGGTTACCGGCAGCTGCAGCCGCCAAAGCCCGCGTTGGCGGAGTCGGTCAGTCGCCTGACCCAAAGGACTAAGAGTACCTCAGTTGCCAACTATGGCGTAGATTACATCTCAATAAGCGGACGCGGTGACGCTACAATCTACTTCCATGGCAACTCGTCGACACGATTTGCCGCCGCAGATAAGTTGAGCGGCAACCACGCTTGGTGGAGCAACCGGGCCGACGACTCCGATGTTCGCCTCACCCGTGAATTCGACCTCACCGACGCTTCCCCGGCCGGCGAACTGAAGATGACCGTGCGTATGTGGTACGACATCGAAGAAGACTACGACTACGGCTACGTGCTGGCCAGCCGCGACGGCCGGAAATGGGATATCCTGCCCGGCCAGCGCACCACGACCGAAAACGCTAGCGGAAACAGTTTCGGCTCCGCATATACGGCCCGTAGCGCACCTTCGCGTCTTGCCAGAACACCCAACTGGATCGTGGAAAACTTTGACCTTCAAGACTACGCCGGCGATAAAATATGGATCCGCTTCGAATACGTCACCGACGACGCCGTGAACGCCCCCGGTTGGTTCATCGACGAAGTCAAGATCCCGTCAATTGGGTACGCGGCTAACTGGGCGGACGGTACCGACGGCTGGGAGGGCGAAGGCTGGCTGCTGACCGACAATCAACTCCCGCAGGAGTGGCTCGTGCAAACGATGGTTTTCCACGAGGGAAAGCTGGTTGGCCTGTCGCGGGCGCCGGTTGACAGCGACGGGACCTTACTCATCGACTTGGACGGTCTGGACAGAAAAAGTGAGGTAGTTCTGGCTGTCAGCGGCCTGACACCCGTGACGACCGAAGAGGCTGTCTATGAGTACCGGATCGAGCGGCGCTAGGAATCTCAATAGACCTGCCCGGCCCGGAAAGCGCCCGTTCTCCCGGCTTCATTTTCTGCGCCGGCCCAGTGCGCGCCTGCGAACTATCTGAGAAACACCTGCACCGAGGACAAGTCCGGCAACTACGTCTCCGATATAGTGTATGTTGAGGGCGATCCTGGCCCAGCCGATCCAAAGAACGAGCAAGGGCGCAAGTTTGCCGGCGCCCGGCCACAGCGCCGTCGCCCAGGTCAATATTACACCGCACCTGACACCGTGCCCGCTTGGAAAACTGTGCTCGTCGGGCCCAACCCCGTAGAGAAACCGTCCGCTGCCCGGCCTGGGACGCCGCACCGCCTGCTTGACCAGCATCGTCCCCACGGCGCCGACAGCGAACGAAATAGTCCACCCAATTAGACTTCTCTGCCTGTCCTGGTTACCCCTGGCCCGTCGCCACAGGAAGAGGGTTACCAGCACCCACAAAACTGTGTCACCGAGATGCGCGCCAACATGCGCCAGCCAGTAGAGAGGGTGGCGCGCCGTCAGCTGGTCTTCGTTCAGGGCCGTTCGGGCACTGTACAATTCATCTAGCCCGCTCAGTTCCTCCAGCAGCCTTCGCATTCTCAGACCTCGCCCGTTCCCGATGTCCGCCTCTGAGCACGCGAATTGGCAGGATGATCAGGATGCCTCTCAAGGTACTCGCGCACCTGCACGAGCTGTTCCGGCTTGTCCACATCCATGCCGGCCTCTGCCAGCGGCAGAACCACCGGTCCCCCGTGCACACCCGCGATCCGATAGGCGACGTCCACTATATCGGCAATTGCAAGGCGCCGCAGCAGAAACTTGACCATCGTAGGCAGTCCCAGCTTCCACACCAGCGCCAGAACGTTCTTGCGATTCTCAATGAAATACCGGATTCGATCCTGGATCTGGAAACCGGCGGATAAACGTCCCAGGTACAGATCGCTGCTGCAATAGGACCCCTCCCGCAACGGCAGATACGTCCTCTTGCTGTCGGGAAACGCCTCTAGCATTACTTCCTTTCGAACAATGCCCCAGTAAACATCGTGCTCGAACGGTTCGCACGCCCCGATAAAGCTGTCGACGATCCGTCCGGTCAAGAGAGCGATGTCCGCCGATAGAGCAATCACGTAGCGGTCGTCTGCGTTCAATTCACGGAGCTTCTTCAGCCCGGCATTCTGGCTGGCCCAGAGGCTGGGCTGGTTCGGCACATGATGCACCGGAACGCCGAAACTGATCTCGTCAGGCTCTAAACCGACGACTACGATTTCGCCGATGCGTTCGCTCTCCCCTAATGCCTGCACGACATGCCACGCCATCGGTTTTCCTGCCAATGGCACAAGAGACTTGTGCGCCGCGCCAGCCGCCGCACTGACTCGATCCACTTTGTCAGGATCATACCCGGCCGTGATGAATGCGTCGAACCGCTCCTGCAAGGCGCCCCCTCTATTGCGAAAGTAAACGCGCCATCAGCGCACAATTCTGACTGTGAATAATTCGGGGCAGGCAACTTCCTTCTGCCTGCCCCGAAGAGACTTTGAAGACATGTTTCGACCCCTGGGCGGGGCCTGCTTATCGTTACTTCGCCCGGTCGATTTCAATGCGTAGACGATACTCTTCTGCCATCAACTGTTCGACCTCACTTTCCAGACGCTGCCGCTGGCTCCGTTGATGGGCACTGTCGCTACTACGCGTGGCCTCCAGCTGCCGCCGCGCTCTCGTCAGCTCTCGCAGTACTTCATGTTTACGGGAAATCAGTGACTCCCGATCACTCTTCATCATTTCCCCAGTCCATCTCATCGAAACTGCGCGGCGCCCGCGGCTTGTACAGCAGGTACGCCAGTCCGACTCCAAGGAAATAGAGGCTGATGAGCGGCAACATGACAATCGTCATATTGATGGGATCGATGGTGGGCGTGATCATCGCCGCCACAACCGATATGATCACAATCGCCTGCCTCCACATCCCCAATAACCTCGGACCGCTGACCAAACCAATGCGCGCCAAAAAGGCAATCACGAGAGGCGTCTCAAAGGCAACACCAATCCAGAATACGATGCGCGTGTAAAACCCAACGTACCGGTCAACCGTCCACTCTTGGTCAATCACATCTCCCAGGAAATTCTGCAGAAAGCCGACCGCCACCGGCAGCATAACGAAATTGGCAAAAGCGGCGCCCCCAAAAAATAGGACCATTACCCCGGGCAGGAGCAGAAAGAGCCCGCGCTTTTCGTGAGGATAGAGCCCAGGCGCTATGAAAGCCACAATCTGGTAGACCAGCACCGGCATGGCCACGATCACGCCCATTACGAACATGACCTTGAAGAACACAAAGATGGTGTCGGTAGGACCGATTGCGATCAGTTTTTCTTCAACGGGACTCGTGATAAATGCAATGACTGGCTCGACAAAGGCGATACTGGCCACGATACCAAAAAACAGTGAACCGACAATCCATATCATCCGGTTTCGCAGCTCAGCCAGATGTTCGAGCAGCCCCATTCGGCTGTCATCGAATGGATCGGCATCTAAGGGATCGGTGCCCAGTGGCGTAGCCTGCTGAGTCACAGTTGAGTCTCCTCGTTACCCTCGCCGTGCGCATCCTTCGCGACCGCAGCAATTGCCCCTTCGTCAGACTCGGTGCTGTCCTCCTTCGCGACATCGTCGGTCTCAGTAGCGCCCTCACCACCGCCTTCGCCGTTACTACTCACCTCGGCAACTGCAGTGGACTCAATACTTGCTCTTTCGTCAGCGGGATCAGCCGCGGCATTCTCTAGCTCGCCCGCCTCTTCACTCTCGCCCTTCTGCTCCGCCACAGCCTGACGACGGTTCTCGGCTCGGCTCTGGGCCCGCTTATTGCGCTCGTCCAGATACGCAGAGTCAGACCCACTGGCACTGGACTGCCTCTTCGCCCTCTGTTGCTTTCGCAGTTCAGAAAGAGTCTTGACCCCTCGCTTCTGCGTACTCCCGCTCCGTCTGGGTGTCGCGCCAATACCTGTGCTCTTGGTCGTCGCTTTGGCCGCACCTGCTTTGGGCGCGGAAGGAATTGCCGTTCCCGTCGTCTTAAGGTTGCTGTCGCCGCCTCCCCCGCTCTGCTGCCGCCCATTCGCAGACGCAGCCGTATTCAGGTCTGAAAGGGTCGGCTGCGGCGAAGTCTTCTCTTCGGTAACCTCTTTGTTAGAGGAAGCCGCTGGTGCATCCGCAGCCTGGGCAGGCTGTGAAGGAGCAGACGTCTGTTTCGTCGCAGCGGTCGACGTCTGGCCTTCTCCCTGGCCGATCGACTTCTCTTCTTCCTCCTCCTCGTCCATCAGTTGCTTCATGTGATAACTGGGGTCAAGCTCGCGCAGGTCCCCTATCTCTTCGTTGACCTGGCGCGTCAACTCTCCCGAAAGCCTCTGCAGCTTGCGTATGAAAAACAGAACCTCTTTGGTTACCTTGGGCAACCTTTCCGGGCCAAGAAAGATCAGGGCAAATATCAATATGAAGACAAATTCGAGGACGCCAATGCCAAAGATGCTGTTCATGCCAGGTCTTACCGGCTCACTTGTCTGTACTCAGGTGGCAGGGATATCTCTCGAAGCGCGGTGCCCAGGACACCGTTGATAAATCGCGGGCTGCTGTCGCTGCCAAACGTCTTGGCTAGTTCCACCGCCTCATTGATGACAACCTTGGGCGGAGCGTCAGCATCCGGACTCGACAACTCAAAAATGGAAAGGCGCAGTACGTTGCGATCCACGATCGCCAGCTTGCCTACCGGCCACTCCGGAGCATAGCGGCCAATTAACGCATCCAGGTCGGCCCGGTAACGGATGACTCCGCTCACCAACCAGTACAGGAAGGCAAGTGTCTCCGCGGCGTACCTCTCCTCTGCCTGGCGGTAATCCAAGGCGATGCCTGGACGGTGGTCCGTGCAGTCTACCTCGTAAAGTACCTGCAACGCTGTGCGTCGGGCACGTCGCCGTTCTGCCGGACGGCCTACGACCTTTTCGCCGCTTCCGCCCCACTGGTCCGACACCTCAGTATCGACTTCTCCAGCACCGGCAGTAACCTTAGGGGCACCCGAGCAAGACAGAGAAGCTGTCTTTTCTTCCACCTGCGCGGATTCGTCCCTACAGTCAATCGCCGTTTCGGCTTCTGCAGGTAGCTCCATGACTTGCTGCGAATGGTCTATCATTATTCCGTGAATGTCAACTCGCCACTATCACATCATCACCAGGCCGCCGTCTACAGAAAGCACCTGCCCAGTGATGAATCCGGCACGCTCACTCGCTAGAAACGCCACAGCCCAGGCAATCTCCTCCGGGGTCCCCAACCGCCCCAAAGGCGTACGGGCAATCGTCTCTTCCTTCTGGTCATCGCTCAACACATCCGTCAGTGCCGTCGGCACAAAGCCGGGCGCCACCACATTCACGGTGATGCCCCTGCTCCCAACTTCCCGGGCGAGGCTCTTGGACAGTCCGATCATTCCCGCCTTACTGGCCGCATAGTTCGTCTGCCCAGCCTGACCCGCCAGGCCGACAACACTGGAAATGTTGATAATGCGCCCCCATCGCTGCCGGATCATGCCTCGCAGTGCAGCCCTGGTGACATGAAAAATGCTGTCCAGGTTTGTGCCGATGACCGCACGCCATCCATCCTCCTTCATGCTCATCATCAGCGCATCACGCGTCGTACCGGCATTGTTGACCAGGATGTTGACTCGGCCCAACTCCCCTTCGACCTTCTTCACCAGCTCAGAGGCCCCGTCAAAACAACCAACATCTGCCTGAATGACCTCGCATTCACCGCCGGCCTCCCGGATCTCACCAGCCGTCGCCTCGGCCCCGGCGCTATTGCCGCGGTAGTTCAACGCGACGCGCGCGCCCCCGCCAGCCAGCTCCTTTGCAATGGCCGCTCCGATTCCGCTGCTACTTCCAGTAACCAGCGCAATCTTGCCTGTAAAGTCCATGGAATTCCTTGGTGCGGTGTCGAACGTGCCGCCATTCTACTACAGTAAGCCGAAAAGAGGAACAGCGAAACGAACTCTGAATGCGTAAAAATGAACGGGCTGGAGTCGTAACTTCAGTTGGAGTGTCGAGGGCAGCCAGCGACCAGTCGCACTGCCGAACAGGGCCAGCCCCGGATTCTCAACCGAACTGCCCGGCAAAACGTCGGACTTCACCTGCGTTCGACACATTCACCCTCTTTCCCCTCCGTTGAATTCGCTTCATCAGTCCGGTCAGCACCGAACCGGGCCCGATCTCCACTGCCGTCTCGACACCTGCGTCGACAGCATGCTTCATCGAGTCGGTCCACCTGACACTGCCGGTCAGTTGCGCGATTAACTCTTCGCAAATCGCCGCCGCGCCGCCGAGAGGGAGCCCGCTGGTGTTTCCAATCACGGGCGCCAGCGGCTCTTGGACCTCAACTGCTTCGATCCGATCCCTTAGTTGCGAGGCAGCCGGCTCCATCAGCGGGCAGTGAGCGGCAATACTGACCGCCAGCGGTACTACCCTCCGTGCCCCCGCCTTTTCCAGCTCGGACATAGTCGTCGCAATGCTGTTCTCGTCCCCCGAAATCACGATCTGACCCGGACAGTTGTCGTTTGCGATCTGGGCCACGCCATCGTTCGCCGCAGCCGCCTCAACGCATATCTGGGCCACCACACTCTCCTCCAAACCGATCACAGCCACCATCCGCCCCGGCTGTTTGGCGCCCGCCTCCTTCATCAGACGGCCCCGCTCACGCACAAGCTGCAACCCGTCGGCGAAACCGATACAACCGGCCGCAGCCATGGCCGTGTACTCGCCCATCGAATGTCCGGCGAAATAGGTAGGTCTCGGCAAGCACCCCATCTCTTCCTGTATGGCGAACAGTGCCGCCATGCTTGATGCAAACAGGGCTGGCTGCGCGTTGATCGTATCCGTCAGCACCGCCTCGGGACCTTCGAAGCAGATTCTGCTGATCGCCGTACCCAGAACGTCGTCTGCTTCTGAGAACACATCGCGTGCGGACGCGTATGCCTCGGCCAGTTCCTTTGCCATGCCGACATGCTGACTGCCCTGCCCGGGGAACAAGAAAATCAGCGGTAATGTTTCGTCACCGTACGCAAGCGGCAAACTCATCTGTTTCAGGCTTCTTCTTCGTCCATATCTAAGACCTGCATTCGGCCCATATAGGTCCCGCAGTGCGGGCAGACCCTGTGCGGCAGTGTCTTTTCATTGCACTGTGCGCAGGTCACGAGTCTCGGAGCACCGAGCGCATGGTGCGCGCGCCGTCGGTTGCGCCGTCCCTTACTGATCTTTCTTTTCGGTAGCGGTCCCATTCTCAGTTCTCCTCATCTATTCACCGCGAGGTTCATTTTGCAACGCCAACAGGGCCTCCCATCGCGGGTCGATCCCTTCAGCTCCGGAAGAAGTCTGCTTGCCGGACGGTTCGTCAAGGGCAGACTCAGATAGCAATTCCAGGTATTTCGGACAAGCTTCCGGAGCGGCGGCGCCGTTTTCCGGGTCAATGTATTC
Source organism: Caldilineaceae bacterium (assembly GCA_026708085.1). GTDB lineage: Bacteria > Chloroflexota > Anaerolineae > Caldilineales > Caldilineaceae > Bin5. The sequence continues at coordinate 56,635 of JAPOVP010000028.1, forward strand.
GCAGGCAGCCACGATCGGAATGGCAAGCCAGATGTTTTGCCGCACAACTTCCGAGATGTTGAGTATGTGCTGCGCATCGATGAGCAGAGCCTCGTCAGTCAAGTCCTCCGCCTGCCCTTCAAACTCCTCAGGCGATAGAAAACGCCCTGTCTGTATGTCGGTCAGCGGGCGAAAGCTCTCCGAGAACTCAACAGACACCGGAATCGAAACCGGTTCAAGACAGCGCCCGCACTCCAATGACAGCGCAACGCGAAAGGCGCCCGTCGCCAGAACGCCGCTGTGGATGCGCAGCAACTCCAGGTCGCCCTTCAGTTTGCTCAGTGGTGTCAGGCCGCCGTCGAGGTTCGTGATGTCATCGTCGAGATCATACTCCCTTCGCGCGCCGGTCGCCTCCTTCATCAGTTGTGCAACATTGAACTCCATCTCTCGGTCCTCCTGCCCGTCTCCTGCAAGACTGCCTGGGCCGCACCGACCTGCTCTCGGTACTCTGCCTGTACTCTGGTACCCAGTGCGATATGTCTTCCAGCAGCCGACCGGGCGGCAATCTCCGCACAGCGTGGCGACCGCACAAACAGCGATTATAAAAGGATGTCGAACGATCCTCCAAAAGTCAGCCAGTGCAGTAGATGAGCGGGATAGAGCGGCAGCGCTATACCGGCTTCAGTTCGAAATCGTTTTCGATCGCAGGGCTTTCATTTTGGACTGAACGGAATGTGGATGGTATAAACACAAGGTCATGCCAAAGGTTTTGTCAATTTTCGCAATATAAACTGTGTAAATTGACAAAACATCTCTCATGTGCCATGATTGGGTAAATCCGTTGATATAGGCCTGACCAGGATGTGTGCGCTGCACCGCATCCGGCCCTGAGCAGCAGGAATAATTCCAATGTCAATCGGCCCAGACCAGAACTCACCCGCTTGGCAGATCCTTGAGTATCTGCAACGCAATCCGTCTGCCACGATCAAAGACTTTGAAATCCTCTTGGGCGTCACAACAACTGCCGTTCGTCAGCATCTGAACGCCCTGCAGGCCAGTGGATATCTGGACAGACGTGAGGAGCGCTCCGGAGTGGGGCGTCCGCATTACATCTACGTGGCTACCGACGCAGCCCGGGAACTGTTCGCATGCCGCTGTGATGTGCTCGCTCTGACGATGCTCCAGGAAATGTACGGGATGGTCGGCGCCGAGCAGATGGGGACCCTCCTGAATCGCGTTGGCGTCAGACTCGCCGAACGGTATGCAGAAAGCATCAGTGCGGCCGAACTGCAGCATCGCGTAGAGGAATTGGCCGGGGCACTGGGTCGGCAGGGCGTACTCACCGACGTATCCGCAGCCGAAAGCAATACCATAGCTCTAAGAATGTATAACTGCCCCTACCACGACCTTGCAATTGCACATCGCGAGATCTGCGAAATGGATCAGCTGATGATGCAGCAGGCACTGGGCGCAGATGTCACTCTGGATGACTGCATAATGGACGGACACGGCAGCTGCTCCTTTGTAATTACCCAGAGCGGCACCGCCGAACTTGAACTCGAGTCCTGACCTGGTCATTCGCCTTGAAGGTTTCGTAACGTGTTGATCACGGCTGGAAACAGCCGTCACATTGAGGAGTCACGAAAGTCATGAGTACACTAGCAATTCAAGACCTGCACGTCTCTGTCGGTGATACAGAAATACTCAAAGGTGTGGACATCACCCTGCACACTGGCGAAATCCATGCAATGATGGGACCGAACGGTTCTGGGAAATCGACACTTTCCTACGTGATTGCAGGCCATCCCCATTACGAAGTCACGCAGGGCGATATACTAGTAGACGGCGAAAGCATCCTCGATATGGATGCCGATGAACGCGCCAGGTCGGGAATCTTCCTCGCCTTCCAATACCCCGTCTCCATTCCCGGCGTCAGCGTCGCCAACTTCCTGCGTACCGCCGTTTCCAACGTGCGCGGCTATACCAGCAGGGAGGCGGATAGTAACGCCAACGGTGTCATCGGCAGCAACCTCATGCCCATGCGCGAGTTCCGCCGCGAACTGAATACCAAGATGAAAGAGTACAACGTCGATTCCAGCTTTGCCCGCCGCTACCTCAATGATGGATTCTCCGGCGGCGAGAAAAAGCGCACCGAGGTACTGCAGATGGCTATGCTGGAGCCGAAATTCGCCATCCTCGACGAATCTGACTCCGGCCTGGACATCGACGCCCTGCAGGTCGTCTCGGACGGCATCAATAAGCTGGCCACGGAGGACCGCGGGTTCCTGCTCATCACCCACTATCAGCGCATACTCAACTTCGTAAAGCCCGATTTTGTCAGTATCTTCTTCGGCGGGCGAATCGTTACCACCGGAGGACCCGAACTGGCCGTGGAATTGGAAGACAAGGGCTACAAGTGGGTTGAAGATGAGTTTGTGGCTGGGGCCGTGGCCGCCTGAAAGGCGAAAGAAGCGCAAAGGGTAGGCAAAACAGAGCCGGGGCTCCCTCGGCAGAGTAGTTTAACAGTGAAGTCAAGGACTCGAAGGCAAAGGGAAACACGCAACCCGTCCAGCCAGTCCTGCTAGAGGAGGATTAACGTGGCATCAAATACCGATCTACAACATCTTGAAGGCGTCAAGGAAGAGTACAGGTACGGCTTTCGCGACGAAGAAAACGCCGTTTTCAAGTCCGAAAAAGGCCTGACGCACCAGATAGTTGACCAGATTTCCGACATCAAGAACGAGCCCGACTGGATGCGCCGGTTCCGGCACGACGCACTCGACATCTTCTTCTCCAAGACGATGCCAACTTGGGGTGCCGATCTGAGCGGCATCGACTTCGATGACATCTACTACTATCTGCGCCCCGCCGAAAAGCAGGGCAAGAGCTGGGACGACGTGCCCGAGGACATCAAACGTACCTTCGACCGCCTCGGCATCCCCGAAGCGGAACGCCGGTTCCTCGCAGGCGTCGGCGCTCAGTACGAGTCGGAAGTCGTCTACCACAGCCTGAAGGAAGAGTGGGAAAAACTCGGCGTCGTCTTCCTCGACATGGACTCCGGACTCCGCGACCACGAAGATATCGTCAAAGAATACTTTGCCACCGTCATCCCGGCCGCCGACAATAAGTTCGCTGCGCTGAACAGTGCAGTATGGAGCGGTGGCAGCTTCGTCTACGTCCCCGCAGGCGTACACGTCGACATCCCCTTGCAGGCCTACTTCCGTATCAACGCCGAGAACATGGGGCAGTTTGAACGCACCCTTATCGTTGTCGAAGAGGGAGCCAGCGTCCACTACGTGGAAGGCTGCACCGCGCCCATCTACTCAAGCGACAGCCTCCACAGCGCCGTCGTCGAAATCATCGTCAAAAAGGGCGGACGCTGCCGCTACACAACCATCCAGAACTGGAGCACCGACGTCTACAACCTTGTCACCAAGCGCGCAATGGCCTACGAAGACGCCACCATGGAGTGGATCGACGGCAACCTCGGCAGCAAGGTCACAATGAAGTACCCCGCCGTTTACATGATGGGCCCCCAGGCCCACGGCGAAATCCTGTCCATCGCCTTCGCCGGCAACGGGCAGCACCAGGACGCCGGCGGTAAAGTCGTCCATGCCGCCCCCAACACCAGCTCCAAAATCGTCTCAAAGTCGATCAGCAAGGATGGCGGCCGCGCCAGCTATCGCGGCCTCCTGAAAGTGGCCAAGGGCGCACAACACAGCCGCAGCAACGTCGTCTGCGATGCCCTCCTTCTGGATGCCGACAGCCGCTCTGACACCTACCCTTACATCGAAATCGACGAGGACGATGTCAGCATCGGCCACGAAGCATCGGTCAGCAAGATCGGAGAAGAACAGCTCTTCTATCTGATGAGCCGCGGCATTGACGAGGACGAGGCCGCCGCTATGATCGTTGGCGGCTTCATCGAGCCCCTCGTCAAAGAGCTGCCCATGGAGTACGCCGTTGAAATGAACCGCCTCATCCAACTGCAGATGGAGGGCAGCATCGGATAGCTCGCCTGCCGCAAGCATCAGCCCCAACCACGGGCTATAGGCGACTCGAACCGCGCATTGCGCTCCGGGAAGCAGTCAAAGACGAACTGCCTCCCGTTTTCCCGTAACGAGGCAACTGAACGTGACCGTACTAATAAAGGAACCACAGGAGATCGTCGACGCAACCGCCGGCTTCTCACAGGAAACCGTGCGCCAGGCGTCGGCTGCAAAAAACGAACCCAACTGGATGTTGGAATTCCGCTTGCGAGCCTGGCAGACCTTCGAAAGCCTGCCCTGGCCCAAGCCTACCGACGAAGCCTGGCGCCGGACGCGTCTGACCGGCTTCAAATTGGAGAACTTCACACCCTTCGCCGTCCCCGGTAGAACCGTTGGACGCAATGAACTGGATCCAGAACTCCTCGACGCGCTGGACGAGATGGAATCTTCAGCCAGCCTGATCTATCGCGACGGCGGTCTCCTCTTCGACGAGGAAAGTGAAGACCTGGACGAACTTGGCGTCATCTTTACCGACCTGCACACCGCAGTTCACGAACACGCCGAACTTGTGCAACAGTACTTCATGACTGAAGCTGTGACGCCCAATGCAAATAAATTTGCTGCCCTGCACGCGGCACTGTGGGATACCGGGTCCTTTATCTACGTTCCCCGCAACACAAAGGTCGAGCTCCCCCTTCAGGCGATCCTCTATCAGGGCGACCGCGTCGGCGGCTATCACCATACCCTTCTCGTAGCCGAAGAAGGAGCCGAATTAACCCTGGTCGATGATCTCATGGGCGCCGAAAACGCCTTGCAGGCCGCGGTTGTGGAGCTTATCCTAAAGGACAACGCCCAGGTCCGCTACATGAACCTGCAGGACTTCAAGCATACAGCTTGGAACTTCCTCACCGGGCGGGCCGTGCTGGGTAAAGACACCGATTTGCGCTGGATCCAGGTCAGTTGGGGTAGCCGCTTGACTAAGGCCTTCCTCGACCTGGACCTGCAGGGCGAAGGCGGACACGGCGAGCTGCTGGGCCTCTACTTCCCAACCCGGCGCCAGCATATCGACCACCAGACCTTGCAGCTGCATCGTGTTGCCAACTGCTTTAGCGACCTGCTATTCAACGGCGCACTCAAACATCGTGCCCGCAGTGTATATATGGGTATAATCAAAGTGCTGCCCGGCGCACAGAAGACCGACGCCTTCCAGCGCAATGGAAACCTGATCCTGGATAACAGCGCCCGTGCCGACAGCATCCCGGGGCTCGAAATCGAGGCCGACGACGTTCGCTGTACCCACGCCGCTACAGCTGCTCAGGTCGAGGACGAGTACGTCTTCTACCTCATGGCCCGCGGCCTCACTGGGCCGCAGGCAGAACGGATGATAGTGCAGGGCTTCTTGCAAGGCGTGCTTGATCGTGTCCCCGTAGAAGCCGTAATGCGCAAGTTGGAAAAAGTTATCAGCCGCAAAATAAGTAGGTAGTTTCATACATCCCTTTATGGAGGAGTGCAATGGCAGACAAAGGCTATGCCAATCCTGACGTGTTAGTAAGCACCGAGTGGGTCGCCGCTCACCTGAACGACGGCAGCATCCGCTTACTCGAATCAAACGAAGACGTCCTGCTCTATGACACGGGCCACATCCCCGGCGCACAGAAGATCGACTGGCAGGAAGACCTGAACGACGCCGTAGTGCGCGACTATGTGGGCCAGCAGCAGTTTCAGACCCTGATGGAAAAACTGGGCATCTCTAACGACACCACAATCGTTTTCTACGGTGACAAAAGCAATTGGTGGGCAACTTATGCCTTCTGGGTCTTTCAGCTGTTCGGGCACACAAACGCCAAAGTAATGGATGGCGGCCGCCAGAAGTGGACCGACGAGGGCCGGGAGCTTTCGACCGACACGCCCTCCTATCCAGCCGCCTCCTACAGCGCGCCTGCGCGCAACGACGCCGCCATTCGCGCCATGAGAGACCAGGTGTTGGACCACCAGCAGTCTGGCCTGCCTCTGGTTGACGTCCGCAGCCCAGCTGAGTACAGCGGCGAACTGTTGCACATGGCCGACTATCCCCAGGAAGGTTCGCTGCGCGGCGGACACATCGCCGGCGCACGCAACGTCCCTTGGGCGCGGGCCGCAAATGACGACGGCACCTTCAAGACCGCCGCCGACCTGCGCGCTATCTATGAGGATGAGCAGGGTCTCAGCGGTAGCGATAACATCGTAGCCTACTGCCGCATCGGCGAGCGCAGCAGCCACACCTGGTTTGTACTGACCTATCTGCTCGGCTACGACAACGTGCGCAACTATGACGGCTCCTGGACCGAGTGGGGCAATGCCGTCGGACTACCAATTGAGAAATAGCAGCTAAGCCATTGCTTAGTGGTCCGCACTTACATTTGAAGTTGCCTATGGTGGAAAGGCAAAGGGCCCTTGCCGCCCTTTGCCTTTCGTATAGGTCAATTTCCTGGGCCCATGGACCTCTTCCGCGAAGCGATCATCGATCATTACAAGCACCCCCGGCACAAGGGCAGGCTGGAAAATGCCGACATCCACCGCCACGAGACAAATCCCTTCTGCGGCGACGAGGTAACCATCCACCTCAGGATTGCGGACGACGTCGTCGCCGATGCCTCTTTCGAGGGCCGGGGATGCGCCATCAGCCAGGCCAGCGCTTCAATGATCATGGAGGAAGTCATCGGCATGCCGGTGGCTGAACTCAAAGAGTGGGGAAAAAACGACGTCCTCGACCTGCTAGGCATTGAAATCGGGCCAGTGCGCCTGAAATGCGCACTTCTGCCCCTGAAGGCGCTCAAAGCAGGCCTGTACGGACTGACCGAGTGGCCCGAATAGTTCACGCCCCGAGGTAATCAGTGCATATGGAAGACTTTGAAAGAGTTGCCGCGACCGAAGACCTCCCGCCAGGCGAAAGTCTCCTGGTCGAACTGGAAGGAATCCGCATCGCCGTCTTCAATCTGGACGGCGAATTCTACGCCATCGAGGATGTCTGCACGCACGACGGTGGCCCGCTCGTCGAAGGCGAAATCCTGGATGGCGGCCAGGTAGAGTGCCCCAGGCACGGCGCACGCTTCGACATCCGCACCGGCGAGGCACTCAGCATGCCCGCATTCGAGCCTACCCCGTCCTACGAAGTTCAGGTTGAAGGTGGCGACATCTACGTGGAAAAGCCCTTCTGAGGAGAAATACCCAATGAGCGATAACGCACTACCAACGCCCGATGAGGTACGAGCCGAGATCCGCACCCATGTGAAGGATCCGGAGCTGATGATGAATATCGTCGACCTTGGCCTGGTCTACGATATCGAAGTGACCGAAGAGAACAACATCGACGTGACCATGACGCTGACCAGCCCCGGTTGCCCAGTCGGTCCGCAAATTATCAGCGATGTCCAGCGCACCGCCCACAATGCCTTCCCCAGCGTCAGCGAAGTAAACGTCCACCTGGTCTGGACTCCCTTCTGGAGTCCCGACATGATGTCCGAGGACGCCAAAGACGAACTGGGTATATTCTGAGTTGGGAAGGTCGCCCGCCCTCTACGAGGTTAAGAACTGGGAAAGGCCAGAGGCCCAGTCCCGAGTGGCGCCCGGTCCAGTTAGTGAGTTTTCGAACCGCGCTACCGTGACCAGCTAGGACTAACTCAGGTTCATAGTCGTCCCGCGACAATCGCCAGTGCCCTGTCGAAATCCGACCTTGCCTCCTCAGTACGTCCCAATTCCGCCTTAACTACAGCCCGGTTTCGGTACGCCTCAATATCATCGGGACGCCTGAGGATCACCTGATCGTAGTCGGCAATGGCCTCCTCTAACTCGCCTTGGCGCTCCTTCGCATTTCCTCGATTGAAATAGGGCTCGGCAATTTCAGGCTGCAGCCGTACGGCTTCATCATAGTCGTCCACAGCCGCGCCCAGTCGTCCCAGCTTCGCCTGCGCGACGCCCCGATTGTTGTACGCCGCTGCATACCCCGGCCGCATCCGGATCGCAAGGGCATAGTCTGCGACTGCCGCCTCGTATCGGCCCAGTTCGACCTGAAGCAGGCCTCGGCTGTTATGTGCCTCGGAATTGTCTGGATTCAGGCCGATTGCCCTGTCGTAGTCGGCGATGGCCTCTTGGCTCCGGTTGAGCGCCGACTTGACGCTTCCTCGAACGATGTAAGCTCTTTCAAATTCGGGCTCGAGACGAACAGCCTCGTCCAGGTCCGCTATTGCATCCTCAAACTGGCCCAGCTCGGCCAGGAGCAGGCCGCGGTTCAAGAATGCAAATACATTGTCTGGGTTGAAACTGATCGCCGTCTCAAGGTCGACTAAGGCATCCTGAAACTGCCCCAGCGCGGCCTTGGCATTTGCGCGATTGATATATGCGTCGGCCAGATCAGGTTGCAGGTGAACTGCCCTGTCGTAATCTGCAACCGCCTCTTCGTGGTGACCCAGGTTGCTTTTCACATTGCCCCGGTTATTGTAGGCCTCGGCGTAGTCCGGTCTCAATCGAACCGCTTGCGAGTACGCGGCTAGCGCCTCTCGTGATTGAGAAACGGCTGCCTCGTCCAAGCCGCCGTCGGCCAGGAAGTACGCACGCCCCTGTCGGTTGGCAATCATCTGCTGCTCCTGCTCAGCCGTTCCGACAGGTCACCAATCGACCGAAAGGCCAGCGATGCCAGTTCATCATTGCTCCCTTCGGCAACACTGGCGATGTGCTTCCATCTCTCGATCGATTCGTCAAGCCTGCCCTCTCCTTCCAACTGGCGGGCCTCCGCAATCGCTGTCGCCCCCGCCCTGCCGGGAACTCGACTGAACTCCTCGCCGATCTGTGTTCGCGCAAGTGCCAGCTCTGCGCCGTCTATGCTACGCAACGCCTCGTCCGCCTCACCTCCGTAGCCTCGAATCTCTTCAGCAAGTTTGCCTGCTTCTTCTGCATGCACGCGTGCCTGTTCGACACTGCGGTAAACAGCCTCCTCAAAATCCCGCAATCTTCTGAAGGCTAGGTAAGCAGCCAACCCAACAAATAGTACCAATGCGGTGAAAAACAGAGCGATGCCGGATAGCCACCAACCGATCGAGGCGGCACGGTCGTCCAGAATCTCGCGCCGGAGTTCGTTGAACCGACGCTGAATCTCTACTTCTGTCGCAGCATCGACCGTTGACCCGTCTTCAGTCATACCACTTTCCTGGCCCGTGGCGGCCTGAGCCAGAAGCGCCGGCGGAGCAGCACCAATTGCATTGACCGCGGTTGCCAGCACCGCGACAGTGACTAGAGTCCACTTCAAGACTGAAATGTCTCTCATCTCAATACGCGCTTATCCGCTATGTCGTTCCAGCATGATTCGGAAGACAAAGTATTCTTCACCTAAATGCTGCGAAAATCTGGCTACATCGAATGTGGATTTGCTGCCTGATCCGACTCTTGATCTCAGCTTAAGGAGGAGAACAATCGGTACCGATATTTTAGTGACTCACCAAAGCATCTGTATGGGTCGGGACGATCTTCCCAGCGCGTTTCTTCAAGCCCTGGTTCTCATTTGCATTCCTCTCCCGGTTCAGCAGCTCATGACATGAAACGATGACGGGAGACCGGAATCGCTTGCATTCGCATACTTGATTACCACTCCTCTCCCTTTACCACGACAACGAATCCAGGCCGGCCATGGTAGCCCTTGCCTCCCGGCAGATGCTGGCCGCCTGTGTTGCCTATGTTTCCTTGCATGCCATGAAAGTTGAAGAACTCCGTAAACCTGTTGTCAGCGTCGGCTCTTAAGGATACTTCAACTATCAGTCTTTGTGTAGTGTCTTTGTACCGCGGAGAGCTGACTACGTAGCCGTCCCCACCAATCCTGTTCAGAATCGCCGCTACCCCGTTTCGATTACAAACTACGCCAGATCTGTCATCCCCCTCCTGGATCGCTCCATCATAACACTGAAGGGCTTCGTCAAAGCGGCCTAGGATCACAAGCATGTTTCCTTTGCTGAACCGCGCGCAGGGGTCACCTACCTCAATCGCTTGTTCATAATCGCGGATGGCGTCGCCGTATCTGTTCAGTAAGAAATTAACATTTCCTTTATTTGTGAAGTACGAAAACTCCCGTTCACCATCTTGGATGCTTATACGACTTGCTTCTTCGTAGTCATCCAGCGCGCCACTGAGGTCTTTTAATTCAGCCTTTACGTTGGCGCGGTTGAAGTAGAGTCGCCAGAGACGGAATCCGTTGGAAATACCTTCAGGGTTTCTTTCTCGATCCCTTGCCAGCTCTTCTTCACAACGAATGCCTGAACTGTAATCCCAAAGAGCACCTTGAAAGTCCCCATGTTCTGCTTTGGCATTACCTCGAACATAATAAAAGTACCCAATTTCAGTATCCGGAGCAAGCTCAATACTCTTGCCGTAATGAGTTATCGCACCAGGAAAATCACCCTGGAGATAGGACTGGTTGCCTAATAGCAGACTGAATTCAGGATCTTCTATTTTCGGTAAGGGTAGTCTTGGGCTATTCACAACAGAGAACCGCTGCAAATCGGCGAAGAGCGCAGGTTTGCGATAACCATACCTTTCTTCAAGTTCCTGTCGGATCTTTGGCTTGTCAGATGCTGCAATGACAACTTTGCGGACGGCGCCTGCAGGAAGCGATGGCCACGCTTGAATGCTAATTCCGTCACTTACCGGGTCACCCGTGGCGTTCTTCCCTTGTGTTGGTATCTCAAAATAGAGGTTCTCGCTTCGCATGTCAGTCCATCTGAAAATCTCTTCAACACTTTGTTCTGCCTCAACAACTGAAATCTGCCGAAAACCAAAATCACTGGCCAGGTCCAGGACAAACACGCTTCCGTCACATTCATCCCCTTGACATGCATACCCCAATGCCGCCAAAGGATCCAGGGAGAAGTCGAGGAAACCCGTGGCAGCACCGAAGCCGTGCAATCTGGCCAGAAGCTGAATGTCAGGAATCATTTGGCCATTTGCGTTTCCAAAGCCATTGCTTCTCGCAGGTTCCAGCAATACGGATCGATGATAGACCCAGTGCATATCGGAGAAGATCGCCTTCTCAATTATGCTCTCATCACCATCGAAAAAGTCGATCAATCGACGCGTAGCTGCAGATTGTAGCTTCCATCTGCTGTCCGCCTGCCCGCGGAACACAAACGTGCTGGGTAAATCGCCTATTTTGCTTAAGAAGGCCCTCTCAACAACCGTCACCCACGGTTCTCCTTTGGAAATACCAGACGGATTCTCAAAGAATGACAGGCCACACTTTCAGACCTGCAGTACGTCTGGCAGCAAACACCCCTCGCACGTCTTACGGAATGCGAAGGTCAATTCAAACGAATCTCAGGTAAGATTGCAAGATCTATTCTTGCTAACCTTGGCCTTACCAGCTCCAAAAACAATTAAGGATGCACTCCATCTAGCGCAAAAACTCGAGCATGTAGCCAATCGTCCTCTGGCCAAGTTGCAGCAACCTCTTTCTTTCACCCTTTAGTCTTGCCGGATCACTTGCGCTTTTCGCGTCAAGCCACATTCAATAACAAGAATACCGAACTTGATCCTCCCCATAGGAAAGAATCCCCTTCTCCGCTCCAAAGTGGAGCGGATCGCGGCAGTTTCGGCAGAGCGTCTGTGGAAGAACGGCGGAACAGCACACGCCGGTTTCCGCATGAGCGCTGACTGCGATCGATTGTCTCTTCCGGGTGCCCGGGACGCAAGAATATTCTTGCTATTTTCCGGTGGGGAGTAAAGGGAGACGCAACGCACGCAACCCCAAACTGGCGTTGTTTGTTTGGCTGTAGTTCCCGATGGATTTGTAAGTGCCAGCTTCATTGCTGTTCTGTTCACACCAGGCAGGCCAAAAGTCAACTACGCTGCGGGGCTTCAAGTTGTACTTTTCGCAAGTACCTTACGCTGCCTATAATTGCTTTCCTCTCTGGGATTACGCAAAAAAGCTCAAATGCCCAGAGATTCTGCCTCCTCAGTCAAAGCCAACTCTTTACCCAGCAAAAATATGGGGACGGATATCTTCCCTCGTGTAAATTATACAACCAAACCTGGCAAAAGTAGACATGTACTGCACACGCCGCAATGTGCAACTCTCTACGTCTTATAAGATACACATTTTTCGCTGTTGTGCAAAATCTGTATTTAGCGTGAGACGCTATTTGCGAAATTCCCCATAGCGACCTACTGTCTTAAATCTATCCGGACTTGAGAATGACCCGCCTTACGGCTTTTCTCGCTTTAATCCTGAAGGCGCGCTCCCCTTTCGCAGAGGATGAAGAATACCGAGCCCAATCATCTGCAAAAGCAGTGGATGGCTGTGCAATTCCTCATTGAGCAAGCTTTCGGCAACGTATACTGAGTGGCGCGCCCATTTCTGGTCGCCGGCAAAATGCAGCAACGCTGCTTGGGCCAGTAACCCCTGGCGCATCTGCCCGGCCAGCTCTCTCGGAACCTCCTTCGACACAACCGAAGCCGCCAGCCTGCCCAACTCCTCCGGCGGCAGACCGGCCACACTCTGCAAACCGGCACCAGCCATCTCGCGACCCGGTGCCTTCCTCTGCTTCTCTCCCGTATCCTCCTGCGACTTCCCTATCTGCAGAATCCATCCTGCCATTGCCGGGTGTTCCAGCAATTCTGCAGTAACTCTCGAAAGCGCTTCCCGTCCCTCTTCCCACAGGCCCGGCCCTGACGCAAGCAGCGACGAAAGCTCTTCGGATATCTGGCCCGCATCGCACTGAAACACGAATGGGCAAAATAGAGTGAACTCTTCCGGCAATGCGCGCTCAGTCTGCCCTTCCCAGTGGCTCTCTAGAGCCCGCTGCAGGCAATGCCGTGCATAGCTGTAGGGAACGGTAACGAAAACGGTGCTTTCTCCAGGCGAAGTGGAGATTGACAGTGACTCGCCTACTTTCCGCCTGGACGGAAGATGCCGCCGGTCTACTCTTTCGCTTCCAAATGCGCCGAGCACGCCTCTCATTCCATTGATGCGTAGCCCGACCAGTCGACCTTCATCATCGGTTCCGTTTTCCAGGAACCAAAGATGCTGTGTCCCCTGCAAGTCGCTGGGCGAAAGCAGCGCCCACCAGCCGTCTGACCGCTTCAGTTCCCACGTGACGCCGGCAAGTTGCAGCTTGCGTAAGCTTCGTCCCGCAGCCTGCGCCAGGTCTGGACGTAGGGTGGCTTGAAGCGTATGCAGAGCCAGCGCGCTCTGTCTCCCGACTGCCGGCCCGCGCAGCGGGCTAAGACGGTCCAAAGCGGTTTCCGCGACACCTTTCCGGGAATCGTAGGCAATCAGCCGCAGCAGCTCTGGCTGATCCTCCTCAGCCAGTTGGCCGGTCAGTTCCAGTACCAGGTAGGCAACATCCTCACTCTCCTGGCGCATCTGCCGCACATATTCCAGCAGCACCTGCCTGTTGGACCGTGCCTCCTCCACCGCCTCCTGCAGGCTCTGCATTACAATCAGATTCGGGTCCCTCAAATCGCCCATCAGGCCCGCCGATACCTCGACCTGCAGGAACTTCTCCAGAATCATTGCTGCGTTCATTCGAATCTGAGTGGAATTCTCGCGTCGACCGGCCTCCTTCCGCAGTATCGCAGCGGTCTCCGGTCCAGCCATCAATGCTGACAATCGGCCCAGGCCACCCCTCAACTGGCTGCTGCCGGTGCCTAAATGTCTGCGAATAGCCGCGAGTACCAGCTCAGGCGCATAACCGTCTGCGATCCGCTGCACTTCCCGTGTCAGTTCCGCCTCAGAAGTCGTATCGGCCAGTCCGGCGACGGCCTCTTCCACGAGGCGCCTGTCCCGAAGCGAATGAATAACTTTATTGCTCATAGTAAAATTATACCACGTGCATAAACGGGCGCATCCCAATATCAGGGCGAACTCTCGCATGCCATAAGTAACGACTAAGTCATTTTCAGCCCGCGGTCAACTCTGAGGCAGGGGAAGCGCAGTAACTGACCTCTGACCACGATCTACTAACCACTGCAGTTGGGCGGTCGGGCCTTCGGCCCTCCCTTGTGCGGGGGGAACTCCCCGCAACGCCCCCCCTCCAGCTAATCCAACTTGCCGCCGTATCTCGATCTCGTGTCTATGCCACCAGTCGGGCACCCGCGTCGTGCCGCGAAGCCGCCCGCCTCGGCCACTATAGGGGCAGCCATTCCGCCTGCCCTCGCGACCCCCTACAGCCCTGTAGGGGCAGGCCTAGTGCCTGCCCTCGTGCCCCAATTCAGCGGACGGCAAGCAATTGAGCCACCGTCGGCAAGAATCCCTCACCACACCTTTCTCGCCTAAAATGGAATGCACCCGGAAAAACGCCTAACCGTTTGCTTCAGGTCTTGCCCGATGGTAGACTGATTTGGCATGTCGAAAAGGGTTTTTGGGGGGCGCGAAACTTTCTCAGCTTCGTCGCCCTATAGGAGCGAGACAGATGGCACAGGCGCTGTACCGCAAGTGGCGCAGCCAGACTTTCGACCAGGTCATAGGACAGGAACACGTCACGACCACACTCCTTAACGCACTGCGCGAAGGACGGGTGGCACACGCCTACCTGTTCGCCGGCCCGCGCGGCACCGGCAAAACCTCCACCGCCAGAATCCTCGCCAAAGCCCTCAACTGCACAGACGAAGAGAATCGTCCCTGCAACCGCTGCGACCACTGTTCCGCCATCAACCAGGGCCGCATGCTGGACCTCATCGAAATCGACGCTGCCAGCAACAACAGTGTCGACGACGTCCGCGAACTGCGCGAAAAGGTCGGCTTTCAACCCAGCGAGTCCCGCTTCAAAATCTACATCATCGACGAAGTCCATATGCTCAGCGTCAGCGCATTCAACGCACTGCTCAAAACGCTGGAGGAGCCTCCGCCCTACGCCCGTTTCGTACTTGCGACGACCGAACCCCATCGCATTCCCGCAACCGTTCTCAGCCGTTGCCAGCGCTTCGATTTTCGCCGCATTCCCATTGCCGAAATCGCGGCCCACCTCACGCATATCGCCGCTGAAGAAGGTTGCGAAGTCCAGGAGGCGGCAATCTTCGCCATCGCCCGCAGCGCGCAGGGCTGCATGCGCGACGCCGTCAGTCTGCTCGATCAGATGACCAGCTATGGCGCAGCCGCCTCCCCTGATGACAGCCTGGCAATCTCCTTGGAACATGTACAACAGGTCCTCGGCAGCGCCGCCAGTGAAACCGTGGCCGCCTTTGTGGACGCACTGGCCGCCAGAAACGTTTCGGCCGGCCTGGCACTGATCCGCGACCTGCTCCTCCAGGGAGGAAGCCTCAATGAATTCGTGGCCCAGGTCATCGAACACTTGCGTGGCGTGATGCTCATTCAGATGGTCGGCGACGGCGCCCTGCTGGAAGACTGTGCTCCTGATACTATCCGCACCATGCAGAAGCAGGCGCAGGAGTTAGAGAACTCCGATACGCTCGGGGCCATCAAG
Organism: Caldilineaceae bacterium; assembly: GCA_026708085.1. Lineage (GTDB taxonomy): Bacteria > Chloroflexota > Anaerolineae > Caldilineales > Caldilineaceae > Bin5. The sequence continues at coordinate 72,044 of JAPOVP010000028.1, forward strand.
AGATTCAGCCAGGCTATGGGTGAGTTGAAAGGAGGTTTCCAGCCCCAGCTTCCCCTCGAGCTGGCGTTGGTCGAACTCATCGAAGGCGTCCAGCAGCAGCCTATTGCGGCAGCGCCCGCCCAGGCAGCGGCTCAGCCAGTATCCCCGACTCCGCCGCCTGCGGCCAAAGGAACGACTTCGCCTGCCACGCGCCCCACCAGGAGCCCTGTTGCTGAACAGTCGTCCGCTACGCATTTGGACGCCGAGGCCGTTCAACGGCTTCGTGGCCGCTGGGACGAATTCATGGCTACCGTCCGCGAACGGTGCGGGCCCAAGGAACAGGCCTCACTGCGCTCCATTCGCGATCTTGCAATCGGTGGCGATGCTGTGGCAATCGCCTTTGGAAACAACTCCTTTACCCAAGGTGTGATCTCAGAGGCCCGAACCAAGGATGCCATTTCCGGTATTTTGGCAGAAATACTCGGCCAGCAGGTTACGCTCATCTGTCAGAGCGGCGAAAAGGCCACAATCCCCTCTGCTGCAGGGCACGCCGTCGAGGAAGTAGAGTCAAACGGGCCTGATCCTCTGCTGGAGTTCGCCGTTTCCGAACTGGGTGCCAAAGTAAGCGACGGCCGCCAGGCAGAGGACCAACCCTAGGTCAGCACATTACATCTTGCGAATGGAGTAGACGCAATGGCAAAGAAGAAGAGGAATCGCAGAACGAGAAGCGGCAACAATCCATTCGGAGGCGGAGCCCCCGGTATGCCTGCCGGCGGCTCCCTCGGCGGCGGCATGGGCGGCGACCTTGCAGCGCGTGTGCGCAAAATGCAGGGTGACATGGAAAAGGCCCAGGAGGAGCTGGCCGAAGAGATCGTTACCGGCAGTGCCGGCGGTGGAATGGTCGAAGTCGATATGGACGGCCATCAGGCCGTACAGGCTTTGCGAATCAAACCCGAAGTGGTCGACCCCGATGACGTGGAAATGCTGGAAGACCTGCTTCTCGCAGCTATCGGCGACGCCTCCGAAAAGGTGAAGTCCCTCACCGAAGAGCGCATGGGAGGATTCGCCGACGGCCTGAGCCTCCCCGGCCTCGGATTCTGAATCAGCTAGCATCCTGGGAACGCGCAATGGCGCCGCTCGCGCAACCTGTTTCCAACCTCATCGACGCCTTCAGCCGTCTGCCCGGCATCGGCCCCAAATCCGCCTCCCGCCTCGCCTACTTCCTTCTGCGCAGCGACGAGGAGATCGCACTCTCTCTGGCGTCCGCCCTGCAGGAGCTTAAGGCCGAAACGCTATTCTGCGGCCTCTGCTACAACATCGCCGACAAGGACCCCTGCGCAATCTGTGACAACGACCAGCGCGACAAGTCGATAATCTGTGTCGTCGAAGAGCCCCTCGACGTCCAGGCCATAGAGCGTACCGGATCGTTTCAGGGTCTCTACCACGTACTCCACGGCGCAATTTCGCCCGTGGAAGGAATCGGGCCGGACGACCTGAAGCTTCGCGAACTGCTCAACCGGCTGCAGCCCGGCCATCCCGGCGCACAACCTGATGACATTGAAACCCGCGAGTTGCTGGTGGCCACCAATCCGAATCTCGAAGGGGAGGCAACCGCAATGTACATTGCCAGGCTCATCAAGCCCCTGGGCGTGCGCGTCACCCGCTTGGCCCGCGGCCTGCCAACCGGCGGCGACCTTGAGTACGCCGATGAAATGACCCTCAGCAACGCCCTGGCCGGAAGGCTGGAAATGTAGACCCTTCAGGTTTCAAGGCACGCCAACCGAGTGTAACCAAATGGATGAACCAAATGGCAAGCCGCAGGCCGATGGCTCGCACCAGCACGCTAACCCTGGCAAACTGTCAGCCCTGAAACAGGCCTGGCAGCAGAACACGCTCGCCCCTGTGGTCAGTCGTTTCCCCGAGCGCAAGGAGAAGTTCACGACCAGCAGCCCCTCCATCGTCATCCAACCTCTCTATACACCCTCCGGCACGTCCTCAGACGGCGCAAGCGCCGCCGAATATCAGCGAAAACTCGGCTTCCCCGGCGAATTCCCCTTTACCCGCGGCGTACAGCCCAATATGTACCGAGGCCGCCTTTGGACAATGCGGCAGTACGCCGGTTTCGGCTCGGCTGCCGAGAGCAACCGGCGTTACCACTACCTGATCGAACAGGGACAGACTGGACTTTCAGTCGCCTTCGACCTCCCCACCCAAATCGGCTACGACGCCGACCACGACCTCGCCCAGGGCGAAGTGGGCAAAGTAGGCGTCTCCATCAGCAGCCTGCAGGACATGCGCACGCTTCTCCGTGGCATCCCCCTGGATGAAGTCAGCGTCAGCATGACGATCAACGCGCCGGCTGCGATCCTCTTGGCAATGGTTATTGCCGTCGCCCGCGAGCAGGGCGTACCCCCGCAAAAACTGCGGGGCACAGTACAGAACGACATCCTCAAGGAGTACATCGCCCGCGGTACCTACATCTTCCCGCCCGCCCCCTCCATGCGTCTGATGACCGACCTCTTTCTCTACTGCGCCCGGCATCTGCCCAGATGGAACACCATATCGGTCAGCGGATATCACATCCGCGAAGCCGGCAGCAGCGCCGTCCAGGAAGTCGCCTTCACAATCGCCAACGCTGTCGAATACGTTCAACAGGCGATCAACGTCGGGCTTGATGTCGACCGCTTCGCCTCCCAGATCAGCTTCTTCTTCAACGCCCACAACGACTTTCTGGAGGAGGTGGCCAAGTTCCGTGCCGCCCGCCGCCTCTGGGCAAAGCTCATGCGCCAGCGGTTCGGCGCGAGAGACCCCAAGAGCTGGCGGCTTCGCTTTCACACCCAGACCGGCGGCAGTACCCTCACCACCCAACAGCCGGACAACAACATAGTTCGCGTAACCGTCCAGGCCCTCGCCGCAATACTGGGCGGCACCCAGAGCCTGCACACCAACTCCAAGGACGAGGCTCTCGCCTTACCCACCGAAAAAGCCGTCGAAATCGCCCTCCGTACGCAACAGATTCTAGCCGGCGAGAGCGGCGTGGGCGATGTCGTCGACCCGCTCGGCGGCAGCTACTACATAGAATGGCTGACCGACGAAATCGAACGCCAGGCCTGCGACTACATCGAACGCATCGACGAAATGGGCGGTGCCATGCAGGCCGTTGCCGATGGCTTCATTCAACGCGAAATCCAGGAGTCGGCCTACGCCTCCCTGCGCGCCGTCGAAAGCGGGGACCAGACCGTCGTCGGCGTCAACAGCTACCTGGGCGGAGCAACTTTACCCGAAGAGACACTGCATGTCGACGAGGTCGTGCAGAATGAGCAGATAGCAGCCCTGGCCGCGCTGCGCGCCAACCGCGATCAGAGCAAGGCCTCCGCCATCCTCCGACGCATCGAGGAGGCCGCACGCACGGAAGGCGCCCCGCTGATGCCGCTATTCATCGAAGCGGTTGAAAGCGACGTCACCACTGGCGAAATCTGCGACGCCCTCAGGACGGCATTCGGTGAGTTTCAGCCTTCCAGTTGGGTGTGATGCAGAAGCAGCCGAACAGCGCCTACTGCTTTGTCTGCGGCCTGAAAAACGTGGCCGGCGTGAAAGTGCGCTTCTACGAGACAGTCTCCGACGACGGCGCCGCCGAACTCCTCGCCCGCTTCGCCGGCCGGCCCTGCCACCAGGGCTATCCCGGCCGCATGCATGGCGGCGTCCTCACCCGCGTCCTCGACGAGACCATCGCCCGTGCCATCAACTGCGGCTCCGGCGTAGACGTGGAACGCTGGGGCATCACCGCCGAGCTGACCACACGCTTCCTGCATCCCGTCCCGCTCGAAACCGAAGTCAGCGCCCGCGGCCGCGTCCTGACCCAGAATCGCCGTATGTTCACCGGCAGCGGCGAAATCTATCTCCCCGACGGCACCATCGCAATGCGCGCCCAAGGCAAATTCCTGAAGCTGCCGCTCAGCGACATCTCCGGACAAGACGTGGAACTGCCCGGCTGGCGTCTTTATGAGGATGAGGAGTAAATCGTGCTCGACTACATCACAGTGGAGGGATTCAAGAGCATCTCATCGATTCGGAAGTTAGAGCTTCGCCGGATAAACGTCTTGATCGGGCCAAATGGGTCGGGGAAATCGAACTTCATTGGAGTTTTCTCGCTCCTGAACGCCCTCCGATTGGGGCGCCTACAACTATACGTGACTCGCGCGGGAGGTGCTGACAGAATTATGCACTTCGGTTGGAGGACAACCGAGAGCCTGAGAATTCACCTGTCATTTGACAGCCAGATAAATCAATATGAAGTACATCTGCAGTCGACCGAAACTGACGAACTTCATCCAAGTCGAGAAACTATTTCCTTCTGGGAAAAGGGGGACCGTCCTCACCCCTACTTCGAAAGTCTTATAGGTCGGGGCGGAGAGGCAGGAATAAGTAGGCCGGCCAGTGAAGGAGTCAAATGGCATGTTCAGAACCATCTGAATAGTTGGCGCCTGTATCACTTTCATGACACGAGTTCAGCTTCGCCTTTGCGCAAGACAGCGGATGTAAATGACAATCGATTCTTAAGAATGGATGGCTCAAATTTGGCCTCATTCTTACATCTCATGCGCCAAAGGTATGAAGAAAACTACCGCCTTATCCGGCGTACCGTTCGGCTAGTCGCGCCGTTTTTCGATGATTTTCTGCTTGAACCTTCGGCTCTTAACGAAGACAGGATTCGCCTCGAATGGCGGCATAAAGGAACCGACGCCTACTTTGACGTTTCTTCTTTTTCCGACGGAACCTTACGCTTCATCGCTCTTGCGACTCTGATGCTGCAACCAGAGGAATTGCGCCCTTCGGTAATCCTGTTAGATGAGCCGGAATTAGGATTACACCCCTATGCAATTACCCTGCTGGCCTCGCTAGTTAAACTTGCCTCCGTAAAGTCGCAAGTCATCCTGGCAACACAATCACCTATCCTTCTCAATTTTTTTGAACCAGAAGACGTGCTCGTGACAGACCGTCTTCGAGGAAAGACTGTGTTCACTCGGCTTGACGCTGAGAGCTTGAGAGTTTGGTTGGAAGAATACAGTCTGGGACAGTTGTGGGAAATGAATGAATTCGGCGGACGCCCCAATCGGGAATGATTTGAGGACTGCGGAGATGGCAAGGCTATTCCTCTATGTTGAGGGCCAAACCGAAGAGAGTTTTGTAAAGGAGGTTCTTGCTCCCCATCTATACTCCTATGGATACAATGAGGTCGTTCCCCGACCAACCGGCGGAATGAGGCCATGGCCGAGTGCCAAAAGGGATATATTGAGGATTCTGAAGCAAGATGCTGGACGCATCGTCAGCACAATGGTTGACTTCTATGGTCTCCCCCAGAGCGGGTCTGGCTCATGTCCTGGAAGGATGAATGCCAGCAAAGCACAGTATCCGGAAAAGGCTCGGACCGTCGAAAAAGATCTCTTGGCAGATGTCTGCTTGGATATGGGGAAAAACTTTAACCCCAGTAGATTCATCCCATACGTAATGATGCACGAGTTTGAGGCGATGCTCTTTAGCGACTGCGCTGCGTTTAGTCGCGGCGTAGAAAGACCGACCCTGGCCAACCAGTTTCAGGCCATCCGAAATGCCTTTGCCAGTCCGGAAGAGATCGACGACTCGCCCCTAACCGCCCCGTCTAAGCGCGTTGAAATGCTTGTTCCAGGCTACACAAAGCCGCTGTTAGGTGCACTTGCCGTTTTAGAAATAGGTCTTGAAGCCATCAGGAGAGAATGCCCACACTTTGGATGCTGGCTAGACCGTTTGGAAGCAGTCCCAACGGCCAGCTCTGGCCAGCCTTCAACAGATTTACGGTAGGGTGGGAAGGTGAGTATTTCAGAAACAGTACAACTCTCCAACGCCCACATCGACCACGTCGGCATCGTCGTCCATGACCTCGACGAAGCCCTCGCCACCTACTGCGGCATCCTCGGCTTCCGTCTCCTCGAACGCCACCACGCGCCCGACCACGGCGTCGAGATCGCATTCCTTGACGCCGGCCACAGCACCGTCGAACTGCTCTCCCCGACCGACAACGAAAGCGGCACCGCCCGCTTCCTGGCACGCCGCGGCGAAGGCAGCCACCACGTCTGCTTCGCCGTCCCCGACATAGCACAAGCTCTGAACGAGCTCCGCGCCCGAGGCGTCCGCCTGATCGACGAGACGCCTCGCCAGGGCATCCATGGCCTCGTCGCCTTCCTCCATCCCCAGGCCGCGCATGGCGTGATGATCGAACTCCTGCAGAAGGACCAGGCGCATCGGCTCGAATGACCTCACCAAGATTCGGCCGCACTCCCGCCATTAGCACGCAACTCTCCCACTGGAACGACGTTATCGACCGCTGCCTGGCGGCCGACCGCCCCGATGAGGCCGTCCCCCTGATTCGCGTAATCCTCAAGAGCCTGCCCCGCCACCTGCCCACCTACTTCCGCTTTCTTCAGGTCATCTGGCTGATGCGCCGCTGGAACGATGGCCAGGACTGGGCATTGCGTCTGCTGAGCGCCGATCCCGGCAGCGAACTGGCCTGGGCCGTGCTCGCAAGAGACGCCGAAGCCGTCGGCAACCTGACCAAAGCCCAAGCCTTCTGGACCCTGGCCCTCGAAAACGCGCCCTACAACCGCCCGATCCGCCAGGGGCTCTCTCGCACGCTCCTGCGTCAAAAGCGCCCTCTCATGCTCACCCGGCCCGCGCTCGCGACCCTGTACCGGATGGGCGGACGCTGGGACAGGGCCATTCGCATCTACGAAGAACTGACTGACGAGGAACCGGGCCGGCTCGACTACCAGAGCGGTCTGCTTGAAGCCGCCTGGCACGATGGTCGCACAGAGGAGGCCCTCCACCTCGCCCGCCTCCTGGTCTCCCTCAATTCCAACCTCCTTCTTGGCTGGGTCGTGTCAGCCCGCATCGGCGATGAAGACGACAAGGCGTTGGCCAGGGCGCCCCTCGAAGCTATGGACCCCGATGGCGAATACGCCGTTACACGCTTTGCCTACAAAAATGCCTTTCCCGTCCCTACCGACATCTCCGTCTCACCCGAAGACGCCGCCATGCTTGACGCCGCAAGGAGAGCCTACTGACTGGACCTGCCACGCGCCGCGATCCGGCCCCGGTGGACCCGTCACAACATTACATTTTTTGTCAAAACGATGGGTCTGCGGTAGTCTGCTGCGAAGGCGGAACCGCCGGGACCGCCGCGGCTATTCAGTCCGGTAACGGGCGCGACAAATGCGCTTCCAGGCCCATTCTCCGTAATCCCCGGCGCACTAAAGGAGCGATGTGTGCAGAGTCAGCAACAGTTGAAACAGGCGCTGCTTGATTCACTGCAGAGTGATGAGGAAATTGCAGTCATTCAACCCCCCGCCATCGGGCAAACGCAGCGGCAGAATGAACTGCTCATGTTCATAAAACCGGAGATCTTGGCAGTTGAGAACCGAAGCTGTCTCGTCAACGCGATTGACCTGATCTGGGCCAAGCTCGCGGAGTTTGACGCCTCCGTAGAAGGCATTGTCCTGGTAGGCGGCCCGGCCCTCGAACGGAAAGAAAGCATGGACCGCCACTACGGCGCCATCAACGTGCTCTCAAAGTCCGCGTCATCCGGCCTGGACGCCTCCGATCGCAGCACCGTCTACGACGCCCTCGCCGTCTCCTCATCCGACTACCCTCTGTTCGGCGGCCACGAATTCCTCAACAGCCATCCCGCCTTCACGCCGGCCACTTTGGACGACCTCTGGTTCACCAAAAAAGCGCACAAGGTTCGCTCCGGCTTCTACGTCCAGGCCTACGAGGAGACCGGCGAGAAATTCATCCTCGTCAATGGCTTCCACCCCGCCCAGCTGGCCCACTTCACCGAGCCCGCCCATCGCATCGCCCTCATGCTTCTCCACTCCGACACGGGATGGGCCGAGCTCCGCGACGGAATGATCGGAGACACCTTCCCCGAACGCGCCGTAGCCGGCTCTATCCGCGGCCAGCTTCACGCCGACCCGGCCCGCTACGGATTCGAAGAAGTGACAATCGCCAACAACGGGGTCCATCTCTCCGCCGGACCCTTCGAGGCCATGTTCGAAATCGCCAACTTTTTCGGCAGCCTGGTCGGGGCCGATATCATCTCCACGCCGCCCCGGATCGTCAAGACGATGCTGGCCGCTGCGATCGCACAGGACGACGCCTATCGGGCAAAAGAGAATCCTGACGTCCACGAAGGCGAAGGCGAGACCACCGATCTGTTCGACGCCACTGAACACATGGACACAGAGGCCGCCGTCGCACTCTACCGGTCAAACGTCGCTGCCTGAACCCGCCGGCCGCACCTGTGCCCCAATCTGCTCCCCCTACAGTATCTTCATCACGACGTGGGCGTCGCTCCATAGTCCTTCCAGGTCGTATCGGCGCCGCGTCTCCTCCGTGAACAGATGCAGAATGACATCGCCGTAATCGGCCAGGAGCCACCCACCGCCTTCCTGCCGCAGGTCGTGGACGTTCAGAGGCCGCATCTTCTGCTCAATCCGAAGTTGCTCCCAAAGATCATCCCGTATCGCATTGGCCTGTCGTACATTGTCCACGCTGCCCAGCACAAAATAAGTTGCAATGCTGGTCTGTTCACTTACGTCAAGTAGGACAATGTCCGCCGCCTGCTTCTCTTCAATAATCTCCACGATCTTCCGCGCCAGTTCGTTACTGTTCAGTTGAACCTCCCTGTCACAATTTCCCACCGAGTCGGTCTCTCAGTATATCACAGGCAGGCCCATTTTTCGGGCCGCCTTCCGTCGTGGGCAGGATGCGTCCCCAAATGGGGGCGAATCGTCGAATACCTCTACCTGCAGACAAACCACGGCCAGTCCACGTTCAACTCTGATCCAGTGGCAGTGCCCTCTCTGACCACTGACTACTGGCCACTGACTACTGCAGTTGGGCGGTCGGGCCTATTCGGCCCTCCCTTGTGCGGGGGCTCCGCCCCCGCAACGCCCCCTCTCCTACAACATGCCTCGCCGACCTGGTGTCTATATTCGTAACAGGTGCCCAGTCGAAAGAGTTTCGCCAGACCACGTCCCGCCAGTCCCATCAAATCCCCGTAGAGGCAGACCTTCAGCCCGCCCTCCTACAACCTGAGCGTCCTCATCTCCGTCCTCCCCTCAACCTCCGGTAGGGGCAGGCCTTGTGCCTGCCCTAGCACTCCCATACGCGTCGTCTACTCCATCTTCCCCTCAACCTCCGGTAGGGGCAGGCCTTGTGCCTGCCCTTCTACTCCCATACGCGTCATCTACTCCGTCTTCCCCTCAACCTCCGGTAGGGGCAGGCCTTGTGCCTGCCCTAGCACTCCCATACGCGTCGTCTACTCCATCTTCCCCTCAACCTCCGGTAGGGGCAGGCCTTGTGCCTGCCCTTCTACTCCCATACGCGTCATCTACTCCGTCTTCCCCTCAACCTCCGGTAGGGGCAGGCCTTGTGCCTGCCCTAGCACTCCCATACGCGTCGTCTACTCCATCTTCCCCTCAACCTCCGGTAGGGGCAG